>SDZD01000004.1 GCA_004172935.1 bacterium | reverse complement strand
CTTCCGCAGTTCCGCGACCTGCTCGGCGACGGGGCGCGGCTCGGGATGCGAATCGAGTACGCAGAGCAACCAAAGCCGGCGGGAATCGCCCAGGCCTTTTTGATCGGCGAGGAATTCATCGCTGGCGACCCGGTGTGCCTCATCCTCGGTGACAATATCTTCTACGGGAAACTGGATTTCTTCCGCGAAGCGCTTCAGTTGCCGGAAGGCGCCTGCGTCTTCGGCTATCAGGTGAGCGATCCGGAGCGCTATGGCGTGGTTGAGTTCGACAGTCAGGGTCGCGCCATCAGTCTGGAGGAGAAGCCGTCACAACCCAAGAGCCCGTACGCGGTGCCGGGGCTGTATTGCTACGATAAGCGGATTGTCGAAATCTGCCGGAATCTGAAGCCAAGAATTTGCATGTTTATCTTGATGCCAGTCCCAAAGAAGAGGATTACGATGGCTATCAGACGATGACGCACGAATTGAAAACACGAGGCGTGGATGTCGATGCCATATCGCGCACTAAGGCCCATGCGTGGCGTGTCATCACTCAGAACTGCCGCGATTCCCTGCTGTTCATCAATAAGAGTTGGTCTTAGTTACCCCGAATAAATTCGGGGGCTATAAGTCGCTTTGCGACAACTGTTCGCCTTCGCGAACAATGCAGGTGCGCTTCGCTGGATGGAAGAATTAAAAATTGCAACAGGCCCTGAAGATAATTATCTTCAGGGCCTGTTGCTTTCAGATTAAAGGGAATGGTTTGGCGATGAGGTGAACCATTTATTGGCGAAGAGGAAGGAGTTGTTGAAATGTTGGCTCCAAAATTCCCAGGTGTGGCGACCGGGGAAGATATGCATTTCGTTTTGAATGCCGCGTGCGGACAGCTTTTTGCCGAAGGCGACGAACTCGCTCTGCAGATCGTCGCCATCGCCGATGTCGCCGTAGAAGTGGAGTGAGTCGGTGGCGGAGCGCTGTTTTAACAGTTGGGTGGGGTCGTTTTCGGCCCACTTCTTCGATTTTGCGCCGAGGATGGCGGTCATATTTTCGGTATCGTCGTCGGGCGAGAAGAAGCCGTTGTGCGAAGAGCCAATTTTCCAGATTTCGGGGTATTTGAGTAGGAGGTTAGCGGCGCCGTAGCCTCCTGCCGAAATGCCATCAAGAGCGCGATCATGGGCATCGGGGATGGTGCGGTAGGTGCGGTCAATGTAAGGGACCAGTTCGCGCGTGATGAAGCTTTCCATCGGGTAGCCGGGGCGGTCCAAGAAGTTGGTTACATCGGAGGGGCCACCGGGGCCTTGTGCGTCCCAGCCAACGATGATGAACGGGGAGGCTTGGTGCGTTTTGATGAGGTTATCGGCGCTGTCTTGCACTCGGCCTTTCACGAAGCAATCGCGCACCTCGCCGGGCATTCCGTGCATGACATAGATGACAGGATAACGCTGGGTTGATTTATCGTAGCCCGGCGGCAGATAAACCCAGGTGGTGATTTTGCGGCCCCCTAATAAGACCGATGGTGGCATCGACTTCTTTATCAACTTGCCTGTAAGATGTTCATCGAGGACGGCGGCTTCCTGACGGGCGTGAAACCAAACCAAATAGCGCGGCCAGATGGCCTTAATGCCCAGAGATGTGACGGCCAGTAATGGGATACCTACAATCAAAGCACGGCGCCAGGCGAGTTGGCGGGCGCGAATTTGAGTTTCGCTTTCCTGAAGCCACTGACTTGTTTCGGGGCGTGAAGCCAGAAGAACCCAGCGCGTTTGAACGCCAATCGACTGCGCCCACACAATTGGAACAAGGAATGCCACCACGCCAATTCCCTGTGATGAAGGTGCCCATGCTGTGCGCCATAGATCGTCGCGGAACATCAAGAGAGGAGCAATGGCCCAGATGAGGCGCCCAAACAGGACGAAGCCTGTGAGGCGGGCACTCGCGAAACACAGGATACAGAGGGCACACAGGATTTCGAGAAAGGCGGCGAAATGGGGAGCAGCTACGAAGGAGATGCGGCCAACGGAGGCAACAGAAAGCACTTGTGCGGCAAAATCAAGGGGCGAGTTTTGCAATGCGGCGCGTGGCGAAAGCAGTTGCAGGGCGCCCATCCAGACAAAGAAAAGAGCCAGAATATAGTTGGGCAAGCGCGCGCATCGGAAAGAGAAAAAGCGCAGAATGCGTGCTTCGAGGCGCCCCCAAAAGGGTGGGAAAACGTATTGGGGAGCGTCGCGCTTCGGGGATGGAACGGGAGAAACGACGTTTTTCATTTTTTACCTCCACGCAGTGACATTACAAAATCGAACCACCCATCCTGACCGGAATCGGCGCGGATTATGGCAGCAGCAACGAGGGGCAAACCACCTTTACCATCCCATGTCAGGTACAAAGGACGCCAGATTGGGCGGAATTTCTGCTTGAAAGCGTGCAACCCTTTGAAGTTGTAGAAACGGTTCATGTGTTCGTAGATACCATTCAGAGCGCGCTCGATGGCAGGGTCTTCGTCGTGTTCACCGACTCCGGCGAATGGCGATGGTCCCAGATTGAAGGTGTCATAGCCACGGCTTTTAGACCACTCAAACAGGCTGAGGAAAAGGAACTCCATCGTGTTGCGGGGGCAGTCCTGACGACGGCGCATAAGGTCGATGGTGCATTCGTTGAGTTGAAAGCAGGGGACGAGGTTGGCGAACGCCCAGATGGTGTCGCCCTCTTCGACTGTCATGACGGGATGATCGCGGAGCAAGTCTTCATCGAACCAACCGAGAGAAAAGGCTTTTTCGCTGCCGTTCATGTGAACCAGCCATTCGTCGGAAACCTCGCGCAATTTCGCCAGCAGTTCGTCGGAGAGGGGGGCTTCGTGCATTCGGGCGACGACACCGCTTTTGGCGAAGGAGTTAGGAATGGCGCGGAAATCTTTGCCGGATTTTCCTGCTGTCGACCAGTTACGCAAATCGACGACGGCTTCATGAGCGATACGCAGCGTTTGCAAGCCCGCAGCGCGATGGGCGGCGAGATTTTGGTCGTAGACCTCGTAGAAGCCGGGGCGCCAATCGTTCGAGTGGCAAAATTTGGTAAAGCCGAGGATAGCGGCGCTCTGGTCGTTGGTAGGGCCGATGGGGTCGCCCATCGCTACCGCAACGCGACCGACCACGGCATAGGCGACTACGCTGCCGCCATCGGAGAACCAGTAGCGCTTATCGGGGAGCAAGGCGCAGAAGGCGAAGGCTGTCGCGCCGTTGGCTTGCACAATTTCGTGGGCCTTTTCGTACTCGGTGGTAGTGGCGGGTTGGCGATTCAATACGGGGCGCGCAAACATCCACGCGGCATAAGTGAAAGAGCAGAGGGCAATGCCGTAAATCGAATCGGCAAACCAGGCTCCGTGATGAGTGATGGGCTGAGACTGGGCGGGCGAGAACTCCGTGAACATGAGCAGCGTTTGACGGAGCGAGGAGATTAAATCGAAGTTGACGCTGAATTGCTCATCGAGCAGATAGAATCCTGCAGTGCCGTAGCCGAGCGTGGCGATGAAGGCGAAGACCAAGGCCGAGACTCCCTGTTTCAGCGAAGGGGCGTCAGAGCGTGCCACGAAGTTACGGCGAGTCAGCCACAAAATGGAAATGATGGCGAGAGCAACAATCGCCTCTTCCCAATCGAAACCTTTGAAGAGATGGATTGGGATGGAAACCAGAAGCGAGGCCAGAGTGAGCGCCCAGGCCACCTGTTTGCGTCGCCACAGACTTTGCGCCAACAACAACAAGGCGAAGCCCAATAGTGCAGCAGTGAAAGCGCCATGTTTGCGGGCATCGAAGGGTAGAACAAGATCGAGCCATGCCAAACGACCTGACAGTGCCGGGGTAATGGCAGACCAGATATTGACGAGGCCAGTAAAGAAAACCAGGATGGCTGGCAGTCGCGCGCCCCAAATGGGGTTAATGCGGCGAGGCGTGCGAGAGGAGTAATCCGCCAGAGAAGGCGGATTTTCAGAGTTCTGCTCTGCGTCGTTGGGAAGTGGAGTATCCATCTCGGTGGTTTGCACTTTGGGCAGTGTGAACGGGCGTTCTGGACGTACTCTGAGGTCTTTCTGGGAGTTTCTTGAGAACGCAAATCAGCGCGAGTTTTGGTTGGGTAAAGGCATTTGGGGAGCGACGGCAGGGGGCGACGAAAGGGCGAGGTTTTTCGCCCAAACGCGGGTGGCGGCCAAGCCGACTAACAGAGGGAGCCAGAAACTAAGTCCGCGATACAGCAAGACAATTGCGGTAGCCTGAGTGAGTGGAAGGCCCAGAGAAACAAGGGTGGCGCCAAGGGCGCCCTCAACGGCGCCCAAGCCTTGCGGAGAAATTGAGACGATGGTGAAGAGGGTCCCAACGGCATAACCTGCGAGTAGGAGCGCTGGCGAAACTGGAACTTTGAATGCAGCCATACATGCCCCTAGAACGGCGATTTCAAGGAGATCGACTAACAGGGCATGAATGATGGGGCGAACCCAACCAGCGCGTGTAGTGGGCAATGAACGTAGGGAAGCCGAAAAGTTCATTACGGCCTCATCGGGAGAGGCTAGAACGTCGAAGCGGTCACGTATGCGGCGCGGCAGTTTTTGCGTGAGTTGCTGAGCGCGTTGTGCGAAGGCCTCGGGACGGCGGGCAATCCAGAAGAGAATAAAAATGCCCGCGCAAAGGCCCAATAGCAAAGGGACTGCGGCTACTAGTTCGAAACTTTTCAGGTCGCCTCTTGCGGCTAAAAATGCGAAGCCAGCTACTAGAATGAGGGCGAATACGGCGAAGTTGAGAGCGAAATAGAGTGTGGTGACGACGGCGACGCGCGAGGCTTGCCATCCGCGCCTTTTGGCTTGCTCGAATAGAAGAGCCGTTTCACCTAATCCGGCTGCGGGAGCAACGACGTTGATAAAGCGGCCCGCCAAAACGACGGGCAGGAGTTCGCGCCATTTTACTTCGATGCCTACGAGGGTATAGAGCGATTGAAAGAGCGCAGGTTGGTTGAGCAGAGTACCGACTTGTAGTGAGACCGCAACAAGAAGTGGTAGCAGCGAGGCGCCTTTGAGTACGTGCCAGAAAGAATCGGCCTGAGCGCGATTGAACCACACGAAGAGGAGGAACAAGGCGCAAAGCAAGGGGAAGACGAAACGTTTCATGGCAATAACGAAACACCGAAGTCAAGGTTAATCGGCTTCGGTGCTTCGTCCCTGTGGGGTATAAAGTCAGAGGTTTTAGCCTTTGACTGGTTTCGCGATAGCTTGAACTGGCTTTGGTTTGGCGCTCGTATGGTGAACCATACGAGAGGAGTGCTTCGCGTGGGTTGTGGTAGCGAGCGAAGCTTTTCCAGTTGTGCTTGTGCGCGTCGTTGTTTTGGCGGGCGTTTTTGCCACTATTTTGGCGGTCGTCATTTTAGGGGCGACTACTTTGGGCGCTGGCTTTGTGGACGGGGTTGCAGCGTTGGCAACAAAGGTAAGGGCCAGAAAGGAGGTAGCAGTGGCAAAGCGCAGCAAAGTGATGTTGGTTTTCATGGAAGTGTTTTCCCCGTGGGCGAGAAGCTCTCGCCAACTAACACCTAAATTTGACGTAGTTTTCTGGGAGAATTATGAGAACCAGATGGGAGTTGTCTGTAAGGTTCACAGGTTCTTGCTTTCTTCGCTTTCGGTGAGTTCGACAGTGGCCAGTAGACCGTGATTTTCGGGGTGGAGTTGCAGTTTCCAACCATTAACTCGACAGATGGAGGCAACTAAGGCCAAGCCTAAACCGTTGCCTTCGGTCGTGGACTGCCTGGCTTCATCGAGGCGGAAGAACGGCTCGAATAGTTTGTCGGCTTCCAAGTCGGGCGGTAGGTCGGCACGGTTCCAAACGGAGAAATAGAAGGTTGGTGCTTCGCGGCGCAACAGAATACGAACGTCAGTTCCATCGAGGGCATATTTAATGGCGTTGCTGATGAGGTTGCGCAATAATATCTCGACATGGCTCCAGGGCATATTTGCCAGAGCATCGTCGGGTAAATCGAGGGAGAGGTGGAGCGATTTGGCTTGAATCTGGGGTTGCAGTTGCACCACCATACGCTCGATGATGTCGGCGATGTCTATTTCGCTGGCGGGTGGAGTCACGGTCTGGTTTTCAAGTTGATTGAGCGCCAGTAGGTCTTGGACTAGGGCGCCTAAGCGGCGACTTTCCTGTAGTGCTTCCCCTCCCAGTTCATGCCATTGCTCATCGGTGCGTGGGCGCGACAGTCCGACTTCTAGCAAGGCGGTGAGGCCCTGAATAGGGGTTCGTAGTTCGTGTGATGCGGCGGCGTAGAAGCGCTCGCGGCTTTGAGCAGTGCGGGCCTGACGGTCGAGGAAGTCGTTCAGGGTAGCGACAAGAGCGACGACCTCGGCATCACGCGAAGGCAGGGCAAGCCGAACGCGCAAGTCTTCGGCGGAGGCGGTGCGCGCGCCCTGAGCCAGTTTGTCGATGGGCGATAGAACTCGCCCGACGAGGAGCCACGAACCCAATGCTGTCGCGACCACTACTCCCACGGCAATAAGAGCGAGAGTCCAAGTGAGTTGGCGCATCTCACGCTGTGTCGAATACCAACGGGCGGCCAGAATCAGCGTGAAGTCGCGAGTTTGGACGGTTTCAACGAGCCAGTCGCCGCTCAAAGGCCACACAGGGCCGTTACCGTGGGTTCGCGCGACTACTCTCTGCTGCTTATCGAGAACGAGCATTGAAAGCGGCCTATCGCGGAGAGTGCTGTTTTCCCGGTTGAGAAAAACCTGCCAGTCGCGCGGGGTTCGGGGTTGTTGGCGCTCGTCGTTCAAGTCGTGGCGGTATTTTTCGGCGTGTAATTCGAGTGATTCAGCCAATTGCGCGGCTTCGAGACGCCCCGCGTACAACACAGCTCCCGAACACAGCAGCACCATGAAGAGGGCGATGAACGAGGCGAACGCCAACGTGAGGCGTCCCCTCATCGAAGCCAACATGATTACTCGACTCCCAAGCGAAACCCGACTCCGCGCACGGTATGGATGAGGCGCATCTCGGCGCCCTTGTCGATTTTCTGGCGGAGGTAGGAGATATAGCAATCGAGGACGTTGTCCGAACCGCCAAAATCGTATTGCCAGACGTGTTCGAGAATTTGCGAACGGGTGAGGGTGCGGCCCGCGTGACGCATGAGATATTCGAGCAGCGAGTATTCGGTGGCCGACAGATTGATGTTCTTTTGGGCGCGGCGGGCGAGACGAGTGGCGGGGTCGAGGTGGAGGTCGCCGACGTTGAGGACGGGTTGACCACTGCCCTGCCCTTGACGACGCAGGAGCGCCCTCATGCGGGCCAACAGTTCGCCGACCTGAAAGGGTTTGACGATGTAGTCATCGGCACCAGCATCAAGGCCGATGATTTTGTCTTCCTGAGTGTCGCGGGCCGTAATGATGAGGATGAGCGACTTAACGCCACGCTCGCGGAGTTGGCGGCAAACCTCGACGCCATTCATGGACGGTAGCATCCAATCGAGCAGGATGAGGTCGAAGTTTTCGGCCTGGGCACGCAGGAAGCCTGCCTTGCCGTCGTGTTCAACATGGGGAGCGTATCCGACTTCCTGCGTTGCATCCCGCAGGGCGCGCGCAATGGCAGGGGAATCTTCGATGATCAAAACATTCATAGCCAGCAGTGTGTCAGACCCGTTTCTTCTATTTCTACTGTGGCGGCGTAATAGGACAGAAGATATGGGTTACACCAGAGTTTGCAATCCTCTGGCGAATTGAACTCAACGCCTGATATTTTGCAGCACTGAATGTAGCTCATCGCGTTTGAGGGGCTTGCTGAGGTGGCCGTCCATCCCCGCAGCCAAGCTCCTTTCGCGGTCTTCGGCCATTGCGTTGGCCGTGAGCGCGATGATGGGAATGTGTTTTTTACCATCTTCGAGAAGGCGGATTTCACGAGTCGCGGTATAGCCATCTTTGATGGGCATCTGGCAATCCATGAGAATGAGGTCGTAATGCCCCTTCTTCCATTCCTCGACCACAATTTCACCATTATTGCAAACGCAAGGTCGGTGGCCCAATTTCTGGAGTTGCAGAGAAATTACTTTTTGATTGACGAGGTTATCTTCAGCGACCAAAATCCGAAGGGGACGAAATTCTGGTGATGATTCAGGTTGCGGGAGCATTGGCATTTCTGCAACTGATGGGCTAGAAATGGCATTTGAAGTTGATAACAATTCCGGTTGGGGCACTTGAAGCGCTGCTTCTATCGCCGCCAGTAACTGTTCTGCGTTGTAGGGCTTGGTTAGATATGCGTGTGCTCCCGCAGTAAGAAGCCGCTCGGCCCGAAGTGGGATAGCGTCGGCACTGACTACAATTACCGGAATATCTTTTGTGATGACGTCTCGCTTGAGATGACCGAGGACTTCTTCTCCAGAGATGTCGGGGAGATTCAAATTAAGCAGAATGAGGCTTGGACGGTGGCCGATGGCGAGGCCAAGGCCGCGCTTACCATTCGAGGCGCTCATCAAGGCTACTTCCGGGTGCCGGGCCAAGATTTGCTGAAGCAGAAGTTGATTAGCTGAATTATCTTCGATGCTTAAGACCAAATGAGAACGGTCGGGCACGACCAAGTCTCTGGATAGCACTTCTCCAGAGAGAGATTTCTTTTCTTTCCCTCCAGTTACAGGTTTCTCGTCCGCATTCGTTTCGGCGAGTTCGATGAGGAAGGTACTGCCTGTGCCGATTGTACTCTCTACTTCGATTTGACCTCCCATAGCCGTGACGAGATGCTTGGATAGAGCCAACCCAAGACCAGTACCTTCGACGGCGGACTCCATTGTGTTCAGTCGTTCAAATGGAACGAATAGCTTCTTCTTATCCTCCGAAGAAATTCCCACGCCAGTATCTTGAACCGCGATGCGAAGACGCCCATTGGGAGTTGAATCGCAATGAAGCGCTACCTGTCCATTAACGCGATTGTATTTGATGGCATTGGAAAGCAAGTTGATGATAACTTGCTTTAGGCGTTGCCGATCTGCCATCACGAAATATGGCCGATTTGAGATGGCCCCGGTGTCGAGACGCACATTACGCTGGGCAGCCAGCGGTTTTACCAGAGCGCACGATTCGTTGATGATGTCGTTTAAGGAAACGGGTTCGAGAGACAAATCGAGGGCACCAGTTTCGACACGCGATATATCGAGGATTTCGTTGATTAAATCGAGAAGATGCCAACCACCGTGGATAATTTGCCCAACGTGTTCTTTTTCTTCGGAGCCTAAGGCCGCCCCCTGAAGAATTTCGCCGAAGCCGAGTATGGCGTTGAGCGGGGTGCGCAATTCATGACTCATGCGCGATAGGAACTCGCTTTTGGCACGGTTGGCAACCTCGGATTGTTCTTTGGCAATTCGATAGGCTTCGGCCAAGTCGCGGAGCGCGCTGGTAGCCATCTGGCGTTCGACGTTCTCAACGCGCAGTTCTTCGTTAGCGGTCGCGAGTTCTTTGGTGCGCACAACAACCCTTTGCTCCAAGTCTTCGTTGGCTTGCCGTAGCGCGGAATCGGCCTTAACCATAGGGGTTATGTCGTGGGCTACAACATAGAACAGACCTTCGAATAGCACGGCGTGCCATGATAGCCACTTAATGGAGCCATCGTGGCAGATATTACGATTGGTGAAGTCAACGTCCGCTGTTCCGGTCTCGAAATTACCCATGTGGGTAATGGTTTCTTGCAGATCGTCAGGATGGACGAAATCCAGAAGAGGGGTCGACCTTAACACTTCGTCAGAGTAGCCAAGCGTTTTCTCGAATGCGCCGTTGAAGCGCTTGAGACGACTATCGCGCCCTACGACGGCCAACATATCAATCGAAAGAGTGAAAAAGCGGTCTCGCTCTTCTTCGGCTTCCTTACGCTTGGTGATGTCGATTAGAAGTCCATCCCATAAGGTACTGCCGTCTTCGAGTTGGCGGGGATGCGATACGCCTTGAACCCATTTGACTTCGCCAGAAGCCAATTGCTGCCGTCCCTCCCAGTGCCAAGGCTCTTTTCTGGAAACCGCTTTTTCGATGCTCTGGCTGAAACTTTCCAGGTCATCGACATAAGTCAGGCCCATAAGAAGGTCAGCGTTATTGCGGATTTCCTCTGGCTTCAATCCGACCAGCTCCACACTGCCCTGGCTTATAAACGGAAATTCGACAGTGCCGTCGGGCTTTGAAACGAATTGGTAGACCAGCCCCGGCACGTTTGAAACGATGCCCTTGAAACGGGCTTCGCTGTCACGGAGTTCACGCTCGGCGCGCTTTCTTTCGGTGATGTCGCGGAAGTACCAGACGCGGCCATAATAAAAGCCATCCGAGTCGGCAACGGGGGAGCTGTGCCTTTCAAGGACGCGCCCATCCAACAACTCGACTTCATCGTGGCTGCGCTCCTGCGTATGACCATAGAGATAGTGAACTGTGGCGAGAAATTGTTCGGGGTTGCCGAGTTTTTCATAGATGGCCTTAACGATTGTCTCGCCATCTCTATCATCCATTACTTTTTGCGGAAGGCTCCAAAGGCGCAGAAAATTCTGATTACAGGAGAGTACCTGCCCGGTGGGCGAGACGACCAAAATTCCGTCCAAGGACTCTTCTGATTGGGCTTCGAGCAAGGTTTGCTGGAAGCGAAACTGTGCCTCCTCTCTGGTGCGCTCGGTGACATCTTGAACAGTACCCACCCACTTGATGGTCGTGCCCAAAGCATCGGTGACACGAGCGACACGCTCCTGAACATAACGCACGGAACCATCATCACGAAGCAAGCGATGGTCGATGACGAACGAAGTTTGGCTGTCCTTATAATGCTCCAGATAGTTGGTGAAAGAATCGCGGTCGTCTGGATGGATGACGCGGAGGAAATTTTCGAAGGTGGGATCAACCTCGTGGGGAAGGTAGCCAAGGATTCGGAATGTTTCGTCCGACCAGAAACGAGCGGATGTGCCGTTCGGAGACATTTGGATGTACTCCCAACTTCCCAGTGACGCCATCTCCTGAGCCTGAATCATGTTCGCTTCGCTAACGCGGAGATGCTCTTCGTTTTGGTGTCGATCGGTTATATTTTCGAGTGCCAGCATCACCAAAGGTGGGTTGCTGCCTTTGAGGTGGGAGACATTGAGTTCGAACCATTGTTGCTGGGCGTGGTGAGTACATGGAAACTGGCGGGAGTAAAGCCTGTCTCCATTTACGGCTCCGCTTTGGATGGCGCCGCGTATTCCTTCGCCAATGACTTGCATCTCAGGCTCGAGAATTTCGGTGAATTTAGAAAGAAGGTCGACTCCTACGGAATCTCCGGCTCCGGGAAAACAGTTGTCAGGGCTTAGAGCAGTCCAAGCCTGGTTGACGGCTACAATCACACCCTGATTATTGAGTACGGCGATCTTATCGGGGAGGCTATCGACAATGGATTGGGTGAGGCGCTGGGCCTGAATCAACGAACGTTCGCTGGATTTGTGCTGGATGGCATAGCGAATAGACCTTTCCAACTGGGATGGGGTGAGATTGCCTTTGACGAGGTAGTCGGTGGCGCCAGCAGCCATGGCAGCGGCGTCGATATGGTAGTTTTCACTGCCCGTCAGCACTATGATGGGGACATCGCATTGCCCCGCCAGCCCCTGCAACAACTCAAGCCCGGTGCGCTTGCCGAGATTATGATCGAGCAAACATACATCGTGACGGGCATGGGGAAGAGATCGAAGAGCCTGCTCGTAGTCAGGCATCCACTCGACCTCGATGTCGATGGTTTCGATTTCCGTCAGCAGTTCGCTCAAGATGAGGTAGTCGACCTCGCTATCTTCGATCAAAAGCAGGGAAAATTTCAGGCGCCTCATTTTCGCTCCCCCAAGCTAAGACGATTATACGTCCACGCAGGAACTTGTGGCGGGCGGATTTTATCGTTTACGGATTTTGCACCTGCGGGTGAGAGAGTTGTCATTTTGCGCCTGTGACTGAGCATATTTTTGGCCGAGACAATTACCGGCAAACCCATTAACTTCGACTAAAGAAAGATAGATTTGACAGGTTACTCACGACACTTGGCCGGTCGTTCAGACGGAGCTTGTTGAGGACGGTTTGCGACGTAATACCAAAGTAATGCTCGGGGCTTAGCAGATTATGGTAGCCCAAACATATGCAACCGTGTTGCCATTATATTTGAAGCATGATACGAATTTGTCTTGCCCCGAATAAATTCTGGGGCTATCAATCTGCTTTCAATCGGAGGGGGAGAGCACTGGTTGGCTCAGCCTTTTTTGCGGGCTTCCAGAGGAACTACTATTTGGTCGGGGCGGAACTTTAGTCCGGTTGGGGTTATGGCTAATCCACCTTCGGCGGTTTCTTTATAGACGCGCGGCATTGTGCGGCCTACTTCGCGTAGCGCCCCGACGACTTCGTCGAAAGGAATGACGCTTTCGACTCCGCTGAGGGCAAGGGTAGAGGCGCCAAAAGCGTGCAAGGTGTAGAGCGCGTTACGTTTGGAGCAGGGCGCTTCGACATAGCCACCGATGGGATCGCAGATGAGACCGAGGGTGTTTTTGAGAGCCATTGCTGCCGCTTGAATGACCTGTTTGGGAGTACCGCCATCCAATTCGCACAGTGCGGCGGCGGCCATGCTACAGGCAGAGCCAACTTCGGCCTGGCAACCGCCCTGCGCACCAGAGAAACAGGCGCCGTAGCCGATGATTTTTCCTACTGCAGCTGCAGTCCAGAGGCCCATCGCCGTGTCTTCATCACTGGCTCCTCGTGTTTCTTGCCATGCCAACAAACAGGCAGGGGCTATGCCCGCGCTTCCTGCGGTTGGGGTCGCCACGATTTGACCGAAGGCAGCATTGGTTTCGAGAACTGCCAGACCATAGGCCAAGCTACGCTCGAAAGTGGTTCCGAGGGCACTGACCTGGCTTTTTTCGGAGTGTTCGAGAACGCGGCGCGCGTCGCCGCCGGACAAGCCACTCTGGCTGCGTTGGGTGATCGCGAGACCTTTGGCGACGGAAGACTTCATGCGCCCGTAGTAGTCGGTCATGCGAGCCAGTAATTCTTCTCGCGTTTGGTTGCCGATTTCGGTTTCGCCACGCACGGCGATTTCTGCCAGTGATAGTCCAGTCTTTTCAACTAAATCGAGTAGTTCGACGGCAGTACGATAAGAGTAAGTCATGTGTTAAAACCCTGGCAGAGTAGTTAGATGTGCGAGGCGCTTCACTCCTTGCCCGCGTCGCAACACACTCAATACATCATCGGCGAAACGCCCATCCACTTCCAAAGTGGTGAGGGCTTGTTCGCCACGCTCTCGGCGGCTAGTTCGGACGCTGGCGATGTTGAGTTCGACACAGGCGCAAACGGAGACGACGCGGGCTAAAAAGCCGGGGGTGTCGCTATGCCACAGAACGAGAGTTTCGAGTTGGCCGCGCACGTCGGCGGGATAACCGTCGATCTCGGTAGCGATTACAGCACCACCACCAATTGAAGACCCTATCATCGTTACCGCGTTCCTATCGCCTCGCAGTTGAATTCGAACGCTGTTGGGATGCACCGTTTCTCCCAGATCGACGGCCTCTATTTCGATGGGGACGTTTTGTTCAACCGCCAATTTAAGCGCATCTTTAAGGCGCTCATCATCAGGAGGAAAACCAAGAACCCCGGCAGCTAAGGCGCGGTCGGTGGCGTGCCCTACTCCTGTGGCAGCAAAAGAGCCGTGAAGGGCAAGGTTAGCCCAACGCGGCTCTTCATCGAGCAAAGCACGGGCTAACAAACCTAAACGGCACGCGCCAGCGGTGTGGGAGGATGAGGGACCTACCATTGGGGGTCCGATAATTTCAAAAGCCGAAAACATGAGAAACACCCCATTTCGCGTATCTTTCGGCAGTTATTGCGCGGCTCGGCCAGTGTGTTGGAGACTCTTGATGATGCATTGAACAATGTAAAAGCGACGCTTTGTTCTTCTTTGCTGTGAATAGACGCATTATCGACTTCTAGGGATTAGACCATTTTCTCATAGAGGCATTCTGTTTTTAGCAGTAGCTTCCATTTCCCAGCCGTCAGATCCCCTTTCTAGTTGACAGAAGAGTCTAAATCAACTGCCTTCATATATTGGCACGAAATCAATGATAATTTTGTGTTTCTGGTCGTCCAAACTTTCCCTATTATGAGTCAAATGTATTACGACAGGGTTTCTAGAATACCATTAACCTTCAATATTTTGTGAGTAGTCGGAAACTCAAAGGATGGCAATATCATTCAGAAAGGCTTGCACAGCGTTCATGAATGGGCCGAACTGTTCGCGGTGGATGCTATGTCCGGCGCCCGCAATGTGGACAGTTTTCAAGTGGGGGATGAGCTGTTGAAGCGCTATGGCATCGGAGGAGGTCACAATGGCACCTAACTCTGGCTCTGCTGTGATGAGGAGGGTGGGACAGGTGATATTTGCCAGTAGGCTCAAGTCTCTCTCTTCGCTCAGAGTGCGACCGTTGAGTACATTGGGGCTAAGGCGCAAATGGGCGTCGGCCCACAATTCGACTTCCAGTTGCGACCATGAGGGTGCTGCCCTCCCCTGCTTTTCTATCAACTGTTCGCGCGATTGGGTTTTTAAATCCAATATCCATGCGCGAGTATTGCGTTGCCAATCGTTGTTGTCGGGTTTATTGGTGGCAGCTGTGGGGGCGGGCTTTCGCCACCATGCGGGAGGGTCTTCGAGGAGAATGGCGCGGGGCAATTGCGGGTAGAGTGTGGTGAGGGTTAAAGCGGTGGAGGCTCCCATCGAGTGCCCCATAATGATGGGAGAATGCAGTTCTAAAGCAGAAATGACTCCGGCCAAGTCGTGCGCAGTTTCGGCAGCGTTATAACCATCGTCGGGAGCCTGTGAGTAGCCATGACCGCGCGCATCGACCATAACAACATCGAAGTGCGCTTCGAGGGCTTGTGCCACTGGAGTCCAGCACAAACCATCGTCGGAGAAGCCATGAGCGAGGACGAGAGGCGGCAAATCGCCTCCGGTGCGCGTGTAATGCAGTCGCACGCCTTGAACCATTACATCGCCCGTCATCCATTGCCCGCTGTTTCCCTGAGAATCGAAGGTTTGCATAGGGAGATTATAGAAAGGCTGAACGAGCTATTTGGCGATTTGGTGGGCGATTAGTTTCCAGCGTTGTTGAGGAGTGGCTTTGACTTGCCAAATTTCGACGGCGGTTCCGTTGGCGGTGGCTCCGCCGACAACGTCGAGGCGTTTGCCGGGGGCGCATTGGGGTTCGAGTTCGTAGAGACCGCCACCAATATCTAACAGACGCCATTTTTGGGCGGGGCTATTGGTGATCTCCCATGAATTTACTTTGGTGCCATCGGCGTTTTGCTGCGCCATTACATCAAGGCGTTGCGCGGTGTTTACGGGCGAAAGTTCGTAGTAATTAGCACCACTGGCGGTGATTTTCCAGTTTTGGGTGGGAGTGTCATCGGCAGTCGAGATGCAAGCGGCAGTTCCGTTAGCGGTCTCTTGCTGCGCGAGGGTGAGGCGCTTGCCGGGGGCGCATTGGGGTTCGAGTTGATAGATGGCGTCGGGAACGATGGTTGGGATGATGCGCCATTTTTGCTGTTCGCCACCGTTGGAGAGAGCGAGTTGGATGTTCGCGCTGGGGGCATCGCTGGCTTTATCGGCTGCGAGGCGCATGGTGGGGGATGAGAGCGGGGAGAGTTCGTATATTCCTTCGCCGAGATGCTCGATTTTCCAGCGCTGCGAGGGGCCAGGCGCTGATTGGCGGATGTCGATGCCTTGCGGGCCAACTTGTATGCGGCGAGTGGGGGCGCAGAGCGGGGTTATTTCGTAGTTATCGCCACCCAGAGGAACTATGTTCATGGCCTGGTTGGGGCCACCATTGGTTGACCAGAGTTGAACTTTGGCACCGTCAGCATCGGCGGCGGCTTCGATGTCCAGGCGCTTTGCGGGCGAACTTACGGGCTGGATTTCATAGGTGCCGTTTATGATGGGGCCAGAGGCTGAGGGTACGTGGAGAGTGGGATGCTGTTCGGAGAATGGTAGTTCGCCGCGTATCATTCGCCCGCCGTCGTTTGTCAGGCGCAGGTAGAAGTCGGATGAGCAATGGACTCCGTCGGCGTCCAGAGGCAAGAACCATTGATTAGTGGGTTGCATAGAGGCGTCT
Organism: bacterium; assembly: GCA_004172935.1. GTDB lineage: Bacteria > Armatimonadota > Abditibacteriia > Abditibacteriales > Abditibacteriaceae > Abditibacterium. Next base: position 227,146 of record SDZD01000004.1, on the reverse strand, counting down.
TCGGCAACTTTGAATATCGCGGTTCCCTCGTCGATTTCATCGAACATGGCGATGTAACAGGTCTGGATGCCGAGTTGGCGGTAGTTTTTGAAGTAGCCCCACATGAAATCGCCGTGATTGCGGGGGAAGAGGTTTTTGCCGGAGCGGTTGCCCCAGAAGAAGGATGTGCCGGGGTAAGCCATCGGCTGATAGTCCTTGCCCCACTCGTTGGCAAGAACGAGGTCGGCTTTAGTCCAATCGTAATTGGGAATGCCACCGACGCCCCACGGGGCGATCATATCGACGGCGGAGTAAACGCTTTTGAAGTCGGGACGCGAATCGCCTGTGCCCGAACGCCACTGGCCGGGGAAGCCGCCGATAACATAGCAGCCGTTGGCTTTGAACCAGTTGACGACATCGAGTGATAATTCGGGGTTGCCGGGGCCAGTGGTGGGGGCGCCCGCGTAGCCCAATCCCCAAATACAGACTACAGGCTTACCGTTTTGCTTCGCATAGGCGGGGGAGCTAGTGAGATGAAGAGCGCCCACGATGGTATCGGTCCAATCGGTCTTGATTTTCTGCTGGAAGTTCTGCCAACCGGAGCAGTCGTACATGATGTAGAACTTGCGGCCCTGAGCCTGTGCGGCATTCATAACCTTGACTGAGATGGCGTCGCGGGTCGCTTTGACGACTGGGTAGTCGCAGACCTCGCCGCCAAATCGTTGGAGGGCCGCCGTGTTGATACCATTCTCTTTCATCCAACGGAAGTGGGTTTGGACAGTCTGGTCGCTGTAGGAGGAGAACATGGTGGCGGGTTGCCCGTTGCCATAAGGAGCAAGAGAAGTCGGGAATGAGGTGGTGTATTCGCGCATGTCGGGCCACATCTCGACTGTGCGGTACTTGGTATCGGCTTCAATTCCGGGTTCGGGGTTGAAGTGGAAGAACTTCTTGGTCGCCTCGGTCCAAGGGGTGCCATCGCCAGTAGCCCAGAACCAGCCTTGATAACCGACCGTCACCTTACCGACTATATCGCCGGGGGGACTAGCCGCTACAGAATTTTTAGTCAGGGCCAAGAGAAGACAGAGGGCAGCGAGAGTTGACAGGCAGAGGGTCAACGATTTTTTGAAGGCGAATGGATGTATCATGTTTATAGGGCGATGGGGGATGTTATTGAGAATTGAATTCGAGTTGCTAGTTTTTAGTTGTCAGTGGTTAGTTTTGAGTTGTGAACTCGGAGATTCGAGCGTGGAATCATGGATTTGTGGGGGGAAATCGCACCCGATAATCAGGGATTGATTATTTGGGACAATCAATCATTTTTGATTGATTAAATTGGGTTTTTGCATATGTTTAAGCATTTAAAAATATGCAGGATTGATTAATCAATCTTTATTCAATCTTTTGGGGGCTTATTGAGAAAAAGTCAGAATACTTCGTATGCTCAAGATGACGGGACAAGGCTGGCTTGCGCTTCGCGGTCCTCACCCACAAGTGGTAAAGGGATGAACTCTTATTGACGGGCTTGACTAAGGATTGGTTTGTTGCCCTGGGCCGCTATGGGGGACGAGCGGCGGGAATGAATGCGGCATGTTTACATTCATTTTAGTGAGACTAATAAAATCTATACAGGTTTCATTTTCCTCTCAGCGCCTTTGGTTTAGTAGGACTCGGCTAACAGCGGAGTTTGGTGGTCGGTGGCGTTTGGTGTGGATATGAGGCGGGATGCGAGAGGCACGCCAGTTGACTCGCCTTCGAAGAGAAGTAAGTCGTCGGGTTGAATGAGCAATGGGCCTTGCCACTGGTCGTCGCTGGTCATCCACTCGGCGACTCGCCTGAGATAGAGGGCACGAGGAGGGGCTTCAAGCGCGGTTAGAGATGTCATCAGGTAGCGGCCCAAGCCTTCGCTGTTGACGGCGCAGACCGAAACGTCGCTGCCGATTTTCAATCCAACTTCGTGCAGGGCGCGAATGGCGCCGATGGCGGCGGGGCCAGTGGTGCAAAAGAGCGCCGATGCGATGTCTTGCCCTTCTTGAAGGGCATCGCGTACAACACGGTAGGCGGACTCGATGGGACTACGTTTTTCCAGAGAACGCAACTGGCCTTGAAGACCATGAGATTGCAGATAGTCGCGCCATGCTGCGATTCGCTCCTGAATGACAACTCCGCTCTCCTGGGTATTCAAACAATCTATGCGCCTGTGTCCGAGCCTGTAGAGATGGTCGAACAGTTTGCTTTCCATCGCGGGTGGGAACAGGGTAACGGAGGGCAAACCAACATCGCTCTCGTCCTGGTCAAGGACGACAACACGGCAGGAAGAATCTTTGATTTTGGCGACCAGCCATGCGGGGATTCTTTCGGCGGGCGTGATGAAAAAGGCGGCATCGAAGCCCGCGAGCGCTTCCTGAATGGTAGGGTCGCCCAAATGCGCGTAGGCGAACGAACGCATGGTGACATCATCTTGCTGAAAAACGCTGCGCAGCACGCCCTGCGCGCTTTCGCGCCACTGGTCGACATCTCCCGATGAACCAACGGGAGCGATGAAGCACACAGAACAGTGGCGCGCACCATCAGCGGGTGCGGCGACCTTGATACGCCCGTTTTCATGGCGCGTCAGGGTGCCCTTTTCCACGAGATATTGAATGGCGGTGCGCACAGTGGAGCGGCTCAGGCCCATCTCTTCGGCGAGTTGGCGCTCACTGGGTATCCCACCGACGAGGTGATCGGCATGGGCGATGCGCTTTTCGATCATCTGGGCGGCAAGGGCTACTTTTTTCATAGAATCGTGTCCTCCTGTTTATGAGGACTCCATCATTATACCCATCGCAAGCGATTTTTAAACCACATTTGGTTTGTTTTTTATTTGAAGCGTTTAGGGGTCATCGGATACGAATAAATTGTGGGCAGAGAGAAAAGCAAATGAGCAGTTTTTCCGGAAATCCCGTCCGGCTAAACTGGTTTAGTAGGTAATTTGGAGCAAACTGTTACCTACCAGTCAAAATAAAAACCATTTTTGGTTTGAAAGTTAATTACGATGGGTATAATCAGTCATCGGAAGAGTGCAGAAGTGGCGCTACAGGCGTGTGGCATCGGCCCATTGGTACTAAGTTTGGTTCCATTGTGCTTAGAGCCAGATGTATCTGTGCAGAAAGAGCTGGGCGTGGGGGTTGCCACTGGCTTCAATTTCCGTATGGAGAACATCATGAAAACTCAACAGCAGGCATCCAGTTTCAAGTCGAATGGCTTCACACTCATTGAATTATTGGTAGTCATCGCAATTATCGCCATTCTGGCAGCGATTTTGTTCCCGGTTTTCGCCAGGGCACGCGAAAACGCACGGCGTAGTTCGTGCATGTCGAATTTGAAGCAGATTGGGCTGGGATTTCTCCAGTACACGCAGGATTACGATGAGCAGTATCCGGTGGGGGTTTTGACGAATGGGGTTCCACGCGGCAATGGTTGGGCGGGACAAGTCGCGCCTTACATAAAAAGCATCCAGATATTTCGCTGCCCCAGTGACCCGACCACGCCGAATCAAAGCGGCAACCCGATTATTTCTTATGCCGAGAACACGGCGATGGGATTCCCCATCAACGGATGGAGCGGGCCTAAGATCGCTGGATTTACCGAGACGCCTAAAACGGTGATGGCATTTGAGGTGCGCGGAGCTTCGTTCAATCCCTCTAATGATGCCTATGTCGGTGGCTCGCCCGCTGGCAATGGCTACGGCAGCAACGACAATTTGCTCCCGACGTACAACCCAAACGAGATTTTTTATGCGACGGGCTACATGCCCAACCGAGCGAATGACTTGCGGTACGATGCCAATTCGCCGGGGAGTGGGCGCTATGGGCGCCACATGGATGGGGCCAACTACCTTTTATGCGATGGACATGTGAAATTCTATAAGCCCGATGCAGTGAGTGCGGGGCTGGCGGCGCCCTCCCCTACTTCGCCCGAAACAGCCGATACGCCCCCATATAATGCGGCGGGAACAGCAGTGACGACACGACAGATTACTTTTAGCCCAATGTAGTTGATAGGCCCAATAGAAGTTGCGCTTCGCGGCTGGATTCGAGCGATATGAAATCGCGGCCCAGAAAGCACCCAACTTTCGTCTACCGGTGACTTACCGCTGGCGCAGCAATCTCTCACGGACACGGCGCCCCTGGCATTCGCCGGGTGCCCACCATAAATGGGTCTCCGTTCACTACGGGGTCCCAATGAAAATGCCCTTCTGGTTCTCGTCCAGAAGGGCATTGATATTTAAAAAGCCCAGCAAGTACAGCCAGCATTCCACCAGCGCTTCGCGTCGAAATTATCCCACTCTTTCGCTGCTGCCGAGCGATGAACGGGACACGAACCCGAACTGGAATGGTCCGCGAACTGGTTACCGAACGAGTGAAGGGCCGCATGAATGCGCGCCCGCAACCCATGTTGTTCCTCGACAAGCGCTGCTGTGCGACCCGACTCGAAGGCAACACCACCGGGCGCTCCCCAGCCTCCATAGTAACGTGCGGGCGCCCAGTCGGGGCTGTAAGGCAGTTCGAGCGGCGACAAGTTCGAGAAGTCGCCAACCGCATACACAGGCACGCCGCCCAACAGCGTCAATACGCTTTCGATGCCTTTGATCTCCTCATCTGGCACCGAGAAATAGTCGGCGCTTAGCACCGCCACATCGGCGAGTTGTCCGGGCACCAGTGCTCCTTTGTAGGCTTCCTCACTCGAAAACCACGCGCTTCCCTGTGTATAAAGGCGTAAGGCTTCGCCCCGCTCGAAACGGTTCGATTGCGGATAGAGTGCTGTTCCCCCGACTGTTTTTCCAGTCGTCATCCAATATAGCGACACCCACGGATTGTAAGATGCAACGCGAGTCGCATCTGTGCCCGCACCCACAGGTACATTCAGTTCACGCATGTAGCGCATCGGCGGCGACTGCTCCGCTTTTTGAGCGCCATAGCGGTCAACGAAATACTCGCCCTGAAATGCCATGCGGCACTGAATCGCGAAACCGCCGCCCAGAGCCTTCACTCGCTCCACATTGCGCTGGGACACCGTTTCGGCATGGTCAATAAACCAATGGATGCCGTCAAAAGGCACTTCCTTCTCCACGCGCTCAAATACATCGAGAAAGCGAGAAATACTTTCATCGTAGGTCGCATGGATACGCCACGGCCAACGGTTTTGCGCCAGCAGATGCACGATGTCATAGAGCGTGTCTTCCATGTCAAGGGCCAGTTCTGGCCGAGGCTCCAGAAAATCCTCGAAGTCGGCGGCGGCCCAAACCATGTTTTCGCCCGCTCCATTCATGCGCAGCAACTGGTCGCCATCACCGGGTTTGACCATCCCTACCCAGCGCTTATAATCCTCCAGTTCGCTACCCGGCTTCTGCGCGAAAAGGTTGTATGCGATGCGCAGTGTCATCTGCCCGCGCCGATGCAACTCCTCGATCACGCTGTAATCTTCTGGATAATTCTGGAAGCCGCCGCCCGCATCCACCGCACTGGTCAACCCAAAGCGATTCAGTTCGCGCATGAATTGGCGCGACGAGTTGAGTTGGTCCTCGGTCGAGAGCTTCGGCCCCAGTGCCAGCGTTTTATAAAGGATGAGCGCGTTAGGACGCGCTATCAGCATTCCTGTCGGATTCCCCGCCGCATCATGCTGAATTTCGCACCCCGGCGGCGGCACTGTGTTCCTGTCGTATCCAACCGCATGTAATGCCGCGCGATTCAACAGCGCCCTATCATACAGATGCAGCACGAAAACCGGAACATCGCCCGACGCTGCGTTGATTTCGTCCAGACTCGGCATTCGCTTTTCTGCGAATTGAAACTCGCCCCAGCCGCCTACAACGCGCACCCACTGTGGCGCGGGTGTCCTCGCTGCCTGGTCACGCAGCATTCGCAGCGCATCGGCCAGCGAGGGCACACCATCCCAGCGCAGTTCCATGTTGTAGTTCAGCCCGCCGCGAATGACGTGAATATGCGAATCGTTCAGGCCGGGAATGGCCCGCCGTCCCTTCAAATCGACGACTCGTGTTTGCGGCCCCGCCGTTGCCAGCAACTCTTCGCCACCGATGGCCTGGACGAGTCCGCCGCTGATAGCCAGCGCCGAAACTTCGGGCCGGGCCACATCATGAGTCGTGATTTGACCGTTATGCAACAGGATTTCTGGATAATTCATTGTTTTTCCTCCCCGGCGTGAAGCCACGGGTGTAACAGGCGGGCAAGAAGGGGCATGATGGCATAGGCGAGAGAAAGCACGATCATCACCGACGTAATAAATGCGCGCAATAATAGCGGCCACGAGCCGATAAACGGTGTGAGAACCAGCGGCCACAAAACGCTCAGTGGATAAACACCCGAAAGCGTCATCAAAGTGGTTTTCCAGCGAGGCGGGGGAACGATGGATTTTTCGCCCGGCAACGTCAGCCACCCTTCGAATCCAGAAACCTTTTCGTAGCGCGTCTCCCCCTCCACCAGAGGGGCGACCGTTTTCTCCCACTCTCGAAAAAGTTCGGATGCATAAAATGCGTCGCGTGCCGCCTCATTCTCAAAGCGGCGCAATATGCCATATTCGCGCGACGAAGATTGTGGGGCCGGGCGCAGCACATGCACGCCACCCTGTCCCGCCTCTTCGTGCGAATGAGCGATGAAATCGTGCAACGCCTCCTCGAATTTCGCCTCAAAACCGGGGCGAACACGGCGCGTTGCGGCGACGGTTACTGGCGTATCCATAGCGAGACTCAGTGACTGGCCGGTGGCACGATCTGTGGCTTCTGCGCCGATTGAGGGGCTTTATGCACCATCGTATAGGCATATTCGATCCCGATGCCATAAGCCCCGGCGTGTTCCTTGAACAGGTTCATCAGGTCGGTGTAATGTTCGCGATGCGCCCAGTCGCGCTGAAATTCCAGCACTGTCGGAATCGTCGTCAAGCGCACCGCGCCAGCTTGCGTCATACGCGATAGCGCGGCATCATGCGCCGCCTGGCTGGTAGCGCCACAGGCATCTTCCACCACATACACGTTGAATCCTTCCTTCAACATGTTGAGCGTCGGCCAGGTGACACAAACCTCCGTCCATAATCCGGCCAGAACAACGTTCTTGCGCCCAGTGGCGCGAATAGCGGCACGAAAGCCCTCATCGTCCCACGAGTTCATCGAAGTGCGCTCAACGATTTCCTGTCCCGGAAATACATCCAACAGTTGCGGCCAAAGGTAGCCGGAAAAGCTCTCGGTTTCGACCGCCGTCAAAACCGTCGGCACATTGAACAGCTTGGCGCCCTTGGCGAGCAGCAATGTGTTGTTGACCAGACTCTGGCGGTCGATGTTATCGACACCAAAGGTCATCTGTGGTTGGTGATCAATAAAGGCGATTACGCAGTTATCTGCAGTCAAGAGACCGCCATCTGTATCTGTAAGAATGTTGGGCATAGTAATGTTCCTTTCGTGGGGGGCTTGGAGGTGGTTAGGGCGCACTTATCAGTGTTGAGATGGTCGATTACCGGTGCCCAATACCAATTGTCGCAACAACCTATGCCTTTTGGGCATAGCCCCCATATACTCGTGGCGTTCCCCTTCCCCATTGTTGTTTTTATGGAAATCCGCCACCTGAAATATTTCGTTGCAGTCGCCGAAGAAATGAATGTCACCCGCGCAGCTGCGCGGCTTTTCATGACGCAGCCGACTTTGAGCCGTCAAATCAAAGACTTGGAAAAGCAGTTGGATGTCGAACTCTTCCAGCGCAGTCCGGCTGGATGGAGTCTCTCGCCCGCCGGACGCGAACTCCTTCCGCAAGCACGCCAACTGCTCGAACTCGCCAACCAAACCGCGCTCTCAATGCGCCGATTCAGCGATTGTCGCAAACATTCGCTGGCAATCGGCTACATTACGCCCGCTTTGGGCAGTTTTCTGGGTTCTGCACTCTCGATTCTGGGCAAACAGCATCCCGAAATCGAAGTGCGTCTTTTCGAGCTTTCTCCCGGAGTTCAAATGGAAGCTCTGCGCGAAGGTCGCCTCGACATCGCGCTAGTAGGTCATTGCGGCGAACAACTGCGGCGCGAATTTGACATCGCCGTCATTCGCCAAATTCCCCTCAATGCTGTGCTACCACACCACCACCCACTGTCTGGGCAGCAAGTGGTGGCACTGGGCGACCTCAAGGATGAATCTTTCATCGGCTACTCGGAAACGACATTCACAGGCCGCAACGAAATCATCGCCAGCACCTGCCGCTCTGCCGGATTCACCCCCAGATTCGTCTACGAAGCCGATGGCCTCAGCAGCGCCCTCGCAATAATTGGCAGTAATCTGGGTATCTCCTTACTGCCAGAAGACGCGAAACAACTTCCGCATCCAGAATCGGTGTTTCGCCCCCTTTCTCCTTCCGCTCACATCGAATTTTGTGCAGCCATGCAAATCGGCGAAAAACGCCCGACAGTAAGGAATTTCTTGAAATTCCTTACTGTCGCCGCAACCTAAGCCGTTCCAGCCGCGCAAAACGCATCTGCATTATCGGCGAAGACCGACTGTTTTACTCACCGACTACAGCTTTAGCTGCCTCAAGAATTACTGCCGTGACCTCTGCGGGTTTCGCGACCATAGATACATGGCTGGCTGGCAAATGTGTCGTGTGAGCGCCTATCTTCTCGGCCATCGCGTTTTGCAATTCTGGACTGATGATACGATCATCATCCGAAATAACAGTCCACGAGGGTTTCGTCGTCCACGCTGCCACACTCACCTTATCATTGTTGGATGAAGCGGCAAATGGCACTTGTGTCGCTGCGACCAACCCGATTTCGGTTGGTGTCAAATCGGGCGCGAAGTAATCCGCGATTCCTTGCGCCGACAGCTTCAAATAACCGCCCGAATCCGCCGACACTGTGCCAAACCAGGCTGGGGGCGGATAAGCGCTGAACAAATCGGTGATCGATTGCCCCTCGGAAGGCGCGAATGCCGATACATAAACCAGAGCCGCGACCTTATCGCTTTGCCCCGCCTGTGTAATCACAACGCCACCCCACGAATGCCCTACCAGAATAACTGGTGTAGTCACCGATTCGAGGGCACGGTTAACAGCAGCAACATCGTCTGCCAGCGAAGTCGTCGGGTTCTGAACGATCACGACATTCACCTTCTGCTCCTGAAGAAGCGTAATCACTTTGCTCCAGCTCGAACCGTCCGCAAAGGCGCCATGCACCAGAACGACGGTAAAGCTGTTGTTTATTTGGTTAGCCATAAATTTAAAGGACTCCCTATACCTCTTCCCTTTGTTGGGGGGCTTCTTTATGTTCGCCCTCAAACTGTTCTCGATGTGTTTTTCTCCTTTTAAAGGAGAGGGCATGGGGTTAACCCAAATACTTCTTGAGTTCTGCGCCGACCTGCTCAAAAAGAGAGCGCACTGGCGGCAACTCGGCCAGTCCATTCAACAAACCGAAGTCGTGAATCATGCCGTTATAGCGCGTCGCCGTAACGGTTACTCCAGCCTCATCGAGTTTGCGTCCATAGGCTTCGCCCTCATCGCGCAAAATATCGCTTTCTCCGGTGATAACCAACGCGGGCGGAAGTCCCTGCAATTGCTCAACGTTTGCTTGCAGAGGCGAAGCATAAATCTCTTTGCGTTTTTCCAGGTCAGGTATGTATAAATCGTACATCCACTTCATCAAAGAGGTGCTCAAAAAGCGCTCTTCGCCAAATTCCTTGTACGACTCGGTTTCAAAGTTGGCATCCACAATCGGCCACAACATGGCCTGAAATTTAATTTTCGGGCCTCCCTTCTCCTTCGCCAGTAACGTAGTCACTGCCGTCATATTGCCGCCGACGCTGTTGCCAACAACCGCCATGTTGGTCCCATCCACGTTGATTTCGTCGCCATTCTCGGCCACCCATTTTGTCGCGGCGTAAATCTCGTTGATCTGCTGTGGATAAACCGCATCGGGAGTGGGCGTGTAGTTGATGAAAACCGCCGCGTAGCCCGAATGAACCACCAGGTCGCGTACTAAGCGCTTGTGAGTCGGATAATCTCCCAGAACCCAGCCGCCACCGTGGATGAAAATAAAGACGGGTAGCTTTTCCGTGCTTCCTTCGGGGCGGACGATAGTCAGCCCAATGGTGTAACCATCGGCGCTAATCGTTTTCAGCGACTCTTCGATTCCCGACACATCGACATCGACTGAAGCCTGCGCACCAACCAAAACGCTACGCGCTTCAACAGGCGACATTTTTTCCAGTTCGGGCGGAGCAGGCGAATTGAGCACCTTCAAAAATTCTTTCGTTCCAGCCGAAAGACGTGGGTCAAGTTCAATTTTCATAAATATCGAGATTTGGGATTGCCGACGCTCTGATGGGATTGGTTGATATTGTGCCCAACGCTCTAAGAAGCCATTTGCTCAACCACGGACCTGAAGGCCGCACGATAATGACTTCATGAAGATTCCCTCCGCGAAGGCTGAGAACATTATACACCGCCCACCCAAATTTTCTACCATAGTTGGTATTATTTTTTCAATAATAATTTTAAACCGCCCACATTCAAGCTTACAAATTCCAAATAGCCTGATCTCTCGCTAAATTCCGCCTCAGGAAAATACCAAATATGGTCATATTTCTCTGTTTGCCTGGCATTGACATCGCATGGAGTAGCTAAGCAGTTCCAATTATGGTCTTGTCGATGAGTCCCTAAGTTCGGCGAGAAGCGGGGGTTTATTGCGTGGCTTCTTCGAAGATGAATTTTTTGAAGGTGCGGGCGGCTATACCGAGGGGACGGTTTTTGAGGTGGAGGGAATTAAGGGGGCGGGTGACACGCAGGTCGGAGACAGGGAGGACGCAAAGTTTGCCTACGGCGATTTGATCGGCGGCGGAATAAAGCGAGACCAGCGCCAGTCCTAAGCCAGAGGCAACAGTTTGTTTGATGGCGGCGGTGCTGTTGATTTCGAGGGTGTGTTTCCAGTGGAGGGCGCGTTCCAGAAGGGCCGCTTCGATGACTTCGCGGGTTCCTGAGCCGGATTCGCGGACTACCCATGTGGCTTCGTTTAAGTCGGCTGCGGTGAGATGCTTATGATTCGCCAATGGATGATTGGCTGCGGCGACTACCACCAGTTCGTCCTCGCGCCATTTTTGAGCTTCGATGCGGTCGTGGTGGACGGGGCCTTCGACCAGAGCGATGTCGAGTTTGTAGTCCAATAGCAGTTGCTCGATGTTTTCGGTGTTGTAGGACATCAGGCGCAGGCTTAACTGGGGATAAATTTCGTGGAAGCGGGCTACGAGAGGGGGCAGGTAATAGTTGGCAATGGTGAGGCTGGCGCCGATGCGAAGCGTGCCACCAGTTACGCCTCGGAGCGCGCGCAGTTCTTCTTCGGCGGCGCTTTCGGCGACGAAGATGGTGCGCGCGTATTCCTGCAACTTCTGGCCAGCTTCGGTGAGGCGTACTCCCTGCCGTCCACGCTCCAGCAAGGGTATTCCGACTTGCTTTTCTAGTTCTTGAATGGCTTTGGTTACTGCGGGCTGGCTGATGTGGGCAACCTGGGCACCGCGAGAAAAACTTCCCTGTTCGGCAACAACGCTGAAAATTCGCACCAAGTGAAGGTTGAGAGCCATAACCCAAGGTTAAAACATTTTGAGAGATATGTATTGGATATTATGCTTGGATGCGGTCTAACCTTTTTCTCACGAGTTAGAAGAAAACCACTATCATGTCAGTCGATGTAAAAAATCTCCGCGCCGCCAAACTCAAATATGTGGAGGATGGTCGCCCCGCGACCCTCGCCGCTTTAGGCGACGAGCGCGCCAACTTAACACGCAACGAGCGCATCAAAATCGAGAAGTTGCCCCCTCTGGTGTGGAAGGACATCGTCGAGAACTACGCCAAAAACGGCTTCTCGGCGATTAGCGAGGATGACATGGAGCGCTTCAAGTGGGTCGGTGTTTATCAACAGCGCCCCAAAGATGGTTACTTCATGATGCGCATCAAAGTGGCGGGCGGTATCGCTCCGACCAATCAGATTCGCGGCTTTGCTTCGATTGCCCGTAAGTACGCCGACTCTATCGCCGACATCACCACCCGCCAAGCCATCCAATTGCACTGGCTCACCATCGAGAACATGCCCGCCATCACGGAAGAACTCGACGCAATCGACCTGGGTGTGAACAAGGGCTTCTTCGGTGCTTGCGGCGACATAACACGCAATATCGTGACTTCGCCATTGACGGGCATCGAGCCAGAACAGGTGATTGACCCGTTGCCGTTCATGAACGAAGCCAACTACTTCTTCTCGACGGCTCCCGAATACGCCGACCTGCCTCGTAAATTTAAGGTTGCTATTTTGGGTCACCGTGCGGGCGGTCAAGTCGAAATTAACGACCTTTCGTTCTACGGCGTCAAGCGCTCCGATGGTAGTGTTGGTTTTGGCGTATTGGTTGGCGGCGGCCTGTCGACTGAACCACACATCGCTCAGGACTTGAATGTGTTCGTGAAAGAGGAACAGGCGATGAAGGTGATGGAAGCGGTGGTGCAAACCTACCGTGACTTCGGTTACCGCAAGAGCCGCAAACATGCGCGCATCAAGTATCTGGTTGCGGACTGGGGCGCCGAGAAGTTCCGCAGCGAAATCGAGAAGGTATTGGGCTACACACTGCCAGATGCTGAGCCACAGCCGACCAACTATCGCGGTTACGAAGACCACTATGGCGCCCATGCTCAGATTCAGGAAGGCTTGAGCTACATTGGCGTACCCGTCATCGGTGGGCGCGTGACTTCGGATCAGTGGGACGGCGTCGCGGACTTGGCCGATGAGTACGGTTCGGGCGAAGTGCGCTTCACGGTGATGCAGTCGTTCTACATCCCCAACGTCAAAAATGAGAACGTCGCGACTGTGCTGCAAAAAGTAGCGGCGTTGGGCTTCAATGTGGCGCCGTCGCCATTGTACAGCGGCATGGTGGCTTGCACCGGAATCCAATATTGCAACCTCGCCGTTGCCGAAACCAAGAACCGCGCCAAGGATGTGGCGTTGTGGTTGGATGAGAACGTGAAGTTCTCCGAGGCGGAGCATTTCCGCGTCAACATCAATGGTTGCCCGAACTCGTGCGGCCAGCACTGGATCGCCGACATCGGTTTCCAGGGATGCCAGAAGAAGGTGGACGGTGTTCTCAAAGAACACTTCGACGTATTCTTGGGTGGCGCACTGGGCAGCGATGCGCGCTTCAACCGCCGCATCAAGCGTATCGACGGCGATATTCTCGAAGTCACCGTCAAAAAGATCATCGAGACCTATCAAACGACCCGTCAGGGCGAAGAGACTTTCGCCAAGTTTGTCGAGAGACAGACCGATGAAGAACTGGAACTGTTGTTCTAAAGGCACGCATCTACGATTATGTCAATGCGCTTCCCCATTTTTGCCGACCCGATGTACTCGGCTGAACTCACGGCTGAATTTAACCCGCTGGATGTTGTTGCGATTGAGCAGAAACAAGTGGCGTTGTTTCTGCGTGGGAGTCATTGGACGACTTATATCACGCTGAGAAATGGGGCGGAATACGCCCTGCAAGGCCGAGTCGCTGATCAGATTCGGGCGGCGCAACGCCAAGCCAAGCAAGAGCAGGAAGCAGCGGAATAGTACAAAGGGCCACGAAACTTCGTGGCCCTTTTACTTTTGTAGGAGCAGTAAGCGATAGTTACCAGATTCCTCTGGTCGAGTGGCACGGCTTGGCTGGTTTCATAGCCCTCCTACTCTACCGCTACGCATCACAACCGCAGCGGCAATTGATGTAAAAAAATCAACACCCCTTTTGTAACGGGAGAGAGATAAAATGGAGTTATGTCTCCCCAAGATGAAACTCTTTCTCCCCAGCAAATGAGAGTTGTTGTGGCGATTGTACTGCTAACGATCATAGTTTTTAGCAGTGTGTTTATTTACGCCGATTGGAAGGGCGCCCAGGTGCGTAAAATGCGGATAGGCCTCTTAAACACACAACTCAAGGAGCGCGCGCGAAACCGCAATTTCCGAGGTTTGAATCTTGAAGCGATCAAAAGCCGAGCGACACCCATTGTGCGCGGCACCAGCAAGCAAAACACCTCAGGTAAATTTCCGGCAGGGCGAGCGTGGAGCCACTACTGGGCGATTTCCAAATTCCCACCCTATAGCGGCAATGGCTCAATGCCAATGCCCCAACTGTGCGCTTATTCTTACAGTGACAGCGAATGGAACATCTCGCCTGCGTATGTCGTGACTGTGCCTTTCAATGCCGAACTGGGGTTATACATCGCTCATTATCACGTTAACCAATATGGGCGCGACTACTTTTTCGAGGTCGTAGATGGAGCGATGGTTCCTCAAGACGTTCATTTCTCGGCGACAGAACTCTCCTCATCAGAGGCATGGGAGCATAATCGGAGATTTCAGACCTCTGGCATATGGAGCGATATAAGTGTGGCTCTTGCGAGAGCAACGAGCGACAGTTGCAAGAGTCCTCAAGCCGCACAGCTCGCGGCGGAATGACAATCGTTCTCTCAACGTAACAACTACTCTCTTATCGAAGCCAAACCACCGCAATAGGGGTTTGGCTTTTGCGCATTTAGGCGGCTTCTCAAGATGTGGACACCGATGGTTTTATATCAATCACCACACAGAAATGGGACATCTAATTTAAGCATTCAATAACTAGAGTGAATGCTATGTGACATCCCAAATTACATAGAGGTTAAATGGAGGTTTCAGGTATTCCAATGATGTCTTTCAGTGTGAAAACATCCACGGCGATGGTTTGATTATATGCGGTAAATTAAATTAAGCATCAGGGAATTTGGCTTCATCTGACATGCCTTTATCGCGGGTTGAACATTTTAGTGCGAGGCTATGGCTTCGCCAAAATAGTTGAAAATCCCCCGTTTTAATTGAAAAATGAGTCGCCTCTGGCTGAGCACTGTGCATGAATCTTTTCCAAAATGGTTTCGATTTACTGAATCGGGGTGGGTGGGTCATGTACCCGTTGCTGGGTCTATCCATCATCGCGTTTACAGTGATGTTGGAGCGTGGGCTTTCGATTCGCGAAGCCGCTCTGGACGCAGAAAAGCTGTTCGCCGAATTGGAGCCTCTGCTGAAGGCGAGGCGCTTCCCGGAAGCTCTGCAATGTTGCCAGAACCATTCGGGGCCAGTCGCGACGATTCTGGCGACGGGCATCGCCAATCGTACTCTTGATTTCCCTGATATTGAGCGTGCGATGGAGGAGTTAGCACTGCGCGAGACGCCGCTGTTACAGCAACGCCTGGGTATGTTGGACACAATCATCACCATGGCGCCACTGTTGGGGCTGCTCGGCACCATCACTGGAATGATTCGCGCTTTCAACGTGGTGGCGGGGGCTGGTTCCGGCGCTCCGACTGCGATTACTGGTGGCGTGGCCGAAGCGCTAATCGCGACGGCGACGGGGCTTACCATCGCGATTGTGACCTTGCCTATCTACAACTACCTTACGGAGCGGGTAAGCGAAATCATTTCGGAGATGGAAGTGAGCGCCACGCGCTTGCTGAACATCCTGACCGTAATCAGGTACGAAGACGCCCAGAAAAACCGTGTCGTTTTGCCGACACGGCCTTTGATTGTGCCCGCCCAATTCGAGAATACCAATCTCAACTAACGAGTTACTGCCAACTCTCACTTTAAAAGTTCCCGTAATGAACATCTTCTCGGTCGCCATTGATTTCCTGCTGAAAGGCGGATGGATTATGTATCCCCTACTCGTGCTGGCTGGCACTTCGGTCTTCGTCATGATCGAGCGCTTTATAGCCATCCGTAAAGCCAGCGCTGACAACGAGGAGTTCGTCGGGCATGTGCGCAAAGAACTCGAAGCTGGACGCACAGAGGAAGCACTGAAATTGTGCGATGCGACACCCGGCCCTGTTCCGCAACTAATCGCCAGCGGTATCCGCAACCGCCACCTCGACAACGCTTCCATCGAGCGCGCTATGGAAGAGCTGGCACTGCGACAGACACCGCTTTTGCACAAACGACTGGGCGTGTTGGACACAGTCATCACTATGGCGCCGCTGATGGGATTGTTGGGCACCATCACGGGTATGATTTCTTCGTTCAACGTGGTGGCGGGGCCGGATGCGGCCTCGAAAACGGGCGCCCTGACCGGAGGCGTGGCTGAAGCTCTGATTGCGACGGCGACGGGACTTACTATCGCTATCGTGACGCTGCCAATCTATAACTTCCTGACCGAGCGCGTTAAGGAAATTATTTCGGATATGGAAGTGCGCGCCACGCAGTTGCTCAACATCCTCGCGACGCTGCGAGAGCGCGAAAAGGCGGAGGTTGTTCATGAAGTTGCCCCGAACTGAGATGAAGAAGGCGCGCATCGAGATTATCCCGATGATCGACGCCATTTTCTTCTTGCTCGTCTTTTTCATGATGACGAGCCTTTCGCTGACACAGCTCAACTCGGAGAAGGTTAAGTTGCCAGAAAGCACGGCACTTCAACTGAAACCCGAAGGTGAGAAAGTGGTGGTGACAGCGACTAAAGACGGCAAATTTTACATCGACCAGCGCGACATTCAATTGGCGCAGCTGGTGCCACTGTTAACGCAACAGGTAAACAAGAATCCGCAAGTGACGGTCATTCTCAACTTCGACCGCAATCAACAGATGGCGCAGTTCACGCGCGTTTTCGACCTCGTCAAACAGGCGAACCCAGCGAACGTGATGCTGGCTTCGACGCCTAAAGACGTGAGCCAACTACCAGCGAGCGGGACTTAATAAGCCTACCGAGCCAATAGCCATGAAAATCCGCAAACCCGAAATGAAAAAGGCGCGCATCGAGATTATTCCGATGATTGACGCCATTTTCTTCTTGCTCGTCTTTTTCATGTTCTCCTCGCTGTCGATGATTCGTATGCGGGGCGCTAACGTTAGTTTGCCCGCCGGGCAAAATGGCAAAAGCACAGCGGGCACGGGGGAGACACCCAAACTCATCGTGAGCGTCACTAATAGTGGCGCCTACTTCCTGAACAAAAAATCTATCAGCCGTCAGACGCTTCAAAAGTCGCTTCAGGATGAAGTGAGCGCCCGCAGCAATGCGGTTGTGGTGGTCAATATGGCTAAGAACCAAACCACCCAAACCCTTGTGGATGTCCTCGACTCCATCAACAAGGTCAGAACGCCATCCGGGGCGCCTGCTCCGGTACTTATTGCCACCGAACCCGTCGATAACGAAGGCCGAGCCATCGAAGCCAAGGCTCGCTAAAAAATCACTGGATATGTCTCGCAATCCCCGCTTAATTAAGTGTTTAGTCGCCTCTTTCGTGGTTAACGGAGTGGCAGTATGTGCGGTCGGCGGCAGTAGCCTGCTGCACCCAGTAAGCGTCAGCGAATTGCTGCATCCGGTTCCGCTGGCGGTTTATAAGCCCAAGCCAGTCGCGAAAAAGCCAATTCGCCCACAGCAACGTGCGCTGCCTCGCCCCGCTTCCAAACAAGTGGCGGATACCTCGAAGAAGGACGGCAAATCGACCAAAAGCACAGTTCCAGTCAAAGTTGCTTTAGGGGCGAAGGCTACGCCAGCGCAGAAGAAGGCTTCGGCGGCTCGGCCATTGAAAACAGCGAGCAGCTCGAAACGGCAAAATAGCCGCAGCCGCATGGCCACGACGAAAGCGCCTACTCGTTCGACGGCGCGCGTTCAGGCAGTGAGGGTTTCGGCGAAGGGGAAGAAAGCATCGGCGGAGACAGCACGCAGACAGCGCGAGATGGCCTCGGCACTTCGCGCGGCGAAGGCACAACTGGCTGTTGCGCAACGGGCGCAACGCAATGCGGAAGTGAGGGTGGCAGAGGCGCGACGGGCGCAAGCCAATGCGGAGCAGAGAAGAGCCGAGTTGAAAAGCGCGCGGTTAGCGATGGCGAGAGCCAACCAGAGCGTGGCGCAGAGCAGCCGAGCATTTCGCACAGTTTCGCTGCGAACTGGTTCGACCCAGCAGGACAGGCAAGCCGCCGAATTAGAAGCGACTTTCAAGACTATAGCCGCAAATACCAACGCAGAACTGAAAGCCAAACTGGCCGAGGCGGAGGCAGCGGACAAAGCGGCGAGCGCCGCGCAAGCACAGGCAACTCAGGCGCTACAGAATGCCTCAAAACAGGCGCTGGCTTCGACGGCACCCCAGAAACAACTGCTGAGCAAACTCAACGCACTGGCTCAGGTCGGGCGGAACACATCGGCTCGTAGTGGGGAGGGAGCGGCGGCAGGTCAGGAAGTCAAGGCTGAGGCGCGCGAGGAAAGTGGCGAACCAGAGAAGCCACGCCCGCCCAAAAAGCATAAAGCTGTCACTAAGATCGTGTTGAAGACGATCAAGATGTGGGCGCCCAAAGCCGGCCAGAAGTTCAGCCTGCCGACCAATCTGGAAATCGTTCTTTCCGATGATTTGCAAGTCATTCCGGGGCCGCCATTGGACGAAGACCAGTTGGCAGAGCTGGCTCAGTTGATGGCGCATCGCAACTTGCAACAGGTGAAGATGAATCGGAACCAGTTGAAGGCTCTGATCGAGACACGGCGCCAAAGCGAAAGTCGCAAGCCAAAACCGAAGCCCAACTCTTCCGAGGACAAGGAATCGAGCGATAAGGGACGGCGCCGCGAAGCCGTAAAAGAGGCTAAAGAAAAAACGGACAAAGGGCCGCAGAAACCCCAAGACCAATCGGCGAAATTGCAGGGGCCACAGACTCCGTTTCAGGTGAAGCAGTGGGACCTCGAAATGTCGCGGCGGTGGGCAATGCGGGAGCGCAGCGAGGATAAATCGCAGGTGCAAACGTCGCCGCCTTCTAATTCGGGCGGTGCGACATCCCCCGACGCCAAGGTGGGGAATGATAAGACGGGCACAACAGGGGCGACCAATAATGGCGCAACGAACCCTCAAAACCCAGCCACAGGAAATGGAGGAGGCAATGCCGCCAACACACCGATTAATGGGGTACAAGACCCGCAAACAGGAGGCTCAGGCGAAGGCGGCGGAAAAGGCCTCGCTGGCAATGGCGGCGGCGAAGGTGTTGCTGGGGCTGGGACTGGGACTGGTAGCGGCACTGGCAATGGGAACGGCCAAGGGGTCGGTAGCGGGAATGGTACGGGTCAGGGTGTCGGCACCGGAAGTGGGTCTGGCAATGGCCAGGGTGTAGGCAATGGGTCTGGTAGCGGCTCTGGCAATGGCCAAGGAGTCGGAAATGGAAGTGGGTCTGGTAGCGGGAGTGGCAATGGTCAGGGTGTCGGAAATGGGAGTGGTAATGGCGAAGGAAACGGCACAGGGAATGGAAGCGGGAACGGGGAAGGGAACGGCACCGGAGATGGGAATGGCACTGGAGAAGGCGAGGGTGACGGTACAGGAGAAGGCGAAGGTGGAGGAGCCGGATCGGGTGAAGGTGGGGGTTCGCTGAGCGGTGAAACCGCAGAAGATGGCAGCGACATGGATTCGGATTTGGAGACCAGAAACGATGGTACGGGTGTTGACAGCGTACTCGGCGACCAGAACATAACCTCTATGGAGTTGCCGCCGGATGCTCCGATTGGTGGTCACACCATTCCCGGCGGCTTGGTGTTGCCACCAGTGCCACCAGTAGGTACGGACAACGGCAAAAGTACCACGCTGCGTCCAGTTACACCTTCACGGGTTCAACCACCAGAGGCGGCGCGTAGAGCTGTGCCTGCTCGCAACCCAATTCGCTCAATTTGGGGGCAGTTGTTTCCACCACGACCTCGTCAGGTTTCGCCCTCGCCCAGAGCGGCAGCAGCAACGAATGTGGGGCAATCTACGCCCCCGGTAGCGGCGACCAAGCCGCAGAAGATGGAGCCAACTCCTCAGGGGCAAGCGGGGCAACCAGTAAAGAAGGCGTTGCCGAGCGCGTTGACCATCGGCTCGACAAGCTCGCGTGGCACAGTACCATTTGCAGTGGCGCAGCGGGCTTATTTGCCGATTGGAAGCGTGGTTGACACAATCGACCCGATTCAAACTCCGGCCAACGGGGTGCTGAAATCGAAAACACTGGAAATCAAGCGTCAAGCGGTTCCTAACGCGCCCGTTGCCACTCGGCCCGGCACGCCCCCCCGACCACTGCTGAGTCAGGTGAGGCCCCCCGCGCCCAAACCTCAGCCTAAAGCTGTGCGGGGCGTGGAGGCGCAAAGAGCCGTGCCCGCCAAATTGGCTCGACCGGGGCAAATGACCTTGGCGCGCAACAGCGAGGGCATCAAAGAAGGCAGCGAGCAGCCGCTTCCCGCCGCACCGATGCCGGGGAACATGAACCAGATTGGCGACGGTTCGGGATTGAAGGGCGAATATTATTTGGGCAACGCCTTCAACGAATTTATCTTTTCGAGGGCGGATGCAAATATCGACTTTACGTTCAGTTCGATTTTGCCCGACCACTCGCCGAACCCACGCATTCCACCGCTGGCGGATTACACCGCGCGTTGGACAGGGCGTATCGCGGCACAGCATTCGGAGACCTACACATTCTATGCTGCGGTGGACGATGGCATTCGCGTTTGGATCGACCACAAGTTGGTGCTCGACCAGTGGGGGCCGCATAGCCCCATTCAATATTCGAGCAAGTTCACCTTCGAGGCGGGGCGGCAGTACCTGTTCAAGTGCGAGTACCTCGCTACCGATGGCGGCACTTCGCTGATTCACCTTTATTGGGAAAGCCCCAGCCAGAAGAAAGTGTTCGTGCCTCAAGATTCCTTCTTCTATCCTCTGGCGACGGATGAAGTCGAGTTGGCAAAGGACAAGGCGCCCCTACGATAATTCATGAAATTTCGACTGTTTCCAACGCTTTGCCTACCGCTTTTGTGCAGCGGAGTCGCCTGGGCCATTGAACCGGATTTGACGGGTTCGACCTTACCGCCCAATTCGATGTGGCTGGAGAAACTGAACCTGCCGTTGGCCCTGAACAAAATTGGCGCGGCGCGGGCAGCAAAGTCTTTTTATAACAACCCAATTACGCTTGGTGGGGTCGTTTACGCTCATGGAGTGGGGTTGGGCGGCGAGAGCGAAATCACTATCAACCTGCGCGGCGTCGCCAGGGAATTTCAGGCCCAAGTTGGGGTGGACGATGAAGTGAATAAAGCGGGCGATGTGTCGTTTGCGGTTCTCGTCGATGGGCGCACGGCCTTTGAGAGCGGCGAGATGAAAGGTGGAGATGCCTCGAAATTCGTTCAGGTCGATTTGACAGGGGCGAAGACGCTTGTACTGCGCATCACGAATATGGGGTTGGCCGATTACGGCAATAACGCCGACTGGGCGGGGGCATTTATTCGCCTTAATCCCAATGCGAAGATAGCGCCGACGATAGTGGGAATCCCCCAGACGGTCAGTTTTCCGTCGATATTGCCCGCGACCTCGAAGCCCGCTATCAATGGGCCAGCGGTATTAGGTTTTTCGCCTAACCGCGCTTTTTCTTATCGTGTTCCGGTCACGGGCGCGGGGCCGCTTAACTTCTTGGCGACGGGGTTGCCAGCGGGACTGAAACTCGATGCCAAAACGGGGTTGATTTCTGGACAGGTGACGAAGGCGGGCACATTCGCTGTTAGCCTCACGGCGAGTAATGCGGCGGGAAAAGCGCAGAAAAGCATTTCGTTGCGTTGCGAATCGGCGTTGGCACTCACACCGCCAATGGGATGGAGCGCTTACGAGTTGTATGGAAGTTCGACATCGGACGCCAAAGTGCGAGAGGCAGCGCGATGGCTGGTGAAGAGCGGTTTGTCGGCTCATGGTTATCGGACCATTTTGCTGGGCGATGCATGGCAGGGCAGACGGGATGCGCAGGGTAATTTGCAATCGAACACCCGCTTTCCGAATATGAAAGGTCTGGGCGACTATCTCCATTCGCTCGGCTTACAGTTCGGGATTCATTCGGCGGCGACGGAACACACGGCCACTGGGGCACCAGGCAGTTTGGGGCATGAAATTCAGGACGCGCAGCAATTCGCCGCGTGGGGCGTGGATTACCTGACTTACGAATGGTCGCCCAGCACCGAGGACACCAAGCCCATGCCGCAACTGGAAGAGAAAGAAAAAACCACTGCGGCGATGGAGGCAGCTTTTTCGACGATGCAGCAGGCGCTTCGCAAAACCAACCGCGACATCGTGTTCTCTATTTCCGTTCCCTCGTTGGAAGTGGTGACTTATCCGAACAAGATAGAGGTCGCGACACTCGCGAAAAAAGTGAATGCCAACGTGTGGTCGGAGCGCAATGGGCTGTATGACGATTGGAAAGTGATGAGCAATTTGGTCATCTCGAAAATGAATACGGCGGTGTATGTGCCATTCAATGCGGTTAATGCAGCCGCACAGGCGCGCGCGCTATCGGCGCTATCGGCGCTGTCGGGTCTGCTCGCGCGCACACCAAGCGGAGTTGCGACAAAGGTACTGCCCAGCACACCGGGAACTCCGGCTGTTGCTGTACCAGCCAATCCAGCGACTTCTTCATCGGGGAATGCGGCTCCGGCGGTCAACGTTCCTGCGCCAGCCACTCCTACAACGATGATTCCAGCGCCAGTGCCCGCAACTCCGGGCACAATAACGGTGCCAGCGGTCGCGGTTCCAGCTCCGGCGACAACAATTCCCGGCGCGACTTCGGGGGCAGTCACCCTTGCAGTGCCCGCTCCCGGTGCGACTTCGGGAACGACGACTCCCGCTGTGCCAGTGGCTCCTCGTATCCTGCCGATTCCCCGCCCTACTCCTCCACCGCCACCGGGGCCGGGGTTTTGGAATTATCCGGGAGCGCTGATGATGGGGCGCGTTGGGTATCCGACGCTGCATTTAAGTCGCCTTACCCCCGGCGAGCAGATGTATCAAATGTCGATGTGGAGCCTGTATTCGGCGCCGCTTATTTTGCAGGATGACTTAGCGCGCTTAGACCCGAACTTGCTGTATCCAACCACAACGGCGATGCTGACCAACGACGAGGTATTGGACATCAATCAGGATGCACTTGGCAAGCAAGTAATGGCAGTTTCGGTAGGCTGGCCATGCTTGATACGCGCCAAAGCACTGGTAGACGGGCGGTTTGCGGTTGGTTTGTTCAACTCATCTGACCTGCCGCGCAAGGTGCGCGTCAACTGGGTGAGTTTTGGTTTGAGCGGGGATCAACCAGTACGCGATGTGTGGGCACATCAAGATTTGGGACTATTCAAGGACAGCTATGAAACGCTCGTTCCCGCTCATGGAGTGGTGCTGATTAAAGTGGGGACCGCGAAAGGTGGGGTGACACAGTGAGGTTACTTTCGCTTTCTTCTGGTCTCGCCCTTCTGCTGCCACTGGGCATGGCGGTTTCTCTGCGGGCGGCGCCAACGGTTGTCGCCCCAAAGCCAACAGCAGTTCCAACAGTGGGCGCAAAAGCAGCTACCAAACCCGCTCCGGCGAAGAAGTCGCCCTATGTGTTGGCCTCGGAGGCGATTCAGGCAAAGGATGCTAAAAAGCTGGCGGCGGCGGTCGCTCAGGGAGGAGCCAATCTTTCCTCGGATGATGGCACTAGCCTACTCATGGTGGCCGCGAGTCGGGGCGATGCGCTCATGGTGCAGTGGCTTATCGCTCATGGCGCCAATGTGAACGCAGCGGCCAAAGATGGTAGCACAGCACTGATGGAAGCGGCCCACAAAGGCAGCATTCCCCTGATGCAACCAATGTTAGAGAAGGGGGCAAAAGTCGAGGCGGCGGATAACTCCGGCGTGACGGCACTGATGGAAGCGACGCATTCCAATCGCGCCGAGGCAGTGCAACTGCTGCTGGATAAAGGCGCAAAACCAGACGTTCAAGATAGGTCGGGCTTTACTCCGCTGATGATTGCGGCCTATGCCGCCAGCCCACCCGTTTTGCAAACGTTGCTGGATAACAAAGCTAACCTTGAAGCGAAAAGTACCAAAGGTCACACCGCATTGATGGAAGCGGCCTATGGACGCAACACCGAGAATCTGCGTTTTCTGCTCGGTAAAAAAGCTAACATCAACGCCACTGACGAAGATGGGTTCACGGCCTTGATGGTAGCAGCGGGCAGCAGCAATCGAGCTAATGTGGCCCTTCTGCTTGAGGCCGGTTCCGACATCAATACCCAGACGAGCAAGGGGTTCACTCCGCTGATGCAAGCAGCGAGCGCGAATAATGTCGCCGTTATGCGACTGCTGGTAGATAAAGGGGCGAGCCTTGACCTTCGCACTCAGGGCGGGGCCAACGCGCTTTTGGTTGCGGCCTTTGGTGGGCGCTTAGCGGCAACTCGATTTCTGCTCAGTTGCGGGCAAAGCGTAAATTCTGTTGATGAAGAGAGTCGCACACCGTTGATGGGAGCAGCCTTTTCTAAAAGTCCAGAACTCGTCACCTTGTTGCTCGACAACTGGGCAGGGGTTAATGCGCAGTCGAAGTCGGGTTCGACGGCTTTGATGCAAGCCGCGTTCAAGGGCAATGCCCCGATCATTTCGGCGCTAACCAGCGCCGGGGCCAATGTCAATGCCCGCACAGCAGAAGGAGTAACAGCGCTGATGCAAGCAGCCTACAGTGGGCACTTACCCTGTGTGCGACTTCTTCTCGAACGGGGCGCCGATGTGGCGGCAGTCGATGGGAAAGGACGCACGGCATTGAGCCTGGCGATCAAGCAGAAGCGCACCGCAGTCGTGGACGTGCTGAAACAGGCGGGGGCGGAATCGTTGGCACCCGCCGAGACTCCTCAGCCGTGATGAGGGGATTTTCGAGGTGATAAGGCAGTGAAAAGTGACCGGACATTTTTATGTCCGGCATTTGGTTAGTCGGCTTTTTTATCGCCCTGGGTTGATGTCTCGTCGGGCACTAATTTCAATTGGTCGAGGAAGTACCATAGAACACGCGATGTGCTTTTGAACTGCACTTTGGCGGCAGGGAATGTGCGCGCGCCACGGTACTTTTTACCTAATGCCACCACTGTACCGATGCCCTGCGCGTCGACTTCGGTCTTCTTAATGAAACGGCGACGCACTTTAGCGCCGATTTGAATTACATCCGAGATTTCGCTATTCATGCTTACAGTGTGCCCAATGAGAGCAACTTGAGAGGAAATGAATTAATAACCTCGAAAATAGGGGCTTTTTAACCGCAGAGGGTATGAGAAAGGGAGAGAGATTCACCACAGAGGCACGGAGACACAAAGAGGTTTGAGTGTTTTGGGTGTGGGTTCGAAGGGGGAAGTGGCTATCAGTTGGGTTTAGGGAACTGTTTTAAATTGGAGTTGGCCCCATAGGTTGGGGAGCAGTTCGGCTTCTGAGGCGAGGTCAGAGACCAAACCAGAGGCTTTATTGTGCCAGTAGACGCGCTGTAGGTTTTGGAAACCGTTGCCACGCAAAAGGCCAATGTCGCCAGTGATGCTTTGGCCCGACTGGGGGGCGAGACGTAGCAGGGCCAGCGGCACACTTAGTTCGTAGTTGAGTCCATCTTGAGCGAGCGTTATCTGATCGGATACGTCCTGGACGCGGTCGATACGAACAGTGCGTGTGTTTCCGATGCTGGAAATGAATAGCGTCGGCTCTGTGCCTGCTTGCGGGTCTTTGACGCGGTAGAGCATGGCCGTTGTTTTGGCTTTGTCGCCTTCTCCGGTGCGAGTCACCAATAGGCGCTGTCCACCTTCCACGTTGCCGAGCATTAAGTCGAGCGCGCCGCCACCTTTGAACAGGTTGGTTAGCGACTGCGGTTGGGAGCGCAACAGGTTGGCATCATCGGCTCGGAAGGCGGCATAAAGGCGCTCGCCAGAGACGGCAAGGGCAGCTTCGCTCTTCATTTCGCGGCGGCCCCAGTCGCCTTCTTGTTGTTGGCGCGTGTCGATGGTGACGAATTGCGCATTCGCCCATTCGCCTAATTTGCCATCGACTACTGGTGCGTCGGGGCGAATGGCGACAGTCATGGGGCCGGGGTCTTTGGCGGCTTGTCGGGCGGCTTCGCGTTGCACGAAGTAGGTTTGCGCTTGTTTTAGTGTGTCCGCCGTGACTTGCAGGGTTTGCGGAGGCAGACGTTTGATGGCATCGAAGCCATTGGCGCGCAGAAGGGAACCATTCACCGATAGCATAACTTGCCCATCCTGTGTTTGAGTTACGAAGGGCCAGAACGACTCTTCCTGTTCGCTGGCAGCGCTTACGTCCATGCCGGGCTTAGCTTCGGGGAAAGTCCAACTTGCTTCGCGGGAATCTTTGAATAAAGTCGCCACGAACAGTCCGTCAGTGGTGAAGGTGTAGATGTTGCCTTTATTGCCGTTGAGGAAGATTAGTTCGCCTGCGTCGCCTTTGAGTTTGACGGTGTTGCCGAGCAAGCGCGTAGTACCAATGAGTTCGCCGGGAAATTCGGGAGTGGGCGCGATATGCGAGGCGTGCAAACCGGGCCACATTGAGGGGTACGACCACATCGGTTCGCCGTTTTTGGCGCCGCCAATGCCATAAGGTGAATATGGTTGGGGCGCGTTGGTGTGCAGAGTCCAACCGTTTTCACCAACAAGAACCTGATCTCCGCCACTGGAAACGGGGCCGTTGGCTTTGGCAACCAACACTTTGGCTGCATTCAAATCGTAGCGAGGGGCGCCTTTAGTTGTGAAGCCAACGGGGGCGAATTGTACGGATTGCTCGTTAAAGCGCGAAAAGACAAAGGAGCCGTCGTCCATCACAGTGACACCGCCCAAATCGCCTTCAACTTTTTTAAAGGTGACTTCGGTGGGTTGCATTTGGGCGTCGCCGTTGGCGTCGCTCCATGCGAACATCAAACGGTCGCGTGGGTTGAACTTCGGTGGGAGGCGCGCCAGAAACGAGGTATTGGCAGGGCGTAGCGCATCAGGTGGGGTATCGTTCCAGTTGAAATCAATCGTGGGGTCGGTATGAGTGGCTTTTAGAGTTTCGAAGTTGTGCCCATCGTAATAGCGCGCGGTAAGGCCGCCCGCAGTTTTGGCGTCTTTGGAGGCGAAGAGAGCAGTAGCGGGCACGATTTGGCGTTGCTGGGCGGCGTTTTCCCACGACAAGTGGACGCTGGCGCCGCCGACTCCTTGCTGATATTCGAGCGACAAATCATAGCGGCGTCCGGCTTCAAGATGAATAACGCCGCGCGATTCGCCGATGCGTTGGTCGATTAGTTTTTGCCCGTTTATGGTCAGGCGGGAATCGTCGTCCGAAGCGACGATGAACGTCCAATCGCCAGTGGTGGGCACTTGAACTTGTCCGCTCCAGCGGGCGGAGAAATTTTCGTTGCCGCGCAGAAGCGGTTGGAAGGTTGCGAAATCGCGGGCCGCGCCCATAGCCGCAACGGGGCGGGCGATGCCGCCTTCCATTCGCCACAATCCGGCGATGCTGGTGCCGCCAGTCGGGTTGAGGTTGTGGGCGTTGGTCATGTAGAGCGCGCCGTGAAAATAGAGCGGGGTCTGAGGCGCGCGACCGTGGGTATCGGGGCCAGCGAAGGGATCGTCTTTTTCTGGTCGGAAGTAGATAGTTGTCGGTACGCTAGTGGCTTTGGCATAGTCCAGTTTGAAGGTCATGCCGTCGTAATAGTAGGTGGTGGAATCGCGCGGGTCAATTTCGCCGCCACCACCGTAGCGTTGCGGGCCGTAAAAAGCCTGAATTAGTTTTCCGGTCGCGGCGTTCCAGATGCTCACTCGCTTGGGCTGAAAATCTTCCTCAGCAACCCACAAACGTCCCCTATCATCGAGAGTGATGCCCGCCGGGTTGTTCATGTGGGCCGCATCATATGGCCCCTGTTTGGGGGCGCCGGGGGTTCCGATAGCGCGCGCGAGTTTGCCGCTTGAGTCCAGAACTTTGATGTTGTGGCTTTGGCCGCGTGTTGAGATAAAGAGGTTGCCTGAAGGCGCCACGACGATTTGCTGGGGGTCATCGAGGTTGGTTGCCAGCGTTTGAGGC
This sequence comes from bacterium, assembly GCA_004172935.1. Lineage (GTDB taxonomy): Bacteria > Armatimonadota > Abditibacteriia > Abditibacteriales > Abditibacteriaceae > Abditibacterium. Next base: position 199,296 of record SDZD01000004.1, on the reverse strand, counting down.
GCGGGCATCGGTTTGGGCTTGGCGACGGTGGTGTCAGGAGCGCGGTCGAACAGGGTGATTTCGTTAATCGCCCACTGGTTGTTCGCCTGTCCGGTTTGTGTGATGCGGAGATAACGCGCTTTGGTACGCGGCACTTCGATGGAAAGAAGATCGGGCTTTCCTTCGCCTTTGGCGATGGGGTCACCAAAGGTTTTGCCATCATCGGATACGGCGATTTCATAGCCTCGCCCCCAGTCGGGCGGCCAATATGATTCGAGCGCGATGCGAGTAAAAAATTGCGGCTCACCCAAATCGAGGGTAAATGTTGCGCCGGGGTGCTGGCCCTCGCCTGATTCCCAGCGTGTGCCGCCCGCCCTATCAATGGCTTTGAAGGCGTTATCATTTTGCGTCGAAGCGGTGACACGCCACTTTTCGCGGGACAACGATTCGCCTTCGGGGGCAAGTGGACGCGAGAGGAAGTCGGGGATGTTCGAAGGGAGCGTGTAGCGCAGCAACGTTTTGGCAGAAAGCACGAGCAAGCGCCCCTGTCGGTCGAAGGCAAGCCCACGCGGGGCGCGTTGTGGCATGGTGCCCAAAGCACGGCGCGTGCGGCCATCGACGAACAGAAGTTGGTTCAACTGCGGGAGCGACACAGCGATGAGGCCGTTGTATGCCGCCAAACCAGAGACTGCGACACCAGTGCCGGGGTTATTCCAGGCCGCGCCTTCGGCACCGGGGAACTTCCAGTTGGGAGCTAATACGGGGGCATCGTCGCCACTTCCGACGCGCGTGTCACCGGGAGCGGCTCCCAACTGCGACTTCAACTCATTGAGGCGTAGCGCGCCCTCCCATGCACTGGCGGTGTAGGCATAAATACCCGGCACTGGCTTTATGCCCATATCGCGCGCGATGAACGGCGCCCCCGTCCAGACACCACCGAGCCACATTTGGCCGTAAACCTTATGGCCGCTGGGGTCGAGCCATGCCAGGCCCGAACCGCCTTCGGCGACTGCGGAGCCAACTAAAATTTGTGGCCCTGCGCTGGTGGGTTGGCCTTCGCGTTTGGGAGTGGCAGCGGCGGGAATCCACTGCACAGCGGAGGGCGGGGTGTGGTTGGTGAGCCATTCGCTACTGCGGTCTTTGGTGGCCCAAGGCAAATGAGCTGCACCAAAATATGGTGTCATCTGGTAGGAGAGGCCGATTTTGGGGCGTACTAAGCCACGCACCGAATAAGTGCCGGGGGCGACGAATTGGCCCGGCACGTGATAAATCGCGTGGTTGGCAGAGTCGGTATCGCGGCCCAAATCATCCAGGCCATCCCAGTAAGTTGTGTTTTCACCTGCGGGGAAGGGAGTTTCGGAGATTAAATTGCGCACCCGTTTGCCACTGGCATCTTCGATGACCAGAGTCACGAAGCCGGGTTGTTGGAGCGAGAAGTGAATCGCAATCGGCGGATTAGGGGTGCCTTGCGCTGGAGTCTGGGTTTGAGCGCCCAACGGGAGACAGTTACAGACAACACCTCCCGCAAACATGAGAAGAGAGAGGAACAGTCGATGCAATTTCATTGGGCTGGATGGGCTTTCACGCACGATCTATGCAGAGACAAGCAAAAATATCTGGGATGTGGGGAGTTTAGGTGCCCGTTTCAATTTGACGAGAAAAATTTGTGTTGGGAAATTAGACGAAATGGTTCACGAAACACGTCTATTAAACCAATGAACTCTTTCGCGAAGAACTCCGTGATTGCCGCTTCTCCCCCATTGAGTTGGCGAAATTTGCTGGCGGGCATTGTAACGGAGGAAGCACAGCGACTTCTCCCTTCTCCGTTGCCAGTTTGGAGCGATGAACAGTTGGTGCTTCGCCTTGCGGGGAATGAGCCGGACGCTCTGGGGCAAATTTATGATCGTTATGCGGCCTCTCTATATCGCCTTCTCAATGCGCTACTCGATTCGTCAGTCGATGCAGAGGATGCGCTTCAGGAAGTGTTCGTTGCTTTGGCTACTTGCCGTGTTTCGCGTATTCGCAATCTCAAATCCTACTTGTTTGTGTCGGCAAGGCATCAGGCGTTCACGTTGCTACGGCGGCGCAAGCGAGAACCGAGTTTTGAAGATGTAACGGTGCTTGAGATTGCCGCTCCGCAAAATATGAGCGGCGAAAGCGCCAATGCGGGTCAGGATTGGTACGCATTGCTGGCGCGGCTACCACTGGAACAGCGCGAGGTTATTGCGCTCAAGGTTTGGGAAGAGATGACATTCGCCGACATCGCTCAAGTGGTTAGGGCTTCTCCGAACACGGTCATGAGTCGCTATCGCTACGGCATCGAGCGGCTACGCAAATGGTGTCAGGAGGAAAATGGTGATTAATCGCGAAAATTTTTCGGTTGCTATGCGCGACTGTGAAGGCGAAGATTCAAAAATTGAGAAGCGGTTGCGCCAGTCGGCTCCAGATTTACCGACGACATTGCGAAACCGAACTCTGGAGAACTGCAACGCGCGAGTGGCCGAGCGACAGCGCCGCCACAGGCGCTTGCAGTGGCAGTTGACGTTGGCCGTATTTGGGGTATTGGCGCTGCAATGCCTGACTTTATCGGTGGTCAACACACAGAACTCGCAACTGATTGCGGGGAACTCGGCGCCGCCCCTTTTCGCGTCTTTATCGTTTTCCGAAATCAATCATCTATTGCATCAGCGGTCGCATCAGTTAGCTCTATTGATGCAATCATCCGGGGTCGGCTGAGCCTTCTATCCCTCAAGGACTTTCATGTTTTCCAGAATTAATACAACTCAAGTTGGCCCCTCAGGGCGTAGCTCTGAAGAGCTTCATATCGAGCATCGTCAAGCCAAACGCGAGAAGCGACGGCGTTTGTGGCGTAAGGCACGCACAGGGCTGCTTTGTTTTCTCGCCCTCGCTTTTGTGGGGCACCTTTCGCTGAATATCTATGCCTCAATGCAGCTGAATAATGAATTGGCAGCGATTCGCCAAAATGGCGATCCGCTACGCTTTTCGGAGCTTGAGCCGCCCGCTGTGCCCGACGCGCAAAATGCGGCACTGGTGTATCAACAGGCCAAGAAAGCGCTGCAACTTACGCCAACAGAAAAGGGCGCACTCCATGTGCGTGAGGGGAGCTTATCGCCACAAGAAGAAGCAGTGCTAAAGAACGCGCTGAGTGCCAATCAGAAGGCACTCGAACTTACGCGCCGGGCAGCCGCGATGCCTCAATGTCTTTTCGCAGTGAATTGGAAAGGGGATCCAATTCGCATGACTTTCCCTTACTATAGCGACCTGCGCGAACTGGCCCAATTTTTAGCTGTGGATGCCAGAATCAGGGCCAGCAATGGTGATAAAGCTGGCGCCCTCAGCGATGTGCGTGCTTTGTTTGGCATGAGCCACCATATCTCCAGTGAACCTGTGTTCATCGGGTTTCTGGTGTCTCAATCGCTCAATAGCATCGCCCATCGGGCACTGGGAAGAACTTTGGAAAGTATTTCTCTGACAGTACCGGAGGCGCGGGCGCTGGAAGCCTCCCTACCCCATGATGACTGGGCGAAGGCTTTCCATCAAAGCCTGTTAGGTGAGCGTGCCTATGGTTTGTTTGCTTTCGAGAGTCTGGGGAAAAAGGCTGCAGTTGAAGCAAAAGATGACGAAGGCATGGATTATATGCCTGTTTGGACTAAATCGCCGCTGCTTAGTATCGCGCATCCGTTCATCAAATTGGACGAAGTTCAAACGCTGCGCATGTGGAAATTGATACTCAATTCACCCCAATCGCAACAAGTTCCTAGCCCTGTGGGGTTTGGCCTCGCTCAAGTCACGGCCCTCAACAATACCCCATCATATGCAGTGCTTACCAAAATCCTGTTTCCAGTATTTAGTAGGGCAAGCGATTATCGCGATACGGCCTTCGTACAGGCGAACCAGCGCGAAGTAGCTCTGGCATTGACTTGTTTTCGCACTGCCAAAGGGAGCTATCCGGCGCAACTCGCGCAAGCGGAGAAGTTATGGGGCAAGCCATTGGCGCTCGATATTTATAGCCAGAAGAATTTCCTTTACCGCTCGAATGGAAAGAGCTTCGTGCTGTACAGCATTGGTGTGAACCGGAAAAATGATGGCGGTAAAAATGCTCGCTACAAAGGGAAGTTTTTGGGTTCCCCCCTCACCGATGATATTGTGTGGGCGCTGCCTTGAAGTGACTCGCGAACAAAGCAATAAGAATCCCCCATTATTCACGAGAAAACTAAACATTTGCTTTCAATAGTAGATAGTGGCATTCAACTTATTTCATTCTTATTAACGCAGTGCAAAGGTAGAATAAGAATGTTGACAGACACCTCTTTATTCCCTGACTGGAGTCTTGTAAGTTGTGATGGGTGATATTGAAAACCCAGCTTCTTCTTGCACTTTGCAGTATGTGCAGTGGATCATTGGCTATAGCATCTGCACCAGAAATTCAAGAACGAGATGTAGCAATATGCACAACGCCTCCTCGAATCCCCTCTACCCCCGAATCGCGCAAGAAGGCGGTTGTCAACTACATTGCGGAGAGCCTGTTCAAGCACGGCTTGTACAGCAAACTCGTCGACAAATTATCCCCTCAGCTCGATAGCGCTCAGACTCCCGACACAAAATTGCTCTACCTACGAGGAGTCGCAGCCTGGCAAGTAGGTCTTTTTGACCAAGCGGACAAGGATTTGTCGCGCATTGGGGACTTCAAACCTTTTGAGGACTGGGCGGCGGCCTCGTCTTACACGAAAAAATTTCGCGCGATGAAAGCCATATTGCCCTCGCGCGTCTCGGAAATTCGCCTTGGTGGCAAAACCCGTTTCCGGGTATTTTCGAGCAAAGAGAGTGCGTGGAGTTCCGCCATTATCGACACGTTGCCTCAGGCTTATGAGATCAACAGCACCATAACCAAAAGAGAACCCCCAACCACTCAGGTATTTATCTTCGAGCGCTATGAAGACTTCAAGACGTTTTACAAACTGCGCTCCCACGGGACCGCGCCGGGAAGTTGGGTATGGGCGGCTGGGGATGCGAGCATCATGTTCTTCTGCCGCAATGTCCCAGGGGCCAGCCCGAATGTGAACAAGATTAATTCGGATTATTTCCGAACTACAATCGTGCATGAATACAATCATGCGCTGGTGAACGCTATCTCCGGTAATGCGCCGATGCCAATATGGTTAAGGGAAGGCTTGGCGACTGTTATCCAGAGTCGGGCCTCAAATGTCAATGCCACCTCACTGCGTCAACGAATGCAGCAGGTCGTTGATGTGAAGGCTTTCTTGCCATTGAAAGAGATGTCGAGCAAGCAGGTGTTTGTAAAAAACACAGAGGAATATGTGGCTAAGAGCCGCCAACATATTGCCAGTCCAGACCCCTATCCACAGGCGGGCTTCATGGTCAATTATTTGTTGTCGCTATTCCCACCTGACGACCTCGAAGTGTTCCTGATAGAACTCGGATTTGGTCGCCCCTTTGATGAGACGTTCCAAAAACACACCCACCGCACATTGGAGCAGTTTTACCAGGAGTGGTTAACCCAAATCCCGAACCAACTGAATGACGGTTCCACAAATACAACGAAGTACGCTCTACTCCAAAACACAGAGCATAGTGAGCTGGGAATACAGACGTTTGGCAATAAATCGGTTTGGTGAGGGGCTGGGTTGGGCTTATTGTCATAAGCTCCTACGGAGATTCCACTGGAATTTCTTTGTGTTCAGTGGTTGTTTTCGATTCTGCCGCTTGGCCATGTTTGGTTTTTGATGGGTGCGAGAATCTCTTCGACTTCGCGCAATAATTCTTCATCGAGTGGCTCTTCGAGCCAGCGGGCATTGTTTTCGATGTGGGCGGCGCTGTTGGTCCCCATGAGGGTAGTGGCAATGCGCGGGTTGCTTGTGGCGAATTGAATAGCCAGTTTCTCGATGGAAATTGCTTTGGAATGGCAGTGTTCGACGGCGCGGCGGCACGCGGTTTTAATCGCATCGGGGGCTGGATGCCACCCGGGGAGGCCGTTTTGGGTGAGCAAACCCATTGAAAATGGGGAGGCGGAGATGATGCCGATATTCTTTTCAGCCAGTGGGGTCAATAGGGTTTCGAGTGATGTGTCGTTGAGGGAATAGTGGCAATAGGAGAGGATGGTATCGACTTGAGTGCGCGAAAGGACGTTCAGGAAGACCTTGAGTGGTAGCCCCGTGACACCGATGAAGCGCGCTTTCCCGGTTTTGACTACTTCTCGCAACGCAGGAATTGTTTCTTCGACGATTTGGTTCAGATCGCCGAACTCGACGTCGTGGCATTGGATGATGTCCACGTATTCTATTCCCAAGCGACTCAGGCTTTCGTTCACACTGCGAGTAACACGGTTGGCAGAGAAGTCGAAGTCGGAGGGGTTGTTGCCGTAACGCCCGATTTTGGTGGCAAGCAAATATCTTTCTCTGGGTACACCGATTAGGGTTCGTCCGAGCATGGTCTCGGACTGGGTGAGGCCGTAGTACGGCGAAGTGTCGATGAAGTTGATGCCCACCCCTAAAGCCGTGTCGAGGCAGCGCTTACAGGATTTGAAATCAGTGGTACTATCGGCGCGCCCAAAAAGCTGGCGCCCAAAACCGAATATTTCGCGCCGGTAACGGGGGCTTTCGCCGAAGTGGGACGTTCCTAAACCCAAAGCCGAAACACGGAGGCCAGTGTTGCCTAGCTCTCGAAACTCCATGAGATGAATCTAGCGGGATTCCTGATGCGATTTAGCGCAAGAGAGGCTTGCTACAGGATGGGATTTACCTGGGGGAGTACAAGAAGTCATGAGTCTGTACAGGTGTGTTAGTCTAGTCCGTCATGTTTTTAGTAGCCTCCTCGGAATCGAATCAGGCCCTCAACTTTTTGGAGAGATTAGAGAGTATTTTTGAACAAGCGACACAAGAATCAGAGGAGGTTATCGAGCGTTTTTATCGCATTGGCGGGCATAGCGTCCGCTTACAATTTGCGGGGCAATTTCTGGTTAAAGGCATCACTCCGGCTCTCGAACATTTGCGGAGTGAGCCAACCGCGACTCCCGATGTGACTATTGGAATTTGGGATGGCGAATCGACTGCCACCGAGTTACCGCCGCTCTTCTGGGAACAGGCAGGTTATCGGCCAGATGGGGGCATTCATGGTTCGAGCGACATACGGGTTCAACTGCATATGGAGCCAACCCTCAGTCTCTTGAGCGTTTTAGATGTGTCGGCAAATCGGGGCTACTTTCGGATTCCAGCAGCGTTAGCATTGCCTCTGTACCAAAGTGGTTCGCCGCTACTGCGGATTTTGCACTGGTGGATGGCACACCAAGGAGTGAATTTGGTGCATGGCGGGGCGGTCGGCACACCTGAGGGCGGCGTTTTATTGATTGGCAAAGGCGGTATGGGCAAATCGACGGCAGCGCTTTGCTGCCTCAATTCGGAGTTATCTTATGGTTCCGACGATTATAGTCTGGTGGGCATAAATCCGACGCCTCATTTTTACAGCCTGTACAATTCGGGCAAAGTTAATTCGACGGATGTTGGCAAACACGCCTTTATGAGTACGGCACAGCGCGACGGTCTGCTCGACAACCAGAAGGCGCTTTATTTCCTGTATTCGCATTTCCCGCACAAAATCATCCGCGATTTTCCATTGCGCGCTCTGGTTGTGCCGCATGTCACGGGGCAACCCGATAGCCATGTGCGCCCGACGACTTCGGGTAAGGCATTACTCGCGCTGGCACCTAGCACGATATTCCAATTGCCGGGGGCCGAAATTGAAACAATGAGTCGCTTGAGCGGTTTAGCGAAAATGCTCCCCGCCTATGTGTTGGAGTCGGGGACGGACTTAAGCCAAATTCCGAAGGTGTTGACGGAACTGGTGATGGAGTTGAACAGGCAAGCAAGAATATGAATCCCTCTATCCCTTATCTGAGCATCATCATACCGCTTTACAACGCTGCGTCCTACATTGGCTTCGCCATCGAGAGCATTTATCGCCAAGAGTTTGCTTCACTGGGCGAACCGTTCGAAATACTAATTGTGAACGATGGCTCGACGGATGGTAGCGATGTCATCGCGCGGCAATTGGCGACGAAGCACAGTGAAATTCAACTCATCGAGCAAGAGAATCACGGGGTAGCGAGTGCGCGCAATGCTGGCATCCGGCAGTCGCGCGGTGAAATCATTTGCTTTATGGATGCGGATGATGAATATCCTGATGGTACATTGGTCTTCTTTGTAGAGGAGTTGAACTTGCTGCGTCAGCAGTTCGGCGAGTTGGTGATGGTGCGTGGATTAACGCAGCATGTGCGACGCGATGAGTCGGGTGAGGACTGGTGTATGTCGGGAGAACCCATCGATTTATCGGTTGTTCATGCCAACGCGCAAACGCGCGCCGCAGTGGAGAAGGCCGGATTTTTTGATGAAGAACTCGCGAACAGCGAGGACATCGACTGGTTGCTACGGGCCGAGGCGGCAGGAGTTGTGATGAGCGCACGGCAGCGGGTTACTCTGCTTTATCGTCGTCATGAGACTAACATGACACGGAATGCGAGCGACATTCTTCATCATAAATTGAAGATGTTCAAAAAACACCTCGACCGCGAGCGCAATCGTCGGGCATCGGAAGAGGGGTTAGAAATCCAATCATGAAGGTTTTGTACTGGACTACCCTTTGCTGGCCCGATGTGGGGGGAATGGAGGTGTTAGCAATGCAAACACTGCCCGCGCTACGGGCGCAGGGACATGAGTTCGCGGTTGTTGCCTCTCATGGAATCCACTCACTACCTGATGTCACCGAGCAAGATGGGATTCCCATTCACCGTTTTCGGTTCAGAGAAGCCCTGATGGCCAATGACATCAAAGCGATATTTGCGATTCAACGGCGGATAGCAGCGCTCAAGGCCTCGTTTGCGCCAGACCTGGTTCATTTCAATTTCTCGGATGCGGCGGGATATTTCCATCTGCGCACCCAGAAGTCCCATCCTGTCCCAACGCTTTTCACCTTGCATAGCGATTTCGCGGACGCGGACTCAGGACCACGCACAATGTTTGGACAGTGCTTGCGCGATGCCAATTGGATTTCGGCGGTTTCGCAGTCGACACTCGATGATGTGTTGAAAATGGTTCCTGAACAGGCACCTTATTCGTCGGTCATTTTGAATGGGCTGAAGATGCCCGTTTTGACGCCTGCACCTCTGCCGTTCGAACCAGCCCATTTGCTTTGTATGGGGCGACTGGTTCCCGAAAAGGGGTTCGATGTGGCTTTACACGCCTTTGCGGCACTGGACGCACGCTTCGCCGATGTGCGGCTGTCCATCGTGGGTGATGGGCCATCGCGCCCTATGTTGGAAGAATTAGCGGCGAGTCTGGGCATCGGAGAACGAGTGACCTTTACAGGATGGGTGCAAAGGGAAGAGGTCGCAGCGCTGATTAACAGCGCGACCATCGTTGTTATTCCCTCGCGCAATCGTGAGCCATTCGCATTAGTTGCACTTGAAGCCGCCCAAATGGGGCGCCCGGTGGTGGCGACTCGCCGAGGTGGGCTACAGGAATCGGTGGCTGATGGAAAAAGTGGACTGTTGGTGGAAAACGAGAATGTGGGCGCGTTCGCGCGGGCGATAGAATTTTTGTTGGAACATCCTGAACGCGCGCAGGCAATGGGGCAGTTCGGTTATACCCGCGCCAAAGATACGTTCAGTTTGGAGAGATGTGCAACGGCCTATTCTGAGCTATATCAACGGGTTGGAGGAGAGGAAGGCTAGTTGCATTTCTATACTTTAGTCAAAATTTGTTTCATACTCGGAATGAAGAAACGAATTTATGCTCGATAAAAGTACCCGTTTGATGCCCAATAGCGCAGAAGTTGCTGCAGAGACTCTTGATGGTGAAGTTGTTCTGATTAATCTAGCTAACGGTATTTATTACAGTTTGGATGGCACAGGAAGTTTTGTTTGGGGGTACGTCGAGAGAAAGGCTTCGTCCGAGGACATCGCGAAAGCGATGGTCGCCAGTTACGATGTGAGTCCTCAAATCGCGGACGAAGATGTGCGCCGACTCATGGACGAGCTAGTGCAAGAGGGCTTAGCGCTCGTTGCTGGAGACAAGGGGGATTTTATAAGCACCAAGCCTGAAGCAGTGGCACAACGCGCCACCTATTCAACTCCATTGCTCAATGTCTACAGCGATATGCAGGGACTACTCGCGCTCGATCCTCCCCTACCCGATTTGATTGACCGGGCCTAAAAAGGAATTTACTTGTAGCCCATGATAAGGCAGTGCGTAACGCGGTTACGTCCGGCGGACTTAGAAGAGTAGAGAGCGGCATCGGCAGCAGCGATGAGTTCTTCTTCGCTGCATAGAGCATCGGTTGTGGTTGCGACGCCGAAACTGGCCGTTATGGCGCGTCGGGGCCAAACACTCAATTCCAAAACGCTGCGTACTTTCTCGGCGATTGCAAGGGCGGCTTTGGCGGAGGTATCGGGCAGAATGAGCGCGAACTCTTCGCCGCCATAACGCGCCGCGACAGCCATATCATTGATGTGGCCGGGTAAAATTTTCCCGACCTGACGTAACACTTCATCGCCAGCTTGATGGCCGAAACTATCGTTATAGCTTTTGAAACTATCGACATCGAGCAACACCAGGGATAGGGGCGAGTTGTAGCGCTCGGCGCGAGCCAGTTCGCGCCTTAACGCGATGTTGAAAGCGCGACGGTTATTGACTCCGGTCAATTCATCGCGGACAGAAAGAGATTCCAGTTGTTCGTTGAGGGACTTCAATGCCTGAGCCTGTTGATGGAGGGTGAACTGGGCCATCACCTGACGCGCCAGAGCTTGCAGAGCGTTCAGTTGAACCTCGGTTAACTGACGCGGCGTTTGGTCGATAACACACAACGAACCAAGGGCATGGCCCTCGGCTGTAACGAGAGGGGCGCCAGCATAGAAGCGTACCTGGGGGCCATCGACAACCATAGGGTTATCGACAAAGCGTGGGTCGAGGCGTGCATCTGGCACGATAAGGAGGCTTTCTGGCTCAAGGATGGCATGGGCGCAGAAAGATAATTCGCGCGGTGTCTCGGTGTCATCCAATCCTACTTTCGACTTGAACCACTGGCGCTCCTCATCAATAATGCTCATTACGGACATGGGCGTTTCGCAGATGTGTGAGGCCAAAAGGGTTATGTCGTCGTAGGCTTGTTCGGGCAAGCTATCCAATATTCCCGATTTGTGTAGAGTCTCGATACGGGCTGTCTCATTGGCAGGAATTGGAGCTTTCATAGCAGGATGGTCAGTGGTGAATGATGCAAGAGCCTCGGTCTAAATCTGGCGAACAAGTAGTGCTTTTTGCGTTATTCTTGCCAATTTACATTCTGATACATCTAATCCCTAATACAAACTAAACCCGCTTTGCCCAGTCGGGTTTGCCCTTAATTTATGCTCCTAAACCTCGAACTCATGTCAGGGAGAACACGTTCTTGCCCTGTTTCACACGGAAGTTTTTCCCGTTCACAACCAAAGTGAAAGCTCCCGTAGAGACAACATTGATGTGATTTTGCCCATCGGCAATGATGTCGGTTATAATTTTGCCGAAGCGCAGATCACGGATGCCATGACGCCCTGTTTGATGGAGGCGCCACTGCACTACATTCTTCTGTGCATCAATTGATTGAAAGCCGATAACGTTCTCGATGAAGAGCGAAATGGGACCGAGAGCCGACCAACCACAGAAGTTAGGAGTGACGAGATTGCTGCCATGATAGGCGGGTTCGGGCTTAGAAGGGTTGTAGCATTCCCAAATGGTGTGGGGGGAGTAATCTCGGTAGGTGAGATACATATGGCGCAGCACGGCTTCGGCAGTTTGGTCGGCCAACTCGCCATGCCCATTCTCGGTGAGCGCACGGATACCCATATAGGCAGTGGGCAACCACATGGCGCCGTTCCAGTAGTTACCGTTAGCGGCGTTGAAAGCAGGATCGCTGCGGCTGACCGTCACCCAGGGCACAATACCTCCCAGGTCTTTGGGGTCGCGCACATGCGCGGCCATACGCTCTATTTGTTGGGGAGTCGCCATGCCAGCCAATATCGGCCAAAACGAGGCGGGGGTACGCACACGAGAAAAGGTCTTTCCATCGGGCATCAGGTCGTAGTAGAAGCCATCGACCTCGTCCCAGTAGTGGGTATTAATGAGGTCGCGAATGCGCGAGTATTCGGCCTGGAATTGCTTTTGGATTTGGGAGTCGCCGATGGCGGCGGCCATAAGCATGATGCATTTGGCATTGAGGCCCTGCTGCGCGAGGGCGTCGATGGCCAAGACATCTTTTCCGGCGAAACGCGGCGAATTATCCATGCCGCTGGCGACGCCATTCCACTGGAAGCCTAGCGGCTGTGGGCTTAGAGCGACACCCGCGCGTGCCCAGGGGAAGGTTTGGCCCCGGTGAATGGTGTTGAACCAATCATAGTTCTTTTGAAGAAACTTTTTGTCTTTGAGGAGCCAGCGCAAGCGGGCTTTATCTCCGCTCATCTGGTACGATTGCCATTCGACCCAGGCGAAAAGCGGAGGGTTATCTGGATGTTGAACGATGATAGAGGTGGGGCTATCGGCGAGATGGAGCCGGACTCCGTCGTGCATTGGTTCGTAGAAATTTTGCAGGCTTTCGATGCCGGGGAGGGCGCGCGGCGCATAGCGCGAATAGAGCGCCATAAAGCAGGTGTCCCAAATCCAGATGGTATCGTCCCAAAGTGCCTCATCCATGTAACGAGGTTGGGGCAAGCCCGGCTGCTCAAGAACATGGGCGAACGCCTGTTCGCACGCCTTCCAGTACAACTCGACGTAGCCGGGTTCACGGTCGAAAATGGGCGTTGGGAACAAAGAGCGATCCAGCACGGGAGCTTGCCCACGTTGCCCCGACATCTTTAGTCCCGCGACTTCGACTTCGCCGCCATAGGTTCGGACTCCAACCCGTTCGACCTGAGGATTGCTTACCGACACCTGCAAGGCCCATTGAGTAGGTTCAGGAGTTCCATCAGGCCAGATTTTTACCGAGAGGGTTTTCTGGGCTTGTTTGACCGCCATCGTGTACCAGGTGTTGGGAGTGAGGGTACAAGCCTTACGAGTGCTGCCTTCGACGAGTATTTCGCCCTGACCGATGGGAGCATCAGGGCGCTTGAAGATGACCATCGCGTAGGTGCGGGCGTTATTACTTCCGTAGAACGTCATGGCAACCGAAGTCCAATCGGGACATTCGGCAGGAACGCGAAAACGGAGAGTGCCGTTCAGGTTGGAACGTTGGAGGTCGCCAACCGCCAAAGGGGTAGCCAATGCACCTTTAACAATAACGGAAGGGCCTTGACCGGGGCGCAAGGTGGCTTTTCCATTGCCGTCTGCGCCTTCCAACATTTGCCAGCGCGTGGAATCCGATAATACCCCATTAGGCAGGGAAATATCTGGAGATGTTGCTTTGGCTGCGGCTTCAACAGTTGGAGCATTGACCGCGTCTTTGGCTTGACTGCTGCCAATTGTATTGAAAAGCAACAGGGAGGAGAGAAAAGAAGAGGCCAGGAAAGAAAACCGCATTAGTAAAACGAGTTCGCCGATGAGGGCAGAACCAAAGAAAACACCCTACTCATATGACCACGGACAAGGGGAAAAGATTGCGCTTTGTTTGAGCGTATGACTTTTACGTCCCAACGAAGCGAGGGGGGGGATTATCGTGAGGTGGTGGATTAGCTGCTCCATTTTTCAATGGTTACAGGGCCAAGCAAGCCAGAGGGTTGCAGGGGCGAGTTAGCTCTGTAGGGGCGATAGGTTGTCTGAGTAAGGCGCTGCGATTCTGGGATGTTTTCATCGCCAATGAGACGGTTAATCCACAGGTTGGCGACGGTTACTTCCAACTTGTTGGCAGTTGGCTTGAGTAGGTCTGCCGGGATGTTCGCTTGCCAGGGGGCACACCAAACGACGCCCAGATCACGGCCATTCAATTTCACCGACGCCATATCTTTGACTGTGCCCAGCGAGATGGCGTATTTGCTGCCCTTAATTGCTATTCCTGCGGGGGCATCGAAAGTCGTGGTGTAGGTCGCTTTGCCAGAGTAGTATTTGATAGCGGGTTCAGACCTTTTGCTCCAATCTTCCAATTTGGGAAAGACTATGTTGGCCGGAGCGCCCCATTTAGTGTCGAACGATACGTTCCAGGGCCGAGACAGCGTTTTCACTGTGCGGAAAGTGGGAAAATTGGGAGCGACGGCAGTTTTGCCAGCGAGTGGCTTACGGAAAATGACGAATCCGCTTTCATAGGCCGCCAAACGAATGGGGACTCTGGTTGTGCCCGAAACCACTTTGAAGTCGTTCAAGGGGCGTGATTGCCCAGTTACTGGATTCCACCACTCCGGCATTCGGCCCGTGGAGCGGAAGGAGGCCGTGGTCGCAATAGGCGATTCGGACGTGTTGCCCACGAAGTAGATGTCGCCGTCTTTCAAGCGGCGGTGAATGTAGCGCATGGGAGCATCCGCCGAAAAGTCGGGAATAGTTCCCAATGAGGCCAGCAGTTTGGAAGTGACGGCATAGGGAGCGTAGATGGAGGCGGATTTAATGACCGAACCCCAAGGCCCCATAGTGGGACCGCCCAATTCGGCGACGCCCTCAGTAGGGCCACCGTTGGTCTTTGAGACGCGCCAATCGGAGCCTGTGTTGAAAACCTGCTCCTTATCGTCGCTGTAAGTTACGCTGAAAGCGCCGATCAAACCTGCCGGGTTTGGTCCGTCGCCGATATTGGATACCAAAATGCGAATCTGGTTAGTGCCGGGTTTGAGTAAATCGGTGATGTCTATTTCGTCGGTGACGTTGAAGTTATCGCCCGAACCGGCTCGTTTGCCATTGACGAACAATTCATAGCCATTATCGGCGGTGAGGTTTGCCAAAGCTGAAGTCATGGTGAGTTTGGAATCGACTTCGATTGTCTTGCTGAAATAGAGCTTTCCCACAGGGGCGGCTCTGGTTGCATCGACGCCAGTTGGCCAAATCCATTTGGCGTTTTGTAGGCCAGTGGCGGGTTTGAAGGCGTAGTAAGCGACACGGCCTTTGCCGACTTTACGGGCAGGAGCATAGGGGGCTTTACCCCACAGATGCGCGGCCAATTTCACAACCTCGGCATCACTGGTGGGATAGCCAGTGAGGCTGGGCGACTTGAGGGGAGGTGCCCCGATAACTGTGGCGCCCGCTTCGACCAGTGAGGTAATTTTGCGCAGCAGTTCGGGGGTCATGGTTTCCCATGACGGAAGGACTAGCAGTTTGTAGCTGGCACCGCCGGGGAACAGGATGCGGCCATTTTGCACTTTGGCATTAGCCATCAGGGCTTTGGGAGAACAGCCATCGAAGTTATAGCCTTTGCGGTCGGGGAAGGTGCCCGTTGTGGCAGTGGGGGGCGGGGTGAAGACTTGCGGCGCGCCTTCGGGGGTGAGATAGAGGACATCGGCGACGGGTGTGCCCTGGCGCAGCATCTCGCTAGAGCGCGAGATGTATTTATGGAAAGCGGGCACCATATCCCAGAAGGTTTGGGTGGCTTCCCAATGGACACCGTATGGTCCCATCGACATTCCCGGCAGTTGGCCGGGGTTTGGTTGGTGCTGGTAGCGGTGGAAAACGAATTTGTTGATGCCGGTGCAAAGTGCCCAGTCGAGCTGATTTTTCATGCGACCGGGGTACTGCTGCCAATCCTCGCCGGGGTTCGCGGTGAACGATTCGGCGCCAATGACGTTGCGGCCATTGGTGTGGGCAGCAGAGACAGCTTCGAAACAGCTGAACTCGCCGCCGAATCCAAAACCGCGCGACCAAAATTCGCAACTGGGGAGGTCGGCGATGCCACCGAGATCCAAGTCGGAAACCGGGGTCATATCGTACATCTGAGCGGAGAATGTGAGTCCGCGTTCATGGGCGTAGCGCTTGAGATATTGGACGTACTTTTCTAGAGTCAACTCGTTGGCGGTTTGGCGCAAATCCCACAGGAAGCGCTCGGATTTTTCGGGGGTTTCCACCACGTAACCAATCATCGCAGGGAGGAAAGGAGTGGGGTCGTAGTTACGCCTCTTGATGAATTCTGCTTTGAAGCCCTGAGTCCAGTTTTGAGCGCCCATCTCCCAACTATCCAAGTGGATCATGGTGAGGCCGCTATCGCCCTTGCGATACCCCGGCCCCAGTTTGTTCAAGAGAACGCCGGTAAATGATTTCAGATGGTCGGCGGTGGCACCTTCGCTGAATTTGTCGGACTCGAAGCCGAGACCGGGGTCGGGAGCCGGACGGGTGGAAGTTCCTGTCGGTGTACGCCCAAAACGCATAATCGTCCAATTTCCAGCGGGGACATCCCAATTCAAGCGACCATCGGGGCCTAATTTGCCAGTGAGATTAACCATCCGAGCGGTGGGGATGACTTCGGCGGATGGCACAGCGGCGAAGGAGGCAGGGGCCGGAATACGTGGGGGGACACCGGGAGCAGAGGTGTAGGGAGAGCGATAATAGAGCGCTTTATGGTCGGTATCGTCGATACGGGCACCTTTATCGGGAGTGGGGAAAGCGAGGACAACTTCGTCCTGATAGTAGTTCTCCCAATCGCGGCGCATGGCGGCATTCATAGTGCCCTCGCCGAAGAATGGTGTGCGAGGCTTGGGGCGCGGCAGCACGGCATCGTAGCGAACGGGGCCAGTTACTGTGGTTTCGCTGGCCACCATATGCTGCATGGAGAGTTCGGGCTTGACCCAGGGACCGCCGCTACCTGTCCAGCCCGGCCCAGTTCCCAAGGCGATTTGCAGCCCCAAACGCTGTGATTCGGAGACGGCGTATTTGAAGATGTCCTGCCACTCTGGACTCATGAAACCAACAGGGCCACGAGGCACTCCGATGCCCACTTCCAGATAGATTCCACCGCCAAGCCCGGCCTTTTTCATGGCCTCCAAATCGGCATGGATACCTGCTTTGGACACGTTTCCATCCATGAAATACCAATAGACCCAGGGGCGGGCGCTATCGGGCGGGGTGACGAAGTTGCGCTGTAAAACATCGACTGGCGCGGCCTGAGTGGGCGGTGCCAATAACGTTATGGTCAATGGAACAAAAACAGATGCGAGGCACAAATGGCGTAGTGCAATGGGGCAGCGAAAAGAGACTTTGTGTTTCATAGAGCGAAATCGGCGACGGAAATATGAGAGGAAAAATGCACGAAAGAAAATGGGCTACATCGCTATTGAGCAGCTTTATATGGACCCAGATACCTCGCAAGAGTCACGGCATCGCGTCTAGATTTTGCGTACTTTCATCTACACGTTTTCCCCATACTTCACATCGCTTCCCAACAGCCATGAAATCGAACTATGCCGAAGAGATTGATTACGACCATCGCGATCCGGGGCCAGATTTAACGAAGATTTGGGAATGCCGCTGGGATAATGCCATCGCGGCAAATGAGGAGGCGCAACTTGAGTTCCCGCTGCATTATCGCCGAGAGCGGTTGGACCGAACTTCCAACATACGCCACTGGCACACGAACTTTCTGGCGCTTTATATCGTGCGGAGTGGACGGGGCACTCGCACTGTGAATGATCGGGCACACAGTCTGGCGCGCGGTGATATTTTTTTGATGGCGCCCGATAACACTCATTCCTTTCGCGGGCCGATGGATTTGATATTGGACGCCATTTATTTCAATCACGAATTATGGAGTGCCAGAGAGTGGGAGGCATTGGAGCTGTTGCCTGACCTCGCTGCCTTTTTCGCTGCGGGAAGCGAAGGGTTCGCGGCGCGCGGGCATACCGATTATTTCGGGCACCTATCGCCTGAGCCGCACGCACAGGTCGAAGCCGTTTTAGCAGCGATGCGGCGCGAACTGAAGCAGAAAAGTTTGCCCCTGCACCTTGCGGCACGCGCGCGCTTTTTCGCGCTTCTGGTGCAACTGGCACAGTGGCGAGCGGCGAAGGCATTTACGGCGGGACCAGCACGAGGGGCAGCTATCGCCGAGGTATTGCATTTTTGCGACGGCAATTTTCATCGTCCGCTTTCAATTGAACAGCTTGCGGGCATGATGCATGTTTCACGTGCAAAATTTTTTAATGTGTTCGTGGGCGAGGTCGGTATGCCCCCCGCCGCTTATTTGCGCCGCTTGCGTTTGCAACATGCGCAAAAGTTATTGGAAGATAGGAGCCTCCTTGTCGCCGACATCGCTCGACTCAGTGGATTTGGCGATGCGACCCAACTGGCGCGGGCCTTTCGGAAAGCATTCGGGATTTCTCCATCGGAATTTCGTGAAGACCGACGAATTTCGTCCGGTTTGCCAATCTTCTCGTAGCAATCCAATGGGTTACTTATGAGTCTCTTTCAGCCTCGCTCACCTCTTAAGGAGTTCTTACAAAGGGCTTAATCTAGACGCTCTATAGTAGGATGCGCGAGTTAAGAGCGAACCGCAAATTACAAAGAATTCATGCCTAAATTACATTACAAAACCACCAATAAAGCTTTCACGCTTATTGAATTATTGGTAGTCATTGCCATCATCGCGATTCTAGCGGCCATCCTCTTCCCCGTTTTTTCACGCGCTCGTGAAAATGCGCGTAAGGCAAGCTGCCAGTCGAACCTCAAGCAAATTGGAATCTCCATGCAAATGTATTTGCAGGATTACAACAACATGATGATGCTCTCCATGCAGGGGCCAACAACATCGCCACGCGCCTTGCTGGAACCTTACACCAAGAGCCGTCAGTTGTGGGTATGCCCTTCCGAGCAGGACCCCAAAGTTCTGGAAGTTGGCCCTGATGCTCAATATGTGAGCTATATGCTCAACAACCAAGCCTCCTCTAGCGCCGCGACGCTTCGCTCCGAGACGCTCATCACCAAGCCCTCTGAGATGGTTTTGACTCACGATTCTAACACGGGTGAGCTTGGTTGGACCGAAGGCAACTCCTGGGACAACGGCAAGACGACCGACTGGCCCCAACTTCGCCCCAACGGTTGCACAGAAAGCAACCTTGGCAAAGTGGTTAATCCTTGCGGCACAGAGTCGTATTTGGAGCCTGAATTTAGCCGTCACAACGGAAACTTCAATGCGTTGTTCTTCGATGGGCACGTGAAAGCCCAGCAGCCCAAACAACTTACGGATGCTAACTTCCTGCGCTAAATTTTGGTCCCGCAGCACTTCTACTTAACAGGAAAATTTCAGTCTATTGACCAACACCAAATGAAAAATCTTAATTCCCGCACTCCACGCAATAAAAATGCGTTTACCCTCATAGAACTTTTGGTAGTTATCGCTATTATTGCGATTTTGGCCGCCATTTTGTTCCCCGTCTTCGCCCGTGCCCGCGAAAACGCCCGCAAGGCAAGCTGCCAGTCGAACCTGAAACAGGTTGGCATCGGAATCCAGATGTACATACAGGATTACGATCAGCGATTTTTGATTTCGGGCCAGACAGTTACCAACTGCCCGTCAATCCTTCTCAATCCTTACACCAAAAGCAGCCAGGTGTGGCTGTGCCCCAGCGAGACCAACTCGACAGCTCTCAAATATACGGACCCCCGTTACGCGAGCTACCAGCTCAATAACCAGCTATCGAACAAAGCCGAGGCACTTTTCACACGTCCCACTGAGCTTGTCGTCTCTCACGACAGCGACGCCGCTGAAATCGGCTGGACCGAAGGCAACTCATGGGATGGCGGTTTGACGACCGACTGGCCCCATGTACGTCCCAACGGCTGCACGGAAAGCAACCTCAGCAAAGTAGTCAAACCTTGCGGCGCCGAGTCGTATTTGAGTCCAGAATTTGTTCGTCACAACGGAATGTTCAACGTGCTGTACGTCGATGGTCACGTCAAAGCACAGCAAGCGACGCAGATGTTGGATACCAACTACATTCCGTAAGTTCAGCGATTAAAGCAGTTTGTTTATGTTTCAACAACAGGTAGATCGTAAGGTCGTTATTATCGTTGCGGCTGTAGTAGCAGTTGTTGTTGTAGCCGGGTTCATGGGCTACAACCGCTTTCAGGGAAAGCAGGTCGAGAACTTGACGGCAAAGCGCGACTGGCAGGTCAATCGAGAGATGGGCATTCCTCTCTCGATGGAATCGCAGGAGGCGAATATGTCGCCCGAAGAAAGGAAACAGGCGCGCAAAGCAGCGTTGGAGCAATCGCGCTGGGGCGGCGAAAGCGCAGTCGAGAATACAGTTCCAAGCCCACCGCAGTAATGCGGGCCAGCTAATGAAGTCGCGGTAGAATCCGCGACAAAATACCAATGCAACAGCGCCCGCATTTCTACAGTAGAAATGCGGGCGTTGTCATACCGTCATTTTTACCACCCCACCTAATTCCAAATTTATGAATTTATTTCGTCCTATTATCCTTGTGCCTGTTGTGGGTGCAATCCTAGCACCGCTTGCCCTATCACTTGTGCAAGCGGCACCTAAAACCTCTTCCAGAATTACACCTGGCCCCGTTGCTCCGGGCAGCACTTCGATTCAGCTACACAATGGCTGGAAGATTTCGCCCGTTGGAACACGACATGAGACGATGGGGGATTTGTTACTGGGCGGAGTTCTTAGCCCCGATGGCAAATGGCTCGCGTTTGTCAATGGTGGGGGTGCGGCTCATCAAGTGCATCTGGCTGATTCCAGCAGCGGAAAAGTTCTGGTTTCTCTTCCTGTCGAGCGCGCACAAAGCAGTGGCGGCATGGCCTTCTCCCCTGATGGTCGTCGGCTTTATGTATCGGGCGCTAATGCCGGACGTGTGTATGTTTTCGAGGTGGGGACAGAGGGAACACTCACAGCAGCTCCCGCCTTAGTGATGTCGCAATTGCAAAACGCTTTGCCACGCAAAGCAGACCCCGGTAAGGATGCGGGGCGCGACCCATTTCGCGAGGATGCTCCCGAAGAGAAAGCGTATTTAGGCGGACTCACAATTTCGCCAGATGGCGGGACAATTTACCTGTCCAATCTCGCGGGCGATTCGGTTTTCGCCATTGATGCGATGACGGGCGGGAAGAAAGCTCAGTGCAAGTTGGAAGATATGTCTCGCCCCAGCGCTGTCGCGATGGCGCCAGATGGCAAGTCGCTTTATGTGGCCTTGTGGGGAGGAGCCAAGGTGTTGGTGTTGGATACCACCACACTGGAAACACGCGCAACAGTTCGCGTTGGCAGCCATCCCAACGCGCTACTAGTTACACGCGATGGCGAACGCCTATTCGTTTCGTGCGGCAACGACGATTCGGTTTATAGCCTTGATACGGAGACACGGACGGTGCGCGAAAAGATGAATATGCGCCTCACCCCGCGCGCTCCAGCAGGCGCGACACCTTCGGCATTGGCGCTTTCGCCAGACCAGAAGACGCTTTATGTTGTCAATTCGGACAACAACGATGTCGCGATGGTGGACGTGAGCGTGGAAGGGCGTAGCCGAGTCGAGGGATTCATTCCAACAGCATGGTATCCAACTTTCGTTGTGGCCAGCAACGATGGGAAACGCTTGTTCATCGGCAACGGCAAGGGGCTTTTTACGGGACCAAACGACAAAAAGCGGCCCATTAGTCCTGTAGCTCCAGGAGGAAGCCCTTATATCGTGGAATTGCTGCGCGGTGTACTCTCGACCGTTCCTGTCCCTGATGCGGCGCAGCTTTCGACTTATACACGGCAGGTTTACTCCAACAGCCCTTATTCGGACGCTCTCCTTGATGTGCCTGTGGGCGCACCCAAAGCGGGCCGCAATCCCATTCCTTCGGGACCCAAAACCGATTCGCCGATTAAGCACGTTCTGTATATCATCAAAGAAAATCGCACCTATGATCAGGTATTGGGCGATTTGAAGGACGCTTCGGGAAAGCCTATCGGCAATGGCGACCCGGCGCTTACGCTCTTCGATGAGCAGGTGACACCCAACCATCATGCACTGTCGCGCGAGTTCGTGACGCTCGACAACCTTTATGTGAATGGCGAGGTCAGTGTGGATGGGCACCATTGGAGCAATGGCGCTTACGTTCCCGACTCGATGCAACGCACATGGCCTTCTTCGTATGGCGGCAAGGGGGCACCGCCAATTCGTTATGGTGATTCCGGCGATCCTTTGTCCGAAACACCGAATGGACGTATCTGGGATTTATGCGAACGGGCGGGACTGCCATTTCGGACCTATTATTCCAGCGTTGATAAGCGACGAAGCGAAGAGTGGGCGGTGGCTAAAGCAGTCAAGGAACAACGCGACTTCGTCTTAGCCGATGTCTTCATCAATGATGTCAAACAATGGGAAGGGAAGGGCGACATGCCAAGCCTGATGGTCATGTCACTGGGCGAAGACCACACACAGGGCACAAAGCCGGGAGTTTTCACCCCCAAGGCCTGTGTTGCCAGCAACGACCTGGCGATAGGCAAAATTGTCGAGGCTTGTAGCAAGTCGCGTTTTTGGAAGAACATGGCGATCTTCGTGATTGAGGACGATGCCCAGAACGGCCCCGACCATGTGGACGCTCACCGCACCGTCGCGCTGGTCGCTTCACCTTATACAAGGCGCCGCACTGTGGACAGCACCTTTTACTCGACCTGTTCGCTGCTACGCACGATGGAACTCATTTTAGGATTGCCTCCGATGAGCCAATACGATGCTGCCGCGACGCCGCTTTACAACTCCTTCACTTCGCGACCCGATTTCACGGGGTACACCTGCCGTCCGGCGCTCATAGATATGAAGGCGCGCAACACAAAAGCGGCGGTTGGCGCAAAAGCATCGCTGACGTTGGACCTTTCCGCGCCGGATCGGCTGACTGTGAACGACGAAGATACGCTTAACCGCGTATTGTGGCACAGCATCAAGGGTACGAACGTTCCTTATCCGGGCATCGTGCGGCGCCCGCTTTTCAACTTGCAAGGTCGCCCAGTTACCACTTCACCGCATCGTAAATCTGATGACGACGATGATGACTGAGCGAAGTGCCTGAAATACACCTCCCCCCTGCCCTACACAACAGATTCAAAGAGCGCGGCTTTTAAGTCGCGCTCGAATGCGTCGAGAACATCGGGACCAACGTTCCATGAACACATGAATCGGGAAGCAGTTTCGAAGAAGGAGTAGAAATGCCAGCCCTGTTCTTGCAATTTGGTGCTGACTTCGAGTGGAAGGTTGACGAATACGGCGTTCGCTTGAACAGGGAACATCGCTTGCAAACCATTGGCGAGGAAAATCTTCTCCAGCCTCTGCGCCGCGTTATTGGTGAGTTGGGCGTAATGGAGCCAATGATTATCGGTTAGCATAGTGGCCCAGGGCGCGCTCAGAAGGCGCATCTTTGAAGGCAACTGTCCCGCTTGCTTGCAACGGTAGTCGAACTCTTCGGCCAGTTCGCGATTGAAAAACAGGACTGCCTCGGTTAATCCGAAACCTCCTTTGGTGCCACCGAAACAGAGGACATCGGCACCACTGGCTTCGATAATATCGCGCGGGGGGCAGCCCAGCGAAGCCACGGCGTTGGTAAAACGCGCGCCGTCGAGGTGGATGGATAGTTTGTTTTCGCGCGCGGCCTCACGGAGCGCCACTAATTCGTCGAGGGTATAGACGGTTCCGGCCTCAGTAGGCAGTGTCAGGGACAAGGCACGAGCGCGCGAAAAGTGGACATCAGTCCGGTTTGTGGCGAGGTGACGCACGGCTTCCGGTGAAATTTTGCAATTGTCGCCGGAAGTCGTCAGCAACTTAACTCCGTTGTTGAAAAATTCGGGGGCGCCGCATTCGTCGGTTTCGATATGAGCGAACTCGTGGCAAATTATGGCATGATGAGAGCGGCACAACTGCGAAAGCGCCAGCGAGTTAGCCGCTGTCCCTGTAGAAACGAAAAACACTTCGCAGGGCAATCCGAAAAGCTCGCGGAAAGCATCTACCGCCCGCCTGGTGTAGATGTCCTCGCCATAAGAAGCACAAAAGCCACTGTTTGCCTCAACTAATGCTGCGAGGGCTTCGGGAGCCATTCCTGCCGTATTATCGGACGCGAACTCATAACGATGCATGATTGTGTGTCGCCTGTCCCTGCTTAGGGCGAAAGGCGCTCTCTTAGGTTAGTTGACAGGGATGTGACCAGGATACGATGCGTGCTGACAGGCACGGGGATAAGCGGCGCTAACTTCTCCGATGACTCGTCTGCACAGCGAAAAGCTGCACTCTCACTATGACTCATTGGCACGCTGCAGTTCAGGTGTTAGTGATTCGGATAGGCTCTTAATGGCTAAATCCACATGCAACACCCGTTCATGCCACCGTTCCAATAGTTACACGATATGAATTTTGCCCGCGCGAAACGTCCGCTTCTGCCGATCTCCATCATTACCGGAGTCGCATTTTGCACCCTCCCCACTCATCAGGCTCACGCCGATTTCCTGATCAAAGCCAACCAGCGCGTCGTGTTTTTCGGCGATAGCATCACCGAAGAACACAACTACACCCGCCCCTTCCAAGACTATGTGTATGCGCGCTACCCCGAACGCCATATCCGATTCTTCAATGCTGGCTGGTCGGGCGACCAGTTGGGCGGCACTCTCAACCGTCTACAGCGCGATGTACTTTCGCGCAAACCCGACGTGGTCACCATGTGCTTCGGCATGAACGATGGTCACTACGCCAAGCTTTCCGACGACTCGGCCAACACCTATCGTAAAAATCTCGATGCCATCGTCAAAATCCTCACCGACAAAAAAATTCGCGTAGTCATCTTCTCGCCGCCTCCCGTCGATTACGACAAGCAGCCGCCCTGGATGACGATTCCACTGAAAGAAGTCGATTACAACGCGACCTTGGCTGGGTTTGGGAGCATTGGAAGCGACATCGCCAAAAAATACGGCGCGACCTACATCGATATTCTGCACCCCATCCTCGACGCCCAAAATGCCATGAAGGCCAAAGACCCCACCTATGCCGGGCTTCGCGATGGAGTTCATCCAGACGAAAAAGGCGGCGTAGTCATGGCCGGAGCCATGTTGCTGGGCATGGGCGCCGAACCAATGCCCTACCTCGCCGACACCACAGCAGCACAGTTGACAGGCGCCGATAAAACCCAACTCCCCACTGTTGGCCGTATGCCCATTCCCTTTTGGATAAGTGCCGAGAGCGTCGCTCCTGCAGCAGCCAGTGGCTTTCTCGATGTCGCGGCTTCTCGCCTTCGTGTGCGCGGCCTCGCCCCAGGACGCTACGAAATCCGCATAGGCGACAGCAGCGCCGGACTATGGAACGCCTCCGAACTCGATAAAGGCGTCTTAATCCCTGGCGGCTTTTCAGCGAGAGCCAAGCGCATTAACGAAGTCACCAACTGGAAGGAAGCCAACTACTTCAATGCCTGGCGCGTCGTCAACCTCGCCCCAGAAACAGGGCCAGCGACCGACGGCGCAATCGAAGGTCTGCTCAAAGCCGACGATGGTTTTCAAGATGCCATCGACAGCCTCAACAAACCAATGGAGGGAGTGAGCATCACCGTGAAATCGACGGGCCTTCCCGAAAATGTCGGCCCCAACCTGGCCCTTCATAAAACCTACGAGTCTTCCGATCCCAACGTTTACAATTATGGTTACGGCGGACTTACTGATGGCTCATGGGAAAAAGGCAGCACGCAAATCTTCGCCACTGGCGACAAAGACACCTTCCCCAAACAAGCCACAATCGACTTAGGGCAACCAACTCCGATTAGCCACGTGCTTCTAGGCGTACCGCCGTTTGGTTCAACCAAAACGGTGAAAGTCTCTATCAGCAGCGACAACCAGAATTTCACAGAAGTAGGCTCTTACGTCTTCACGCCTAAAAAAGAAGAAAGCCACGTCTACGCCTTCGCCCTTACCCCAGCGCGTTATGTGCGCGTCACCTATCCCGACCACTACCCGCAGGAGTTCGGCTACACACCAACCTTCGCTTTCACCTCAGAAGTCGAGGTCTATGGCCCGAAGTAATAAGCAGTCCTTAGCGCTGCTCCATGTACCTTCTCGATAGTGCCACATAGCGCAGCGCCCATTCCTGAATTGCCTCCTGCTCCTGTGGCGCCAGAACTCGAACTACTTTGGCAGGCGAACCCAGAACCAACGAGCCGGCGGGAATATGTGTTCCCCCAGTAACCAAAGCCCCGGCACCAATAATGGAACGAGTTCCGATATGGGCGCCATCCATCACGATGGCTCCCATGCCGACTAAGACTTCGTCTTCGACCGTACAGGCATGAACGATGGCGCGGTGCCCAACCGTAACCAATTCACCGATTCGTGCCCCAAAAGCATCGGCGACATGAATCACAGCCCCATCCTGAATATTGGAGCGCGCCCCAACCTCAATAAAGTTGATGTCACCGCGCAACACAGCTCCAAACCATACGCTGCTTTCTTCCCCCAGAGTCACATCGCCAACAACAGTTGCCCCGGCGGCGATATAGGAAGAGGGAGCGATACGAGGATTCGCTCCCAGAAAACAGTCGATACGTTCGGAGAATGTCATGGTGTCGAATAGGCTTCAATCAACGGTTTGTGTCTGCCTCGAAAAAGTTGGCGGCCAATGCTACACGCGCATTAAATTCCTGCGCGATGAACGGCCAATCAGCTTCTCCCAAACAGGCCCACAAACTCTGGCTATCCTGCTTGCCCAATATATCGGGATTTTCTTCTAAGAGAGAGGCGACCTGACCCCGCAGTAGCTTTGGATCATTCAGAAGCAACATGTCTTCTTCAGTGCCAAAGGGCAGTTCAGGGTGGGTCAGAAACTCAATGACTTGCTGTGTAATCGGGTTCATGTTGTACCTTTACCAGACAAAACCAGAGCGTTATCTCTTTAGTAGAGTGCCGTTATTTTTGGAAAGTTTGGGCACTAAAGAAGTCTCTGCTATCGTCCTGAGGCTCGAAACCCAGCACTTCGCGGGCCACTTTCAAAGGTAGCACTTCTTTCGAAGTTTTTGAGGTCGCGTAAGCCACCGCGTACTTCACATCTCTCTTCTCAATGGCGAGCATAATGATTGCCAGACAGTCACGCGGCGAAAGCCATATCTGCTCGCCGTAGCCTTTTTTCAGCCAATCTGAGTCATAGGTTTGAAAGGCTCCGATACGCAGCGCAATAAATTCCAAACCATGCTTCTGCACAAACACCCACCCCATCGTTTCGCCCAGCACCTTGGTCGCGCCATACAGATTCGCAGGGCGCGGCAAAATGTCGACTTCAATCGCAGCATCCCCCTCGCCCTGCGAGGGGACGCCCCCACCCGCTTGCACACTGGAAGCAAACACCACACGGCGCACACCTTCGAGTCGGGCCGCTTCCAGCACATTATGAACACCAATGACATTGCTAGGCAGTAACGTCTCCAGAAACGGAGCATCATCGCTAACAGCCGCCAGATGCAAAACCACCTCGACACCCTTCATGGCATGGCGCAGCGGTTCAATGTCGGTCAAATCGCCCTCGAAGTCTGCACCTCGACCGGGCAAATCGAAGCTAACAAGGTCATATTTTTCTGCAAATGCCCCCATCAGGTGCGGCCCAATGCGCCCTGAGGGGCCAGTGACTAAAACTTTCATGGAAAAGTGGCTTTATTTCTAACGGGGCAATAGCAAGTCGGCCACAACGGGTAGGTGATCTGACGCATTGGGTTCTTGTTCATAGCCTTCGACCGAAACAGAATAGCCCTCTACACGCACCGACGGCGAGACGAACACATAATCAATGCGATTAGGAGCATTCAAAGGGCGATTCCAACCGCAAAAAGTGCCAGTTGAACCACTAACCCCACTTTCACTCACCGTATACGAATCACGCAATGTCGATTGGGCGATCATAGCGGGATAACCGGGGTCGTTCGGGTCGATATTAAGATCGCCCGCAATGAGAACTGGAACAGGTGCGCCAGTTACACGCGAACGCAATAGATTCGCACTTTCAATGCGCGCTTGTTTGCCGATATGATCAAAGTGCGTACTCCACATATCAAAAGTTACTTTAGTTGCTATGTCACGCAATCGCACTCGCGTCGCAATGCGCGGCAAAGCAGCATCCCAACCACGACTGGGAACATCCGGCGTGGTTGAAAGCCACATAGTTTGCGACTCGACACGCTGAAACCGTTTCCGATTGTAGAAGACCGCCGAAAATTCACCGGCTCGCTTTCCATCGTCGCGTCCAACACCAAAGCACTCGTAATCGGTTAACGCAGCTTTCAAATCATCGACCTGAGAAGCGATAGCCTCCTGAATACACAACATATCAGGATGATGAGCTTTCACTGTTTCAAACACGCGGTTCTTACGTTGAGGCCAACCATGTCCGGCAGTTTCATCTCCCTTATTGGCATTACGGATATTCCATGTCATCACACGCACTTTGACAGATGCCTTATCAGCATTAAAAGCAGTGACATCATTTTGAGCCTGAACAGAAATTGGAGCAGCAAACAATAAGGAAGCAAGAAGCAGACGAGACAAAAACATAAATTCCGTATTGAGTTTGGCAACGTCCCAGGCCAATAGCGCACCTTGACGATTAAGGTGTCTTTAAAATCTGCCCCTTGATTTATTTTTAGCCCCGGCTAAAATAAATACAACTTCTTTTTAGCCAAGGCTAAATTTACATTTAGTTCTCCACATGAAGTTTCAAATCTCATGAGTAAAATCAGTATCCAGCGACAAGCTTTTACATTAATAGAATTATTGGTAGTCATCGCAATTATCGCGATTCTTGCCGCCATTTTGTTCCCCGTTTTTGGCAGGGCACGCGCCAATGCGCGCCGCACAACAGCGATGTCGAATATGAAACAGATCGGCGTTGCGGTCATTCAATACACGCAGGATTACGATGGTATTTATCCGCGCACGATGCACAACGATACAGGCACCATATCCACCATCGGCTGGAACGCCATACACAACTATCAAGTGGCGGTTGATGCTTATATAAAAACCGGACGCGGTACAAACGCGACAGGCAACAAAAGCGGTGTTTGGTGGGACCCTTCTGACCCCGATTTACAAGATCGCGACATGTGGGGTTCTTTCACCAACAACGGCCTCTTCACGGGAACACTGTGCCACGAGGCGAGAGTTACTGCCCCGGCAGCCACAATCTACGCCGCCCTGCGCGCCGACAACTGGCGTGCATTGGTAGCAGCACCAGCCTTGCCTGCTATACCCGCACAGGATCATGTGTTCTACGATATGTGCCTCGACCCGTGGAACGCCACCGACCCCAACAGCCCCTACTACTACACAAAAGGGCGCGTCGTGCCACCCAGTTCGCTGTTTCCTTCGGATCCCGATGCCAATAATTGGGACGAACAAGTCGCGAAAAAACGTTACTTCGACGCTACCCTGTTTCTGTATGCCGATGGGCACGTGAAAAGCGTCCGTTTTGACCGCACCTATCGCTCTCCCAGCGACAACGATTGGGATTTGTTTTAATCCTAAGATAAACGAAAACGGTCGAGGACAGGAGTCCCCGACCGTTTCTCACCCCATTTCTACCAGTTAATTTCGACTGCTTGCGGGTCGACTGAGTTAGGGAACCGCAGACGAAGCACGCCATCCTCGAAATCGTAGTCGCTGGCAGCAAGAGCTTTACCGCCGATGGTAACGCTTTTAGGCATCGAAGGCACAATGGCACGCAACACAGCGTTGCTCTCGGCGGTGCCACTGGCTTTAAAGCGCAACGAACGCTTGGTAACGACTTCATCTCGCACACGGCACGCCGACGCAACCACACGGGGTTTGGACGAGTTATTGAAGTTCAAATCGAACAACAAGAAGCGCTTTCCAGGCGAAAGCTCGACTTGGGGAATGACCTTCAATTCGGGGTCGAACAAGTTGATGTAACGCCCAGTCAAGGTTTGTGTGGGCGCGTTGGGCACCGACTCATCCAAACCAGAAGCCACGAGATAGGGGCCGCGTTGCAAAACTATCGCGTTCGATTCGGTCCAGGGCAAGCCAACTTGCGTTGCAGCACCGCTCACGACGCGACGCACGACTTCGCCACCGTCCTCGCGGTGACTGAGCGCGGCAGGAGACGAATTCTCGCGCACCACTACGCCTTTACCGATGCGCTTGGTGCCGACGAAATTCTTATCAAGCCCCAACACCTCGAATAGATGCTCGCGCGGAGTGCTATAAGAGTTAGGCGAGGTGTTCCACCACTCACGCACAGCGTTGTAAGGGTCGCTGTCACTATCGACAACCACCAGAGCGCCGCCAGCCTGCACCCATTTCTTCAATGCGGCGTGGAATGCAGGAGTGGGTGGTTTCTGGCCTTCATAGGTCAGCATCAATACGCGGTAAGGCTTGAGGAAATTGCCCTTAGTTGTGCTCTGGGTAACGCTTTCGATCTGCACTGGCTCGATGGGAAGCCCACGCTTCACGAGCGGCATTGCCAAACCATAGAACGAACCAAGACGCGAATCGGAGGGCGTGGGGTCGCCACGCTCGAACATCATGGTGTCCGAAACCAAAACGCCAACGCCACGGGTTCCGCTGTGCTGCCAGTTCACCGATTTGGCGGGCTGCTTCATGTCGCCGAGAGCACGGATGACGCTTTGCAGTTCGGTTTTGTAAGCCTCTGGGATGAGAGTCTTCTCGACTGGCTCGCCTTCTTTACGCTCCGAACGCTCTTTGACGGGGTATTTGTCGTGGTAGATGCGGCTCGGCCAAGGCATGATCTCGTAGTGATGAACCTCGCTTTGAAATAGCGAAGCGACGAGGGTGCTTTCCCAGTTGGTGCGATAATCGTCCCACGAGTGGTCGGGGTTATCTTCGATAGGGTCGTTCAAGTACCAAACGCGGCGGCCCGAAGCGCGCACGAGGTTTTGCATGGCGCCGTATTCCAAGAACGCGGTTTCAAAGGTGCGCGACTGTGTACGACCTTCATAGACGTTGGGTTCGCGCGAAGTGCCTGTCCAAACCTGCGCGATGTACCCATCGCAACCAACATCCAGAAGCGAAGATTCGGGGCTGACGATGCCCCAATGCGCGTAGTTAATCAACGAGTGGGTTGGAACATAACACTTGATGTCGCGATTGTGTTCCTTACTGTACTCTTTGACGAAGGTGAAAACCTGCGACAACGCACGCTTATAGAGGAAGTACTTCAGTTTCGAGGCGCGGTACTGAGCGTCGGGAGTCTCGTTAATGGGGCGCCAATCTTCGTTGTAGTACGATTTCCATTCGCGCTTGAAGTTCGGTTCGTAGCCGCTTCGCACCCAGAACTCCGGCTCTTCGAGGTGAATCGCTTCAGCGCCCGCGTCCAAAGCACGCTTTACCCCCACACACAAATAGCGCCCGTAAGATTCGCTCGGCGACATGTAGGGCACGTTGACACCGTGGCCGATGATGCGACCATCGCGCTCGGTCTGCGATTCATCTTCGTGGTTTTTACCGTCGAACTTGCCAAACAGGTAGTCCTGATATTCGCCCCACGCCACGCCCGTCATAACGTGGATACGGTAGCCACGGTCGCGCCATGTTTTGATACGCTCTGGCAGAGAAGCATCAATGCCGTAAACCATCGCTACATCAGCATCAAGGTGGGTGCGCGGCGTCCAGCGTTCGAAGGTCTGGAATGAAAGGCGCTCTTCTTTTTCGCGAGTCATGTTCGTTTTCGCATCCTGGGCACTGGCTAAACCTGTGGCTAAGAGCAAGGCCCCTCCACAAATAATCATCGGGATTCGCATGGTCTATATCTAGAAAAACCGCTCCCCTATTTAATTGCGCACCTGTTGGCACCAACGATGAACTAACGTTAGCGCAACGGGGCGGTAAAATTTTTTGAGGAGCCGCTAGTTTGCCCAATGCGGCTCCATTGCGCGCAAAACGACGAAACGCCTTTACCTATCGCCTTCGCCAAGCTTGCGCCCGAAGACTTGAAATGCCATTTGATAGCAGGTGTTCGCCAGCTCAGGGTTGTAGCGCGGGCCTTCGTCGCGCATGAAGGCGTGGGCGGCGTTAAATTCCATCCACTGAAAATTGAGGTCGTTATCGGCGAGGGCATTATAGACGACTTGGCGCCCCTCACGGGGAATGTGTGGGTCTTGGCGCCCCCAAATCATTAGCAATTCTCCCTCGATTTCTTTCATTCTATCCAGCGAGTCGTCGTTCATGCCACGCCCCAGGCTACGTTTATGAATATCGGTGGCGTAGAAACACACGGAAGCGAGAACGTCGGGATTGAACGCGGTACGAAAGGCCAGATGCCCACCGATACAAATACCGATGGTGCCGAGTTTTCCGGTGCAATGCTCGAAGCTCTTCAAGAAGTCGAGGGCCGCGCGCGCATCGGAGTCGTAGGCGGCGAGTTCTTTGGTGGTTTTGAGGTCGTTGCCGCGCTGTGTCCCGGCCTCATCGTAGGCGAGCGCAACTCCGGCGGCTTCGAACTCGTGATAGATTTCGGGCACTGCGACGACATAGCCATGTCCGGCCAGCAATGCCGCAGTGCGCTGAATCGGCCCGGTCATCTGGAAAATTTCGCTCCAAAATACCAGCCCCGGATATTTACCGGGGGCAGCGGGGCGGAAAATGTGAGTCCGCATCGGGCCAGTGAGAGTTTCGAGTTCAAAAAATTCGCTTTCGTGGAGAATCATCGGAAGAATAGATGCCTCATTCCATTGTAACCAAGGTTATTTGAGAGGCAATTGATTTGGCGTTAAAGCAAATTTGCCGAGATTAACCGAATAATGGTTTGAATGGCACTGGTACACCTGCTGAAAAAACGCTAAACGAGACAACGTTTTCTCAACGATTCATGAATTTTCAAAGGGCGATAATCGCGACGACGTTGTTTGCAACGTCACTAGCGTTGCCCAACTTCGTGCAGGCTCAACCAATCAGTGTTGATTTTAAGGGCTATCAGGCAAAGAACGGCATCACCATTCGGCAGAACGGGACACAGCTACTGGCAACATGGCCGATGGATAAAGGCGAATATGGCGTTCTCTCACTCGACCTGAAACCCGATGCACCACTCATCTCGGAGTTAGGTATTGCCACATCCGCCAAAGGCAAAACGACGCCCATTTTGCAGAACGTCAATCCGACGACGGTTCTCACTGTCGGCACACGCAATTTGGCAGACCCTGCGGGCTGGGTAGCCTTTTTCGACGACCCGCCCAAGCGTCCCTATCAAGCCTATCGGGCGACGCTCAGCAAAAGCTCGGTGCGCGTCGAAAGTCAGGGCCAGCACAGCACAATTATCATCAGCGGGCTTACAGCAGGGCCATTTTCGGGCGATTGGCGCTTCACGCTTTACCCCGGTACCCGCCTCATCCATGCTCAGGCCGTTGTTAGCACACAACGCGATGCCTCGGCGATTGTGTACGACACGGGACTAAGCAGCGCGGCCCCCACATGGAGTTCGGTTGCCTACATGGATAATAATGACCGTTGGCAACGGACAGGCAACAGTGATGCTGCTACGCCCGTCGCGGTTCGCTACCGGGCGATTATGGGGCAAAGCAGCGGCGGAACAGTGGCCGTGTTTCCACCGCCGCATTCCTATTTCTATCCGCTCGACTACGCCGACAACTTCAAATTCGCATGGCAGGGGCGCGGCTTCCGTGACCTCGTGAGCGAATCGGGATTTGGTATTCGCCAATCGCTTGAAGGCGACCGCCGCCATGTGCCGTGGGTGAACGCCCCTCCGGGAACCGTTCAAAAACTGGGCGTGTTCTATTTGCTGTCGCGCGGCAATCCAGAGCAAACACTGGGCGAAGTGCGTCGCTATACGAACGATGACCGCTTCCCTAAGTTGGATGGCTATCGCACCTTCTCATCGCACTATCACGTCGAGCATTCGCTCGATTTCGCGGCCCAGCAAAAGGCGCAAAACACGACGGGAGTACCACGTGGGCTGGAAGAACCGGGGTTTGTAAAAAACTTCAAATCGCGTGGGTTAGACATCGTGCATCTCGCCGAATTTCATGTCGGCTGGTCGCAGGATATGCGCAACAAGCGAATCGAATGGCTCAAGCTGATGCACGACGAGTGCGCGCGCCTTTCCGACGCCAACTTCCTGTTACTGCCCGGCGAGGAGCCGAACGAACATCTGGGCGGGCACTGGCTCAGCTTTTTCCCGAAGCCGGTTTATTGGACGTTTACTCGCGGCGCACAACAGCCTTTCGTGGAGGAAGTCGCGGGTTACGGCAAGGTATACCACGTCGGTAACTCGACCGACGTATTGAACTTGATGAAGGCCGAAAAGGGCTTGATGTGGACTGCTCACCCACGCATCAAAGGCTCACGCGAACAACCAGACAGCTACAAAGACACCGACTTCTTCAAGAGTGAGCAGTTTTTGGGCGGGGCATGGAAAGCGATGCCTTCCGACCTATCCAAGCCCCAACTCGGCACCCGCGTCCTCGATTTGGAGGACGACATGGCGAACTGGGGTTTACGGAAGTACATTCTCGGAGAGGTAGATGTATTCAAGATCAACCCCGATTCCGAGCTATATGCCCACATGAACGTCAACTACTTGAAAATCAAGCAGATTCCCCGTTTTGGTGATGGCTGGCAGAGCGTTGTAGATGCGTTACACAAAGGGCAATATTTCGTCACGACAGGCGAAGTTCTCATTCCCAGTTTTTCGATTGGCGGCAAGGAAAGCGGCGAGACCCTGCGTGTTGCAGGGCCGCGCACTGCGGTTCAAGCGAATTTGCAGTGGACATTCCCGCTCAACTTCGCCGAAATCATTTCAGGGGATGGTGCCAAGGTTTATCGGCAGCGCGTCGATCTTTCGGATACGCGCGCATTTAGCAAACGCACGTTGAAAGTGAACGCCGACTTATCGAACCGAACATGGGCACGCTTGGAGGTGTGGGATATGGCCGGAAACGGAGCCTTCACCCAACCCGTGTGGTTGACGAAGTAATGACCTCATGCACGAAGGGGCGGGCACCAAAAGTGTCCGCCCCTTTATACATGCAGGACGGAAAATAAGCGCGGCACTTTGGCATAGAGGTAATAGGTGGGACATGAGTCTCCCGCCTAATCTATTAGTGAAGAGTAAGCGCTTCACAGCGATTTATTGAGAATTGAATATGTACCAACAATCAAACTTTTCGGGGTGTATTCAATTTTTTCAACTCGACTCAAAGAGAGAATTTGTGGCTATTATTGGGAAGAGGAAAAAAAGATTGAAATGATTGATTAATCAAACTTTCTATCAATTCTCAATAAGAGGGCATATCTGTGTTGTGGCGCGGGCGACTCCCAGAAAAGGAGACGGGAGTTGAGCGGGCTTTGCGGGTGGTGAGTTGTTATCACGGAAGATCGCGTCGGAACGCTGAGACTCGCTGTGTACGGCATGGTTACGCCCGGTGTTGGAGAGTTTGGAGCGGCCATAGAAAGAAGCAAAGCGAGGGTCTTGTCCGTCAGGTATTGGAGATGTGGAAAGCTCATGTTGAATAACTCCTGACTCGATTTCATTAAATTCAGTATAACCATTTTCACACAAAATTTAAAGGGGATGAGGAGTTAAAATAGGGGTAATTTGGGCAAAACAGGGAGAGATGCGGACGGTGGAAAGCTCTCGTTTTGGGCCAACTTAACAATTCGCCGACGATCTCCAAATGCCCACATTTCATAGTAAGAAACCACTCAGCGCTGGCTCAGCTGCCGTTCGCTGGGTGCCCATTATAAATAGGTCCCAGGCCCTGCCCCACGCCTGAAATCCCCTCTCGTGGGCGCAACGGGGCATGGCATTCATGATGTCAGAAGGAACCTTACAGCACTGTTATCCCTAACAACTTGTGGGTGTAGCACCGGAACGGAGCCATTTTGTCTGTGTAATCGGGCCATTTTCGGGGGCGGCTCTTTGCCACTCATAACCAACTATTTGCCGCATCTACCATAGGCAGTGATTATCGGGTTTCCTTGGTTAGAGAGGGTAATTCGCGGGGTAAAATGATTTCGAACGGCCAGAGACACCTTTGGAGTTGATGTGAGAATTTCACAGCGTCGAGCAAATCGGGGCAATATCTGCCCCGCTCAATCGCGGTGTAGAGTCACTAAAAACCCTTTGGCCAGTTGACATCATGAAATTTCGTTCTCCATCTCGCCAAAGCAAATCAGCCTTCACCTTAATAGAACTCCTTGTTGTTATTGCTATTATCGCGATTCTGGCGGCTATCTTGTTTCCGGTGTTTGCCCGCGCCCGCGAGAATGCTCGCAAAGCCTCCTGCATGAGCAACCTCAAGCAAATCGGTTTGGGACTGATGCAGTATTCGCAGGACTACGACGAGAAGTTCCCCAACAACGGCCAGTATGGAACCGGCTCGACAGGCAACAACTACGCGACCAATAACAACGGTAACTGGATGCGCGGCGTGCAGCCCTATATTAAGAGTTGGCAAATATTCCTGTGTCCTTCGGCCACGACGGGTGGCGGTTTGGCGCCCAATGGTAACAGCGACACCAACTATTTCCAGAACGCCGTCGTACTAGGGCGTAGCATGGCTGCCATTCAGAGCAGTTCGACACTGATCTGGGCACACGAATATGCATTCCGCTCGGACATCGGCTTTTGCCGCCCTCATTCGTTTCCCGACGACCAGCCTGCTCCCTACAACGGCAACTATAATGGCTGGATTGAGGCTCCCGGCGGCACCGATTACAAATACGACAAAATCCACTTCGATGGCGGCAACCTACTGTTCTGCGATGGACATGTGAAATGGCGCCGTCAGGACACCATTATCGCACGCGAATTTGGCCTCAACAGCGACCTGCGCGGCGCGCAGCCCGCCTCGATAGCAGTGGGTGTCGATACCGCTCAGGTGGGTTAAGCCTCACATTTCCTAAGCAAATAAGGCTCTACAGCTTTGTGGAGCCTTATTTCATGCCAGCCAAATTTTAGACGCGCCAAGGCACGTCTCTACGAGAGAATCTCTCCCTTTTCGTGGCGTTTAGCTACGTGGTCGCCACTTCTTTATTCATCAGTTTCTAAATATGTTCGTGCCCTTCAAAAATTCAACGCGCTGTGCGAGACAGCTTTTTTCGCTCGTGCTTCTCTCCTCGGCTTGCGCCTCGGCGCAGCAAAACCCGGCTCCTGCGCGCCCAGCCTCTGCCGCGAGTCAGGCAACCCCGATAGATGCCAAACGCTGGACGGCAGCGCGCGCGTGGCAATGGTATCAGGGGCAACCCTGGCCATGTGGATTCAACTATATCCCTTCTCACTCCATTTCCTACACGGAAATGTTCATGCCATATAACTTCGACGCGAAGAAGATTGACGGCGAACTGGCAATGGCCCAAGCCGATGGTTTCAACTGCGCGCGCGTGGTGCTTCCGTTCGTGGTGTGGGAACATGACCCCGCCGCTTTCAAAGCTCGTTTCTCCGAATTTTTGGCGGTGTGTGCCAAGCGCGGCATCAAAGTGATGCCCGCTTTGTTCGATGACTGTGTGTTCGGACACACTGCCGACCCGATTTACGGTTATCAGCCCGTTGTTGTGCCCGGTTGGTATGCGAACGGTTGGACTCCCTCGCCGGGTCATGCCATCGTGCGCGATAAGGCGCAGTGGCCTCGGCTCGAAAAGTACGTCAAGGACATGGTTTCGACGTATAAGAATGACCGCCGCGTGTGGTTGTGGGACTTATACAATGAGCCGACGAACGGCGGCGTGGGCGAAGTGACGGTGCCACTGGTGAGCAAAGTATTCGACTGGGCGCGCGAGATCGACCCGATTCAGCCACTGACCAGTGACGTGTTCGGCTCGATGGCAATGCAGCGAGTAGCACTCGACCGCAGTGATATAGTGACGTTTCACAATTACGACCCGCCCGAATCGCTGAAGGCCAACATCGAAGAGCTTAAGTTGGCGGGACGCCCAATCATTTGCTCGGAGTGGCTGAACCGTTCGCGTCAATCGACGGTGCCCAATGCCATGCCAGTGTTCACCAGCGAAAATGTCGGGGCCATCCACTGGGGATATATCAACGGGCGCACACAAACCAACTTTCCGTGGGGATCGAAGGCTGGAATGCCTTCACCAAAAATCTGGCAGCACGACCTATATCGTTCCGAATACACCGTCGAGACAATACCAGAAGGCGGCTATGGTTTTGGCACCGATTACAACCCGAACGCGGCCAAGCGTACTGCTTATGACCCGGCAGAAATCGCGATGTTCAAGGCCAACATCGCCAACATGGCGAAGGGACCGCGTCCATCTGGGCCGAAGCAGGGATGGTTGTTGCCAACAGCATTAGTGGGCGATGGCGCCAATATTTGGCGTTACACCACAACCGAACCGGGGGCTAATTGGAATGCCGCTAACTTTAATGATTCCGCGTGGAAAACGGGAGTTGGGGGATTTGGCAGCGACGCGCCCAACTCGTGGCCGCGCACCGATTGGAGCAGCGACGACATCTGGCTACGGCGCGAGGTTACGCTTGAGAAAGTGCCCGCACAGGCGACGCTTTACGTCCACTACGATGAAGCCCCGGAGGTTTATATCAATGGGAAACTGGTGTTCTCGGCCAAGGGCTATACCGATAATTACAAGGCGATTCCGCTGAATGCGGAGGCGTTGGCGGCGTTGAAACCAGGCAAAAATGTAATCGCGGTTCGCTGCCATCAGACCACTGGGGGGCAATATATAGATGTCGGTTTGTCGGTGCCACGATAGCCAGAAGCGGTTGATGCGCCGTGCGCTCTCCGATGAGTACATCGACCTGCTTTCAATGATTTTGCTCGGCTTATCGAAATCACCGACCAATTAGAAAGTACGCTTCAGCTGCAAAACTAAGCCCCGCAAAGACTTGAAATCACAGCGGGGTTTAGCTTTTTCCTACTGAACATTGATCTTCCACGTTCGCTCGCCTCTGGGCTGCGCCTGAGTGATTGTCTGGTTGGCCACCGTCGACCACTTACCCTCACGAAATACGCCGATTGTTAGCTTCGAATCGGCAAAGCGGTTCGTGATGGTTTGGGCAGCTTGCCAACTCACCGTGATTTCATTCACTCCCGGCTTGAGATAACTCGAAATATCACGATTGCTCGCCGAATTGTAAGAACCCACCGTCTGCCCATTGATCGTGACATCAAAACTGCCGGGAGCAAGGCTTGAATAGGTGGTTTTTAACAGATACTTGTCGGCGAACGCCGCTGTAGTTGGAGTCGCATCGGGAACGATACTCGTTTCGCCAGCAGTAACCGTGTTCGCGGCAGGCTCGGCGGCAGTATTAGCACTCGTTCCCGTTGAAGGTACCGCCTCTGTAGGCGAGCTTTGTGCCGGTGGCATCCCGATCTGGAGGTTGATGGTGGTCGCACCAGCAGGTGTATCGCGCCGAACTTCGCGTGTCATCACGTCATTCCATTTGCCATTGGACTGTGATTGGAGCTTGATGCGGGCCGCGCCATATGAAGGCATGGTAGGGTCGGCAGTCCACGAAACTTTTATGTCGTTGAGGCCATCGTGCAGAGAATTGGTGATGTCGTTCTGCGCTTTATCGGTACTATAAGACCCCACCGTCGCCCCGTTAATATCCAGCGTAAAAACGACGTTCGACTTACCGTTGAACTCGGTGACGGCTTGATAGGCCATGCGCGGCGCTTGCGTAGCTTCTGGAGTGGTCGCAGCCACAGGAGCGACTGGCGGCGGATTTTCGGCAATTGGGGTTTCGGCAGGTTGCGAGTTGCAACCTGCGATAAGACCCAGCCCCGCGACGAAAATGCCAAACGGCCAGACTTTTACTCGTCGCAGTGCGTCCAGGCACATGGGGTACGAACTCGCGGTTTTCATATGGCTTCCTTCACAGAATCTGTGATTACTGCCATAAAAGTCCGCAAGTCGAGTGCCGCATAATTTAAAGAGGAAAAGCAGACCAAACGAGTCAAACTTCGCCTCGTGAAACGCCCCCTCCGTGCGCGAGAAATCGCCTTTATTTTGTTGCCCGCATTGGGTCTGGGGGCATTTGCCCTTTATCAACGCCGTCTCGAACAGGTGCGCGGGCCACGCCGTAGCGACGGCATCTATGTTTCCAGCTTCGAGATGAAGCGGGCCAAAGGTCGCTTTCAGGCCGAAGGTTTAAGTCACGAGGTCACTGTCACCATTGCGCACTCATGGCCACGCCCGAAGTGGTGGGGTGCATGGAGCACCATAACCAACCTCAACCCGCTAGACGATGTTAGCAAAATTTCCCGAACCATCAATGCCCCAGGAGTCGTTGCCTATGGCGCGGCCTTAACCACAACCTCCATTAAAAACGGCAAACCCATCATCAAACAGCAATGGCTCGATAACCGCATTGGCTTCCCCATGCGCGATAACCAGATCGTCATCTCGCACCCCATAGCGCTCGATAAAATCCCGCTCAGTGCGGGCGAAGTCACTTTTCGAGGCATGTATCTCATCGCAGGACGCGAACCCATTCGCATCAACCGCGTGGTTCGCAAAGTGGGTGAAAAGTCGTATCAACCACCTGACCGTAATACCAATGGACGCCTTATCTCCATTCAAGCGGGAAATTTCACCAAGCAACAAACTCCACCAACGGCGACAACACAGGACAACATACAGATCGATTTTCTGAGTTCTCGCACGTTCACCAAAGCGGAAAAGCTCCAAATCGTAATCGACGACTTGAAACTACACGATGCGAATAATAAAACCTTCATTCCCTATCGCACGCCGGGATTCACCGTGAGTTGGGGGGGAATCCCAATCGAAGATTCGACGTTGGATACCACCAAACAAACCATTTGGCTCACTCTGGCACCCACCATCAAAACAACTAACCCCCTTGTCCTCAAGGGCCAAGTCAACCTCGACGATGGATGGCCCATTCCATTCTCAGTGCGCCTCCCCAAACGCTAAATCGCTCTATCAAGCAAACTTCGCCTATGAAGCGCCCCCTCACCCGCAAAGAAGTCAGCTTGATTTTGCTCCCTACGCTCGGCATGGGCGCCTTTGCCTGGTATCTCCATCGCGTCGATGAGGCTGGGACGCACGGAATGGTCATTTCAAACTTCGGGATTTCCCCCGAAACCAGGGGCTATGAGCAATCGCGTGGTGTCACCCATCGCATCACCTTCACAGTCGACCATCCGTGGCCGCGCCCGCGATGGTGGGGAACGCAAAGCGAGTTCAATGGAGTTAGTCGCTTAAATGCCGATCCGCTGCGGTCCGACGGCGATAAATTGCCTACGCCTCAGGGCGTAACTATCGAGCCAGAAAACACCATCCTGTTCGGAGCGGCCCTGACGACTCCAGCGCAAAAGAAGAATTTCCATGTTTGGCCACGTTCAGAGACCACTAGCACTTTTGAAAACGGGCATTACGTGTTTCTGTTCAAGGCGAATCTGGCCCAAATTCCACCCCAAGCGGGCGCAGTAACTTATCATGGCCTGTGTCGCATCGCCGGGCAGCAATCGCTCCGTGTCGATAAGGTTATTCGCCCTCAAGGCCAAAAAACTCAGTTGTCTCTTAACAAAGACACCGGAAATGCTAAGATCACTGTCAGCACGCGGCCATTTATTACCTTTACC
Organism: bacterium; assembly: GCA_004172935.1. Lineage (GTDB taxonomy): Bacteria > Armatimonadota > Abditibacteriia > Abditibacteriales > Abditibacteriaceae > Abditibacterium. The sequence continues at coordinate 157,839 of SDZD01000004.1, read as the reverse complement.
AACGCCCCCGATTCGGTGTATTACGTTGATTTTCTAGTTTCCCACCCGCCCACATCAGACAATCGAGAAGTCTCCATCAGCGATTGCGATTACGTCATCGTAGATGGTAAAGGCCAGCGAACGAAAATTAATTTGGGGCAAATTGGCCCCATAAATTACGTGGCGGGCCAAATTTCTCGCCAATCGCCGACGCAAACTAAATACTACATCGCCATTTACGTGGGGCCGAAATATAAATCGGCTGAACCGCTGACGCTTTCAGGAAAGATTTCGGTGGACGAACACTGGCCCATTCCATTCTCTGTGCGCCTCCCCAAACGTTGAATCTGTATTTCTTCGTTAACCTATTAGACGCAATGGCTGTGACTATGGACGAGATCGTGTCGCTGTGTAAGCGGCGCGGATTTATTTTTCAATCCTCTGAAATTTATGGAGGCTTCGCCTCGACGTGGGACTATGGCCCCCTAGGCGTAGAACTGAAGCGCAACGTAAAAAATGCGTGGTGGGATGCCGTCGTGCGTCAGCGCGACGATATGGTTGGCCTCGACGCCGCCATCTTGATGCACCCACAAGTTTGGGTCGCGTCGGGCCACGTCGCGACGTTCAACGACCCGTTGGTCGACTGCAAGAAATGCAACTCGCGTTTTCGTGCCGACCACGTCGACCTAACTGCTCCCTGTCCGGTGTGCGGTGCTGTTGGCTCGTTCACCGAGCCACGTCAGTTCAACATGATGTTCCGCACGGCAGTTGGCCCGGTCGAGAAGGAAGATGGCTCGAACATCGCCTATCTGCGCCCCGAAACCGCGCAGGGTATCTTCGTTAACTTCAAGAACGTACAAACCACGACAGCCAAGAAATTGCCGTTTGGCATCGCTCAAGTGGGTAAGGCATTCCGCAACGAAATCACGCCCGGAAACTTCACCTTCCGCACACGTGAGTTCGAGCAGATGGAAATCGAGTATTTCTGCCGCGCCGAAGACTCCGAGCGCCTCTATAAAGAATGGATTGAGGCCAGATTCCAGTGGTATCTCGATTTGGGCATGAAGCGCGAGAATCTCTCGTTGCGTGAGCATGACCTCGCTGACCTCGCCCACTACTCGAAGGGCACCACCGACATCGAGTACCAATTCCCATTCATCGACGAACCCGCCGAATTGGAAGGCATCGCCAACCGTGGTGACTATGACTTGACTCAGCACTCCAAGCATTCGGGCCAGAAGATGACGTACTTCGATCAGGAGCGCAACGAACATATCGTGCCTAACGTCATCGAACCGAGTGCGGGCGCCGATAGAGCTACCCTCGCCTTCTTGGTAGATGCTTATAACGTCGAGGAAGTCAAACCAGGCGAAACTCGCGTGGTACTGAAGTTCTCGCCGAAATTGGCCCCCGTCAAGGTTGCCGTATTGCCTCTCGTCAAGAACAAACCACTCATCGTGGAAGCCGCCAAAAAACTGCAGAAGTCGCTGCTGAAAAAGACCGATGCGGTTTACGACGACGGCCCGATTGGAAAATTGTACCGCAAGCAAGATGAAATCGGTACGCCATTCTGCGTAACAGTTGACTTCGACACCATCGAGAAAGATAACGCCGTCACCGTGCGCGACCGCGACACCATGTTGCAAGAGCGCGTCTCGCTCGATCAGGTCGAGCGCTACTTGCTGGACAAACTGGAGGCTTAATTCCTCGCGGTACTCGCAAAAGAAAAGGCCGGAAGCATTTGCTTCCGGCCTTTTCTTTTTATGGTTTCATCATTTCATCGAGCAGAGGCTGAATGGCATCGGCCCAGATTTGATAGCCCTTAACATCAGGGTGCAGGTAATCAGGCATGATTTCCTTTGTGAGCGTGCCATCGGCTTCGAGGAATTTATCGCCAATGTCGAGGTAGCGTGTCTTGTCGCCATCGTCCAACTTGGCGAGTTCGGCATTGACTTCCTTGATTTTGGCACGCCTTGGGTTCTTGGCATCTGTTTCACGGGGAAAGATTCCCAGCAACATCACTTTGGTATTGGGCAGTTTGAGGTGAATCTGCTCAACGATTTTCTTATCGCCCTTGATGATGTCCTCGGCAGTGTTGCCCATATTGTTGGTGCCTATCATCAGCACAACGACCTTGGGGGTAATACCATCAAGTTCGCCATTCTCGATACGCCACAAAACATGCTGTGTGCGGTCACCACCAATACCAAAGTTAGCCGGGTTATAGGGGCCAAAATGCTCCTGCCACACCGTTTTAGCTTTGCTCCAGCCCTGAGTGATGGAGTCGCCAAGGAACAACACTCCAATTGGTCCCTCTTTGCCGCGCTGCAAGAACGCTTCATGTCTGGCCTGAAAAGTGGCCTGAATGTTATTGTCCTTGTCATATTTAGGCGCCGCGACATCGGGCTTGTCTAGCCCCACGATGGGCGCCAGCACAGGTGTTACACCGGGCGCATAAACCTCAACCTCCGTCGTGAAAGCATGAGTGATGGGGTACTCTACCTTCTCATCGTAGTGGTCGATGTAATTCAGGCGCACATAACGAGCTGTCGCCTCAGGGAACGAAAACAGATGTTTTTCTTCTTTTTTGACCGAGAAGACATAACGCCCGACTTCTTTGTACGTCGTCCCATCTTCGCTAACCGAAACAGCAACAGTCTTGGTCGAGCCAAATCCCGGCACTCCAACAACCACATATCCCACTGCAACCGGGTCTGTCAAATCAATGGTCACATTTTTGGGGAAGGTTTCAGAGTTGCCCGAAGCATAAGTTGTCGCCTTCTCTGGACGCCACGACCCATCCGTCAAATTTTTGTCCCATCCCGATTTATTCGGGTCACTGGAAACGAAAGTCTTATTACGCGCCAAATTGACGAGGGGTTGTGTCTGCTGCGCGAATGCGACCGAAAGTGACGAAGTCGCCAGCACAGAAAGCAAGGTCAACTTGCTTAATTGAGATGATTTCATGAGATTGAGTGCGAACTCTTTGACGTTTTAAACTGGGCTTTGTGTCAGCCCCCGAAGTTATCAGACGCCCGAATCACACTAAATTGGAATACCCTCAGTATCCCTACAGAGCAGAAAGTATGAACCCTCAATATGATGAAGAGATTATCTGTTTGTTCATCGACAGTGACAAAAATGGGAGCATGTGATACAGCCCGAAGCCCCTGGAGCCGAGGCACCTAGGCTCTGGTTATTCTCTCATTAATGTGGCAGCCACGCTTCTCAGACTAACCCCTAAGCCAGAGCGAAGGAGATGTTTGTGTTGCGGCAACTGGGGCAACTCACAATCAAATTATCCTGAGCATCGCGTTTCTCGAATTTCCAGGTGGGGCCAACATAGCCGCAAGAGTCGCAGCGCACAAAACCCGCAGGAAGGCCACCCGATGCCTGTGAATCGAACGAAGGTGCATTCTGCGAGGTAATGCGCCCAACACGTCCATTATTGTAACTGTAGACGCGGCGCAGAATAGAAACCACGCGCATGGTCAACAGCTGGGGCGTAAAAGGCTTGGTGATGTATCCATCCGCTCCCATTTTGAACGACTGAACTTGAGCCTCGTCGGAAACCTCGGCGGTCATTATCAAAATCGGAATCACCGACACCTGCCGTATCCGTCCAACCAGCGCGTGCCCCGAAAGACGCGGCATTTTAACATCGGTGACAACCATGTGCGGGTCGACCTGAGCCAACTGGTCCCACGCTTCGATTCCATCGCGCGCAACAAAAATATCGATTCCGGCTGCTTTGAACTGGAGGGCGGCCAGTCTCATGACGGAAGGGTCATCTTCTACGATGAGAATACGAAAGGGAGCGTCGGTTACCTGGGGTAAGTACATAGTTATGTGGGGGTCATCCACGAAAAAGAACGGGATAGTTTCCCTCAACACAACATCGAATACCGCTTAGATTTATTACGCGACGAGTAAATTTTCTTACTTTCAGATAATCCCAGTTCTAAAATCCTGCTATCAGAACTGGCCATAAAACAAAAGCCGCGCTCCATTCAGAGCGCGGCTTTTAGTTATTATTTCAGCACCTTCACGACAGCGCGGAAGGTTTTGGAGGGCGCATCTGTGGCACTATCTCCCGGCCCGCGCAATTCGAGTCCAAGGTCGCTAGTGCCAACCTTCTTGGCAACGAAGCGAAACACCGTAAACCCACCGGAGCCGACCACTTCGGGAGCGGTGGCCGTGGCTTCGTATTTGGGTTCGCCTTCGAGTTCCAAATTCTTGCTCGCGACAACAGCCCACGAATATCCCGTCGAGGGATTGGAGGCCAAACGTAGTTCGATCAATCCGCCGCGCGAAACAAACAGAGTGCGTCCATTCTCGACATCGGTTGCCGAAACCGGGACGGGGACAGCCGTGCTAAAAGGGGTGGGGGCTGGTGTAGCAGTCGCTTTTGGCGTCCTGGTTGGTTTGGGTGTTTTGGTCGGTTTAGGAGCTTTGGTTGGTTTGGGTGTGGGGGTTGGTGTGGAGTCTTGTGCGCGCGCAATCAATGCGATTGGCAACAGCACCAACGATAAAGCGGCGAAGCGCGAAAATGTCTGATTCATCGAAATCCGCCCAAAGGACGGAGGGCGCGGGCCTCATGTTCCTTGGAATCGAACCATTCACTTGTCACGTTTTGACTGAATATCGCGCATCATATGGGCAAGCATTTTGCGGGGCATCAAACGCGGCATAAAAGTCATCAAGACATTATTACGCCCCGGAATCACCAAACTTTGACCGCGTAGCATCGCCTTATACCCTACCCTCGCGACCTCATCGGCATCCATCATCGAGGCGTCCATCAACTTCGAGTCCTCCAACTTGGCCCGTTCTTGGAACTCGCTTTTCGTCGCTCCCGGACACAGGCAAGTCACGCTTACCCCACTTCCTTCTACTTCGGTCGCCAGAGATTCAGAGAACGTGAGTACAAACGCTTTCGAGGCGTAATAACTCGCCATCGCCGGGCCGGGGAAAAATGCCACAATCGAAGCGACATTGAGAATCTTGCCCTGTTTCCGCTCCAACATTCCCGGTAAAAACGCATGAGTCAGGTGCGCCAATGCCTCGATATTGAGGTGAATCATCGCCTCGATTTTCGGCCACTTGGTTTCGGCATAAGGCGCATAATCGCCAAAGCCAGCGTTATTCACCAGACACGAAAACGGGACATCGTGTAGAGAGTCGATGAGTTGCTGTCGCGCCTCAACGTCCGTCAAATCAACGGCATGAATTGTGGTTTTGGTTGGCAGTTCATCGGCAAGTTTTTGCAGCATATCCTGGCGCCGCGCCACCAGATGCAACTCCCAACCTCCACGCGCCAAACAACGCGCCAGTTCGGCCCCGATACCCGACGAGGCGCCCGAAACGAGCGCGATTTTAGTCTTCATAAAAGTAGAACTCGCGAATTTACATCCGCGAGTTCTCTTTTCATGCAGGAGAGGTGCCCACACAGATACTTCCCACAACCTTATCCGCGTTCGGAGATTCCAAAACGCGACAACCACAGGTCATCGTCACGCCACTTGTCGCGCACTTTGACGCGCACTTCAAGGTACACCTTTTTCCCCAACCAGTTCTCGATTTCCACTCGTGCTTTCTGGCCGATTTCTTTGATACGCGCGCCATTTTCACCAATCACGATTTTCTTTTGCGAATCGCGCTCGACGTAAATAACCGCCTCAACATAAAAACGGTCGTTGGGGCGTGGCGCCATCTGCTCGACAGCTACCGCGACGGCGTGTGGAATTTCGGCACGCAGTTGCAACAGCGCCTGTTCGCGAATCAGTTCTTCGACGTGAAATTCGCTGGAGCGGTCGCCGCTCATTTCGGGCGGGAAGTACGGCTCACCATCAGGGAAGCGCGCCACAATTTCGCGCTTCAATTCGTCCAAGCCTCGGCTTTCGAGTGCCGAGATTTCAACCACAGCATCAAAAGCGCGCAGTTTCTTGAAAGCACCACGCACTCCTTCCAGATCGCGCGCCGCGTCAATTTTATTCAGTGCCAACACGACGGGCGCTTTAACGCGCTTCAATCCCTCGATGGCGAGGCGGTCATCGTCATGTGGAGTCTCGGTGGCATCGGCGACAAAAACCACGCACTCGATGTCGTCCAACGCCGACTTGGCGTTCTTGACGAGCGTTTCGCCCAACTTGTGTTGTGGCTCATGGATACCAGGCGTATCCAGAAAGACGATTTGATATTCTTCGTCGGGGCCATGCAAAACCCCTGCGATACGGTGCCGCGTCGTTTGGGGACGTGGACTTGTAATAACGTGTTTACGTCCTAACAGCGCATTAAGCAAAGTGGACTTGCCTGTGTTCGGACGGCCCCAGAGCGTGCAAAAACCAGATTTCATGTATAGTCGGGGCGAAAATCGCTGCCCGCGTCCCCCAGACGCTGAGCGCAAATAACTTTCCGCTACCAACAGTATAGAGGGCAATTTTCACAAAATTTTCTAACGAGCCGAGTTAAGGGCCGCCTTGACGTAAAACCAGTTCAATACGCCGCCATTCGCGAGCAGGGGCGGCAACATCGGCAACACCGCGCGAAGTGGCCGTTGGTTCACGAATCCAGCGGTCCGACTCAGGTGATAAGACGAGTGAATCCAACGCCAACGCGCGTCCGAATCGCGATAAGCGATCTGCCCCGATTCGCCGCCATCGAACAAAACCGCATCCGTCACTCCCTGCTTCAGCCAGAAATCCTGCACCTGCGCCACATCCCAACCGCCCACTTGTACCCGCTGTTTTGTCTTCTTCTCCCACAGATTGCCTCGCACGCTTGAGGCTTCGCCATCGGGGTCGCGCACGCTCAACACCCAGAACTCGCCTGTTCGCTTATTCCACGCAACACTGGTACGGCAGCATTTCAGGGTCGTGCCACCCATGCCCGGCTTTAAAACCTCGCTTCGCCCGTTCTGCATTAAAACCCGAACCCCACCAAGCGCCCCATCAAATTCCTTCAAATCGGAAAACTTCGCATCCTGCAAAATCTGCGGACGAGTTGCTCCGTTGTCCCGCTTCCACACAAGAGTCACGTTCTGCGCGGGCCAATCGCTTTCAAGCGTGTTCACATCGTAAAGCAACTTGTTCTCTGAGAGTAGCGGCGCTTCGTGTTCGCCGACCAAGGGCTGCTGGGCGCCAAAAAACCCGCCATTCACCACACAAAGCGGCTCGCCATCACGCGCCGCAATTTTCGACCAAACGCGCGGCATGGCCTGAGCAAGCCATGTCGCATTGCGATTGTCATCGGGCCGCGAGTCGTCGCTATCGGCATCATAAACCCCGAAATCAACCGACTTCAAATCGTACTTCATCAACCGCCAACTCGTCCCGTCATTTTCAAAACGGGCATCCCCCTCACGCGGCGTGGCCCATTGAACCGCCGAAACCAACAGTAACGACACAGGTGCAAGCCCCCAGGCCCATTTCTTGGCCGGAAATCGCGCGGCGCCTTCGGCTCCTAGCACAGCAACCACAATCGCTATCCCCCACCACAACACATGGGGCACTCCCAATTGGGTCACGGCATCGCGCCCAAACTCAGGCGAAAATCGGGCCGCCACAAAGCCCTGCATGAGCACCCAAAAACCTATATTCACTAACGCAACCAGCCATCCCTGCCTCGCGCTGTACCCAACTCCCATCCACCAAGCGACACACAGTAGCGAGATGAACGGCACCAACCCATCAAGGTTTTGCAGCGATTCGGGATTAAACCCAACGGCGATGCCACCACTGCCCCACAGCATCAGAATAAAAGAGAAAAGCTGAACAGCGATTAAAGCGAGGAGAGAGCGCCAGATCACGATGAGGGTTGACGAAAAGAAAAGCTCCCACGCCGTCAAAAAGGCGCAGGAGCCAAACTCACTCTAACGCGCGTACAACCCACACGGCGCGACAACAGCACCGGGGCCACCTGTCATGCCAATGGGCGGCACGAAGATTCCGTGAACAGTCCCGTTCACGCGCAGTTCTACACGCCCCGCGCGTTGCTCCACCCCCTGCTGATAAAAAGGCAATCCGCCCGGCTCGCGATGAATAACTTCGCTGTTCTCCAAATCGAAGAAGTTCGTCTCAATAAGCAAGTCGCCAATTTCAATGCGAGCGCTCGCTTCGGTTGCACTCACCTTCGTAGAAATCTGCGCGCGCAGCACAGGCGCCGATTCAAAAGGCGTCCCTGCGAAAATGTTCGGGCCAAAATAGGCGCCCACCGTTTCATCGCCCGAAACAAACCCCATCAGCGTCGGAGGCGCGGTAGCGTCCTCAAAATTAGGCAGCAGAATGAGTCCAGATGGCGCCGCGCCAACGGGGGTCGTCACCAAATTCGCGATGTGAACGATGACGTTCGGCATTTCCAGGTCGGGCGCAGTCGCAGCCACCAAATCCACGCCACCGATCCAACTCATCCAATGAGAAATGTTCATTAAGGTTTCCAAAAACAAAAACGCGAAGCGCTCGTTGTTGCGCTTCGCGTTTATTTTAATGTTTTTTGTGAAATTTATGCGGCCCGTCGTGCGCGTGCCGGATCGGGAATCGGCACGGCGTCCAACAGTTCGCGCGTATAAGGCATTTTCGGCGCCGAAAAGATTTGCTGCGAGTCGCCCACTTCCACCAATTTACCGTTCTGCATCACCGCGACGCGGTCACACAAAACGCGAACCACACTCAAGTCATGCGAAATAAACAACATCGTCAGCGAAAGTCGCTGCTGTAAATCGAGCAACAGATTAACGATTTCGGCCTGAGTCGAAACATCGAGCGCCGATACCGGCTCGTCGGCCACGATGAACTGCGGCTCTACGGCCAAAGCCCGCGCGATACCGATGCGCTGGCGCTGTCCGCCCGAAAACTCGTGGGGGTATCGGTTAGCAACACTCGCGGGCATCTGAACCATTTCCAGAAAACGCCCGACATCGCTGCGCCGCTGCGCCCCGCTGATGCCACGTAGTTCCAGCGCCTCGCCGATGATGGCCCCCACCGTCATACGTGGGTTGAAAGCCCCATACGGGTCTTGAAACACGATCTGCATCTGCTTGCGCAGTTCGCGAAGTTCTCCTTTAGGCATGTCGAGAACGCTTTTGCCCCCGTAAGTCACATGCCCCGAAGTCGCTTCGATCAAGCGCAATATCAAACGCCCAGTCGTCGATTTACCCGAACCCGACTCACCCACGAGTCCCAAAACCTCGCCAGGGAAAATCTCGAAGGAAACATCGTCAACAGCCTTAACGACACTCCCTCCACCACTACTAGTCCCGCTTTTAGACGGAAAATGCTTAACGAGATTGGAAACTTGAACTAATGGAGTAGACATTTTTGTTTAAACACAGAGAACACGGAGGAACATAAGAAACACAAAGAGAATTTAGAGAAGATGTTTAACCTGTTCGAGGTTATTGGCCGCATGAGGATTAATGACACGTTTGATGCCGCCTTCTTTCAAACGAGCCGCTTGAAAATTTAAAATTAAGCCTAGATACAGATTACTAAGGCGCAGATAGGTATTGAGTTGAGTTTCAAAGATAGGTTCGATTCGAGGCTCCGCTTTCATTTCCACGATGATGATATTCTCCACCAGTAAATCCAACCGAAACGCCCGCTTAACCAGTAACCCCTTATATTCGATAGGCAGCATAACCTGACGTTGCACATCATAGCCACGCAACTTAAGTTCCCACTCCAAGCAATCCTCGTAAGCAGACTCTAATAACCCTGCTCCCAGATGGCGATGCACTTCAATCGCCGCCCCAATGACTGCCGAAGACACTCGATTGCAACAATCTACGATTCGCGGGTCAGGAACCTCAAACATAACTCTTCAAAATCCCTCTGTGCCTCTTATTCTCCTCTGTGCTCTCTGTGTTTAATTATCAATTTGAATTCAGACTCACCCGGCAGCGGCCCATGCCGAGACGCTATGTCCCGGCGAGACCTCGACCAGATTCGAGTGAGCGTTCTGTTCGGGTGTCGGGTGCCACTGCACGGTGGCGAGACGGGTTTTTGGAGCCGAATCGAGCGTTGGAATGGACTTTAGCAGGTCGCGCGTGTAGGGGTGGCGTGGACGGGCGAAGATGTCGTTCACCGAAGCCGTCTCCACGATTTTTCCGCGATGCATAACCACCACTCGGTCGCACAATTTCGCCACGATGCCCATGTTGTGGGTGATGAGCAAAATGCCCATATCCTTCTCTTTGCGCAACTGTAGCATCAAATCGAGGATACGCGCTTGCACCGTCACGTCCAGCGCCGTCGTCGGCTCGTCGGCGATGAGTAAGTCTGGGTTGCACGAAAGCGCGACCGCAATCATCACACGCTGGCGCATACCACCCGATAGTTGGTGAGGATAAGCGCTGTAGCGCGCGGGCGCTTCGCGGATGCCGACCTCTTCGAGTGCCTGAATGGCGCGCTCTTTAGCCGCCTGTCCTTTCAATCCCTGATGAAGCGCGAGCGCTTCCTCGATGTGGTTGCCGACGGTATACAGCGGGTTGAGCGAAGTCATCGGCTCCTGAAAGATCATAGCGATGTCGTCGCCGCGAATCGCGCGCATTTGCGCTTCGGTCTTTTTCAGCAGGTCTTCGCCCTTCCACAAAATCTGCCCGCCGACAATTTTGCCGGGGTTAGCCACTAAACGCAGCACCGATAAAGAGGTCACAGATTTTCCCGACCCCGACTCGCCTACAACACCAAGAATCTCGCGGGGAGCCAAATCAAACGAAACGTGGTCTACGGCGGTTACAATGCCATCATCGGTATTAAACTGGGTTTGCAAGTCGCGCACGGACAGGAGCGGTTCAGCCATTACGCCTTAGTTTGCGTGTTCCCGTTTTTCCAGTGCATTTCTAATCCCCTCGCGTTCGATTTCACTTTATAGTTCAATGTCAATGAACTGAGCCGGATTGTTCTTGGCCTTCTCCACCGCACGCACATAAATCGAGGTCGTTTCGATGTCCGAATGTCCCATCGCATCACGCAAATGCTCAACTTTCGCGCCTCCAGAAACCGCGAGCGTACCAAAGGTATGGCGAAGTGCATGGCACGAGACTCCCGCTTTTTTCAACCGAGCCGCCGAAAGATGCTTGGATACAATCTCATTCAGTGCTTGCCTCGATAGCCGGTTCCCCGTCCCATTGTTCGAGTGCGACACAAAAAACGCCCCCGAAACCGGCAACCCCGCCGCCAACTTGCCGCGCGCATAATTTTCGAGCGCTGCCAGCGTGTCCTCGCGCAAATAAGCTCTCCTCATCTTCGAACCCTTGCCCTCCACTTCCAAATAGGGAGAATCGCTATCCAATCGCAACGACTCATGGTTCAGTCGATGCACCTCGATGCGCCGTAAACCATGCAGCGCCATCAACCCCACAACGGCCCGGTCGCGCGTATCGGCCAGCGTCTCGTTCGGCAACAACCCCACTAACGACGCCAACCCCGCACGCGATAGCGCCTTCATCTTGTCTTCCGGGGCTGTCAAATCCTTACCACCTCGCACTCCCTCGGCAGGATTTTTTGCAATCAACTCATGCCGCACTGCCGCATCATAAAATCGGCGAACAATGGATAATTTGGTCGCGCGCGTCGTCGTAACGATGCCCGCCGCCTTCAGTTCTGCGCGATAAAGTTCCACATCACTACGCCTCACTTCCAACGGATTCACATTTTTCTTCTCGCACCATGCGATCCATAATCCCACCTCACGCCGATAAGCCATCACCGTATCGTGCGTCGCGTCGCCATTCGCCACATCAATATGTAAAAACCACTCGAAGGCATCCAAGGCATTAACGGAAGGTTCAACAACAACACCTTCAACGACTTCGGAAACGCGCACGATTTCGCTCATGGCTCTAGTGTTTCACTTCTGGCGCTCCAACAGAAGCCGCTCTCTTTTCGCCGATGAAACTCACAGCGAAAAAATGTGGGTTTTGTTCTGCCTCAAAGTCGGGCGAGCGCCGCTATCAACTTTGGTCGCCCCCTGTGCATTTCCCCTTAAATCACAGCCCTCGATAGTACCAAAACCCCCGACACACACCCATACCCCCTGTTGGGCATTACGAGTAATACGACTACCGCGCACCATCGGGTTGCCACCGACATCAATTCCAACACCGCAGTAAGCGTTATCGAAAATATCGCAGTTCTCTATGAGGCCGTACCCATTCTCGGCCACAAACACGCCGCTCTGCTTGCCGTCATGAATATGGCACCCCCGCACAATCGGGTTGCCACCCGTCTTGATGGAAAATCCTGAAAGCGCATTAGCGAAGATGTCGCACCCCTCTATTGTGCCACTGCCGTTCTCATAAACATGCACCCCGCCCTGCTCGCCATTGTGGATACGGCACGCCCGCACAGTCGGATTCCCTCCAGTTCTTATAGCAACTCCAGAGTAAGCGTTACCAAATATGTCGCAGTTCTCTATCGTGCCGCTGCCATTCTCATGCACGAATACACCGTCATTTTTGCCATAATGAATGAGGCACTCACGCACGGTTAAGTTGGCCCCATCTTTAATTTCGATGCCCTCCATCGCGTTGCCAAAAATATCGCAGTTCTCGATCAGTCCCCGGCCATTTTCATAGGTGTACAATCCATTCTGCTTGCCATCATGAATCCGGCAATCGCGCACAGTAGGGTTGCCACCCGTCTTGATAATCACGCCCGAAAGCGCGTTACCATAGATTTCACAGTTCTCAATAGTGCCGCCCCCGTTCTCATAGACATAAACGCCACTTTGCCTACCATCATGGATGCGGCAGTTGCGCACAGTCGGGTTGCCGCCGCTCTTAATCCCGATATTTGTATAGGCATTGCCGAAAATATCGCAGTTCTCAACGATGCCCCCTCCGTTCTCATGGAAGAACACGCCATCGCTCTTGCCGTCATAAATTCGGCAGTCGCGTATAGTCAGGTTCGCCCCGCCTTTAACCTCGATTCCTTCGTGACCATTGCCGAAAACATCGCAGTTTTTCAGCGTGCCACGGCCATTTTCATGGATATAAACGCCGCTTTGCACACAGTCATGAATATGGCAATCGCGCATAGTCACACTACCACCGGTTTTGATGATGATGCCCGAAAGCGCGTTAGCGAAGATATTGCAACTCTCGACCGTACCACGCCCATTTTCGTGAACGAATATCCCACTGGATTTGCCATCATGGATACGGCAATCGCGCAAGGTCGGTTCTGCGCCGGTAGTAATCTCAACCCCAGAAAACATGTTGCCGAAAATATCGCAGTTCTCGATTGTACCTCGCCCATTTTCATAGATGAAAACGCCATCGTCCTTGCTATCGTGGATGCGGCAGCCGCGCAGAATAGGCGCGGCGTTATTGCGAATATACACGCACGAAGCACTGTCACTCTTCAGGTCGCACCCCTCTAGAACGATCTGTCCTCGCGCGATGCTAACCGCACCGTACTTCGCCTCTTGCGGCCTACCAGCACAGTGCAACGAAAGTCCGCTTACCACAGCGTATTCGGTTTGCACATCCAGGCAGTGCGCCTGATTGCTGACAATGCGCGCAGTTCGGCTTCTAATGCCAGGTCCAACAATTTCGAGTTGCTTGTCGAGCACCACTCCCTCCGGCTCCTGATACACCCCTTCCTCAACCACGATGCGCGTGCCAGCGGGCACAGCCCGCACCGCCGCACTCAGGCTGGTGTAGTGCCCTCGGCCCGACAGCGATACACGCACTTCGCCCTTAACGGGAGCCGCAGGAACACTTGGCATAACAACATGCGGTGTGACAAGAGCGGGGACAGGAATCGAAGTACCCGATTGCTTCAATGCCTCAAGAAAAGCGGCAATGCTTTGTGGCCTCTCGTCCGCCTTGGTCTTCATAGCCCACATCAGCGCTTGCGATACATTCCGGGAAATGGCCGGGTTAACTGTGTGCGGCACCTTCAACTCGATACCACAAGCGATGTCAGTCGCAGGGGGCGGCGTTTCTCCCATCAGAGCATGATAAAGCGTCGCGCCTAAGGCGTAAACATCAGTGTAAGCCCCAAAACGAGCCTGTTGCCCATACTGCTCCAACGGCGCATATCCAGGCGTCAGCATAGCCGTCTGCTTGATGGTTTTGTCCGACGCAAAAGCACGAGCAGTGCCAAAATCAATCAGCACGACGCGCCCATCGTTAGTCAACATGATGTTGTCGGGCTTGATGTCGCGGTGAATAAGCCCCGCACCATGAATCACCGATAAAGCCGCGCCAATCTTCACCGCTAAGTCAACGACTTCAATCTCGCCCAATCGCTTGCTATCGCGGATATGTCGCTCAAGGCTCTGCCCCTCAAGAAACTCCATCACGATATAAGCGGTGTTGTTCTCCTCGAAGACGCTGAACACACGCACAATGCCGGGATGCGCGAACTGGGCGAGCCGATGCGCCTCGTCAATGAATTTGGATTTGATGGCGTTATAATCCGCCACACTCAACGTTCGGTCGAAGCGGATTTCCGTGTTATGACGGATAACGCCCAGAGGAAAAAACTCCTTGATTGCCACCACACGACGCAGCGTTGCATCGCCGCCCTTGTAGGTGATGCCAAACCCACCCTGCCCCAGCACCTTACCTACCGAAAAATTGCCATTGTGAAGTCGAGTTTTGACGGGCAACGTGTGCGTGTAAACGTTACTTGCGCTTACATCCAATGGCGAACCACACGCCGAGCAATTTTTCGCCTCTGCCAAATTCTCGTGGGCACAAGTGACACATTTCATACTTCTTCTTTATCCTCGAAGCACGCCACGCAACACGAAACCACAAAATGCGCCTATTCGCAACCGCACCCGATTTCGCTCACCCCTCAGTTTGAGGGCTAATGGGAACATTGAAAATAACTCATTTGTTGACACCAAAAAACCAGCTGATTTCAGTGATTTGAGTTAAACTAATCTCTATATGTCACGAGATCGCATTGTGTCCGCCGAAGGCGGCGGAGGCGAAGAGAAAGAGTTCAACTGGGGCTTGCGTCCCAAAAATCTGGACGAATATATCGGCCAGAAAGAAACCGTCGAGCGCCTGAAAATCGCCATCGAAGCCTCCAAAAGACGTGGCGAACCCCTCGACCACCTCTTACTCCACGGGCCTCCCGGCCTTGGGAAAACCAGTTTGAGTTATATAATAGCTGAAGAATTGGGACGCGACATCGCGCTGACTTCCGGCCCGGCCCTTGAACGCCCCGGCGATGTCATGGGATTTTTGGTCAACGCGCGTGAGGGCGACATCATCTTCATCGACGAAATCCACCGTCTGCCGCGCATCGTCGAAGAGTTTTTGTACTCGGCGATGGAAGATTTTCTGGTCAACTTCACCCTCGACAAAGGCATGTACTCCAAACCGCTGCCAATTCGACTGGAGAAATTCACCCTCGTTGGCGCCACTACTCGCCCTGCTATGCTGACCCGCCCATTGCGCGACCGCTTCGGTATACAGCAGCACTTCGACTTCTACACCGAAGACGAACTCAACCTCATCGTGCGCCGCTCCGCCCACATTCTGGATAGCCCCATTGATGAGTATGGCGCCCACGAAATCGCGCGCCGCAGTCGCGGCACACCTCGCGTCGCCAACCGCTTGCTGCATCGTGTGCGTGACTACGCTTTAGTTCGAGCCGATGGCACCATCTCGCTTCAAGTCACCAAAGACGCTCTGAAATTGGAAGGTATCGACGAACTCGGTCTTGACCGCCTCGACCACGCCGTCATGAACGTCATCAAAGACATCTACGATGGCGGGCCAGTCGGCATCGAAGCCCTCGCCGCCACTCTCAACGAAGAGTCCGATACCCTCGTCGATGTTGTCGAACCCTACCTGCTCAAAATCGGCATGTTGGCCCGCACACCCGCTGGCCGACGCATCACCCGCCGCGCCTACGAGTTCCTCGGTGAACCCGCGCCACCTTCGGCTATTTCTCCCCAACTCTCGCTGTTGGAAGAAGCCGACGACGCCGATATTCGTCTCCGAGAAATCAAACGCGCCCGCCAAAGGGACGGCAAATAACCCCAAAAGCAAACCCCGGCTGATTCAATTCAGCCGGGATTTGCTTTATCCCCTGATCGGGCTAGGCCACCGCCCTAATTCCCTGTTGTAATATCTGTCGCCCACGCCTCATTAATCTGTTCCCGCGTGATGTTTTTCACGTGCCCGTCGATAAAAAGCACGTTGTAACGCTGGCGGCGTGGCACGAGCGTTCCATGCCAGTGACCAGCACCATCGAAGAGAAGGTTAATTTTGTCGGGCGTAGCCACGGCGCTCTCGTTAATCAGGTCGGCGGCAACTTCCGTCCGATAATAGTAGCTGGTGCCGTACTTTTCAAAACTCGCCGGCAGACCATTCATGGGCAGCCCCGTAAAATCGGCGATAGTCAACCCCGTATCGCCCGCACAACGAAACAGCGCCGGAGCCGAGGTATAGGTTTTCAACGTGTCCTGCACATAAGGCAGCTGCGGAATTTGGGCATGAAATGAGGGATGACTCGACCAAGTCGAGGGCCAATCACGGTCTGAAGGGTCGATGCCGTAAGGAAAGTACCCGTCATAATCCTGCGAATACATCTGCACCGCATTCCCGATTTGACGCAAATTAGAGGTACAAGACGCCTGCCGCGCCTTCCCTCTCACCGTCGCAAAAACAGGCAGCAAAATGCCCGCTAAAATGGTGATAATCGCGATGACGACCAAAAGTTCGATGAGGGAGAAGGCTTTTCGCATTTTTAGTCCGAAGAAAACTAATTCAAACAGTACAAGTTCTCCTAACTATCGCGGTAAACGGCAACACAACAAACAAAGAAAACCACCGTTCTCCCCATTACACTTTAAATACGGCCTCTACAACCTGATTTCACAACAACTCCCTCGTAAAAATGGCAACTCTCAACCTCTCCCCTGTTCGCTACGAACGCTGGCTTAAAATCGTTTTTGACCATCCCGCCCCCTCAACTGATGAAGAATCAAACGAAGATTTCAATTGGCAAAGGGGCATCGAATTCTTCATCTCCGATACACAGCTCTTGCTATCGCACTTTACGCGCATGTGCCGCGAGTTCGTCGTGGTATCCAAGCGGTTCACACTTCCCCAACTCAATCAGGGCATATGGTTCATCTTATTTTCTGAAGTGGAGATGGGAAAACTACTGGCCGACGAAACCATTCCCTTGAAAGAGCGCCTCGACTGCGTTCACTCAATGCTCATCCCGTTCCGCGATTTCGTGGCCCAGTGCGAAGTCGAAGAGTTAGAAAACTGCTTCTGGATGTGGTGGGATTTATTGCTGACTTTCTTCTGGAGCGAACATTTGTGGCGCCTAAAAGGTGACGATTTAATGGAAGCCATGTACGCCGATGACTACGGCACCTCTGGACATAACATCGAAATTTCTTTCGACGACCTCCCCTCTGAAGCTCAGGCGCTGTTGGACGCGATGCTCGAAACCCTCATTGCTATTGCCGAACTTCAAGACGAACGCGCTATGAGTTACGGTCTCCACGGTCTGGGACACTTGCGCCACCCCAAGGGCAGCGCATGGCTCCAGCGTTTCATCGACGAAAACCGCACCGAGTTTGATGATGATGGCCTGAAGTGGCTCGAACAATGCCGCGACGGCACCGTGATGTAATTCAGTGCCTCCACTCAAATCCCACTGAAAGCGTGAAATCTGGCCCGATATTGCCTAAAAACGGCGCGTTGTAATTGGTGAAGTCGCCGTTCTCCGAGAACGAGGCAAATAAGGTTTTATTGTCGCTGAAACGATGCTTATAGCCCACCGAGGCGAGAACAGGAGTGCGGTCAGCGAACGAGTTCCCCGTTGTGATGGTGCGGCTCTGCGCGTCGATTTGCGCCAGAATCGAATCACGGTGTCCGGCCCGATATTCCAGACCCAGTCCGCCCCCAAACCCCGAACTCTGCGCGTTGGGAATTTTCGAGTCGCCGTAAATAAAGGCGTTGGCGCTGCCAAATAGTCCCAACCTCGAACTCAACTCGCGGCGCACATCGATACCAACACCTGCATCGAAACTCCCAGAGCCAAGAATACGACTGCCGTTGCCAGTGGGAATTTTCACACCAAAACGCAGTGCCGAAGCGAAGCCTCCGCTCGAAAGCTCGCGACGCACTTCCAAAGTCGTGTCTCCCAGCCCCGAAGCACTGGCTAAATCCACCCCATTACCATTGGCATCTTGGAAAAATAAAATATCGCGATTGCGAGGAATGTTGTCGCGTCCTGCCGGGTTATCCTCGCCATTGCCCGCCAGCCCAAGCAAACGGTGATAGAACTCGATTGGGCCATCGAGCAAGCCGTTATCACGCACAATCAGGTTCGTTCGCGCCCCCACTTCCCAGCCCTTGCCGATACCACGCGAGTAGTTGAGTTGGATGCGTCCGGTTTCGAAATCCTCTTCGACAACGCTTCCATTCGATTCTGTGGGGATAAGTAAGTTATTGGCGACATGAAATGCCACGCCATAGCGAGATTGGCCCCGATTCAGCACTTCGGGACTCCGTGGCTCAAAATGTAAAAAGGCGCTCTGAAAAGGCCGCTCGTTTTGCACGGGCAAAGGCCCATTCCACACGGTTTGAGCGTGCGCAACCGCCACATTAACACAGAGCAAAAAAATAGCTGGGCCTACGAATCGAAGCATTGGCAGAATTTTAGCCCTTCAATTTAGATTTTGCTATGCAACGGGGTGGCCTTTTTGCTTTATAATGTTTGACGGTTAAAGTTCATTGTGCCGAAAATTTAGCGGCATCTATTCAACTCTCATGGCAACACCCTCAGCGCGGATGCGCGGTTCGCAAACAGAAGAACTAGCAATGCGGATGCGGCGGCCCCCGACCGAATACGTCTCCCTCCTGTCGCAAACCGAACGCGAGTTTCGCTCCTACGTGGACACACTAGAGACCAACCCGGCTTTCGAGCGCCTCATGAGCGATGGCCTCATCTCACGTGTACGTCTACGGGGCAAAATTCCGCGCGAAAAATACGAAGAGTTCATGGACGAGCAGATGATGGATTATCTCTCGTTTTATGGCATCACGCACCACGACGGCTGGGAAAAAGATTTCCTTTCGCAGCACGCCCTCGAACGCGCCCCCGAAATCGCCAACAAATACGGCGCCCCCATCGGCGACACCCTGCGCTTCTTGCGCTACCTGACCTCCACAGGCTCAGGCGGTCTCTCTGGAGTGCTGTCGCGCGGTTCGGGTGGACGCAGTGGCGGCGGCGGCGATGAAGAGCGTTCGCCAACGATGGAAGACACCGTCGCAGGTGGCGCACTGGTCGATTTGGGCGAAGTTATCGAAACCACGCGCGACTTCGTCGAACGCTACGAAGTCTCCGAACAGGAATTTCTCGACTACGTTCTGGGCGGCGAGTACGATGCCGACGAAATCGCCGAAAAATTCGGCTGTTCGCTCCGCGAAGCCGAGGAAGTTCTGGAAGCGGCCGATAGGGTTTACATGGCGCAAGGCTACGAAGCCTCCGGCATGACACCCGATAAAAAAGCCGCCCCCGCGCGTGCTGTCACCAGCAACGACGAGCCGGTGGCTTTCGTTTCCATCAAGGAAGGCGATCTCGCCATCCAGTTCCACAACGATTCGATCTACACCCAGCGCTACCGCATCAAGCCGGGCGCGCTCAAGGAACTCAAAAAAGAGGCCCCCGAAGATGCCCGCGACTTGTTGATGCGCGCCCGCTACATCAACCAGCGCCTGTCGGCCCTATCGCGTCTCATCACCACACTCTGCCAGTCGCAAACCGACTATCTGGGTTCCGGCGATGCCCGTCAACTCAAGCCATTGGCTCAGGCAGCTCTCGCCCGCGATCTGGGAGAACACCCTTCGATGGTATCGCGCCTCATTCGCGGCAAGCACATCGAAACGCCGTGGGGCAAAATCCCGCTGTTGTTCCTTTGTCAGAGCAAAACCGACGTGGTAGCCCGTCTCATCGCCCAGCACCCACAGCTCACCGATCAGGAAGTTGTTTCCAAACTGCGCGAAGAGTACGATTGCCACATCGCCCGCCGCACCGTCGCCTACCATCGCGGTAAGCGTCTGCGCCGCAACAAACGCCGCAAAAAGCCCGAAGCCTGAACCACTGCTGCGGGCCAAACTTGACGCAAAAAACCTGTTTGGCCCGCAAATGGCGAAACTCCCGGTATGAAACAATTGCGGGCGATGTTATGGGGTTGTCTGGTTGCACTCGCGACGGCAGCGGGAGCGGCACCAACCCCCACCCCGGCCCCACAAATCACGGTGCCCGATGTCAGCCCACGCGAGGGCAATGGTGGCCCGCGCCAGTTGATCTTACCTATCAACCTGTCGAAACCAAGCACGACACCCCTTCAAGTCAAAGTCAGCACGAAAAACGCCACGGCCCGCGCTGGTACGGACTACATCGCCGCCAGCCAAACGCTCACCTTCGCCCCCGGTGTGCGCCAGATGCCATTCTCCGTCACAGTCATAGGCGACACCTACGGTGAAGCCGACGAATACTTCTTCATCGTCGTCAGCGCCCCCGGATATACCGCGCGCTACCCCGCCGCCACTTGCACCCTCCGCAACGACGACCCGGTCGTCAACCCCACGGCGCGCCCAACAGCAACCCCCAAACCCACAACCAAGCCAACAGCGACACCTCGCCCAACAGCGACGCCAACTCCCAAGCCGACAGCTACACCAAAACCAACCCTGACACCAACGCCCAAACCCACAGCCACCCCTCGGCCAACTTCAACTCCCAAACCAACCCCAACCCCAGTACCAACCGCCACCCCAAAACCAACGCAACCTCCAGCGGGTAATGCCTCCGTTCGCTTTGTCCCCTACAACGATACATGGGCATCGGCCTCCGAGCGTTGGTGGGACATCGGCTCAAAGCGAATAAATAATCAGGATAATGCCAACCACTTCAACGACTGGCTCATAGAAGGGCAACCCAATGGCAAATTCGACTATTTGGCCCGCGCCAATAACGTCGTTCTCACCTACCAACGCGCCCCTGAAGTCCCCTACTTCGTCGGCCATATCTCAGCGCGCGGACTCAAACCTAACTTCGCCTACCAACTCAAACTGGCGGGTAAACCAGTCATAGGCCCTCGCGGCGCCGGAACCGATCAATCCTATGTTCTGGCGACCAACAAGACTCGTAGCGGTACCCCCGACGTTCACCTCGTCAATGGCGCTAACGGCCAACCCAGCCCAATTAACGGCGACGACTGGGCCAACCAACAACTCGGCTACGCGGGACGCTGGTGGAACGATTCCAATGCTTCAGGCAACACCAACGCCATCACCGATGCGGTCTACGCCTCCAACACTACTGATACCATCTATGGCTACCAGTTCATCGGCGATTTCGTGACCGACGCCAATGGTAACGCCGAAGCCGACATCAAGGGCGACCGCTCCTACCACATCACCTGGCAAGACTGGCAAAGCGGCGCCAAAGATGTCTTCTTCGGCTCATTCCGCATCAATGGGTCGATGACTTCGAGCCAGCCCCCTTACTACTACGGCTATGGTAGTTACGCCCCCGCTACAGGGGACACTCTGCACGGGCAGAATGGCCTCTCCAGCATCGGCCTGTGGTATGAATTGGAGCCGGGGCGCCCCGACCCGGTCATCTTGCCAGCAGGTACCTATCACTGCCGAATGCTCATCACCGAAGAAACCTTCCATAACCTCTACGGCGACACCGCCAGCCCCTTGGGCGGCAAGTGGAAAACCGTGATGGCGACCGAAGATCACAATATCAGTTCTGGCGCCGCCGACACCAACGCCAATAACGACATCGTATTTACAATTCGGTGACCCTTTATTACCCAAACCCAACATTATTGGGATACAGAGTGCAACCTTTAAGCGCGCCGCGTTTCTGGAAATTGGCTATTTTAATTTTCCATGTCTGCCCGCTTTCTTAATACCATTTTCGTAGCATCATTGCTGTTGTGTGGGCTGCACGTTTCTTCCGTTCGAGCGCAAGAAACACCGATGGTTTCGAACGCGACCCCACGCGACTTCCAGAGCATCTCCGCCGCCCTACTCACACTGGAAAACACGGCTCGCAAAGGCGACGCAAACGCCCTGACCTACTACGGCGCGACCCCACCCGCCGATACTTCGCCACTTCAAATCTCTTCGCGCATCACCCACATCGCGGTGTCTCCAACGGGCGCTCTGGTTCGTCAGGTCTTCGGCATATCCATCCAGCGCGCCTTCCCCGTCCCTCTCGCGGCTGGCACACAGGAGCTGTGGCTCACACGCGCCGCAGATGGCTCGTTCGCACTCAGTCCCACCCGTTTCAGCGCTCCCCCCGAAGCCCTCGCCGATCTTCAAAAAACTATCGAATCCGAGCGCACCGATGACGGCCCCGAAATCCTCGATGTCGTCGCCTCGCGCGTCGGCGGACGCTGGATAGCCCTCCGTCGCCAACAATGGACCGGGACGGTCCTCGCACAAAATCCTGATCCCAATACCAGACCGCGCGATTACATCTACCGTCAGATGAGCCGCGCCCCGCGCACGGGTGGTATCAGCGCTCATTTCATCTTCTCCAACACAGGCAAACAGGGAGCCACATGGCAGGGGCTTGGCGCCGCCTTCAACCCCTTCAAGGGACGCAACAGCCAACAAGATGCCCTCGCCTCCAGTTGGCGCGACCGTATGGTGAGCCGCGACTATACCTTCGCCTCAAGCCACCGCGAATTTGCCCGTGCCCTCTTCGCAGTGGGCCTATGGAACGAAGGCGCCGACGAACTCCGCAAAGCCTCTCTGCTCGACCCCAACCTGGTTCCTGCAGCTGAACTCAGCGAAGCCGATAAAAATCGTTCGCGCGACGCCCAGAGCGCCGTTGTAAAACAGCTACAGGATGAAAAGAATGTTGGGCTTGGTCAGGATCACCCCACCTACCTCATCAATGCTCTCCAGATGCAACAGCGCAACCAGCCCAATGCTCTGGGAGCGCTCCGCATCGCCCTCGAATACTCACGGCTTGCCGAAGACGCCCGCGCTGAGAACTGGACGAATCAGGCAATCGACCTTCAACAGCGTGGCGCCTTTCGCCAAGCCGACACCGGCTGGATGCAGTTGCTCTTCGATCACTTGCGCGAGCGCGCAAAGTTGACCAAAGTCAAACCCTCGACCATCCTGCGCTCCCAACTCTTCACTGTGCGCGCCTGGGCCAACGACCCGCAAATAGTGACCTTACTGGCCTCGCTCGAAGAAGCTCAACACACCGTCTATGCGGGATTCGGCATCCCTATGGGTAACACCGAAGTCTTGCTCTGGCACAATCAGGGCGAATTTGCCCGCTACACCACCCAATTCGCCGAAAAGGGTGGCAATGAGTTCGTCGCGGCCCTCACCCTCACCAAACTCGTCACCACCCGCACAGGGCCACTGGTACTCGGCGAAGAAATTAATACCTTCTCCGATACCACCGACACCCAACCGCTCTTCGGCACCCTCGCCCACGAATACGGTCACGTCGCTGTGCGCCAGTTGTCCAAGGGCCGCATGGTTCCCGAATGGTTCAACGAGGGCATCGCCGCCAGTTGCGAAGGCGGCTACGAGGGCTACATCTCGCGTGTTCGCCGCGCAACCAACGCTGGAACGCTGCTTTCGATGGGCGAACTGAGCGACTGGCGTGTCGATGGCGAACGAGCTTTTCTAGCCTATTCGCAAGCCAACTCTATCCTCGACTTCATCGTCACCAAATGGGGCAAAAACGCGGTTCTCGATATTCTGCGCCAAATCGGTGAAGATACCGCCCCCGAAGATGCCTTCCGCAATGTGTTGGGCCTTGGGCAAAGCGAACTGTGGAACCAATGGCAGCGCGAAGGTATCCGCTAAAAGGGGGATTATCGGTCACAAAACGCGAGATTTCGTCGCCGAGTCAAACTCTTTCCCATCTAAGTGGTTGACTAAGTGCCATAACCTCTGCGTTTTAGAAATGATTTTACCGATTCGTATTTGGGGCGATCCCGTCCTTAAGAAAAAAGCGGCGGCTGTTGATCGCCTCACACCTGCCGACAAAAAACTGATTCAAGACATGTTTGAAACTATGGACGCTGCCGACGGTGCGGGCCTCGCCGCCCCGCAGGTCGGCGTGTCCAAACGGATTTTCGTCTTCCGCATCGGTGACGAGCGCCATGCTCTCATCAATCCCAAAATAACGCTGCGCTCCGGCGAAGTCGAAGGCGAAGAAGGCTGCCTCAGCATTCCTGGCGTTCAGGCCAAAGTCAAGCGCGCCAAGCGCGTTATCATCTCTGGCCGCGACCAGAACAACAAACCCGTCAGCTACGAACTGGAGGATGGCGAAGATATGGGCCGCGCCGCGACCTGTGTGCAACACGAACTCGACCACCTCGACGGTGTGCTGTATCTAGAACGCGCCGAACAAAAATCCATTTCATGGCTTATCGAAACCGTCGATGATGAAGGCGAAGACGACATCATTTTGCGCCGCGTGTCGCGCGACGACATTTTGAGCGCCTACAAGGCGCGCAAATTTCCGCCCAACGTCGCCGTCCTCGACATGTTGCGCGAAAGGGTCGAGCGTAACAACACCAGCAAATGAAAATTGCTTTCATGGGCACGCCCGCACTCGCGGTGCCGTGTCTCGAAACTCTGGCGAACGACCACGAAATTGCCGTGGTCGTCACCCAGCCCGACAAACTCGGTGGGCGCGGTGGCAAGGACATCATCTCGTCGCCCGTCAAAAAATGGGCTATAGAAAGCGGTATCCCGGTCTTGCAGCCCGAACGGGCGCGTGCCGAATCTTTCGTCGAAGAGTTGCGCGCCTTTGAAGTCGAGGCTATCGCTGTCGTTGCCTACGGGCAAATCCTGCCCAACTCCATATTGGAAATGGCGCCCAAAGGCTGCGTCAACCTACACTTTTCGCTGCTCCCGCGCTGGCGCGGCGCCGCACCCGTTCAATATGCCCTCTGGCATGGCGACAAGGTAACCGGCGTTACAACCCAGTGGATGGCCGCCAAGTTAGACGCGGGCGCCATTATCCAACAACTAAAAGTCGAGGTATTGCCCACCGAAACCTCTGGCGAATTATTGGCCCGTCTCACCGAAATTGGTGCAGGCGTCCTACGCGACACTTTCGCTCTGCTCGATGCCGGAACTGCGCCGCGCGTCCCGCAAGACGAAGCCAACATCACCTTCTGCCCGCAAATCGAACGCGAAGACGCCCACATCGACTGGGCCAAAGGTGCAGAGCAAGCCAACAACACCATCCGCGCCATGAATCCCTGGCCGGTCGCATGGTGCGACGCCAACGGCGCCCCGCTCAAAATATTCCGCGCCACAGTCGAATCGAATCCCGGCGAAGCGGGCCACATTGTCGCCGTCGAACGCGATTCGATTGTCATAGGTGCGGGCGAAAACTCATTGCGACTACTCGAAGTTCAAGCTCCTGGCAAAGCCAAAATGAGCGCGGGCGACTGGGCGCGCGGCGCCCGCTTGACTGTAGGTGAATCGCTCTGAACGCCGTTCAACACCCGCGCACTCTCGCCCGCCGCGAAATCATTCGCGCCCTCGTCGCCTCCGAAAAAGCCGATTTCACGCCGTTCAACTGGAACGACCTCGAAATCACGGTTCGCCCCTTCGCACGTGAGGTCGTGGCGGGCGTCTGGCGCTGGCGCAGCAAGCTCGATTGGACTCTCGCACCCCTGTTGCAAAAACCCATCGAAAAACTCGACCCACCTGTGCGCTCTGCCCTGCGCGCCATGCTGTGGGAACGCCTCGAACTTCAAACCGCCCCCCACGCCATCGGCTCCGACTACGCCGAGCTAATGCGCGTCTTCAAAGTCACCTCGGCAGCGGGCTTCGTCAATGCTCTGGCCCGTAACCTACCGGACGAATGGCGTGCGCTGCCCAAACAAACCGCATTTCGCCTCTCGGTCGAATTTGCTCATCCGCTCTGGCTGGTCGAACGCTATCTGGCTCGTCTGGGCGAGGAAGAAACTCGAAGTCTGCTCGCTGCCAATCAGGCGCGCGCCTCTCTGGATATACGCGCCAACGAAGCCCGCATTTCCCGCGACCATCTTCTCACGCGCTTCCATAAAGCGGGCTTCGACGCCATCGCAACACCTCACTCGCCCGCCGGCATCCGTTTAACCGGAGCTTCTTCGCCCGATACCTTGCCTGGCTGGAACGAGGGCGACTTCTTGGTACAGGACGAAGCCGCCCAACTGGTCGTCGCCTCGGCGCTTGTTCCCGAAAACGGCCTCATCATCGACTGCGCCAGCGCCCCCGGTGGCAAAGCCACCCATCTCGCCGCCCGCGCCCCAAAGGCCAAATTACTGGCGTGCGATTCATCAGGCAAACGCCTCCAATTGGTCGAACAAAACGCGAGACGCTTGCACCTGCGCAACATCGAAACTCGCGCGGGCAGTTGGCTTGATTTGGCCCCGACACTGCGCGAGCAGGCCGACATGGTTTTACTCGACGCCCCTTGTCTTGGCACAGGCACTTTCCGCCGCCGTCCCGACGCCAAATGGCGGAAAACGCCCGCCCAACTCACCGAACTGGTCGCCCTGCAACGCCAACTTTTGGACGCGGCGGCAAGCACCATAAAGCCCGGTGGCATCCTGCTCTACTCGACCTGTTCACTCGAACCCGAAGAGAATAGTGAGCAAGCGCGCAATTTTGAGGAACGTTGGCCCAATTTCGAGCGCGTTAATGGTAATCTAACAGCCGAGGGGACGCCGAACGCGGACGGATTTTTGCAGACTGCGCCCCACCTTTACGGCTGTGATGGCGCCTTCGCCGCCCAGTGGCGCCGCAACAGCTAGAAGCGTGTGAGTCAAGGATTTTCTGTGCCCATTCAAGTTCAACTCGGTCAACCCAATAACCCTATAGACCCGGCAGTCGAAAAAGAAAATCGACGGCGGCTTCGTTTCTGGACGGGCGCGGCGATTATCGTCTCCATATTATCGTTTGTGATGATTCTACGCCTCTATGCGTACGAGAGTACGGTCATCATATCGGGTTCGATGATACCGACTCTGTATAAAGGCGATTACGCCATCTTTGACCATCGTTCAGCCATTCGCAACCGTTGGAATCGCGGCGATGTCATCATCTTTGAAGCCCCAGAATCATGGTCACAGGGCGGTGAAGAAGGCGGCGAGAGCGAAGGCAGTTTCGCCAACCAGCAACTCGTCAAACGCATCATCGGAATGCCGGGAGAATCCGTCTCCGTAACGGGCGGCGTCGTCTACATCGACGGCAAAGTTCTGCTCAACCAAACATACATCAACGGCCCGCCCGACCCCGAAATGCTCTATCCGCGCAAGCTAGGCCCGGATGAATACTACGTCATGGGCGACAACCGCAACAACTCGGACGATTCGCGCAACAACGGCCCCATCTCCGAAAAAGACATCACTGGCCGCATCCTATTCAAGCTGTGGCCCATTTCCCACTTCGGCAAACTCCCCACCACCAACTACGAGGGCTTAGCCACCAATAAATAATTAAGGAAAGGCAACCACAACTAAAAAGCGGAGAGGATTTAATCCTCTCCGCTTTTTAGTTGCGTTATTGTGGCGGCGCAATGGGCGCCCCTGAAGTTCCAGAAGTAGAGGACGGAGGGGATTTAAATGTCCACAACCGCGAAGCCGAGAAATTCCAAATCACAACAAGAGGAACAGCGCACAGCGACGCGATAAGAATGATCTCTTTCTGAGTCGCTGGCACAGGTCGAGCCGTTCCAGTGAACAGAACCAAGAAAAATTTGGTGATAAGTAGGTTTAGAATCAGCCCAATGGCATTAGTCGCCACGAACTTGGGGTACTGCTTCCTCTTCGACTCATGTTCCGTTGTTGCGAACGTCCACTTACGATTCCAGATAAATCCATTCGTGACACCGAAAATAAACGCAATCGACTGCGACACAAACCACGGCAACGTATGCACAAAGGTCATCAATAAATAAAAAATGACCTTGTCAATGATCGTAGACGACAAACCAACCAGACAAAATTTAAGCAAACGACCCTTCATTAGTCGTTGAAAAAGCGATGAACTCATAGAACGAATGGAAAACTAGAGAAAGTATGGCTTTCCCGCCTGTTTTCGGTACCAGTCGCACTTCACGCTGGAGCGTGAGTGCCATTTTCATTATTTTTGCCCTTGCCTTCTGGGCGCGCGTCCTGTTCCTTGGCCGCGTCCTGCTTCCCGGCGATATGCTGCGTGGATTTGCCCCTTTTGGCGGCATTCCCAACGCCTCATGGACGATTTTGCAGTGGGATGCCCTCGCTCAATACTTCCCGTGGCGCCATTTTGCCGCCTCAGAACTGCAAAAAGGCCACATTCCGCTCTGGAACCCCTTCCAATTCACAGGCACCCCATTTCTCGCCAACGCCCAGTCCGCCGTCTTCTATCCGCTCAATATCCCCTTTTGGATTTTTGACACTGCCTACGCTTTTGGTATTTCTGCATTTTTAGGTTCGCTCGTAGCTCTGGCCGGCACGTTCCTACTGGCGCGGCGCTGGGGCATGTCGCGTGCGGCCTCGCTCATCAGCGCCGTCGCCTTCGCCTTCTGCGGATTCCTCAGCTCGTGGGCGCTCCTCCCCACCCTCTTCCAAACCGCCTGCTGGTTGCCACTGTGCCTCTATTTCTATGAAGGCGCCGTCGAAGATAAGCAACCCACCCGCTCCACTTTGGGCCTTGCCTTCTCGCTCCTCATGGCCCTGCTCGCCGGACACGCTCAGGTCTTCTTCTATGTCCTGCTGGCCCTCGCCATACGCCAACCCTTCCTCAAGCGCACATGGCGTGGACTGGCGCTCGGTTTTGGCTCTCTCATCTTCGCACTCACTCTGGGCGCCCTCCAATTGCTCCCAACTCTCGAACTTGCCGCCAACAGCCCGCGCGTCGCCGTCGGTGGTCCGACAGCGGGTGGTTGGGACTTCGTCAAACAGCGTGCCCTCGCCGCCAACGAGTTGGTTTCTCTGGCGCTTCCCAGCGGTTTGAACTGGGGCACCCTCAGCGAAAACTTCGGCTACGTCGGTATCGGCGTCTGTATTCTGCTACTTATCTCCTTAGCCGCGCTCCGTACTCCTTCCCGTCGTCGCCAGCGCTACTACGCCCTCACTCTGGCCCTCTTTGGCCTACTCTACGCCCTCGGAACCCCTTTAGCTCAACTCTTCTTCTTCGCCGTGCCGGGAGTCTCATCTATGGGCGGCACAGGCCGCTCTCTCATTCTTTGGAGCATGGGCGCTTCCCTCTGCGCGGGCTTCGGCTTCGACTGGCTGCGCTCCAAATGGAAATCCGAACTACTGCCCCCTCTGGCACTCGCTATCATCGCCCTCGAACTGTTCGCCAACGCCTTCACCACCCAACCAACGGCCCCACGCGACAGCATCTACCCCAAAACCCAGATCACCGATTTCTTGGCTCGTAACACCAGCCGCACCGCCCGCGTCTATCTGCAGACCGAAAAGCGCTCGTGGCTCCCTCTAGAGGCCTTCAGCAGCGAACGCAAGCACCCCATCGGCATCCTCCCGCCCAACGGCGCCACCGTCTATAACATCTACGACATTAACGGCTACGATTCGCTCTCGCTTCAAGGCTATCGCCTCTTCGTGTCATCCTCCGAGGCCAACGGCAATCCGTCCCCCGACCTCAACGGTAACATGATTTTGCTGCAAACCCCCACTCCTACGCTGCTCGACCAATTCTCGGTTCGTTACATAGTCACCCTCGCAGGTGCCCCCGCTCCTCCCAACGCCCGCGCCGTCCTGACAGCCGAAGGCTGCACAATCTACGAGCGAGTCCTTCCCACCAACGTCATGAAAGTTGGCGGCGAAGCCTTCGCTCCCGGCTTCCGCGACGGCAAATACGCCCCCGAATCCTTCCGCCTCGGCACCTTCATTACCCTACTCGCCCTCACCCTGTGGAGCGCCCTCTGGTTCGGCTCCCGCAAAAAATCCCAGCCCCTCACTGCCGCTGCTCCCTCTCCCTAATAAATCACCTATGGACGAACAAGCCCTGTTTGTAGAACAAAAACGCCGCGTAGAACAAGCGCGATTAGCACTAGAGCAAGATGCCAATGGCGATTTAAGTTACAGGCATGTGATGTCCATTCTTGCGATGTATGGGCCACCTCTGGAAAACGGAGTTATCAATGCCAAATGGGGACAGAAGTTAGGCGTCGCCCCCGCAGAGAATCAGGCCTCTCTGCGGGGTTGGCAACGACGATCTTGGAATGCGCTCTTATGTGCCGAAAAGGTTCTTCCTTTATGGTCGTTTGATACTATAAAACCCCATTTGAATCAACATGGAGTAGACGCATTAGGTCGCTTGAACTTAGGGAATCACATCGTGGATGCCAAAGTTGCCGTCTTGCTCGAAGAGGAGTTCTCAGTTCCCGATTTTCGACCGGGAGGTGAAAGTCTCGTGTGTGAACTGGCAGACCAAAGTAAAGCGAGTGTTCTTGTTTATCAAGCGTCCGGCGCCTACTGGTCAATCGAACAGATTCTCATCCTCATTCGTATAGACAAAGAGCCTCCTTTTGCTACCGACAGAATCTATCCTGAGAAATGGGAAGATGATGACGATGTGGATTGGGGGCAATACCCTCCAGCCATTTATACCTCTTGTGCCATCGCTGGGGAATCTAACAGTGCCAATAGTCCCTTGAATGACATTCATGCACGACGCCAATTTTGGCTATGGTGGCTCAACGAAGTTGTGCCCGCCTCTTGGAATTTGCAGGAATTAAATGACTAAAGTTGAATCGGGGATTGAGACAACTTCCCCAAAAGCCTTTCACCCTTCATAGGAGTTATCCATGCCGAACAGATACAACACCCTCATAGCCCAATTTGAACGAACACCGGAGTCGAAACAGAGAACGTGGCCTCCTTCTAAATAGCCACCGCCCCCAACGCCGAAGACATGCTCCACTGCCAATGCTGCCGTCAGCTATAGCTACACCAAATCGAAATGCTCTGCGTTCTTGGAGCGCACTTCGCTAATCGCCTCTTCATACAGCGCCAGTAATTCGCTAACTCTCCTCTCCTTGGAGAATCGCGGCGCCCGCTCCCGCGCATGAGCGCTCATCCGAGCACGCAAATCACCATTCACCACCAACTCCTCCACCGCCGCGCGAAAACGGCTTTCCTGAGGAGGCACTAGAAATCCATCCTCGCCCGGCTCAATCGCTTCTGCTGCTCCCATAGCGTTCACCACAACGCACGGCAATCCCGCGCAAAGCGCTTCAGCAATAGAAAGTCCTTGTGTCTCGGTTCGCGATGCGAAGGTAAACACATCGGCCATCGCATATAAATCGTTGATTGTCTCTGGCTCGATAAAGCCAGGAAATACCACCCGCGACCCGATTCCCAGCACGCTCGTCTGCCGCTTCAAAATATCAATCGAAGGGCCACCACCGACCATAACCAGTTTTGCCTTGTGATTCTTCAAAATCGGCGCAACGCTCTTCAACAAAAACGATAAATTCTTCTCTGGCGCCAACCGCCCGACATAAAGCAAAGCCACTTCATCGTCATGTAGCCCCCACTTCTTTCGCGATCCCGCGCGGTCTCCTCCGGCGAAACGCGCCACATCGACCCCAGTCGGCACCACCCGCGTTGGGGCGCTCGGCCATAACCGCAGCACCACGCGCTCAACCGCATTCGATGGCGCGATGACACGATTACATTTGCGCAGCATCCGCCGGATGCGCCACAAAATGTAGGCGCGCGAAGTCTCAGGCGGCGTAATCGAGTAGTGCGCGTAGTGGTGATACAGCGTGTGAAATGTCCACACCAACGGCAAAAAATGGAAGCGCGCCCAATGCGCCCCCAGGTTGCCCAACACGAAGGGGGAATGGACGTGAACAAGGTCGAACCGCTCGCGTGCAAAGCGGTAGGCAGTTCGCGGCGACACCCGCGACAGCAACGGAAACGCGACGGGATAATCACGCGCCTTAAACCAGTGCCCCGCCGCAAACCGCACTACATCGGGGTCATCATCCAGATAATCCACGTAGCGAGGCGCAAAAATAATGACACGGTGCCCACGCGCGCGAAGTTCCTGCGCAGTCGTGCGCGCCGAAGTCGCCACGCCGTTCTTGGTAGGCAAATAGGCGTCGCAAAAGAAGGCTATTTTCATGTTTCGAGGCTAACGCGAGGGCAAAGTCGATTTGAGTTTCAACGTCTCTCCTCGCTGCGCCCCTACCCAACCTCCTCAAGTTCCAACTGATCGCCTATTTGAACCCCGCACCGCGCGATAGTTCCCGCCGCGACCTCAAGGGCGCTGTGCGGCTTGCCCGCGTTATTACGCGCAACGTGCGCCTTCCCCGGCCCGATATTCTCGATGAAGTCGGTCACACGATTCTCTTTGGTCAAAAACACCACATCAATCGCGAACTTCATTCCAAACATGTGGATGGAGGTGCCAGGAACCAACAAAATCCCGTCTTTTTCTTCCAAGCCTTTGCGACCCAGCAATCCTTTGCCGCGCGTCCAAAAGTTATTGGCTAATAAAACCTGCGGGCAGACAACGTTCCCTCGTGCGGGATTACGAACAACAAGCGTTTTCATGGTACCTGTACAACCCCAGTATTAGAGCCAGTAAGAGATACCACGACATCCGAAGGCGAGCCTTCGGGCGCGACGGGAGCGCGAAGCCAGCCGTTTTCCGTCCAACGCGATGCAAAAATGCGGTAATTCCCTGCCATCAACGGAAACAGGTTAACCCTACCGCTCTCATCAGTCATCGCGATACGCGCTCCCATCCCCGACGAAGCGATATTCCCATCTGGCCCCCCCGGCAAATCTCCCATCACATTCATCCCTTCATCGAACGTCCCATTTTGCGCCAGCGGAAGCAAGCGCAGCGCAACTGGGGCATTAGCCACAGGTTGTCCCCCCGCATCGCGCACCAAAAGCGAAAGCTTCGCCGAACGGCGCGCCGGAAAATCGGCTTTCCACTCCGCTATCTGGCCATCCGCCAGCGAAAACTCGCGAGTCTGGAGGCCAAATCCCGGCAAAGTTAAACGCGCCG
Organism: bacterium; assembly: GCA_004172935.1. GTDB lineage: Bacteria > Armatimonadota > Abditibacteriia > Abditibacteriales > Abditibacteriaceae > Abditibacterium. Next base: position 124,841 of record SDZD01000004.1, on the reverse strand, counting down.
AGAATTTTCCGGCGGGAATATGCTTCAACTCTAATGTCCCATCCGCATCGCGCGAAACTAGAGCTTGAGGCGCGTTAGCCGCTGCTACCAATGCCCAGTTCTCGCCGGGGTCGCCACCGTCACCTGCTAAACGGGTCGCCTCTTCCGGTGTCTGCGCGAACATGTACAGCGAAGCTCCGCCCACAGGCATCCCATCAGCATCTTTCGCGCTAATCCGCAGTGTCGCCCCCTCACGCAATCGCGCCTCAATGGGCGCCTTCTGCGCCGAATTGAACGCAAACGCTCCCTGAACCGCGCTACCGTTTTGTGCGACAACGATCAGCGAGTACGACGATGGAGCGATATTCGGCACAACTACCTCACCGCTCAGGTTAGTCACTGCGCGCACTGGCGTCTGGTTGTTCTGGTCACGCAAGCGAATCCATACAGGCGCCTGTACGAGAGGCTTCCCTTCAGATGTCAAAATACGCAGCGTCAACCGGCTCAGCCGCGACAACTGTAAACGTACTGGCTGCGATTTCGCAGTCCAATCGAACGCCATAGTGGCAATCGAAGCAAAACCCGGCGCATCCACGTTGAAAAAATAGCTCCCTTCTTCGGCTTCGGGAATAACGAAACGCCCGCTCTCGTCAACACGCGCCTCAGCCCCCCAAAATGCGGTAGGAGTCATGTCGTTCTGGCGGCGCACTGTCAGAACAGCAGACGTGACTGGGCGCCCCGCTTCATCGACGACGGTGCCCTTAATGGGCGCCCTATCGGGTAGTGGTTGCGCGTAACTAACGAGAGGAAACGCCGTGAACGAAAGTGCCAGAGGAAGAAGGCGGCGAAACATGGAACACCTCAGTTTGACGAAGCTCAGCACCCCCTTGAACCGTGCTCTTGTCATGCCCTTAACCCGCCTTTCTAACTATTTTTTTCACACCCCGCTTCACATCGCTTTGCAGGGGCAAGCACAACATGGAGCCATTGATTAAGATTAAGCCGTGTTGCTTGCGCCCAACGACCCTACATCGACACCATCGCGTTCAGAGCCGCGCCTCACGGCGCGGGAAGAAGTTAATTTCAACTATGCCCTTATGGCAATTTGCGCGGGTTTACTCACCTTCTCGCTTATTTCGGGCATTGGGCTAATCAACGGGCGTGTGCCCGTCGAACGCGCCTATATCCTGATGACGCCAATTCCTTTGGCGCTCGCCATCTGGTTCGCGATGGGTGCCTTTCGCGCCCGCCCAACTCCCGACATTGGCCTCCTGCTGACATGCGTCGGCTGGGCTTGTGTGCTTTTTACTCTGGTCATTAAGCACGCGGCTGTTCAAAGCGCATTGGCAGCGAATATTCCCTTATCGCAGGTAAGCGATGGAGCACTCGTATGGATGTTGGCTGTGTTGGCGCTCATCTCACTTGGTGCAGGCGCATGGCTCTCGTGGCAAAAGGCACGCGAAACGGGGTTAACCTCTTAATTTCGCGCATCGCCAAATAATGGAAGGTTTGACAAACTCAACTTATGGCATTTGATTTTGAAGGTCTGTGTCGTTTCGCCGCACAATCGGGCGCATCGGACATCTTTTTGAAGGAAGGAACGGCACCAGCGGTGAAAATCAACTCCTCGCTGCGCAAGCTCGACCATCCCCCTTTGACGAACGAGGATTTAGAACCCGTCGTCAAAAGCTTTATGACCCCTGAAAAGTTCCTCGCTTTTCAAGATCATCCCGACCACGACGTATCCTACAACATTCCCAATATTGCTCGTTTCCGCGTCAATATCTACAAAGTAAAGGGCGGTTATGCGTTCGTTCTGCGTGTCGTTCAGCTCAAAATTCGCCAATTTGACGAACTCGGTCTGCCCGAAGTGCTGGCCGAATTTACGCGCTACCACGATGGCCTCGTCATCGTGACAGGTGCGACGGGTTCGGGCAAGTCCACCACCCTCGCGGCCATGATTGACCTCATCAATCAAGAACGCAAAGGGCACATCGTCACAATCGAAGACCCCGTCGAATACGTGTATCAAGACAAAGGCTGTTTCGTCTCACAACGCGAAGTTGGTCTCGACACCAAATCGTTCGGCGCCGCCCTGCGCGCTGCTCTTCGTGAAGCTCCCGACGTTATCCTCGTGGGAGAGCTTCGTGACTCCGAAACAATGGGCATCTGTCTTCAGGCTGCCGAAACGGGTCACTTGGTGTTCTCGACTCTGCACACGCCAAGCGCGGCTGAAAGCATGGAGCGTATCTTGTCCATGTTCCAGCCGCACGAAAAAGCACTCGTTCAGCAACGTTTGTCCAAAACTCTGCGCGCTATCCTGTCGCAGAAATTGGTGCCAACCGTCGATGGCAAAGGCCGCGTCTGCGCCATCGAAATCCTCAACGTTTCGCCTACGGTCGCCCAGTACATCGAAGAAGGACGTACCGGCCAAATCTACACCGCGATCAAAGAAGGTGGCCCACAGTGGAAGATGCAGACCATGAACATGGCTCTCGAAAAATTCTACACAGCGGGCAAAATCACCGAAGAGAAGGCGCTCGAATATGCTGGTCTTCGCTCCGAATTGCGCCAGATGCTGCGCCGCTCCGACGCAACTCAAGGCGGTACAGCTGCCCCTCCAGCACAGACCACGGTCTGAAACCGTACTCCAATCAACAAAAGCGCGCCCAGAAACTGGGCGCGCTTTTTTGTTCGCATTCACTCGATGTGACGAATTTATCCCTTCTGATAAACGCGCACATAATCGACTTCATATTTCTGCGGAAAAGTCGTCTTCGATAGATCGCCGCCATTCTGTCCGCCCAAAGCCAGATTCAGAATGATGAACTGTGGGCTATTGAACGGATTAATGCCTGTGCCATCCGAGTTCACCGTGTCTTTCAGCAGTTGCGTGTTCAACACCTCACCATCCACCGAAAGGGTAATTTTCTCAGCGTCCCAGTCCATCGCCCACACATGGAATTTCTGCGCCCATTGCGGGTCGTTCCAATCGGCGACTGCTTTCGATTTCGAGTTCCACTTCGCATTCCAGCGGCGGTCAGTGCCCCAAGCGATGTTAGCCAGCACTTTCCCCCTATAAAATTCCATGATGTCGATTTCTCCGCCTTTGGGCCACTCTCCCGTCTGCCCGACCGTCCAGAAGGCGGGCCACAACCCACTGTCAACCGGAATGCGAGCGCGCATTTCAAAGCGCCCATAAGTCCACGAATGCAAATTATTAGTCGAAAGGCTCGACGACGTGAACTCGATATTTTTCCTCTTAGTGCGCCACTCGGTCGAACCCTCCTTGTAAGTCGGGTTGGGCTTCTGTTCGCGCTTGGCCTCAATGACGAGCAAGCCATCTTTCACCATTGCATTGTCGCTCTGATACCACTGGTCTTCCTCATTACGCGCGTACCCCGTTTCAAAACCCCAGTTCTTCGGGTCGGGCGCGCCGTCTTTATCGAACTCATCGCTCCACACCAATTTCATTCCATCGGGGGCAGCCGTTGCTGGGGCAGTCTGCGCGCACGCAGCCAAAGCACAAACTCCAAGAACAGCACACATCCATATTAAATTCGAGGTGAACATCTCTGTTTGGAATACCAACACAAGTCGAAGTTGCGCTCCTATTTAAGCGCATAAGCAAAACACGTCCCTCACAGCTTACGCAGCAACAAGCGATTGAGTGCCAGCGGTAAAAACAGCATCGCCCCCAGCATCATACCTCGCTTAGATAGGCGCCGACGCGGCGGGAAATTGCCACTGAAATAAGCGCGCGCGGCCCGCAAGTTCTGCCCCTGCGACAACCACTTTTTAACCGCGCCCAGCGCTGTGCGCCGCAGTCGGTCGCGACGCCACACCTCGCCTTCGGGCGGTAACTCGTACTTCTCAATCAAATTCCATGTCGCATCCGAGTAATTGGTGCGCGGCCCCGCCGACCTCAGAATCGAGTTGTCCGATAGACGCACCACCGAGACAATCTGCTCACACAGCACCCATGCGCCGCCACTCTTCACGCTTTTCTGCGCCAATCGCAACCCAAAATCGAAATCGCAAGCGTGCGAAACCTCTTCCGAATCCGAGTAACTTACCAACTGCGCCAGCGCCGTCTCGACCATCCACCCATTGTTGGGAATCTGCCCCATCAGTGCGCTCCACCGTGGCTCCTTCTGCACACCAAAGCGCGATGGAACGCGCCCATATTCGGCATTCAATTTCGCAGTCGCCTCATCCGAAACCTTCCCATTGGCATCCGCGACCGCTTGCAAACCGAAACAAACCTGTGTGTTCTTCGTTCCGTGCCATGCGAGGTCTAAATCCCGCACCGCGTCGGGCAACAACCAATCGTCATCGTGGATAAGCACGATCCTCTCGCCACGCGCCCGCTCCAGTAATCGGTTCACATTGCGCGCCTGCCCCAACGATGGACTATGGCGTTCATATCCCACACGCTCAAGTAATCCAGCTTCGCGCAACGCCACCTCGCTCGAATCATCACGCGAATCGTCGCCAATCAATACCTCGACGTTCTCATACGACTGCCCCAACGCAGCCCTCACGCATTCAACAAGCAAAGAGGGGCGATTAAACGCGGGAATACAAATCGAAACGAGCGCAGACGAAACAGGTGGCACGAACCCAGTTTGCCAAGCTCTCTTTCTTCAAAGGACTGGCTACTTGGAAACCGACTGCGAACCAGAAGCCAAAGCGGCAATTTCGCGTTCTAAATCCCCCAGAGCATCAGGAGTTGTCGTCGCGTCATGAGGCAACTTTTCGCCATTCTCACGCGCTCTCAAGTTAGCTATCACCCGTTCCAACCGCGTATTGATTCCCGTGTTGAACAAATAAACCCACACCGCCCGCGCGATAATACCCACCAAAAATGTGAGCGCGATACCGATGTAATCGCGGCGCCGTATGCGGGCGATGTCGTTCATGCGCTCGGTCATCAGGCTCTCTTCCCCTCGGCGCATCTGCCGCAACTCTACACGCAACGCATCCATATCACGCTTGCTTTGTTCAAATCGAGGCAATAGGGACGAAACCGAAACATTAGTAAGCCCCTGCATCGCCGTCAAATTCTTCATCTGTTCGCTCAACAAAGTCTCGATACGTTGAAGGCTCTGCGTCTTCGCGAGTCGCGGCCCCTCGCCGGGTTCAGAGGCCACCAACTCTTCCAACTCCTTACGGCGCGGCGGCAACTCGCGCTGTGCGCGCCGAAACGGCTCTAAAAACTCGCTGCGCCGCGTCAGCAAATAACCGCGCGTCCCCGTCTCGGCATTGATAATCAGGAACTGCACATCCTCAAGAGCATTCGAGAGCGCGATATGATGAGCCAACGCGCTTTCGGTGCGTTTGCGGTACTGATTGCCCCATAGCGCCGTCCCAGCCGAGATCAGCAACACAAGCAAGGGCAAGACTGCCAGCACGATACCCTTCCACTTTAAAGGGACTTCTTCCCACCGTTGAACCAACCTGCTGTACATTACCTCTCTCTATTGCGATTAGGAAGCCGTAACAGACGCATTTTCAACATTCTCAGGCGTCGCATCGTTCTCAAACTGAGCCGCATACAATCGCGCATAGCTCCCGTTCATTTCTAGCAGCTGCGCGTGCGTTCCTCTTTCCACCACAACTCCCTGCTCCAACACCAAAATCTGATCGGCATTCAGCACCGTCGAAAGTCGGTGTGCAATTGCGAACGTCGTGCGCCCGCTCGACAGCCTCGCCAGCGCTTCCTGAATCAACCGTTCGCTCTGCGTATCAAGCGCACTGGTTGCCTCATCCAGCACCAGAATCGGCGGATTCTTCAAAATCGCCCGCGCAATAGCAATGCGCTGCTTCTGACCGCCACTCAATTTTGTGCCACGCTCGCCCACAACCGTATCGTACCCTTCCGGCAAACTCGCGATATGGTCGTGAATCGCCGCCGCACGCGCCGCTGCAATCAACTGCTCATCGGTCGCATCCGGCCGCGCATAGCGCAAATTCTCGCGGATGGTGTCGTGCAACAGAAAACTTTCCTGCGTTACCACGCCCACGATTTGCCCCAGACAATCGAGCTTGATTTGCCGAACATCGTGTCCATCAATCGAAACCGAACCCGAAGTCGCATCATATAGGCGCGAGATAAGGTAAGTCATCGTCGTTTTTCCCGAACCCGACGGCCCAACCAACGCGATCTGCTCCCCTGGTCGCACGCTCAAATTGATGTTTTGGAGCGTCGGCCTCGCTTGGTCTTGGTCATAGAAGAACCCAACGTTCTTGAACTCAACATCTCCACGCACCTGTTCGGAAGTCAGCTCGATGGCATCTGGTGCATCGGTAATCTCCTGCGGTAAATCTAGGTACTCAAAGATGCGGTCGAACAGCGCCAACGCCGAATTAACTTCGACCTGCACGTTCAACAGCGAAGTCAGCGGAAAGAACAAGCGCCCTTGCAACGACGAAAACGCCACGATAGTACCAATAGTCAGCGCCGACGCGCTATGCGTCGAAAGCCAACCTGCGAGCCAGTACACCAACGCCGGAGTCAGCGAAAAACTCAGCCCAATCAAGTTGAAAAACACGCGCATCAACATCGCCAGCTTCAACCCGGTCTGCGTCAAGGCATCGTTTTCACGCGCGAATTTCTGCGCCGTCAGCGCCCGCCGTCCGTTCGTCTTCGAAAGCAGCACCCCCGAAACCGATAGCGTCTCGCCCATAGTGGAGTTCAAATCCGCCAACTGCTTCTGATTAGTCAATCGAAGGCCGCGAGACATCTCACCCACACGCGATGCTATAAACGCGAACAGCGGCAAAATCCCGACACTGAGCAGAGTCAAGCGCCAGTCCATGTAAATCATCGCCACCAACGTACTCAAAACTGTGGCAACATTGCTCAACACGTTCGCAGCCGTGTCCGACAACACGTTTTGCACACCGCCAACATCACTGACCAAACGCGACTGTACCTCGCCAGTACGCGTACGCGTCCAAAACTTTAGCGACATACCCTGTAAATGGTCGTTCAGCCGATTACGCAAGTCGCGCATAATCTGCTGACCAACCAACAGCGACAGGTAACCATATCCCAAAGCCAACGCAGTTGCCCCAGTTGTTACCAGCAACGTGAGAATGGTGAAATGTGTCACCACGCTCATGTTACGCTTCAACAATCCCTCGTTAATCAGCGTTTTTAAGTAGAATGGGGCCAGCAACCCCACGAACGCCGAACCCAACACCAGCACGAAAATTCCCGCTAGTTGCAACTTATGCTCGGCAAACAGCGTGACAACACGCTTAAGAGTGGCAGGAGAGGGTGGCTTCTTCGCGGGAGGCGCGTGAAAAGGTGGCATCCCCCAAAGTTTGAGGTCTGCAAACAACATGCGTCGCCCCAGGGAGCGACTTTTGCTCAAAACGCTGCCCACATCCCATGACCAAAGTAATTGTTACTGGCGGCAGCGGCAAAGCTGGCCGCGCCTGCGTCTCCGACCTACTCGCCCACGGATACGAAGTCCTCGTAGTCGATCAGGCGATCCCCTCGTCCGCCAAATGCGCCTCTATCGTCGCCGATCTAACCGACTTCGGCCAAACCCTCGACGCCTTTTCAGGAGGCAACGGCCTCAACCACGACCTCGATGCCATCGTCCATCTCGCAGCCATTCCCGCCCCACGCCTCTATCCCAACCCGACAACCTTCCGTAACAATACCCTCAGCGATTACAACGTCTTTGAAGCCGCCCGCCAACTGGGAATCAAAAACATTGTGTGGGCTTCCAGCGAAACCGTCCTCGGCCTTCCCTTCGACTCCCCACCCCCCTATGTCCCCGTCGACGAAGAGTACCCCGGTCGCCCCGAAAGCGCCTATTCGCTCTCCAAGTTACTCAGCGAAACCATGGCCCAGCAATTCTGCCGCTGGGACGCCGAACTAAAAATCATCGGCCTTCGCTTCTCCAACGTCATGGAAGTCGCCGACTACGCCAACTTCCCCTTATTCAAGGACAACCCTCAAAGCCGCAAATGGAATTTGTGGGGCTACATCGACGCCCGCGACGCGGCCCAAGCTATCCGCAAATCCCTCGAATCTCCACTCAAAGGCGCCGAAGTCTTCATCATAGCCAACGCCGAAACCGTACTCGAAACCCCCAACTCACAGCTACTATCCGAGTTTTTCCCCGATGTCCCCATCACCAAAGAACTCGCCCCCAACGAAACCCTACTCTCCATCCAAAAAGCCCGGCACCTACTCGGCTACACCCCCAAATACAGTTGGCGTAATCCCAGCTAATTATGGACTCAGTCAATGCCCAACAAATACCAACCTATCCTCAATAAATTTGAATTCAAGCCCCCACGCCCACAAGACTCGGAGCCATTTTTAACGGAAGACGACCTTCAACGCATCGAAGCCAAATTAGGTCATCGTTTACCGAAAGATTATCGTGAGTTCCTGCGAAATTATCCCGGTATCACATCAAACAATGCCGCTATCCCTATAAATTTTGAAGGCCACATAGAAAACTTGCGCTTGTATGGCTTTTGTGGCTCAACACAACAGAATGATCTGGCAGACTTCTATTTCTTTGTAAAAGGCAACCTTGAGGGCGATGACGAGAATTGCAACTTGGAATGGTATCCAGGGCTTGTATTATTGAGAGATATTGCCAAATACCCCGAAGCTATTGGTTGGCCAGAAGAACTATTTCCCATAGCAGTCGATTGGGCAGCGAACCTCATTTGCATAGCCCTCGGAGGCTTGCGGCCAGGTGCAATTTTCTTTTGGAAAAGTTTGCCAATGGAAGGCAGACAAAACCTGTATCTCGTTGCGGATTCCTTTGACCGTTTTATGAACATGCTCCAAATGAGAGACGAATAGTTGAAAGCGCGGCGCCTTACTTTCAAGGCACCGCGCTTTCTAAATATTTGCATCCCCTTTATACGCTTCTACTCGATTTCCCCTCAAACCACAGATAAAGCGTCGGGAGCACGAACAGCGTCAGTAGCGTCGAGGTTAACAGTCCCCCGATAACCACAGTCGCCAACGGTCGCTGCACCTCGGCCCCGGCCCCGTGCCCGAAAGCCATTGGCAGAAAGCCAATCGAAGCCACCGCCGCCGTCATCAGCACCGGACGCAAGCGAAGCAAGCATCCCCGCACCACCGCTTCGCGCAGTGCCGTGCCCTTCTCGCGCAGTTCGTTGATAAACATCACCAGCACCACGCCGTTCAATACCGCGACACCAAACAGCGCGATGAATCCCACGCCCGCCGACATCGAAAACGGCATTCCGCGCCCATAAAGCGCCAGAATCCCCCCGGTGATGGCGAACGGAATCCCCGTAAACACCAACATCGCCTGTTTAGCATTGCCAAACGTGGTGAACAGCAGCAGGAAAATCAGCCCGAATGTCAGCGGCACTACGATCATTAATCGGGCGCGCCCCGATTGCAAATGCTCGTAAGTGCCCCCGAACTCGACATGATAGCCAACAGGTAACTTCACCTTAGCGTCGATTTCGCGCCGTACCTCATCGACAAACGAACCTAGATCGCGCCCGCGCACGTTCGATTGAATCACAACCCGCCGTTGCCCATTCTCACGAGAAATCTGCACAGGCCCTTGCGTGCTTTCTATATTCGCCAACTGCGACAACGGGATATTCGCCCCCGTGGGCGACTCCACCGTAATGCGCCCGATAGCTTCGGGGTCGCGCCGATAACTTTCGGCCAACCGCACGCTAATCTCGAAGCGGCGATTGCCCTGAATCACATCGCCCGCATCCTTGCCGCCTACAGCACTCTCGATAGTGTCCTGCACATCCGACACATTGATACCATAGCGAGCAATCGCTGCTCGGTCGAGCGTGATATTCAGCACAGGCAAACCTTCCGTCTCCTCAACCGAAACATCGGCCGCCCCCTGCACGCTACGCACAGCCCGCGCAATTTCGTCGGCCTTTGACGCCAACACAGTCATGTCGTCGCCAAATATCTTGATACCCAACTCCGAACGAATACCGATGCCTTCTATCAACTCGTTCATACGAAACTGAATCGGCTGCGAAAACGAGCCTCCCACTCCCGGCATCTCTTCCAACACCTTGCTCATCTTGGCGACCAATTCTTCATGGTCATGTGCCCCCTTCCACTGCTCCTGAGGCTTAAGCGAAATCAAAATGTCGTGCTGCGAAGGCAACATCGGGTCGGTGGCGATTTCTGCTCGCCCAATGCGCGTCACGATGGTATCGATCTCGTTCGGCAACGCCTTCAACAGCGCCTTCTCCAAAGCCGTCGAGCGCTTCGTCGCGGTTTCAATACTCATCGAGGGAGGATAGCCCGCGCCAATGGCAATGGCGCCCTCGTTCAATTGCGGCAAGAACTCCGAACCCAAACGCGGAAACAACGACGCGCACGCCACGAAGAACACCGTAGCTCCGCCCACCATCCAACCCCGATGGTCGAGCGCCCAATTCAGCGAAGGCGCATACCCCTTCGAGGCAACTCGAATAATCGGGCTTTCCTTCTCCTGCTTCACCCGCAGAAAGTAAGCGCACAACGCCGGAATCAGCGTCACGCTTAATAGCAACGCCCCGATGAGAGCCAGAATAACCGTGATGCCCATCGGGCGAAACATCTTGCCCTCAATGCCCACCAACGACAAAATCGGCAGATAGGCCGCGATAATGATAATCTCGCCGAACTGCGAAGCCTGACGCACCTCAATCGCGCCATCAGTAATCTCCTGCCTTCGCTCGTCTTCCGTCAGGTCGCGCCCCAGATGGGTGCGCTGTTCAGCCAACCGTCGCACGCAGTTCTCAACGATGATAACCGCCGCATCGACAATTAGCCCAAAGTCAACCGCCCCCAGACTCATCAAATTCGCCGACACACCGAAATAGCGCATCCCAATGATGGCGAACAGCATCGAAAGCGGAATCACGCTCGACACGATAAGCCCCGCCCGCAGTTGCAACAGGAACAAAAACAACACGCCCACCACCAGCAAACCACCTTCGGCCAGGTTGCGAATCGCGGTTTGCAGCGTGCGCCCAATCAACTCCGAGCGGTCTAGAAACGGCACCAACTTCGTTCCCGCTGGCAGCGTCTTCTGAATCGAAACCATGCGGTCTTTCACTCGCTCAACAACCACACGCCCATTTTCGCCCAGCAGCAACATGGTGATGCCCATAACGGCCTCACCCTTTCCATTCGAGGTGAGCGCCCCTTGCCGGATGCCTCCGCCAGTCGTCACATCCGCGACATCTCGAATCAAAACCGGAATGCCATCCTCCGATTTCAACACGATATTCCCAATGTCGCTGGCGTTCTGAATCGCCCCGATGCCGCGCACCAACTGCTGCTCATCGCCCTTGCGAAGATAGCCACCGCCCGCGTTAGAGTTGTTCTTCTCCAATGCATCCGAGACATCGCGCAAATGCAAATTGCGCGCTTGCAGCTTCTGCGGATTGACCACCACCTGAAACTGCTTCTCGTAGCCGCCGAACGAGTTCACTTCCGAAAGTCCCGGCACGGTACGGAGCTGAGGCTTAACCACGAAATCAAGCATTTCGCGTTTCTCCATCAAGTCACCTTTGCCCGTCACCACCACGTTCAAAATCTCGCCCAATCCCGTCGAAACTGGTCCCATCTGTGGCGCCGAGGCTCCGGGCGGCAACTCCTCGCGGATGCCCCCCAGCCGCTCGGCTATCAATTGACGGGCAAAGTAAATGTCCTTCGAATCCTCGAAAATCACCGTCACCTGCGAAAGCCCGAACTGCGAAATCGAGCGCGTTTCCTGAAGCCCCGGCATTCCTGCCAGAGCAATCTCAATCGGAAAGGTGATCTGCCGCTCCACTTCGGCGGGTGCCAATGCCGGAGCGATGGTGTTGATTTGCACCTGTTTGTTCGTCACATCGGGCACTGCGTCAATCGGAAGCAAAAAGGCGTTATAAACGCCCGCTATTCCCAACGCCAGAGCCAACAGCAACACGAAAAAGCGATTATGAATGGAGAATCGTATGAGGTTGTTAATCATGGTTCTCCTTAATGCTCGTGCCCCAGTTCGCTTTTCATGGCCTGTGCTTTCACCATAAACGCGCCCTTCACCACGATACGCTCGTTTGGCTTAAGCCCGTTTTTGATAATCGTCAGCCCATCGCTGACAGCGCCAGTCTCGACATCGCGCGCCTTAAATTCCCCAGCTTCATCCCCCAGCACAAACACAGTGGCTTGCCCATTCATGTTCTGCACCGCATCGGTAGGCACCATCACGACGAGGCTCGAACTCCCCGTTCCAATCGTGCCGCGCGCGAACATACCGGGCCGCAATTCACCCGTATTGGCGATTTCGGCGTGCGCCTCAACAGTGCGCGTCTTCGGATTCAGTTCGCTATGAATCAGTTCGATGCTTCCCGCGAACGTCCGCCCCGGCACCGCATCGACGGCAATGCTCACAGGTGCCCCTAATCGCACACGCGCAATATCGCGCTCAGGAAGGTTCATATCGACATGAACCATGTCCAGATTCATGATGGTTATCAAATTCTTGTCAGCTTCGATAACTTCGCCCTTCACCAAATCGCGCCTTTCCACCAACCCCGAAAGCGGCGCCTTCAAAGGTACAATGGCACTACCCCCCGGCGCCGCGCGCAACAACGAAAGCGCGCTCTGCGCCGCCTTCACGTCACTTTCAGCTGCCACCAAAGTTGCCCGCGCCGCCTGAATCTGACTGGTATTATTCAAGTTCTGGCGAAAAATCCCCTCTTCCCGCTGCAATACAAGGTTCGCAGCGCCCACTGTCTGCCGCGCCTTAACGAGCGCGTTTTGTGCTGTCTCGCGCGCCGTCTGCGCCAACGAAATCTCGCGCCTGTTGGCGATGTTCCCCCCGAAAATCTGGCGTTCACGATTGAGCGCCAAACTCGCCAGGCGTAACCCTTCCTGTGCCCGTTGCACCTCGGCCCGCCGTGTCCGCTCATCGGCCTGTGCCGAAGCCACGCGCGCCTGTGCCTCGTTCACCTCAGCACTCCCCGCCGCGTTGGTAGCCGCCAGTTTCTGTTGGCGCTCCAACTCCTGAGTCGAAGCTGTTTCATCGGCCTCCGCGCTCCGCAATCGTGCTTCTGCCGTCTCAACGGCATTCTGCGCCGTTTCTAAATCGCGTGTCGCGACCAACCCTTCGCTTGCCAGCGACTTAGCGCGACTCAAATTCGCCCGCGTCGTAGAAACCTCGCTTTGCGCGCTTGCCCGCGCCGATTGAGCCGCCACTAATAGGCGCCTCGCTTCCTCGACGGGCCGCGAGTTATACCCGCCGCCCGATGCAATCTGCCGACGCCGCGCCAGTTCGCTTTGCGCCGCACTCACCGAAGCAGTGGCATTGCTTTGCGCCGCCTGAGCGCTCTTCAAACTCTCAAGAGCAGCAGCATATTGACCACGCGCCGCTTCCAGCGAGGGCCGCGCGAAACTCCCCGCCTGAGCCAATCGAGTCACATTTTGCAGCGCGACAGTGGCTTGCCTGACGCTCGTTTCAGCCGAGCGCACTTCAGCGTCAGCCTCCAGCCGAGCGCGCCGCGCCGCCTCCAATGGCGCCCGCGAAAACACGCCCGCCTTCGCCTGTTTCGATACCACATCGAAGTTGGAGCGCGCGTTTTGCAAGCGCGCCACGGCTTGTGCATATGCTGACTGCGCCTCGCCCACGCCACGGCTCTCGATAAGCGCCAGCGTCTGCCCCTGCCGCACCTTTTGCCCCAGCGACACATATAATTGCGCCACGCGCCCCGAAACAACCGAAGCAACACGCGCCACATTATCGGGTGACGCTTCGATGTCACCATTGAATGGCATCCCTATCAACTGCGGCTTCAAAGTCACAGGCGCCACCTGAACTCCCGCCGATTGCAGCGCTTCGGGGGAGAAGGAAACGACTCCCTCTTCATGACCGTGCTCGTCACCACCGCTCTCCGACGTATCATGTCCAGCTTCGGCATGTTCATCAGGAGCTTTCGCGGCAGAATCAACAGCCACATTAGCGGGAGAACTGGGCGCGGTACTGCGCCCCCCTACGAACATGGCCCCACCCAACACCAAAATTCCAGCCACAATAACGGGCAATGATAAAGGGTTACGGGAGGTCATTGTTCACCACCCCCCAGGTAGAAACATTGAAGTCATTGGGCAACACCTGAGCGCCACCATTGACAGCTGCATCCAGCGCATTTTCACTGGTCTGAATCCCAACCAACGCCTGTAAATAAGCGGTCTGAAGACCTCGCAAAGCACGCTGCGCCTCCAACACTTCCAAATAGGTCGAGGCACCTTGCGCGTAACCGACCTGTGTTTTTCGCAGCAAATCGAGCGCAAGCGGCAACATCTCGCCCTGATAGCGCGCGACGGTTTCGCGCCGAATGCGCAGCGCAATACGTGCGTTCTCGGCCTGAGCCTTCGTCTGTTGCTTCAGCAACTGCACCGTCGCCTCCTGAGCGCGCACTTCGGCCTCAGCAGCGCGCCGCTGCCCTTTGATTTCGCCGAAATCGAAAATCGGCAAAGTCACTACGGCTCTAAGCGAATATGAGCCATCGCGCCCGACAAACGCCGAACGCCGCGCCTGCAACTCGACAGTCGGCAATAACTCTCGCCGAATCGCTTTCACCTGAGCCTGTTTCGCTTCTAGATTGGCCTGGGCGCTCAGCACATCAGGCCGCGACTCCGAAACGCCCGGACTGGCACTATCCGGCCCCACCAATGCGCCCCCTGCAGCAGCCGAAGTCGCCGGAGATTCAGGCGCAACGGGCGCAATTGTATTGCCTGTTCCCGACACATTTCCCACAACAGCGGGAGGTGCTCCCAGAAATACCGTCGCCGCGCTATCCAATGGCAAAGCGACCCGCAAAGGCGTGTTCGGCTCGGCGCCAATCAATTGATTGAGTAAAGTCCTCCGACTTAATCTTTGCGCGCTCGCCTGAGCGAGATCGTTGCGAACGCGCAGCAATTCCAATTCGGCGCGTTGCACCTGAATCGGTGGCACATCGCCCAGTCCCGCCCGCTTGGCGGCTGCATCGCGGAAAAGCACAGCGATGTCGGTTTGCACCTGCTCTAACTTCTCGGCCTCTTGGGCCGCAAAAAGCAAAGCGGCAGCGTTTTTCACCTCGACTTCCAAAGCCCGCCGCGCAAAACGCCCCTGCGCCTCGGCCCGCCGCGCTTCGGCGCTCAAAACACCGCTACGCGCACGGCGCAACCCGAATACATCGAGCGGCTGCGCCAAAATAACTTCCTCATCGCGGGCATTGGTAGTCCCGCTAAATCCCGGCACCAGTTGTAATTTGGGGTTGGGCAAATTGCGAAGCGACTTGGCCCGTTCATTGGCCGCCTCCACAGCGCCCCGCGCGATTTGAAGGCGGGGATTATTCTCAATGGCGCGGCGCAGCAACTCTTCGAGCGCAACTTCCGGTTCGTTCGATGCCTCTGGCACGACAACAGGCGCCAAAGGTGGATTAATGGATGATGTGGGTATGTTCTCCTGCGCCGAAGCCGTCGAAACGGCCAGCGCAAGGCATGTTGAAACGATAGATATAGTTCGCAAAAGTTCTCCTGACACAAAAATCGGCGAACCGAAAGCGACAGAAAACGCGACGAACCCAAAGATAAAAGGGAATTAACGCGCGCAGACGCTTTCGGTCGGGCTGTTCACAAAACAGCCGAAGCTAAAAATCCGAAATAATGCGTCAGGCGCAGGGAGGACCACGAAGAGCTGGCGAAACAAAGCACACCACTTTGGGTGGCCCACGCGACTCGACGGGTTTGATGCGCGCCACATCGGGCGGCACCACAAAATGAATGACGGGGACAACAACCGAAACAAGGAAGACAGGAGGCGCGAAAAACGCGGCCAGACTCGGCAGCGATTGCGGGGCCGATTGCGTCACTGCTGTACAGTGGCATCCCTGCGTACTACTCCCAATGCTTTGAATGCCGTCTGGCGCCACGCTCAATCCAAGCGACGAAGGCGAACCGCACTCCTGACCGCAATCGCTAATGCGCGATTCGCAGCAACACATCCAGACACTTGTGCCACAGGCCTGTCCCTGACATTGCCAGAAAGCTTTGGCTTCGGGGCTGAGCACAAGCAGCATCACGGCTAAAATAGCCAGATGCGGAAGCGCGCACGCCAGTAATCGTGCCAAACGAGCTTTCATTGGAACCACCAGTATAAAAGCGACCGCTTACGCAAGATTGTCACAAAAAAGCGTTAACTGCATTTACACCATGCCCTCGCCAGCATCAACAACCATCCCACCACAAATCAAAATCCGCGCTTTAATCGCGTCCGATGTAACTAATTTCCGTGACTTGCGCCTACGCGCATTGAAAGAAACTCCCACTGCTTTCAGCTCGAACTATGAGCGTGAAGCAGCACTTCCACAAGCCCACTTTCTGTCTCGCATCGAGCCACAGGATGGCCCAGACAACCGACTTTTCGGCGCCTTCGACACCTTAGATGCAACAAACACCAAATTGGTCGGAATGCTCAGTTTTACGCGCGAAAATAATTACAAGCGCGCCCACATCGGCAATTTGTGGAGCATGTATGTCGCCCCCGAATATCGTGGTCAACACATCAGCAGCGCCCTTTTGGACACCGCCATAATTCACGCCCAAAACCTATCTCTGCACCAAGTGCTGCTTTCAGTCAACGCCGAAAACACAACCGCCCGCCAACTGTACACCTCGCGCGGCTTCGAGCGCTACGGCCTCGAACCCGATGCCCTCTTCGTAGATGGACACTACTACGCCGAAGAATTCATGATCAAAAAATTGAACAGGACTAACTCCCCCTGACCTATCCAACCACCCCCAAAAAAGGCCGAAGGTGAATCACCTTCGGCCTTTTGCATCTACTCAACTTACCCCGCCGAAGCGAGTTCACTAACCCCGACGTGATACATCACGAACGCCCAAACATCGGCCTGTTCCTGAAGAATCTTCTTGATCGGTTTGCCCGCACCATGTCCGGCATTCGTTTCGATGCGAATCAACACGGGTGCCTCGCCGCCCTGTGCCGCCTGTAAAGCAGCCGCATATTTATACGAGTGCCCTGGCACCACACGGTCATCATGGTCGCCTGTAGTTACAAGCACTGCGGGATATGAAGTTCCAGCCTTCACGTTATGTACTGGCGAAATGGCATACAGCGCCTTGAACTGCTCAGGGTCATCGCTGCATCCGTAATCATAAATCCACGCCGACCCGATGGTGAATTTATGGAATCGCAGCATGTCCATCACACCCACCGCTGGAATCGCGGCGGCAAATAGTTCAGGCCGTTGGTTCACAACAGCGCCCATTAGCAATCCGCCGTTCGAGCCTCCAGCAATCGCCAATTTATCCGACGAGGTGTACCCCTCGCGAATCAAAAACTCGGCGGCCCCAATGAAGTCATCGAACACATTCTGCTTCTGCAACTTGGTTCCCGCATTGTGCCACGCCTCGCCGAACTCGCCGCCGCCACGCAAGTTAGGCACAGCGAAAATACCGCCATTCTCCAACCACATCGCCGCTGTCGTCGAGAATCCCGGCGTCAGCGAGATATTGAAACCACCGTAAGCCGTCAGGTAAGTTGGGTTAGAGCCATCCAACTTAAGTCCCTCTTTATGGGTAACGAACATTGGCACCTTCGTACCGTCCTTGCTCTCGAACCACACCTGATTGCTCACATACCCCTGCGTCGAAAACTTCACTTCGCTTTCGCGGAAAATCGTGCTCTCTCCTGTCTCCACATCGTAGCGATAAATCGTTGGTGGATGCACATATGACGTGTAGGTATAAAAGCGCTCGGTGTCGCCGCGCCGTCCCGACAAGCCGCCAACCGTGCCCAATCCCGGCAACTCCAACGCATCCAGATAACGCCCCGTCAAATCGAAGAAGCGAATCTCGCTGAAAGCGTTGTGCAAATAAGTCGCGATGAATTGGTCACCCGAAAGCGACACATTGCGCAACGTGTCAGTCGATTCAGGAATCAATGTCCGCCACATCTCGCGCTCAGGGCTGGCGAGGTTAATCGCGATAACCTGTCCGCGCGGCGCCTCATGATCGGTTTCAAAGTACAGAACCCGATTATCGTGCCCGATGTAGCCATATCCGGCCTCGAACTCATCGACCAGTTTCTGAACGGGAGCATTGATCTGTGGGTTCATTGGGTCGCCTAAATCGGCATAATAAACCCGGTTCTTTGGCCCAGTCTGCGAAATCGAAATCAACAGCAAGTCGCCTTCTTCGGCGACATAAGCTCCCATTCTCCACTCCGGCTCGTCGGTGCGCTCAAAAATCAGCGTGTCTTCCGATTGCTCTGTGCCCACCACATGGTAATAAATCTTGTGGTGAAGGTTGGCCTCCTGAAACTCCTGTGTCTGTTCGGGTTCAGGGAAGCGCGAATAGTAAAAGCCGCGCCCATCCGCCGTCCAGGAAGCCCCCGAAAACTTCACCCAGTTCAGCCCCTCGGCGCTGTCGGTTTTGGTCGCGACATCGCGAATGTAAAACTCCTGCCAGTCCGAACCGGCGCGCGAAAGGCTGTAAGCCACCTTCGAGCCATCTTTCGAGATGTTGAACCCCGAAATCGCCACAGTGCCATCATCCGACAGTGTGTTTGGGTCAAGCAAAACTTCGGGTTCGGCATCCAAAGCCGTCTGCACATACCAGACAGCCTGGTTTTGCAACCCATCGTTCTTCGAGAAAAAGTACCACTCCCCACGTTTCACTGGCTGACCGTAACGCGGATAGTTCCAAAGCTCGGTCAAGCGGTCGAGAATGCCCTGTCTGTTGGGCAACTTCTCCAGATAGGCATGAGTCACTTCGTTCTCAGCCTTCACCCAGTCGGCGGTTTCAGCCGAGGTGGTATCTTCAAGCCAACGGTAAGGGTCAGCGACCTCGACACCATGATAAGTGTCGACTTGAGAAACGGTGGATGTCTGTGGATAGATCAGGCTGGGTTGCGGCGTGCCTGCATCGGAAACATTGCTGTGAAAATCTGAATTCATCGTCAATTGGCCCGACGCGGCAGTCTACAGACCGCCCTGTTTCACAGAGATGAACACGGGCGAGTGGCCCCCACACTCCTGACCATTCGCCCGCCCGACTCAAACCGTCTCTTTCGCCTTCCCGAAAATTTCAGGACTCTGTGTTTTGATACGCGAAGCCGCCTGTCGTACATCGAGCGAAGGGTCGTGCTGAATCAAATCTTCGACGATCTGCTTGAGTTCATTCAGCCTCTTGCGCGACACATACAGGTTGTTCAGCACCGCCAAACGTACATTAGCGTTCTTCTCTTTGTCCAATGCCGTCCTTTGCAATTGAAACGACACATCGCTCATAGGCCGGAAACCAAGCGCCCGCGCTGCTTCCAACCGCACGTCCGCCTCACCATCTTGAGCCAGTGTCGTCAGCAGCAAATTCTCGGCTGTCGGCGACTCGATAAAGCGCAGCGAGTTAATCGCCGTCGCCCGCAGAGGTATCGTTTTGCTCTGCGAAAATATCTGTAGCGACGCCAGTGCCCGTGTCGACCCCGTATTTCCCAGCGTCAACAAAAGCTGCTGAATTTCGGCGGGCGACTTTGCGTTCTGTAACTGCACCACGATCTTATCCACGATCTGCGCCGACCGAGTGGGCGACGATTTAATCAGCGAACGCGCCATGCCCCCCAAAGCCAGCTGAGCCGTCGAAGCGACCAAACGATTGCCCGACGAAACCGAAAGCTCAGTCATCGCCTGTTGAACAGCCGGAGAAGGATTATTCTCCATTCCCAGAAA
The DNA here is from genome assembly GCA_004172935.1 of bacterium. Taxonomy (GTDB): domain Bacteria; phylum Armatimonadota; class Abditibacteriia; order Abditibacteriales; family Abditibacteriaceae; genus Abditibacterium. Next base: position 105,107 of record SDZD01000004.1, on the reverse strand, counting down.
CGGAATCAACCGCAGCAAAGCATCTTCATCGTTGGGCCGCGTTTTGATAGCGAATAACAACGCATCCTGCGCCTCAGTGCTGTCCACAGCGGCCAAAGCCTCGCCCACGATCCGAAAACTCAAACTCGAAGCTGGAACCATCGCCAGCAGCTTGCCCAGAAAAGGGCACGATTCGGGATGCAAGTCGGCCAACGCGCGGAACTTAAGGTAAAGCTCGGCATTCTCAGTTTCGCCCGCCTTCTGGTGTTTCGCCAACTCCGAAAGCAGCGTCCCCATCGTTTCCTCGCCCAAAGTCCGTTTGCGCGAAGCCTCACGCACTTCCTCCACGCTCGGAGCGACATACAAACCAACCGCCTTCACCAGCTTTTCGTTCTCAGTGTTTTGGCCCTGTAGCGCCTCCAACTCTTTGGCCGCGAGTGAACCTTGCTCTTCCAACTTGAAAGCAATATTCGATTCCGACTGCGCCACATCCTGCCCAGCCAACGTAACGCTCTGCTTCTCCGAACCGCGCAGCGAAACCAAATAGCCGTTCCGCACATCGAAGCGCGCCAAAATGTTGGTATCAGGCTCAATCGTCTGCGCCATTGGGGCCTCCTTAGCAGTCCCAGCGCTGGCCGGAAAGTAACGCACTTTCGTCTTCCGAAATAGCGAACCCACCGAGTAACCCTTATCTTCCTTCGATTCGCTGGCGTCCTTTTTATCGCCCTTCGATTCCGGCGCCGTCTCATACAGCGCAGCGTACTTGCCCAGCGTGTCGTCCTCGGTGGTTTCCCACGTTGCGGCCTTGGCTTTCGCGGCGTCGGGAACAACGAACTGCGCCGAACTCACCAACGCCCGCGCAAAATTTTGCGACGTGCTCTGCGTGCTATCATCGAAACGCACATTCAACACTTTGCCCTGCGGCGATACCCGCACAAAAAGTGGCTTCTCCAACTCGCGGCGCACAACTTCGGCTTGCTCCTGCGAATCTTGCCCGCCCGCCGTCAACGAAACACACGCATCTTCCAAATGGCAAGCCAATACATACCCCTTCTCATCTTGCGCCACCACCACCATTACCCATTTGCCCGTCACACTCGACTGCACCGCTTGCATCAAATTGGAGGTGGTAGGCGGTGGCGAAGCACCGCTCTTATCGTTGGGTAGCAACGCGCTAAAATCGGCTCGCGCATTGTTCGAGTAAGTAACGGAGTAAGTCAAATCCTGCCCGGTCACCAGTCGATAAGTGGGTGGACCTGCATCGGCCATACGCGCCTTCACCATCAGGGCCGCTCCGCCCAAAAGCACAACACCAACTACTACTGCACCGGGCAACAACTTTTTGGAAGGAGAAATCTTCATCGCAAATAGGTTTCCTACCGATTTTAAAAGTAGCGAGCGAGGGGAAATGGTTATTTCCCCTCGCTCGCATCATCTCTAAATCTCTTCGCAAGAGATTTTATTACCGAGATACCACTGGCTCGCTATCCCAGTTTTCAAAGACGAAGTTGTTCTGGTAATCGACCAGTGTGCCTTCTTTCGTAAAGCCACCCCAGTTCCAGAAATCATGTTCCCATTGCTTCTTCTCCCAGGGCGGAATGCCCCAGCAGGGAACGTACACATACACATAACCATAGGCGCGGCCGCTGAGCATATTGATCTTGTAACCAACGTAGAAATTCTGCATGAAAATCCACTTGATGAACCAGCCCAAACGAGCCTGACCATAAAGGTCGAGTTCCGCGTTGAGCAATGTCATCTGTACGCCGACTCCGGCCCCAGCGATAACGATGCTGGCTCCGCCTTCACCGTAAACCCCGGCCCGCACAAATGGCGTGATGTTGCCGCCAACACCGGTACGGTTCATCGAGACGCTGTACTTCAGTCCAGCTTCGCCATTGGCGCCGATTTCACCACCGAGCCAAATCGGCCCAAGAGGAATCCCAAACGGCACTCCATAGTGCAAGCTCTTGGAAATCGTCTCGCTCTTCGACCAGCTGCTCGGAAAGTCCTGATTGAAGTTGAAAACCGTGATGCCAATCACTTGCACACGCGCATTGGCATTCAGCTGCTTAGTCGTGTTCGAGGGAGCATAAAACTGCGCCCTTGCATCGACCAAAGTCAGGTTGCGCCCCAGAATCGAGCCTCCAGCCTGTGTATCCCCGCTCAGCGTGTACTCCGAAGCGCTCTTGTTGATCTCTGCATCGCTAGGGTTGGCAACAGGATAGGCTTTGCCATCGGTCACGAGTTTTCCAGTCAGGTAAGCCTGAAAGCTGGAAGGGTTGCCCACACTCCAGTTCCACGGGTTTTCGCGGTGGAAAGTTTTCGGACTCTGGAAACGGATGCCTCCCACATTGCCGAGAATTCCCGGTTTGAGCTTAATCCTGTCTGTCGCTCTTGGGTTGATTACCCCACCCGGTGGTCGTATAGGCTGAATATCTCCAGGAATGACACGCTGGATTTTGTCCTGCGGTATGATGCGGAACTGATTGTTGGTGAGGTCGATGCTCTTTCCAACGTTCTGAGTGCGAATCGCCTTGACCGATGTTTCCGACAGTTGCTCGGCCATCAATATGCGCTGACCATTAACCATCGGCGTTGCCGTAAATCGCTCGTTGAGTATGTTCTGCGAAAGACGTGGCCCAACCGCACCGATCTGAGCAGTCTGTTGCCGCAACAAACTCGTGTTGATGACGTTCTTTTGCAACACGAACTCGCGTGGCATGGTGCGGAGCGAATACCCCAGTTCATTCATCCCCGCCTCAATTTTGTTCAGCTCTTCGTAGTAGGTGCCAGCCTGAACTTTTCGTCCATCGGGCAACGTCAAAATCGTGGCGGGATCAATCTTCGCCTTGGTCTGAGGGTCAGCGACGGGAAATTTCTCGGTTGACACTCGTGCGCGCCGAAGCACCTGAATGTCGGGGGAGTTAACGGACAAATCGACTTTAGGAGCCTTGCCCTGAAGTACTCCCGGCTGAAGAACCTTGATGTCCCCAATGGGAATCCGGGTTGTCCGACCGGGAATCTGAAAGCGGCCTCTGGGGTTTTCCTGTCCCAGAGCGGATGACGTGAGCGCTAAGGCCACCAAGCCCACTGATGTCGACTTCACAAGAAGCCATTCCAAACCCTTTTTCATAGTGATTTCCTTGTACAAAACGCCTGAAGGTAAAGCGGTGCTTATTTGTAATCAAATACCAGTAGGCGAGCGGGACCCTGACTCGCTTACTGGAAATATCGGAGAGACAACACCTTAATCGGCGTATCTGCCATAAAATTACAAAAACTGCACTTTATCTAACAACGGATTATAAAACATTTTGTTTAAAAATAATTCGTCTATTTTCAGCATCCCCGCAACAGGTTCCCAAAGAAAAGCAGGACTGCCTTCACAATCCCCTACTCCTAACGACAATCGAATTTGCGATATTCCTGCGGCACCTAAACATGATTCTCTGAATTTTGTGAGTGGCCGTAGAGGGCACCTGCGCTTGCGGGGGAAGTTAAGTGGGGCCAACCTATAAGCCACAATCTCCATGAAACCGAACGGTAAAAAGGCGAACTGGCTTATATTGGGTTTTGCGCTGGTGGCAATGCTGAAAAGCGCCCATGCTACCAATATCTACGTAGCTCCCAATGGCAACGACCAGTGGACAGGCGCCCTCGCTCGCCCAAATACCCCCAGCACCGATGGCCCCCTCGCCACACTACAAGGCGCCCGCGATGCCATTCGTAAATTGAAAGCGGGTGGGCCACTCAAAGAAGAGGTTCATGTCATCGTCGCACAGGGCAACTATCCCATCACCAAACCCCTCGTCTTCGAGCCGGGGGACAGTGGCACCGCCCAAGCCCCCATCTTCTACCAATCAGCTCAAGGCGCTCATCCTGTCATTAACGGCGGACGCGCCATCACAGGCTGGAAGCGTGCCGCCAACGGACTATGGACGACTCAAATTCCCTCCGTTAAAGCGGGCCAATGGTACTTCGAGCAACTATGGATAAACGGAAGGCGAGCAACGCGCGCACGCACTCCGAACAAATTCTATTTTTACGCCACTGGCAGCGCCCGCCCCGGCGACGACTCCACTAACGGCGATCCGGCCACGTTAACCCGCCGAGCCTTCCGAGTCCAAGCCGAAGACATCGCCTCCATTGCCCCAAAAGCCCCCGAACAACTCAAAGATGTCACCGTAATCGCCTACCATGCCTGGGAAAGCGCCCGCCAACGCATCGCCGCCATCAACCCGAAAACTAACGCAGTCATCATGTCGGGCACTTCGCCGTGGCCCTATTTCAACTGGCGTCCCCAACGCTATCAACTGGAAAATTTCAAAGAAGCCCTTGATGAAGCGGGCGAATGGTTCCTCGACCACGACGGCACACTCTACTACAAACCCCTTCCCGGCGAAGACATGGCAAAAGCCAGCATAGTAGCCCCAGTCACCGATCAATTCGTCCTTCTCAACGGCGACCCCGATAATCAGCACTGGGTTGAATACCTCAACTTCAAAGGACTCGCATTCCGCCACGGCCAATATGTCCTGCCCTCCGAAGGACACGCCGATGGGCAAGCCGAATTTGGCATTCCTGCCGCCATCACAGCCGATGGAACTCGTAATGTTTCCTTTGAGCAGTGCAGCCTCTCCCACATCGGCATCTATGGGATGCACTTCCGTCACGGATGTCGCGACATCCGCATCCAGAAATGCTATCTCACCGATTTAGGCGCGGGAGGTATTCGCATCGGAGAGGGCCAAATTCGACCTAACGAGGCCGGACGCACCGCGAACATCACCGTCGATAACAACATCATTCAAGGCGCAGGTCGTATCCATCAGGGCGCCATCGGAGTTTGGATTGGCCAAAGCGCCGACAACAAAGTCACCCACAACGACATCGGCGACCTCATATACACCGGAATCTCCGTCGGCTGGACCTGGGGCTACGGCGAAAGCCTCGCCAAGCGCAACAGCATCGACTTCAACCACATTCATCACATCGGACAAGGCGTTCTCAGCGACATGGGCGCCGTCTACACCTTGGGCCTATCCGAAGGCACAACCGTCAATAACAACCGAATCCACGACATCTACGCCTACGGATATGGCGGCTGGGGCCTCTACAACGACGAAGGCTCGACGGGAATCGTCTTGGAAAACAACCTCGTCACCGACACCAAATCCTCCGGCTATCACCAGCACTACGGCAAGGAAAACATCATCCGCAACAACATCTTCGCGTTCGGCAAAGATGCCCAACTACAGCGCTCGCGCGTCGAACCCGACCACCTCTCCTTCAGCTTCGAAAACAACATCGTCTACTGGAATAACGGCCCCGCCTTTCAGGGCAACTGGAACGATCAAGTCACCGTGAAAAATAACCTCTATTGGGACACAGCCAAACAACCGAACGCTTTTGCGGGCCAAGACTTCTCGCAGTGGCAGCAAACCGGACAAGACAAAGGCTCAATTCTCACCGACCCAAACTTCGTCAATCCCCTAACGCGCGACTTCCACTTCAAGCCCAACTCTCCGGCCTCAAAAATCGGTTTCAAGCCCTTCGACTACTCCAAAGCGGGCGTCTACGGCGACGCCTCATGGGTCAAACTCGCCGCCAGCGCCCCTATGCCCAAATTGGAAATCGCACCTCCTGCCCCCGACTTACCCCCTCTGGCCCTCGATGATGACTTTGAAGCAAGTATTTTAGGCACAGGCCCAACCGAAGCCGTCGTCAATGCTCCCAATCCTTCCTCAATCGGCGTTACCACCGATGCCGCAGCAACTGGCCAGAACAGTCTGAAAATTGTCGATGCCGCCGGGCTAGTCAACAACTTCGATCCCCATTTCTTCTACCAACCTCAACACAAAACGGGCACATCTCGCCTCTCGTTCGACCTCCGCACCGAAGCCGGAGTCAGCATGTATCAAGAGTGGCGCGACTCCTCTAATCCCTATAAAGTCGGCCCCAGCCTTTCCATCGTCAACGACCAACTGCGCGCCAACAACCAACAACTGCTCACCATCCCCACAGACCAATGGGTTCACTTCGAAATCTCCGCCTCGCTGGGTGCAAACTCAACAGGCCAATGGGACTTAACAGTCACCCTACCCAACACCGCCCCCCAACGTTTCACCAACCTAAAAAACGGCAGCCCCGACTGGAAAACCCTCGAATGGCTAGGCTTCGTCAGCACCGCCAGCGAAAAAACGACCTTCTACCTCGACAACATCAAACTATCAAACACCCCAAAATAACTTGCGGTGGTCGCCTGGCAACACCAGGGCAGCCAAGACCGGCTACTTTATTGCCAGCGATTTTCTATCGCCTTAACGCCTCTTCCCTCACCCCACATAACGAGCAAGTATCGGGTCTGCGATAGAGTTGTCTTCACCACTTCCCGGATTGGGTGAGTAGTACAAACCGCTGAGGAACCAAACCAATTTGTACAAATCAACACGCTCCTCGAAATCCGCTTCCAAAGGAAAAGTCGCGTTGTAAGCGTCATAAAAAGAGTCCGGGAAATCACCCGATAAATATGTGCTCACGATTTCGAGTTCCCGGTCGCCATAAAACAACCACGGATCGACGAGAATCGACTCACCACTCGGCCCCAAACGCACATTCCCACTATGAAGGTCGCCATGAAGCAATGTCGGAGCGCGCTTAACTCCCCCTAATAGGTCGGGCAACCGTTCGATCAACATATCCACGCGCCGATTGCGCTCCTGTGTCCAGCGATTCTCTCTTCTGGCTCGTTCAATATTATGGCGCATGTGCCCATCATAAAAGAAACCGACCCAATCCTGTGTCGGTAACCGCACTACCCCATCCACCTCTCTCTCCACGTACCCATACCCCGGCGCAGCGTCAGCAGTTGCTATATGTAATTGAGCGACTTGCTCCCCCAAAATGCGCCCCAGACGCTGTTCCTTATCTCCCCGCGTCGCGCTCCCCGCCCAAACTTGAAGCATCCACGCAGGTTGTTCCCCTGCGCCTTCAGCAAACCCCACCACAACAGGGACATGAATCGTGCGGCTTTGCCGAAGCAGCGACAGCTGCAACGCCTCATTCGTGAACGTGCCAAACCCCGGCTTATTGTTCCACTTCAAAAAGTAATCCTGCGCCTCAGTCCGAAAACGCAGCGTCTCGCTCACGCCCCCACGCGATGCAACCTGAAATTCCCGTATAGAGGTAGCATCACCATCACGACGTAAAGCACTCAACACATCAACTTCAATGGATTCCGGTATTTGCATGTTCATAACAGCACAGTGTGAGAACCAACCCTCCCGAATAGAATATCCCCCTCACCGTATCAATAAAATCGGTTATACTAAATCCAATGAAATATAGGTCAAATGCCGAAAGCATTCACCTCCCACAGAGCGACGAAAAACCCTCTCTGTGCCTCCGTGTCTCTGTGGTGAATTTTTCAATAAGACCCCAAAGATTGAATAAAGATTGATTAATCAATCTTTTGCCCCTATTTCACGCTCAAACCTAAAAGCGTTCCCTCATTTAATCAATATTTTAAGCCGTTTTTCACCCCAAAAAGATTGATTAAAGCCCTCAAAAGATTGATTTCGGCGCGAATTCGATTCAACTGAACTTTCTCGACAATTATAGGCAACCATTAAGGGATTCTTCTCGCAACTCACCTGCAACAAAGACTTATTAAATGGCTTCTAAGGCTTATCACAATCGCCAAAAGCGATTTCTCCGAGCATGAAACGCCATAGTCTTGTTGCCTTATGCCTCGTTTCTGCCCTGATCGGTACTTCTCCCTCCACGGTTTGGGCCGATACACCGCAGGAACAATATCGTCAGGCCAGCGAACTTTACAACGCCCGTATTTACTCGACTGCGGCCCAGGAACTCAAAAAGTTTCTTGATGCCAACCCAACAGACGCCAACGCCAAACTAGCCGCCTATCAGTGGGCGAGCGCCCTCTATCGCTCCGAAGGAAGCAAACCCGAACCAAACTATACCGCCCCTATAAAAGCCTACGAATGGGCACTCCAAAAATATCCGACGGCCCCCGCCAACATCACCGCCGCAGCTCGCTTCGAACTTGGCGAGGGCTATTACCTGTCCGAAAACGCGGCAAAAACCATCGCAGTTCTCACCGAGTTCCTCAAGAACCCTGGCACCGATGCCCAGGCCGACACGCGCGCCGGATGGGCGAACTACTACCTCGGTAAAAGCTACAGCGACCTCAAGAAGACCCCGCAGGCCCGCGCCGCCTTCGAGGAAGTACGCACCAAATACGGCACAACCCAGGCCGCGCCCGACTCCCTGTTGGAACTGGGCCTTCTCAACCTCGACGCGGGCCAAAACGCAGCAGCAGTAACGGTACTTTCGGCCCTGCGCACCAGATTCCCCGATTCCGAGGCCGCCGCCGAGGCGCAGGTTCGTCTGGGCGAAGCCCAACTCGGTGCCAAAAATTACGGCGCCGCCCGCGAAACGCTGCGCTCTGCTCTCACCAATCCCAAAAGCGCCGACTTCAAAACCGAGGTGCTGCAAGATTTGGCCGCAATCGACTTCGCCGAGAAGAAATGGCCTGAAGCCGCCCAGAGCTACGCGAGTTTGCTACAAAATCTGCCCGCCAACGACGCGCGGCGCGCACAGATTCAGCTGCAAATCGCCAACTCCTACTTCAACGGCAAAGACTGGCAACAAGCCATCCAAAACTATGCGGGCTTGCTCCAATCCGGGCCACAAACCAAAGCTCCCGCCCTCTACTATTCGGCGGTCAGCCTCTCCGAGCAAGGCAAATTCACCGAGTCAGCCGGCCTCTACCGTCAGTTCCTCGCCGCCTTCCCCACGCACGCTCTGGCCTCCAAAGCAGCGCTCCGTCTCGGCGATGCCCTCACCGACGCCAAAGACCCCGCTCAGGCCGCACAGGCCTATAAAGTCGTCCTAACCCGCTTCCCCGGCACCGACGCCGCCAAAGCCGCCCAGAACGCCCTCGGCGATTTGGCGGGCACAGCCGGAGCCAGCGACGCCGTCGAAAAAGCTCTCAGTGGCCTCCCGGCCAGCGCAGCGGGCAACACCCAGTTACGCTTGGCTCAAGCAGCCTTTGAGCGTGGCGACTACGCTAAGAGCGCCCAACTCGCCAACACGGTTGCCACCGCCAAACCCGACGCGACCACCACCGAAAGCGCGCTCTATCTGGTAGGCAGCTCCAAATTGAACGCCAAGGATGCGCCCGGCGCTGCTGTTGCCTTCACCAAACAAATCACCGCATTCCCGAAAGGAAAACTGGCGGCACAGGGCAATTTGGGCCTCTCGTGGGCCTACGAAGACCAGAAAAAGTGGGCTGAATCCGAAAAAGCCGCCCGCGCCGCTCTGGCAGTTGGCGGCGAAAAAGAGCGCGCTCAAATCGCCCTCGCCAATGCCCTCCTCAATGGCGGTAAGTTCGCCCCGGCAGTAATCGCCTTTGCCGAAGCCGAAAAATCAATCGACAAAGCCACCGCATCTCAAGGCGCACTGGGCGGCGCCTTGGCCCTCGAAAAACAAAACCTGTGGCGCGAAGCCGCTGTCCGTTGGGGTAAACGCGCCACCTTGCTTTCAGAGAACGACGCCAAAGCACGCGCCTACACCCGTCAGGGTCTGGCCCTCGCCAAAGCGAAAGAATATCCCAACGCCCAAATTGCCTTCGATGCCGCTGTAAAAGTGGCTCCCAAATCCGAAAGCGGCGCTCAGGCTCTCTACGAAGCCGCATGGGCGGCCCACGATAGCAAGCAAACCGCCGCCGAAAGCGCCCGTTGGATTCGCCTGGAAACCGACTTTCCCGAATCTAAACTGGCGCCCGAAGCGGTTTTCCAGCAAGCCGAATTGGCCCTCACCGCCAAAAAGTGGTCCGAAGCCACAGCCGCCTACGAACGCTTGCTACAAAAATACCCAACCGACGCTCTGGCACCGCGCGCCAACTTTGGCCTGGGAACCGCCTTCTACAACGCTCAAAATTGGACGGAAGCCGCTGCTGCCTTCGACAAGGTTACCCCATCAAAAGAGCAATTTGCCCTTGAAGCTCCCTTCTGGGCAGCGGAAAGCCTCCGCAAAAGCGGCGATGCCGCTCAAGCAGGACCGCGCTATCAAAAGTTCGTCCAGGGTATCGAAGCCAACACAGCAGCACCAGCCGCTTTAAAGGCGCTTGTGCCAGCGGCTCGTCTGGGCTGGGGGCAAAGCGTCCCGCCCGCTCAGGCCATCGCCATCTACCAACCAGCCCTCGCCACCGCGAGCGGCAAAACCAAAATCGAACTGGGCTTTCGTCTCGGCGAAGCTCTGGCAGCACAGGCAAAATGGGCGCAAGCCCTCCCCGCCTTAATTCCAGCAACTACCACCGAAAACGAGTGGCGCGATCCCGCTCGTTGGTGGGCCGGCCAAGCCCTCGAAAACACCAACGCCAAAGCCGACGCCCTCGCGCTTTATCAACAACTCGCCCAATCCAAGCCGTCGAACCAGTGGACGGAAAAAGCAGCAGCACGAGTTAAGGAACTCGCACCCTAATTTAAACCTATGTCAATCGTCGAAATTGGCGTGCAAGCGGCACGCTGGATTTTAGTGCTATTCTCGCTTGTCTCAGTAGGCGTCATGCTGGAAAGCGCGCTCAATCTCCGCAAGATTGGACGCCTCGAAGAAGCCGAATTTCGCACCCTGCGCACCCTTTTAATGCGCGGTGAGAAAAGCGCGGCCCAATCGAACATCGCCGCCAGCAGTGCCCCAAGCATCCTGGCCCTTCAGGAAGGTTTGGAACTGCGCACTATTAACCCCGATGCCGTCTCAGAAGCCATCGCTCAAGGCATCGAAGTTCAATGCGCTGCCCTGCAAGGCCATTTGCCCATCCTCGCCACAATCGCTTCCACGGCGCCCTATGTCGGCCTATTCGGTACTGTGCTTGGCATCCTGTCGGCCTTCGCCGAAATCGCGCGCACCGGACAAACCGGAGCGGCAGTTGTGGCTGCCCCCATCGCCGAAGCGCTCACGGCAACGGCTCTCGGCTTGGGCGTAGCTATCCCAGCGGTCATGGCCTACAACTACTTCAGCGGACGAGTCAACGACTTGGGCTTGCGCGTCGAAACCCACGCCCTCGATTTAGCCGCCCGAATGCCCGCCCCTAAAGTTCAAGTCCCCCTCGAGGAGATGGTCTAATTGGCGAAAACTCTGGAATCTGGCCGACGCCGAGGTGGTCGACGGGGTGGCGCTCCGATGGCCGAAATCAACATCATTCCGCTAGTGGACGTGGTGTTGGTACTGCTCATCATCTTCATGGCAACGACAGCCTTCGTCAAAGAGTCGGGCCTGAAGATGCAATTGCCCACCGCAAAATCTACCGAAACGCCCAAAGAAACTCCCAAAGAGTTGTCTATTGCCCTCACCCGCGACGGCAAAGTGTTCCTCAACGCCAAAGCCAGTTCTCTAAAAGCCGTCGAAGCGGCCATGCGGACAGCCGCCAAAACCAAAGATACCCCTTCGGTGGTTATCAAAGGCGACCAAAACATCGAATACAAACGGGTCATCACCGTAATGGACATGGCCAAACAGGCCGGACTAACCAAGGTTTCGCTGGGCACACGCTTGCCAGATTAATCTATGAACACGCTGTCTGCTCACCCCGAAAAACGTCGCCAGAACATAACTCTGATGTGGGCGGGCGGTGGCACTGTGCTTCTGCACAGCGCCTTCCTCATCACTCTCTACCTGTGGCCCAAACCTCCCATCAAGCCAAAAGAACGTCTCCTGGAGGTTAACCTCACCCAGAAAGACCCGACAGCCGTTCCCAAACCCACCCCAGTACCAACGAAACCACCAAAGCCAACTCCCGCTCCGCGTCCCACAATGGCACCGCGCCCAACTCTGGCGCCGCTGCCAACAGCTGTCCCGCGCCCAACCCTACCACCTCCAACACCAAGACCTCGCGTGGCAAGAGTAATCCCTCCGCCTCCCACCCAAAAACCCATTCCAACTCCCGTTCCACAACCAACAAAGGTCGTGGTCATTCCAACTGCTGTACCAACCGAAAAACCACAGGTCACTCCTCGGCCAAAAGCGCAGGCCCCCACAAAAAATGCGACATCAGGTTCTCCTAAGTCAGTTGTCCCAACACCAATACCAAATAAAAATCCTGGTTCACAGCGGCCGGGCGGTAGTTCCGCGCCCCCCAATCCCAACCCCGGCAACGCCCGCCCAACAGGTGGCAATTCGGGCCGCTTTTTCGCACGTAATCCCGGCCCAGTCGAAGAACCGAACAGCCGCAACCGTCCGAACACGGCTTCGGATAGCGCCCCCAAAGGCTCCAATAATCTCGGCAATAACAATGAGACGGCGGGCGCCATCCCCGGCATGGAACTCCCACGCACCTCGGCACGCCGAGGCCGAGGCAAACCCTCGGACTCTACACCGAGCAGCGCCCCGGTACGCACCAAAGATGGCACCGAACTCAACATCGGCCCATCCTCCCCGTCCTCTTCAAACAGTGGTAGCCGCGCAAACACCACCGACACAGGGAACGGCGATATGGAAACCGGAGCGCGGCGCACGGGCGGCTTGTCCGGCGCCACTGGAACACGTAACATCGGCAATGACCGAGCAGGACGTGGCGATGACGAAGCCGCAGGCACAGGTGTCAGTGGCGCCGGTTCAGGTTCCGGCACGCGAGGCAACTCGCGCGGCGGACGCACAGGTAGCCGCTTGGCGGGCGATCCCTTCGGAACTGGCGGAGGCAACGGTGGTTACGGCAAAGGCAATGGTGACGGTGGCAACGGCGGAACGGGTAGTGGCCCATCAGGTGGCACACGCATAGCGCGACGTGGCACAGGTAATGGTGACGCGGATGGCGATGGCGGCTTTGGGCGCGGCACCGGAACGGGTACAGGAAGAGATACTGGCCCCGGTTCGGGCAATGGAGGCCGTGGCACCGATGGAAATGGGAGAGGCAACGGACGCGGCGACGAGGACAGTATCGGCACCGCAACGACAGGCATTGGTCGTTCCCGAAGCACTCGTGGCAACCACCGAACAGGTGAAAAGGAAGACGAAATCGGACGCGGCATCTGGGGAGGCTTCAATATGACCTTCTATCAGGACAAATCCCAATATCCCGATGATATTGATACCCGTACGATACAAGGCAAACCCGTCGATTGGCCTGTCTTCACAGGCACTCCGAAGAGAATGCTCTCGCCCAACCTCAACTTCGACTGGGGCGAGAAACCGCCCATGCCGGGAATGAAATCAACCTACTGGAGCATGAGGGCTGTAGGCCGCATTTTCGTTCCCAAAGACGATAACTACACCTTCTACTTCGACAAACTTGATGACGCGGGAAGCCTATCTCTGGATGGTGAAACCATCATCAGGGTCTGGCAAATCCAGCAAAGCACACCTTCAAGCAAAGAGGTCTTCCTGAAACGAGGGGCACACGACATAAAAATCGAGTACATTCAGGGGCCAGCAACAGCCGCAAGCATCACCCTTTCCTGGAAATCAAATTCCTTCAGGAAAGAACCCGTCGGCAGGTACGTCCCCCCCGACGAGAACTAACCTTCCACGCCAATTGCCCAACAGAATCTCTCCGTTGGGCAATTGGCGTGTTTCCGTCTCCTCCCATAGCAACGCGAGAGTTACTGCAAATCACCGATTTATCTTGATAGGGTTCATCCATCATTTGAAGTCAGAAGCATTTCGAGTTGCTCCGAATCGGCAGAATTTCTCGATTCGAGCTTGAGCAAGTACGCCTTTGCATCCAGTCCTCCCGCGAATCCGGTAAGCGCACCCGAAGCCCCAACGACACGATGACAGGGAGCGACAATTGAGATGGGATTCTTACCGTTAGCCGCCCCGACGGCGCGTACCGCCTTTGGATTTCCCAGTTGAACAGCTATTTGTAAGTAGCTACGTGTTTCACCAAAGGGGATAGTCAAAAGTGCATTCCACACCTGCATCTGGAACTCAGTGCCCGCGAAATCGAGCGGCAACTCGAAATGCTCTCGCTCGCCAGAAAAATACTCGCTCAATTGCGTTTTCGCTTCGAGGAGGACAGGGTTAGCATCGTCTTCCGTCATGCTCCCCAACTTGACTCGGTTCGGTTTGTCGTTCTCCCACAAAATTGCCGCCAGACGGTTTTCTCTTGCAACAAGCGTCAGTTTTCCAACGGGAGAATCCATCGTTGTGTAAAAGTAGTTCATATTCCGCAACAGCTAACACTGGAAAAATAGGTGACGAACAAACCCACTTACCGCGCCGGGATAAACAGGGGCTATTTCTTCAGCCTGATTTCAACTGTATCCCAGTTGCCTCGCTGGGGGAGAGTTGTTTCTGATTTGGCGCTGAGAGGGCGAAAAAAGAGGGTACTTTGTTGGCTTGAGTCTTTAGGTTCGAGGCCGAATCCCAGTGAAGCCCTACGACCGATTTCTTCCATGCGCAAAGGCCAAGTTTTCCCCTGATACGTCAATTTGGCACTCAGTCGATAGACGCCGATGGGAAGATTATTGACATTGAAGTTCTCCCAACTCGAATTTCCCACATGGCGGAGAATTACGAAGGGCTGCCCCATACTCCCATCTATCAGTTTTCCAACAGGTGCCAATGTGAGTTCGATTTCCGCACCTTCAGGCAAATAGTCATCCTCCGCCCCCTCTAAAGGGGGACGGTCGGTGGTGTGATAATCGACGTTAATGGCGCCCCCGTAATAGTCGCTCGTGTAATTCGGCTTCTCACTGGCCCCATCGCGGTCAGCGACACCATAGGGCAAAAGCACCCAGTTTTCGATGGCCCCTTTGCCCGAAGGGAAACTCTTAGCCTCACCATCGGCAGGATGCAAACTCAGGGATGCACGTCCACCAGCATAGTCGATTGTATATGCAGCGCTATAGAAATGAGCACTCCCCCAGGGAACCTTAATTTCGTAGTAGCCTCTCGTATCGCTTGTGGTCTGAGCGCCCGAATAGAAGCCACCCGTCGCGGAAGCGCGGATGCCAAGTTTGGCCCCCGCTAACGGCTTGCCACTGGTGTCTTTCACATAACCGCGAACGAAACCTGACTTGGGAGTTAATACCGGGAATGCTGGCAATTTCGGCATCGCGTTTTTCATGACGTTGACGCCCATCTGCTTCGAGCCAACCTCAATGGCAGTATCGGCAGCGAAAGCTGCAGGGCCAATAAAAATGGAAATAACAGCGGCCAAATGAAGAGGGGAAGCCACACAAAAGCGCGGACGCAATGAAGATTTTGAAGACATGGGTTGTCACTTTGAAATAAAATGCTGAAACCCATTCTAAAAGCGCACTCTAAAAAAACTCTGAAATTTAGCCACTGAAACCCACAATTTTTAGTTTCAGACAAAAATCTTTCAATATATGCTGTTTGAAAACCAGTCTTGCGGATATACGTGGATAAAAAACAAAAAACACCCATCCAACAGGGTTTATTCTGTCGGATGGGTGTTCAAAAAACTGCCCCTGCCGGATTCGAACCAGCGACCCACCGGTTAACAGCCGGTTGCTCTACCGCTGAGCTAAGGGGCAATTGCGCGAAGGCCATTACATGTTAACCGCTATTTTTCCAATCGTCAAGGGACGATTTCTAATTTTTTGGAAAAATTTGGGCGCCTGTACCAAAGGTCCTCAATCTGCGCGAAAATTGCTGCGCGTGGCTCCACCTGCTCTTTGCTCGAAAGCACAGGTAAAATGGGAAGTCCATGTCTGCGTTGCCCTCCATCTCCGTCGTTATTCCGACACTCAATGAGGGCACGCGCGTTGGCGGACTTCTGGACGCTCTGAAGAGCCAAAGCTACCCTGCTGCAGAAATTTTCGTGTGCGATGGAGATTCGGTTGATGAAACGGGGCAAATGGCTCGTGAAAGGGGTGCATTGGTGCTGGACTGCGAGCGGGGGACGAGTCGCCAACGCAATCAAGGGGCACGTCATGCGACAGGCGAATTGTTGGTGTTTTTGGATGCTGATGATACACCGCCACCTCGCTTTCTGGAAGGGGTGGCGAAGTCGTATCGTCGTTTTCCCTTCGCCGTTGCCTGCCCCTGGTTCACTGCGCGCGACAGCGGTTTTATTGTGCGCGCCATCTACGTTGGCTTTAACCTCGCCTTCTTTTTGAGCCAATCTACCATCCGCACAGGCAGCGGAGTGTGTTTAATCTGTCCTCGCGAAAAGTTTTTACGCTGCGGTGGTTTTCATGAGGGGATGCATCTGGGCGAAGATATTCGACTTATCCGCCAACTCAGCCCACGCTATGGCTTTCATCGCCATTTGCTCATACCACTAGAAACCAGCGGGAGACGCTTCAAAAATGATGGCATTTGGCGTTTGATGGGCTTTTACCTACTCATCTCGCCGCTCACGATGCTGGGATTATGGAAACCGCTGCAAAAGCTCCACTATAAAGCGGCGCCCTACTCTCTCGACGAAAAATAATAGCGCACCGAATCGAACTTTTTCGATACGTGGCGCCATCCAAACGGGCAACTTCGATGTTTTGTATTTCGATTGTGCGGCGAGTCCGCTTGAGACGAGTTGCCTGTGCTGAGGCCCAACTACTGGAGCGTGCGCGGCTTGGGGAGCGCGAGGCGATTGCGGTGTTGCTAGGACGGCATCGTGAGCGAATCGTTTCGCTGGCGTTCTCGATACTGCGTGATCGCGATAGCGCCGAGGATGCGGCTCAGGAGATATTTGTGCGCGCTTTTTCACAACTGCCCCGCTTTCGAGGTGAGAGCGCCTTTTCGACGTGGCTGTATCGTGTGGCATTGAACTTTTGCCTGGAACGGCAACGGGTTCAGATACGGCGTGATTCGCTGCTTGAAAATGCGCTCGATGAACCCAAAGGGCACTTAGATGGGAGCTTTGCGCGGCGCGTGGAAACGCGCGAACTGGTGGGTGAGGCCTTGGGGGATTTGGGTAAAGGGCTGCGCGTCGCGCTGCTACTGCGCGAATGGCAGGGGCTTTCTTACGAAGAAATCGCGGATATTTTGCAACTGCCTGTCGGGACTGTGCGCTCACGTTTGCATGAGGCGCGGCGCCGTTTTCAAGCCAAGTGGATTGAACTTGGAGGTGAAGAGGCATGAAGAAAAATCAACTGACCCTGTTGCCTCTCTCCCCAACATCCCCCCAGAACCAACAATACAGCTTCGCCAAGGCGCTGCATTTCGAAGAGGTGCCTCTTTCTGCGGCTCTTCGTCAGGCGGTCGATTCCGAGGCGCAGTTGCGCTCGTCGCGGGGCTTTGACGAGCAGTTTTGGAATCGTTTAGAGGAGCGGCGCGCACGTAACTCGACCTTGAAGGGACGCTGCCAACAGCTTTTCGAATGGGATATGAGTGGGATGGCAGTGTGGCGCGTGCTGGGTTCGGGGGCGTTGGGCGCCGTATTCCCGGCGCTTGTGGTGGCGTGTTGCACAATGAGTACGCCTTCGCAATCCGCCAATCTGCCTCTGGCTCCGGTTTTATGGACGGTTACGGCTTGGAACCAGCGGCGATTCTGGGAAGAGCTGGCGTGGAAGAACCCTACCCGTCCAGTATTGGTATCGCTGCTTGACCCGAACTGGAAAGGAGGACGACCATGCGCATTCCGTTTCGCGGTGTAATCGCGTTCGTGCTAATATGGGCTGTTTTGTGGGCAGTTCCAGCGTTTCGGAGTCAGAATTTGCAGGCTTTGCATCCACAAGGTCAGGGTTACAACTACTGGGAAAATCCGAGTGTTTCAAAAGAGGAAATCGCGAAGGCAGTGAAAGCTCATCCCAATGATGCCTATTTGCAATCGCAACTGTTGGAGTGGAATGTAACTGCGAACCAGAAAAAAGAGATCGACCGCTACTATGGGGCTTTCGATGCGCTCATAGAGCGATTCCCGAATGACTTGGGAATAAGACGTGCCCGCTTGCGGCTCTCGACTCGCGGAAATATCGTTCCTGCCAAATATTCGAATCGGTTTGTAAAATCTTCTTTTACGTTGTCAGCAGCCCCGTTGTGGATGGATCGCAGCCAACTCGAAAAAGTTGTGGCACAGGCACAAGCGGCGCAGAAAATTGATTCGCGCGATGGTTTCTTTCCCTGGATTGAAGCGATGGCCCTGTGGGGACTCGGAAAAGAGGGGGCATCGCTACTGGCGCTTGAACGGGCCGGAAAATGCCCAGCTTTCAATGATGGAAGCACGGATGAAGTCCACCGAAAGTTGGCGCTGCTTTCAGGGATACGCCAACTAGATTGGGATGAGAAAATGGGAGTGTTTTGGTCGACGCTCTTTCCGCATTTTGCAGGGATGCGCGGATTAGCACGTGAAGTTTGCTATTCAGGAATAGAGCAATATAGAGCAGGAAATAAGGCTGAGGCGTGGCGCCGTTGGAATATCGCGATGAAAGCGGGGCGCGTGCTGAGAGTCAGTCAAAAGAATTCTTCGATCATTGGTATTTTGGTGGGCGAAGCTATCGAAAGCCTTTCGTGGGGCATTGCTGCCGAAGGCGCTTCGGGCTATCAGTTCACGGGGAGGTTACAGGGAGGCTCATCGCGGGCGAGTACGGCCCAGAGAAGCAGCGAGAGCCTAGCGGCCTTTATACGGGCCGCCAAACGCGATGGTCATAGCGATTTGGGGCAATGGGCACTACAAGAGTCAAAGGAATTCGCGGCACGGCAAACAGTGCTGCCCGCCAAGATGGATTTTTTAGACGAAAAGCTGGGGTGGAACAAACCGCTTGCTCGTGCAACGCTTCAGCTGCGCTGGATTGGGGCTTATGCCATGTTGTGGGCAGCAGTAGGTATCGGGAGTTGGCTATTATCGCTCTTAATTTCGTGGGGTGGGCGAAATACGCGAGTCGGAGCAAACACTGTTGTACTTCTAACCGCATTTTTCGGCATGTTGTGGTTGGGAATGGCGCTTCTTGCTCTGTTGGATGGCGCTGGAGTTAAGTCGTATGGGAGTATTTTGCAATTCGGGGGGGGAGGATTAAGCACATCGCAGTTGGGTTGGGGCAGCGATTGGGATGGAAATTTTTGGTGGGGAGTGGCAATAACTTTTGGACTGATAGCCGTTGGACGCGAGTGGGGAGCGAGACGTAGCGCTTACGTAGCGCTGGCGGCACAGGATGAAACACGCACCAAGCGGCCTGACGTGTGGCAGTGGGCGGGAAGCGCGGTGTGGGCAATATGTTTGTTGCTATCAGGGATATTGTGGCTCGATGGGAATAATGGGGCGGGGATTGACTCTGATGCCATTATTCTATGGGGAGCATGGGTGGCTTGCATGGTGTTGGGGATTACCATCGCCTGGAAAACATCATCGCCACAAGGGAGAAAGCAAACCGTACCTGTTGCTATCAATGCAGTGCTGGCAATTATGCTGTTGGTACTTTCGGGCAGAACAATGTTCTCGGATGCAGCAACTTGGATATGCATCGTGCTCTTTCCGATTACGATAGGGCTGTTGATTTGGAATGGGCGACGTGGCGCGTGGTCGCGGCCTCGTATTCTCACGAATATGGAAACGGGCGGGCGCGTGCTGGGAGGCGTGGCGCTGATTATTTCGGTGGGGTATCTGGTAGCTTCGCTGGCGCTGCTACCAGCGCGGAATCAACTCAATGAAAGAGTTGATCGCTATGTGCAACTGGGCGAGGTGAAGTGGTTACAGGAACAGACACCATGAGGGAGACATAGCTGTCTCCCTCACCACGCCAAGAGGAGTTAGTCCAATTCGCCTTCTTCAAGTCCGACGGGAAGCATGGCGGGGCGTTCACAGATGCTCTTGATTTCGATATGGGTGCGCTCGTCGCTGGCGTCGTGGAAGGCGTGCATGAGGTCGAGGACGTGGTAGGCCAAGCGCTCGTTGCAGCGGTGGTCGCGGCCCGTTCTCATGGCGAGAATCATATCGGCCATACCGATGCCACGCGCCCCATCGGTGTAGCCGTGGGTAAGAGTCACCTCGCGCGGCTCTTCGCCCGCCCGCTTAAGGACGACGGGACCACCGAAACCGTTGGGGTCGGGCACTTGAAGAGAGCCTTCGGTACCGTAGATTTCGAGTTGGGGTAAGCGGTGCCAGTGGACATCGAAACTCATGTTAATCGTAGCGAGAGCGCCGTTATGGAACTCGAAGGTGCCAACGATATGGGTGGGGACTTCGACATCAATAAGCTGGCCGCGTTTGGGTTCACTGGTGATGGTGCGTTGCGGCAAAGTGGTGCGCGTGTAGCCAGAAACGCTTTTGACCGGGCCGACAAGTTGGACGAGGTCGGTGAGATAATAGGGTCCCATGTCGAACATAGGGCCACCGCCACGCTTGTAATAAAATTCGGGGGACGGATGCCACGATTCGTGGCCACGCCCGACCATGAAGGCGCTGGCGCCGACGATTTCGCCGATGGCGCCCTCGTCGATCAGCTTGCGGCAGGTTTGGTGGCCGCCGCCGAGGAAGGTATCGGGAGCAGAGCCGACGCGCAGACCTTTTTGCTTGGCGAGTTGGTTGATTTGCAGGGCCTCTTCGCGGGTGACGGTGAAGGGTTTTTCGGTGTAGACCGATTTGCCCGCTTCGAGGCATTGCAACATGACCGGGCCGTGCGCCTGCGGGATGGTGAGGTTGATGATGAACTCGATTTCGGGGTCGGCGAGGAGTTCATGTACCGAACAGGCTTTCGGGATTTTCCACTGCTCGGCTTTGGCGCGGGCGGCTTCGATATTGAGGTCAGCGCAGGCGACAATATCGAAGAAGTCGAATCGGTCGCCTGTTGAGAAGTAGGCATTCGAAATGTTGCCACATCCGATGATGCCGATTTTAGTGTTTTCCATGGGGGCCACAGGTTAGCGAGTTTTGAAACAAAAAACCGTGAAATTTTAGTGGGCGAGGATAGATTATTTTTAGTTTTTTCGCGGACGCCAATTAGGGGCGTTATTGAGAATTGAATTAGCCACCGAAATCAATCTTTTTCGGGGTTTATTCAATTTTTTGGGGCAAAAATGAGATCAAAAGATTGAATAAATGGGGGAACGCTTGAAAACTTGAGCGTGAAATGGGGGTTCAAGATTGATTAATCAATCTTTTCGAGTGAAAAGGCGGTTAATGAGAATGGGGAACTCCAAACAACGGAGATTGAGGTGAAGGGGGCGAGAGGGATATGCCATTATCTACTGTTTAAGGGAGCCAAAAAATCGCTCCTTTAAACAGTAGACGCTATTTCTATGTAACAACGTAAGTTACAAACGAATAAATTTCGAGGATTTTTTGGGAGCTTAGCGGGCAGCCCAGAGCATTCCACGACGAACGGTTTCGGCGGTTTCGTAGACATCGAACTCGCTGTCCTGATGGCCGAGACTAGAATAGAAGACGCGGCCCTGACCCCAACGGCGCGTCCAAAGGACGGGCATGACAGTGCCTGCAATCCAGTCGGCGCCCTCGTGTTCGCCCGAAAAGGTGGTGGTAGCGAGGACGTTATTACCGGGATCGGTGTGCATGTAATATTGCTCGGAGTGGACGGCGAAGTCGCTGAGGCCGCGCGTGATTTCGTGGTCGTTGTTGGTGATGTTGACGGTGTAGTCGATGCCGTTGCCAGGATGAGCGACCCACTGCCCGCCGACCATCCACTGATAACCAGTGCTGTTGCGGAAAGCATCGCCCGTGCCGCCGTGCCATCCGGCCAGACCGACACCAGATTTGACGGCGTCGAGCAAACCTTTTTCCTGCTCGCCTGTGATGGTGCCCATCGTCCAGATCGGCACGACCAACGACAGGGAGTTCATGTAGTCGGCGTCGGTGTATACGTCCATCGCATTTTCGATGCGGACTTCGAAACCCTGCTCGCGTAAGAACGGTGCGAAGCGTTCAACGGTTTGTCGGGGTTGGTGGCCTTCCCAGCCGCCCCAGACCATTAATGCTTTTTTCATTGGAATCGGGGAAAGGTTAACAGCGGGTGTGGGGGCTGTGTGAGATTTTTTGAGACCGATAGTGGTATTTTCCATTCCTTATTGTCGTGGGCATTGAGCTGGGCAACCGCTACGCGGCCCTCATCCGGCTTTCAGCCACCTTCTCCCGCAAGCGGTAGAAGGGCCGAGTTGTAACACCCTCTCGTTTTTGGCCCCTCCTAACCTCCCCACTGCGTGGAGGGGACCGCTCATTGAATTCAGTAAGGGGATTGGGGAGTTTTTAGACGCGCCAAGGCACGTCTCTACGAGAGATGTAGTCCCTGATAATTTGGTGGGGAAGGCTTGTTTAGTGTGTTGGGATGGGGAAATAATGGGCCTGAAAAGGTATTTTTCTTGAAGTTAGCGGCGGGAGATTGGGACAGGGCCGTTAAACTCGCGCGGCATGACTTCGACTTCTTCCGTGCGCGTCGGGATTATTGGCGCGTCGGGCTACACCGGTTCTGAACTCGCGCGGCTGTTGGCAACCCATCCCAACGCCCGTTTAACCGTCGCTACAGCCTCTGGAGAGCGCGTCGGACAACGCATGTCCGATTTGTTCCCGTCGCTGCGTGGGGTGTGCGATTTGGAACTGGAACTGCTCGACTTCGATGCATTGGCGGAGAAGTGCGATGTCGTCGTGTTGGCGATGGGGCATGGCAAGGCGCTGGATTTGGCGGCACCGCTATTGGAGCGGGGATTGCGTGTCATCGACCTAGGCGCAGATTTCCGCTTGCGTAGCACGGATGAGTACAAAGAGTGGTATCACCTCGACCATTCGGCGCCGCAAGCGTTGGCAGAAGCGGTTTATGGGCTTGTCGAGTGGAACCGCGAGAAGATTAAAGAGGCCCGTTTGGTGGCGAATCCCGGTTGTTATCCGACCTCGGCGATTTTGGCTTTATCGCCGTTCGTCGCGGCGAACGCGATTAAGGCCGATTCGATTATCGTGGACAGCGCTTCGGGCGTTTCGGGGGCTGGACGCGCCAGTTTTGGCGTCGGAACACACTTTCCCGAACATTTCGGCGATTTTCGCGCTTATAATGTGACAACGCATCGCCATACTCCCGAAATCGAGCAAGGATTGGGCGATGCAGCTCCCGGCCAGAAGGCACTGGTGACTTTTACGGCCCATTTATTGCCCGTAGCGCGCGGAATTTTGTCAACGTGTTATGCGACCCCATCGAAGGAATTGAGTGCAGAAGAAGCGCACTCGATTTTGGCGGAGCGCTACGCAAACGAACATTTTGTTCGCGTGTTGCCACTCGGTCAATGGCCCTCTATTAAGGCAGTCAACGGCTCGAATTTTTGCGACATCGCCTGTTCGGTGGATAAACGGACGGGACGGTTGATCGTGGTGTCGGCGCTAGACAACCTAATCAAAGGAGCCAGCGGTCAGGTCGTGCAAAACCTGAACGTGATGTATGGCTTCGAGGAAAACGCTGGCCTGCAAAGTGCGGCGGTTTTTCCGTGAGGCCCCAGCAGAAGCGGCACCTTAGTTCGTTTTCAGGCGTTGGAAATTGGGAGATTTACAAGAAGGAGGTGAAACCAGCATTAAGAGAATTGGCGTAATTTCGGATACCCATTTAAGTGAAAGCGGTCGGCGCGGCATTCCAGAGCGTGTCATCGAGCATTTTCGCGGCGTCGATATGATTCTTCATGCTGGCGACTTCACCTCGCGTCGCGCGTTGAATGACCTGGAGCGCATCGCTCCGGTCATTGGCGTGCGCGGTAATAACGACCCCGCTCACCTCGAACTGCCACGCACACGGCGCGTGCAGATCGAGGGTATTACCATTGGCCTGTGCCACGGCGACCGAGGACGCGACAACGAATACTTCAAGCCACTCGACCAGTTCGCGGGCAACGCCATGACAGCGGCGAACGCGCTATCACAATTCGAGTTTGAGGACGACGTTTCGGTGCTGATTTTCGGCCACTCGCACAACCCGATGGTGATGTGGCATCGCCACGAGGGACACACCCTACTCTTCTTCAACCCCGGCTCACCAACGGACAAACGCTGGGGGCCGAAGTATGCGTGCGGCTTGCTCCAAATTAATGGCGACGAAGTGACACCGCAGTTGTGGACTTGGTAAATTCCACTTACTTACTTATTTATATTATATTATATTATACTATGGTAAACATCCTCTCTGTTAACAATGACGAAGTAATAAAAGGCAAGTTTGTCACAGCTGTTACTGACTACAGATTTGCCATTGAAAAACTAGTCTCTTTGATGGACAAGCTGGAAATACAGCGCAAGTTACAAAACGCCAAATTTTACCAGAGACTAGAAAAAGACTTATCTATCGGCTGTATTATGCCGCCACTAACAATAGCTTTTCTTGAAAATAGTTCACGGTTCGATGACGATAATATAGCGGATTATATCAATGATAATATCGGCAGAGGTTTTGTTTTAGATGGAATACAGAGACTGAATACACTTAGCAGAGCCCATTCCAGCAAAAGAAATCTAGATCTCAATAGGCCGATATTTCTCAACATAATAATCTGCCCCTCTATGGACAACCTCCTGTATAGAATGATAACTCTAAACAACGGCCAAAAGCCGATGTCAGCTAGACACCAAATAGAAATTCTGACAGCCAATCTATACGATTTCGAAAGTTTAAGTATCAAATTCAGGACAGAAAAAGAATCCGGCCAACGAGGTTCTTTTAATAAATCTGATTTGATAAAAGGATACATATCCTTTTTGAGCAATTCCACAAATATTGACAATCAAAAGATCATCGAAGAAAAAATGGATGAACTGATTGCTGAGAAAATACTGCACTCCAATATTACTCAAGATGGAATTGAGTTTTCTAATATTATAGAATTAATGTCTGATCTTATAGATTCTCCATATTTGCTAGATTGGTTCAGAGTATCAAATAATCTAATCGGATTTTGCGTGGGTATACGCAACTCTTATTTTTATTTGAAGGATTTCAAGGCAGAAGAATTTGAGATTTCTATAAAAACGTTTGAGTCTTCGTTCTCATCGTTCGATGTGTCTAAAATTAGGCTTGGAGCGCAAAGGAGAAAGGCTGTTGCATATTTTGTAGCTAATTACTCAAAATTAAGGCTGTTGGATGAGAATGAGCTTCTAGACATCTTATCGGAAATTTCATAATTTGAATTATGCCAAATCCTTCTAGATTCACACCTATAGATCTTTTTCCAAGTGGAGTTGCATCAACACTACCAATATCCCTCCAAATTGGATCGCCACAAATAAATTATAAATCTCTGTTGATTAGGCTTTTAGTTGGTTCTATGGGTTTTCAGTGTACATTGACCAATAAAACAATTCGTCAACGCAATAATTATTCAAATCTCACTTATACAACCAACGTTAGAGCAAATGTCGGACTGATACAATCAGCGTTTACTTGTAGTATTCAAGATTTAGGTTCACACCTTACTGCACACCAAAATCACAATCGCAACTTTTACAAAGAAATTTTTCACGAATATTGCAATTTCTTCTATTATAGCCACAATGGTCACCATCAAAGTGCGTTTCTTCATTTATACAGAATAATAGAGAGAATGGCCTATTGTTTACCACTCATTTGGGCTGCCAAAGCACAAGGATATGAAAGAACTTTCAATAAATTGCGGAGCTATTTCACAGAAGCACGAATAGGTGAACTCGCTGTTCTAAAAAATTTCATACATGACTTCATTGATTCATCTTTGACTTCTATACATGTAAATTTTTACATACAATCATCTCATCATGACTGGCAAAGGAGTTACTATAATGCAATATTATCTACTATCCAACAAAATAGATTATTGTCGGCGTCACCTTACAGCACAATAGAGATTTATAGTGAAGACATACTAGATGTTGCCATAAAAATTCGCAATAAGTACTTTCATGCCCTTACAGGTTCAGCAGATAATTTCACTTCAGAAAATATCATTGACGGCAATGAATTTTTCTACATCATAAATCAAAATGTAGCTAATTGGATTGCTCTCATACTATTCCAAATATTTGAACATGAAATGAAATAGAAGACATGTGAACATTTATCTCTGTTTCATAATGACTTTTATATTCATTAATGTGAGCAACACCGTCAATTAATGAAAACATCGTGTTCTCCTGTGCCGTCTTGCATCTTCTCAAAGTCCCTTAGCCTTTGGGCGGGGTTGTTGGCTTGCGGGCTTTTTGTGCCTGTTCAGGCTCAGGTTGTACGGAAGGTGGCAGAACCGTTTGATAATCAGGCGTGGCGGATTTCGGATGATAGTAGCGCGGGGGGAAGCACACAGGTTTCTGCTGATGTTGCCGATGAGTTGAGGGATGGGGCAAAGGGGTCGCTGGATTTTGAGGCGGCTTTTTCGGGGAAGGGGTTTGAGTTTTTTAAAGGGGTGCCCACTCAACCGCTGGTGATTCCAGGGGTGACTCAGGAGATTTCGGTCTGGGTTCGCGGCGACTCGAAATATGGATGGGTAATACAGTTGCGCGATGGATGGGGGCGCACTGAAGTTGGTGGGAAGAAGTTGGAGTGGAGCCTAGCCAAAGAGCTAGATGGCAAGTGGAGAAAGGCGACTTTGAAGGTGCCAGCCGATTGGATTCAGCCGATTTCGATTGATGGGGTTTTGGGGCATAACTACGGGCACACCACCGAGAAGGTCAACAGCGTTCTTCATCTCGACCAGTTGGAAGTGGAGAATGACATCTCGGATGTGGATGCGGAGACGGGAGCGTTGAAAAGCTGGGTGGCGCCGCCACCTGCCGCTGATGCGAAGGCGCCCGTCGTGAAGCAACCTGTAGCGCCTCTGCTTCAAATGAAGGTGGAGGCGACAGAGGCACATAATGTGTTTTCGGGAGTGGCACCGCAGTTTTTGCTGGGAGCGAAAAACTGGCGGCCTCAAGTGGCGAATGGGACGCTTAATTGGAAAGTGGTGGATTGGAACGGGGCGACGGTGAAGAGCGGCAATGCGCCGCTGAAAGTCGAGGATAATTTGGCGCTGGCGTTGCCGATTGACGCCACGAAATTCGGGGTTTATCGGCTTGAATCGAGCGTTAAGTGGGCAGATGGGAAAAGCCTCGATATTTCGCAGCCGTTCGCCATTATTCCGGTGGCTCGTCCGCTGACGGATGCGGAAAAGGATGCTTCGCCTTATGGGTTGAATGTGCTGAGCGCGCGTCAGCCGATGCCGGAGACTTTTCGTAAGGCAGGCATCGTGTGGTTTCGCGATTACGGCTTCAACTATGAATGGATGGTGCGGGCCAAAGGTGGCGACCGTAGTTACAGCGGGTGGCCGTGGTATCCGAAAATCGTCAAGAGCTATGAAAATAGCGGGGCGCGTGTGCTGGCCAACCTGCAAAAAGCGATTAAGCCGCCCTCGGATGGTAAGGTCGGGCCAGATCAGGCGTGGACTCGTGAGTTAGTCGATATAGAGAATGCGTTTCCTTCGATTCGCGCCTTCGAGTTGGACAACGAGTACGACCTGAACCGCGAGAACATCAACGCCGAGGAAGCCATTGGCTGGAAAAACTATGGCAGCTATCACAAGAAGTTCGGCGAGGTAACACAGTTGCTGGGCGATGGGAAGTTCATCGCGGCGGAGAATGGGCGCGCGGGCATCTGGCCGGAGCGGGTTCGCAAGCAGATTGAGAGCGGCGCATTCGACTCGATTGGGGTTATCAACAGCCATTATTACGCCGGGGTTCCGGCGCCGGAAGTGAGCGCAACCAACTATAACACGGGGATGGCGCTGCAAGAGACTTCGGCGCTGTGGTTCGACCAGTTGCGGGATATTAAGAAAGTGGCGCGCAGCGATGGCAAGCCTCGCCAACACTGGCTCACCGAGTTCGGTTGGGACACGAAGGCTGGACCTGTTGTATCGGCGACGGAGCAAGCGGCCTATCTGGCGCGGGCGTATATGATGCTGGCGGCGGCAGGAACGGAGAAGGGGTTCTGGTATTGGGACCTCGATTCGCCGGGAGCCAACAACTTCTTCGATGGGTGCGGACTGTTCACCTTCGACCAGTTGCCCAAATTGTCGTATGCGGCCTATGCGGGGCTGACGCAGATGCTGCCGAAGCCCGAATACATTGGGATGATTAGCGCGGGCGAAAACACGTGGGGCTACCTGTTTCGCAATGAGGGTAAGTTGGTGGCTTCGCTATGGACTCTGGACGGCAAGAAGGGGCCGAATGTCAACTTCGAGGGCGCCAAGGTGTATGACTTTCTGGCGAACCCGTTGGACAAAACCGAGATGCAACTGGGGATGGAGCCTGTTTATGCGGTAGGAGTGGGCGAGAACAGCCGCTTTGCGAGGCAGGCTGCCTACAGCCTCTCGACGCCTTATTTGGTGTCGATGACGGCGGGCGATTCGGTGACGACTACTCTGCAAATCAAGAACACACGCTCGGCGCCTATTAGTGGGAAAGTGCAGTTGCAATTGCCAGAGGGGTGGACAGATACGAGTGGCGCGCAAAACATCAGCGTTACTGCGGGCAAAACGGTGGAGGTGCCGCTCTCATTCCACATCAGCAACGATGAGGGTCTGGGCGAGAAGACGGTGCGCATCGGTGTCAGTGAGGGTGAGCCGCTGGTGAATATCCCGCTCAGGGTGAGCATTGAACGTCCAGTGTTGATGACGGTGCGTGGGCTTCAGGGTGAGCCGGGGCAAAGTGAAGTGAAAGTGCGCGTTTCCAATCAGTCGGCGAGGCCGTTGGACGGGACAGTGCGCTTCAAGTTACCCGCTTTGTGGAATACGGCGACGCCTGAAATTAAGGTGGATGCTCTTAAACCTGCCGAGGTGCGCGACATAACGGCGACTGTGAATTGGACAGCAGATTGGAAAAATGGCGAACAGGCGCTGGTTGAATACCGTAGCGCGGATGGGCGAACGGCGCAGCAACCGCTCATTCCCAGTCGGCTTACGCTACATAAAGCGCCCGATGGCTTGAAGATGGACGGCGATTTGAGCGACTGGGGCACGCAGAATAAGTTGCCGGATTGGGTACTAGGCTCGACGCAAGGGGAGGCGAAGGCTTCGGCTTACATGGCGTGGTCGAGTCAGGGGCTTTATTTGGCGCTCGATGTGCGCGATTCGAGGGGAATAGTGCCCGACCCACGCGCGTTCTGGCAAGGGGATGTTACCGAGATGTTCATTGATACGCGCAATGATAAGACAGCACGCAAATATGAGGCGGGAGATCATCAGTTCTGGTTCGCGCCACAGTTGGAGCAGAAGCGCGCTTATACAGGGCAATGGAAGCGCGGTGGAGAAATCGGCGAAAGCCGTTTTGATATTGGCGGCATTCAAAGTAGC
This sequence comes from bacterium, assembly GCA_004172935.1. Classification (GTDB taxonomy): domain Bacteria; phylum Armatimonadota; class Abditibacteriia; order Abditibacteriales; family Abditibacteriaceae; genus Abditibacterium. Next base: position 75,932 of record SDZD01000004.1, on the reverse strand, counting down.
GTCGTGCGTAAAGGCGATGGCTATGTGATGGAGTGCTTGCTGCCCGCCGCACAAATCAAGGAGTTCAAGGCGGTTGTGGGGACGCGGATTGGCTTGAATTTGAATATCACGGTCAAGGGGGCGCAAGGCGACCGCGAGGTGTTTTGGCCGAATCCAAAAGCTGATAGCACCGAACAGCCCGCGAACTGGGGTACTGTTACTCTGGGGAATTAAATTCAAGATATGGGGCTTTATATTGGTTCGACGGTTATCAACGTGTGTGACATCGAGCGGGCGACGGCGTTTTGGTCAGCGGCTCTGGGGTATGTCGTACGCGATGGGGATGAGACTTTCGTGGTGTTGACCGACCCGAAGCGGCGTTGGTCGAATGTTTCACTGCAGTTGTGGGATGAACCGAAAGCGGGGCGGAATCGGCTGCACTTCGACCTTTATTCGGATAATCAGAAGGCTGAGGTCGAGAGGCTGGAATCGCTGGGGGCGACTCGGTTGGAGTGGGATTATCCCGAAGGGGCGGATTATGTGGTGATGGGCGACCCAGAGGGCAATGAGTTTTGTGTGATTGAGTCGGAGTACACGCAGGAATGAAATAGAAACGAAAAGGGCCGCTTCGGATTGAAGCGGCCCTTTTCTGTTATTTCGGTTGTTACAAGTTGAGGTATGAGCGCAACTTGCGGTGGAGCTGGTCGCGGCCTCTGGCGAGGCGGGATTTGACGGTTCCGGTGGGAACTCCCAAAATGCGAGCGATGTCGTTGACTTCCATGCCCTGGAAGTGGTGCATGACGATGACGGCTTTGTGGTCGTTCGAGAGCGTCAGGACGGCTTCGCGGACGCGGCGTTGGAGTTCGTCGCCTGTCAGCAGTTCTTCGGGGAGTTTGCCCTGGTCGGGGAACTCCATTGGTTCGACATCGCCTTCGTCGTCGGCGCGGGGCGTGTCCATACTTTGGAAGCGGACGCGCTTTTTGCGGCGGGCACGGTCGCGACAGAGGTTGAGCGCGATGCGATACAAGTAGGTCGAGAAGGCTTCGTCGGCGCGCAGTGTGGGTAGCGCATCGTAGAGGCGCATGAAGACATCTTGCGTCACGTCCTGAGCGTCGTCGGGATCGCCGAGCATACCGTAGACCGCATTATAGATGCGGCGGTGGTACATTTGGTAGATTTCCTCGAACGCTTTGAGGTCGCCTTCTTTGGCGCGTTGCAAGACGGCCAGGAAAGCCAGTTTTTCTGGCGAGGGCGGCGCTTTTTCTGGAGGCGCTTCTTCGCCGGTATCTTCTTCGAGTTCCTGATCGGCGGTTTCGATTTCGTCGGTGACTTCGGTATCGAGGGCCGCTACAGTATCAATATCAGAATCGGTGGGGGGAACATCCGCTTCGGCGCGTTCGCTCGCGAGTGTGCCGCCTGGAGTGGCAGCAAACGGCGCAATAGCGAGGCCGTGTGGCGAAGTGGTGAATGTGGAATAGGTCATGCTGCTTTGAACGAAAACGGGTTCAAGGCCCGAATCGCATGGATTATCTTTCCGTTAAGACTACTACAGTTAAACGCACACAAGCCGTTTGATGTCCGCGCGGACTTCAAACGGCTGTTGAGGTTCCGGCAATTTCGCCGGAATGATGCAAGTCGAAGGCCTTTTTAGGACCTTTTTGTGTCAGAAAAATTGAATTGTGAATTAAGAGGAATATCTACGAGAAAACTGGGGGGTTTTCAAGCAGAAAATTCGCGTTTCTGTCACTAGGAATCGGCTTTAGATTGCAGATCGCGCATCATCTTTTCGATGTGTTCGAGTTTGCGTTCGCACGATTCAATCATTTTATCGGCTTTATCAAGCGGCGACTTTTCAAGAGCGGAACGCACGCGCTGGCGCCACACATAGGTGGAAATCGCTGCACCTGCTAACACACCCAAAGCCACACCGCCATATAATAGCGCCTCTGATTTGCCGTCTGCGACGGCCCATTTGCGGTTCATCGTTATTCGAGAGTGTAAGCGTCCTCGTTAGTATCGAAGCTTTTATTTGTTGCTGGCGTGTCGGTTTGTGTGTCAAAAATCCTTTTGACGAAGGTGAGCAACTCCATTGGGTTGAATGGTTTGGTCAAATAAAGGTCGGCTCCGCTTTGCCAGCCATGAAAGACATCGGCATCCTGAGCCTTGGCGGTGAGCATGATGACGGGGATTCCAGCGGTGGCAGGATCGGCTTTGAGAGTCTTGAGGGCGTCAAAACCATCCATGATGGGCATCATAACGTCCATCACGATGAGATCGGGTGAAATCTCGCGGGTTTTGTCGACAGCTTCTTGACCATTTGAGCCGGTATATACATCATAACCCGCTTTTTCGAGGTTGATTTGCACCAAACGTAGGATGTGTTTTTCGTCGTCTACGGCCAAAATTTTCTTGCTCATGATGTTGGTTTAATTACTCCTGATGGTGCTTCGCAAAATTCTTTCCAAATAAGCGTGCAAAGTGGGTGCGGCAAGGCGTGATTATAACGCTCATACGCAAACGTCTCAAGTCAGATGCCATCGGGGGGCACAATCGCTTCTAACGTCCACTCAGGCGAAAGATATTTTGTCCCGGCCAATTGCTGCGTTTGCTCGCGCTCTTCTTCGCTCCAATTTCCTTCCATTAAGGATACCGCACAGGCGCGCTCGAAGCCGTCACAGAGGGCGGCGATGATTTGATGACGTGGCGCATGGACTCCCAATTCGGCGAGCGAGGTGGCGCCACTCATGGGGCCGCCCGTCTTTTGCTGCCAGTCGTCGGGGTTCATGGAAAGCAACAACGAACCGTGCTGCAAAAAGGCGCCCTCCAGGCGGCACTGAGCGGCGCCAATTAATTTTTTGCCATTGACTAAAAAGTCACATGCAGCACTGGAGGCGAAACAATTGGTACCACCTTCGCCGCGCTTTTGGCTGGGGGCGAGGCTGGATTGGACTCCCAGAGATTGGAGGCCAAGCAAGAAACCACCACTAAGCCATTCGTAGGCTCCCTGGACCGAGCGGGCATTTTCGGGGAGGAAATCGAGCGGGGCGCAAATCGAATAGGTGATTTCCTGAGCGTGCCAAACGGCGCGGCCCCCGGTGGGGCGGCGAACCACATCGAAATCACGCTCATTTTCGGGAAGCAAGGCGCCGGGAGGCAAGGTCTTTTGCAAGCGGCCCAGTGATAGGCAGAAGGGGTCCCAGGCGTAGAAACGGAGTGTTGGAAGGGGCTGCGCTGTGGCATTGCGCCGCAAGAGCGTTTCATCGGCAGCCATGTTGTAGGCGCCTCGTTGGGGCGAATCGAGGACGAGTCGAAATTGCATAAAGCCAAAAAGTGGGATTTTCCCCATAAGGAAGACGCGCCAAAAAGACTCCGATGCACGAAACTTAGAGGCAGGTCCGTTCTTCTTCATATTCAAGTCTGCAATGAATTGCTTTTCCTTTGTCATTCACCCCATGGAACTTCGCCGCGATGCGGCGCGCAAATACCCGATTTTGGGACTTCTCCCTGAACGCGCTGTCGAGCAAATTGCGCTACGCTTGTCGCCGAAGTGGATGTCGGAAATTACTGGCATCGAATCGAAAACGGGCGCTGAAACCAACGGTTATTTCATCGGGTGCCCTTTTTCGACACGACAGCTTTTAACATTGCCAGATGAAGTCGTTTATAAGAAATTGGTCGAGTGCGGACAAATGAGCGCAGATCGAGGGGCCAAGATTATAGGGCTGGGCGCTTACACCAGCGTCGCGGGCGATGCGGGCGAAACGGTAGCAGAAAGGCTGAAAGGAATCATCAACGTAACCACCGGAAACTCGTACACGGTTTATACAGCAGTCGAGGGGTTGTTGAAGGGGGCAGAATTGATGGGAGTGGAGGCGGCGAACGCTTCGGTCGCCATCGTGGGCGCTACTGGCTCGATTGGCGCTGTGTGCGCCAAGATTCTGGCGGCTCAGGTGGGCGAAGTCGCTCTAGTTGGTCGAGACATCTCGAAGTTAGAGAAATTGAAAGCGGATATTGAAGCGCGCTCCGACTGCCGCGCCGTCGTTAAGGTCGCTCCCGAAATTAGGGCAGCCCTGAAAGAGGCCGACCTGGTGCTGGCGGTTTCTTCGGCGGGCAAAGAACTGGTATTCCCCGAAGATTTGAAGATTGGCGCCGTGGTGTGCGATGTAGCGCGTCCACGCGACGTGAGCAAAACCGTGGTAGAGAATCGCGACGACGTATTAGTTATTGAAGGCGGCGTAATCACGGTGCCAGGTAGCAACGTCAATTTCAACTTCACTTTCGGATTCCCACCTTCGACAGCGTTCGCTTGCATGAGCGAAACGATGATTTTGTCGTTGGAAGGAACGAACGAGTCGTACACATTGGGCCGCGACCTCACAGTGGAACAGGTAATGAACATGGGCAAACTCGCCAAGAAACACGGCTTCGAGTTGGCTGGTTTCCGTTCGTTTGAGGTCGCAGTTAGCGACGCGGACATCGAGAAAGTACGCCAGAATGCTCAGCGCAAGTTACGCCCTGTGGCTGCTTGAAAAGACATCAAATACTCAAAAGGCTCCCCGCATAATGCGGGGAGCCTTTTGCATATGGTAGAGACACAATGAGCGGATTAGTGGGCCATAACTGGACGAACATGGCTTGATACCCGGTGAGGGCGAACACGAAGCCTTATAATGCTCCTGATGGGACAATCACCTCGCGCGCGCGTTTGCGCGGACAGGGTACAACGGCTTTTGTTGCACCCTATGACTTGGCAACTTTTCCCTTTGCGATGAGAAAACTTAACGAAGGCTAATTGAACAGTGATGGTTGAGGCTGCGTCCGAAAAGCCAACCCTGAGGGGAGACTCAACCATGAAGAACCTACACATCACCCGCCTCTTGGCGCTCTCCATACCCTTCGTCACTGCCCTACCCGTCGTTCATGCGGCTCCCGGTGATCGAATTCTCGGCAACCGCACAGTTGTACGCTCGGAAGTAGTTCGAGGCATTGTCAGCCGCGTTTATAACTCGCGAGAATTCGATGTACGCGCTGATGGCCGCATCGTGCGAGTCAAGAGCGACTCCTATGCGAATCTGCGAAACGGCGACTTTGTGACGGCGCGCGGCGACTTGCGTGGTGGAACTTTCTACGCAGAGTTCGTCAATCGACAAGACGACAATGTGCGTGGCAATCAGGGCCGCGAAACACAAATCAGCTTCCGAGGCGAGATCATTGATTTCGACGGAGCACGGGGATTCCGAGTGCGCGCGGACAATGGTCGTATTTATTTGGTGCGCACAAATATTGATTTAAGCCGACGTGTTTCTCGCGGCGACCGAGTAGCGGTACAGGGACGTTTCGATGGCTCGTTCGTGCGGGCCAACAACAACGATATACAATTCGAACGCAACGGCAACGGCAACGGCAATGGCAACAACTACAACAACGGACGTAGCTTGCGCGGTGTCGTGAACGATGTGCGTGGTAACCGCGAGTTCGACTTGCGTGTCGATGGCCGCATTGTGCGAGTCCAATCCGACTCTTACCTTAACCTGCGACGCGGTGACATCGTGGAAGTACGCGGTACGGTGCGTGGCAACACTCTATTCGCCGATCAGGTGATTCGTCGCGATGACAACATCTTCAACAACAACGGACGCAACGACCGCATCAATTTGCGTGGCGAAGTCGTCGAAGTCGAAGGACGCAGCTCTTTGCGAGTTCGCGCTGAGAACGGACGTGTTTACTCGGTTCGCACCAATGGTTACCTGAACAGCCGCATTTCGCGCGGCGACCGCATCAGCGTGCAGGGCACCTTTGATGGTTCGTTCGTTCGCGCCAACAGCAATGACGTGGACTTGTTGCGCAACGACAACTTCTACAACGGACGCTAAGTCATAGCTCGCAATCTCACAGACATCCTCACCGAGATTGGGAATTAACAGAAGAGCCGCAAGCGAAATGCTTGCGGCTCTTCTGTTATGTGGTCGCTTTTTGGCTGGCTCTGGTAACTCGCACCCAGCCAGTGAATCGTACCAAGGCGATAGTAGCGATATAGAGAAACGGCGAGATTCGGCCACGATACCATTTTTGATAGAAGGCTTCGAGCGAGGCGTGCGATTCGGCGATCATTTCGGCGCGGCGCTGTTTGGTGGAGGCTCCGCCCCAATGCAACACCTTGGCAGAGGGTTCATACCAGATTTGCCAATTATTCTCGACCAGACGCCAGCACAAATCGACATCGTTGAAGTAGATGGGGAAGCGCTCATCGAAAATTTCGCCGATGGAGTTGATGGCCTCGCGGCGCAGCAGAAAACTGGATGCCATCGGTTGTTCAACCTGTCGCGGGGTGCAGTAGGAGAACCAACCCATTTTGTAGAAACCGAAACGCTTGGAGCGCGGGAAAAAACGGGCCAACCCACTTGCCTCGCACCAAAGCGCGGCAGGAGTGGGGAAGGTGCGGCAGGAGCGTTGAAAATGGCCGTCACGCGCGTCTACGAGGGCCGAGGCAACGCCTCCAGTGCGCGGACGGGCTTCGAGAAAGGCTATGAGTGTTTGAGCAGCGTTCTCGAAGATTTCGGTATCGGGGTTGAGGAGCCAAACCCACTCGCCCTTCGAATGGGAAAACGCGAGGTTGTTGCCGCGTGCAAAGCCCAGGTTTTCGGAGGAAGCGATGAGATTTACAGAGGAGAACTCAGTCGCCACCATCGTAGCCGATTCGTCGGCGGAGGCGCAATCGACGACGATGATTTCGTGTTCAACCTCGCCGAGATGGTTTTGAAGCGAGGTGAGACAAGCACGCAACAGATCGCGCGTGTTCCACGAAACGATGAGGATGGACAGCACACCTCCAAGTGAAACCAGATTAGCCGACTTCAGAGCAGAGGCATTTTGAATGATTCTGTAGACCGTGGGTTAAAGCGGAGAAGTCGCGAAGCGTTGCCTCCAACCCCATATGCTGGCCGAGAGGATGAAAACGCCATAGATGGAGTATTGAACGGCGGCAGCGACAGTCGCAGATGTATGCGCGTAGTTAGGAGTTGGCTCGTCTTGAGAACACGTATACAGGCTCAGTCCCTGAGCCATCACAAAAATTCCTATTAAAATGCCGACTGCGCAGAAGAATGTGCGCCACAGAAAGTATGGATTGTACGGAGCAGGTTCGGGCACATCCTCATGTGGCTCATCGAGGGAAGGAGATAGCATCGGCACGCTCAGAACGCATCTTATTAACCATTTCCTGTCATCTTTTCCAGACGTATAAGGTTACGCCTTACATGTCCCCTAAGAGGTGGATTCATCGTTTCAAAGTTGCGCCCAGAAGTAGCGGGTGACGTGAAAGAAAATGGGGGCGGCGAAGCACAGGGAATCGACTCGGTCGAGGAAGCCACCGTGCCCTTGAAGCACCTGGCCGAAATCTTTTACGCCTCGGTCGCGTTTGATGGCTGACATGGTGAGTCCGCCAACGAAGCCGAGCAGAGTTATTCCCAGCGCCATGATGCCCGCTTGCCACCAAAGGTAGGGAGTCGCCCACCACAACGCAGTTCCAATGAGAGTCGCGCAAATGGTGCCCCCCAGAAACCCCTCCCATGTTTTGTTGGGGCTGACGAGAGGAGCGATTTTATGGCGTCCCATTATTTTGCCCCATGTGTATTGCAAAACATCGTTGAGTTGGGTGACGATGACGAACCAGAGCAGAAGCGCCATGTTACGCCCTTCGTAGCCGGGGATGCGGAGCATGAGGACTGCGACCGAGTGCGAAAGACAGTAGACGCAGATCATGAGGCCCCATTGCATTTTGGCGGCACGCTCAAGGAAACAGGTCGTATCGCCGCTGAAGACCATGCGCGTGGGTAAATAGAGGAAGACGTAGACCGGAATGAGGATAGAGAACATCCCATAGTTACCAGTCCCGACGAAAAAATAGTGCAGCGGTGTCAGCACGAAGAAAACCCAGAACAGGGCGCGATGGTCGGCACGGCGCGTGGGAGTGAGGGTTATAAACTCACGCAGGGCGCCAAAAGAAATGAGGGCGAACAGAACGGTTGCGCCCGTTGTTCCGAGCAGGGAAGCAAGCGCAAAGACGACGCTCATCGCCCACCATGTCCAGGTGCGTTGGCGCAGGTTTACAATTACCGGCGTGGGGCCGAAGCGGGCGCGGAGAATGGACGAAACGACGGTGGCGACTACTAAAACCCCAACGACGCCCCCAAGTAGAAGTCCCGTTTCGCGGGCAATGCCGAGCGTCATTCAGTGTTCTCCTTGAGGGCGACAACGGCATCGCGCAGTCGGGTTAGAAAAGCGGCTTTGCTTTCGCCTTCTTCGAGTTGAAGTGGTGGGCCGAGGGTTATGCTGCACAGCAGGGGCAGCGGCAATATTTCGCCTTTGGGCAAAACGCGATTGAGGTTTTCTATATAAACAGGCACGTATTGAAGGTCGGGTTTGCGATGCGCGAGATGATAGACACCGCTTTTGAAGGCGCCGATTTCGTCGCCACTACCACGGGTGCCTTCGGGAAAGAGGATGAGCGAGTCGTCCCCCATCTCGACCATTATCTGTTCGATGGGGTTGGAATGTACCGAAACATGTTCGCGCTCAATAAGGATGGCGCGGTAGACGTGGACACTGAGAAAGCGGCGCAGCGCGGTTTTCTGCCAGTAGTCGCGGGCAGCGACAGGGCGAGTGACGCGGCGCAATCGGCGTGGCAATGCCGACCAAAGCACCACAAAGTCGAGATGGCTGGAGTGGTTGGGGATATAAACCCGCTGCACGTTCTCGACGGGGGCGGCATCCTCGGCAACGCGGAGGGTAGCGCCACAGAAAAGCCTCGCCAAAATCGCCAGTAAATCGGCCAAGCGCTGCGCGTTCATTCGGCCTCAGTTCCAGCGGTTGGCGTGCCCGATAAATCGGCGCCGATGAGTTTTAAACGGTGGGCAACGGTGATGATGCAACCGACCACGATAACAATGAGTGCGACAGTCATCGCATAGTGCTGCCAGCCGAACATGGTTTCGACTGCGGCCACAGTAGAAGCGATAGTCACGAGTGCCATGCGCTGCTGTTTGGCGAGTGGCCCGGCGAAATGCTCGTTGGCACCGACCGAGACCCCCAGAAGGCGCACGTAAGCGGTGAGAAGAGCCAATGCCCCCGCCGCCCAACCGAGGGTGGGCAACCAAGTCGGTCCACCAGCCAAACCACAACCGACGAGAATAAAGAGGTCGGCTGGACGGTCGGGGAAGTCGTTGAAAATGGGGCCGAGTTTGGAGGCGCGCTTGAACTCGACCGCTATCATGCCATCGAAGAGATTACAGAGCAACCGGAGTTGCACGCAGAGCGCGGCGCCGAGGAATAGCCAGAATGCGGGCCATTGAGCCTCAACTCGTCCAGCACCAGCCAGACAAACCAATGCCCCCAGTGCGAAAACGACGCTGGCGATGGACACGGTATTCGGAGCGACACCCCAACCAGCGAGGGTTTTGGCAGTGGTGTGCGCCCACGTCGCGTTACGAGCGGCAATAGGTCGTCTCATGAGGGTCTGGGCAAATTCTCAAAGTGAGACTATCGAGTTCAGTGCCAGAACGACCTAGTTGTTTAATTCCTTGAGTTGGGGAAGGAAGCCGAGCGCGTTTAGTTGGGTTTCCAGCTGCCGCCGAGGTCGATTTGAACGAGCTGCGGTTCGGCGGCTTTAGATTTGGAGGCGCAGTTGGCACCGCCGGAGCATTTGCCACAGCCGCCGCCGCTTTTGGCGGTAACCGTCCAGTGGCGAATCAGATAAGCCGCCGCACAAGCGGCGATGAAGAAAACGGCGTAATCTTGTCCAGTCATTTTTAACCTCCCCACCCTAGCGCGCGTCCACCTTGGTAGACGATGAATGAGGCCAGCCATGCCAACCCCGTCATGTAGACCTGCATAAACAACGGCCAACCCCAACCGCCGGTTTCACGCTTCACGACAGCGAGTGTCGAGATGCATTGCATAGCAATCACGAAGTAGACCAGCAGCGAAACCGCAGTGAGAGGCGTCCAAACAGGACGCCCATCGGGCCAGTGATCTTCGTGCAGTTGTTGACGAAGTGGTTTCGATTCTTCGTCAACATCGCCGCCCACGCTGTAAACGGTGCCCATTGTCGAGACGAAGACTTCGCGAGCGGCCATAGCACCGATGAGGCCAATGCCAACCTTCCAGTTGAATCCGATGGGGGCAATCAGCGGTTCGATGGCATGTCCAACACGTCCAGCCACCGAATGTTGAGCGATGAGCGCCGTACGAGCCTCGTCATTGGGTAGCGCATCCAGAACTTGAGTTGAGGGCTTGGGGTAGTTGAGCGCGAACCACAAGATGATAGAAAGGGCGAAAATAGTGGTTCCGGCGCGCTTGAGAAACTCGCTGCCTCGGTCCCACATAGTCACGATGACGTTGCGGGGGGCGGGCATTTTATAGGGCGGTAGTTCGAGCATCAGCGCCGGAGGTGGCCCCTGGAACAGCGTCTTTTTGAAGACCCACGCCGCTGCCATCGCGACCGCGACACCCAGCACGTAGCAGCTGAACATGGTGAGGGCACGCGACGAGATGAATCCGCCGATTTTGACTTCGGGGATGAAGGTGCCGATCATCAGCGTGTAGACCGGGAGACGAGCCGAGCAACTCATCAGGGGAGCGATGAGGATGGTCGTCATGCGGTCGCGGCGCGAGGAGATGGTGCGCGCGGCCATGACACCGGGAATAGCACAGGCGAACGAGGAGAGGAGCGGAATGAAGGCGCGGCCATGAAGCCCAACGCGGCTCATGGTTTTATCCATGATGAAGGCAGCGCGCGCCATATAGCCCGAATCTTCGAGAATGCCGATGAAGAAGAAGAGGATGAGGATTTGCGGCAAGAAGACGATAACGCCGCCGACACCCGCGATAACACCATCGACCATCAAATCGCGGAGCGGGCCTTCGGGCATATGATCGCTCAAGAAGCCCTGCGCCCATCCTTGCAGCCCTTCAATCCATGCCATCGGCAGGTTGGCGAACGAGTAAATGGATTGAAAGACGAGCAGAACGATAAGAGCGAAAATTACGATGCCCCAGATGCGGTGGGTCAGGATGGCATCGAACTTATCGGTGAGCGTTTTGTTGTTGGAGTTGTCTTCTTTGGTGGCGCGCAGCACGACTGCGCCCAAAGCGCGATAGCGCGGGGCTGTTTCTTGCGCGGGTTTGATTCCCGATGCACGCAACTGTTCAAGTAAGTCGGCGGCAGGGGCGCCAAAACGCTCGCGTACCCGCTCGATGGGGGCGTTGCCGCACAGGAGGCGCAAAGCGACGCCACGCGGCCCGCTGGTGCGCTCGGTGGGGATATTGGAGAGCGCTGCGGTCAAACGGTCGCGGGCCTCGGTGAGAGCGGGCGCCAGTTCGAGAACGGGCGGGTTGGGAACGGGGATTTCGCCGGACAGGGCCGATTTCAGTCCATCCAAGTTTTCGCCCTTGTTAGCGATGATGGACACGACGGGACAGCCCAAGTCTTCGCTGAGTTGTTTGGCATCGACTTCGCGGCCCGCAGCGCGGGCAACGTCGATCATGTTCAGCGCCACGACGCATGGCAAACCGAGTTCGAGAACCTGAGTGGCGAGATAGAGGTTGCGCTCCAGGTTGGAAGCATCGACGACGACTAAAACGGCGTCGGGAGTGGGGGTATCGGGGCGAAGGCCAAGCAAGACATCGCGGGCGACTTCTTCATCGGGCGATTTGGGGGCAAGCGAATAGGTGCCGGGGAGGTCGAGGATAACGACTTCGTGTTCGCCGCTTAATTTGGCGCGGCCTTCCTTCTTTTCGACCGTGACGCCGGGATAGTTGCCCACTTTCTGGCGTAACCCGGTGAGCGCGTTGAACAGCGTGGTCTTACCCGCATTGGGGTTGCCAACGAGCGCGATAGTTCGAGGGCGAGAAGGAGCGGAAACAGAAGTAGCCATGAAAACTTGGGACTATTGAAAAACGGTTCGAGGCGAAAGGCGTCCCTACTTTTCGCTTCACACACTTTCAACGTTCGGGGGAGGGGGAATATCTATTGGGGATTACTTCCAGGAAACTTGATAATCCAACGGAGGGGATGCAATTTTCCCTGTCCAGACATTGAGCTTGCCGCCTTGAAAACGAAAATTCTCTTCGTGGACATAGAAAACAGTTCGCAACGTGATTTGGCGCCGTTCTCCTCTGGGCGGGAATGGAAACTCGAAATAGAGCGAACCCGGAGGAAAAACAGCTGACTCTGGGGCGGTAGGATTCAGAATTTTAGGCGGGATATAAAGGAGAACTTCGCGCACAAGAGTCTCGCCCGGCCCTATCGTTTCGGTGGAGGGATAATTCTCAAGCCACATCATTCGTCCTCTGGAGAGAATTAGAGGGGTATCGAGAGCTTTGCCATCAATCTTCGTGACTTCTATGCTCAGGTTAGTTGCTCCCCATGAGTTCCACGCTTCAAAGATATTTATAGGCTTCGATGAGGTGTTTTGCAGCAGGACATTGATGTGGGGATTGTCAGCCTGAATAGCAAGTCGCCTCTCGTTCCTCTTGTAAGGTGCTGATACAGAGACTTTGAGTCCGTCTTTTTCAGGGAGCGGTTCGGTAGCCTGAGGGGGCTTAGGGGTTGTCTGGGCTTGCAGCGGCACACAGAAGCCGATGCAGCAACAAACAAAAGCGCAAAGAAGGTGAAAAGCTCGCATGATTTATTTGACAAAAAGGGCGAGCCTTTGCTTCATCCGTTTATTGGTTCGACTTTGATGTTGGCGGCGTCGGCTTTGCGGAGGCTGAGGTGATAGCCGCGTGTTTTGATTTCGAGGGGGTCGCCAAGGGGTGCGAAGCGTACCAGAGAAAACTCGGTTCCTTCGGTCAAGCCCATTTCCATCAGTCGCTCGACGGTTTCGTCTTCTCCAGCTAATTCAACGATGCGGGCGCGGTTTCCCACTTTGAGGTCGGCTAAAGTCATTTCGCGTCGGGCAGGTATTCGCACTGCACATTCTCGGCGGCACATTCGCTGATGCCAATACGGGCACCATCAACACGCACCAAGACGGGATTGCCGTGAGCCATGAGCGACACAACGGCGCCTTCGCGCACCCCCAGATCGCGCAATTTGGCGGCTTCCAGCTCGCAGCCGCAGATTTCAGTCACGCACACACGGGCACCCGGACGGGCACAACAAAGTGACGTACAGGAGACCTGATGGTCGTGGTGGGCTTGGCGGCGGGCCGCACGCGCCGCAAAGAATTTCAACATGGAATAATCCGCTATATCCGACTCACTAATCCGATTTTTACAGTCGGATATATGAATTTACGGACTTCTCAACGCGATAGCAAGTTCTGTTTGTCTGGATATTTGTCTGGGAATATTCCATTGCACTTCGCGTTTTCGGCAAATAATCGCCTTATGATCCATCCTTCACGAGGCGTTAAGCCTTGATTTCGGCGGGGAAATAGGCCACTAAAACGGCAACATCGTCCATGTAGGCGTGGGGTTCGCCGAGTTCTTCGCCCATAGTGAAGTTGCGCGCGATGAAGGAGTTGTTTTCCAAGGCCGCTTCCGCGAGTTCGACCATTTTCTGGGCAGCTTCGGGCGCGCTGATGGCGTTCTCGCCGACCAGGCGCGGAGTGAGCAAACGAACCTGCGCCTCACCATCGACCTCGCCGCCAAATGACAGGGCATCGCTGAGGCCGTCGGTGGCCATCAGAAGCGCATCGCCGGGATGGAAGGCAGTCTTTTTGGATTGCGGCTCGATTTCGGGCCACAGGCCGAGCGGGGCACAGGTGGCTTCGAGTTCTATCACGTCGCCGTTGGCGGGCACGAGCAAGGGCGGGATATGGCCCGCATTGCACCACGAGATGGTTTTGGTGGGAGCATCGAAAGCGGCCAAACAAATAGCGATATACAGGTCGGGGCCAAGGTCGGGTGCCAACGTGGTTTGCAGATGCGCCATCAAATCGACTGGATCGGGATAAAGCGGGGCGAGGGCGCGCAACGAGTATTTGAGGAGCGGGACACGAGCCTGAGCGCGCACGCTTTTTCCAGAAACATCGGCGATGCAGCACAACACGCGGCCATCGGGAAGCGGCAACACATCAAGGTAGTCGCCGCCGCCAGTGGCGCGGGCCGAGCGAAAGGCCAGGCCGAAATCGAATGGGGTGGAGAAATCGGGGCGCCCCATGAGCAAAGGCTGCATCTCGCCCGATATGTCGAGTTCGTGCTGGTAGTTTGCGATGAGCAGTTCGCGTTCGAGACGGGCGTTGCGTTCCCGTTCCTGCGCTTCGGAGATGTAGCCCGCCAACGCTCCAATCACGAATAGCAAGGCGGAATTAACGGCCATTCCAAAGGGGAATGGTTCGAGGCGCCCAACCAGAGGGGCTTCGGCGGCGATTCGGCCCCACAGAAACAAAAATAGAAAATTGCAAATTGCCGCTGCCACGACCCCACCAAACACCCGGAACCACATCGCCGCCACGACGACCACCACGAAATAGAGCGTTACCAGTTCGAAGCGACCCGATAGATGCACCCACGCGGTAATAAGCGTGGTATCCATCGCCAATACAATGGGGCGCCGGACACCGAAGCGAGCCGGGAACAGACAGGCCACTCCCATCGCGATGTTGTAGATACCTGCAAGTACCATCAGCGACATCGCGGGGATGGTGAAGGCCTCATCGACTCGGAGTACAAAGGGCGATACAGCCAATACAACGAGAAGCAGAGTGCGGAAGGCGGCAAGCAGCAATTCGGCATCACGGATGTCATCGCGAAGGCCGAAGGGGGATGATGGTAGTGGTTTGTTCGAGTTTATTCGCGTGGGCGTAGACACGATGGGGCGCGGCGCTGGCACGGGGGGCGCTTTATCGAGTACAGGCGCAACAACCTGGAACCAAAACGACATAAATAGGAAGTTATTAGTTTGAGAAGAATGAAGAGTTTGCGAAAGCGAAAATTTAAAGCCTTCTCAAATGTTCGATCTTCCTAACAACCGAAAAGAATTTGCCTGAGACACCCTAGAGGGATTTTCCTCATTTTTCTCACAAAACTCATGCCAGCGACATCTGCTTTACTGCCCTCCTAATGGCCGAAGTGGAATTGAAAGATACGTTGCGAGTCGTGTCGGTGTCGCTGGGGTCGCCTTCGCGCGATCATGTGGCAAAGGCAACATTATTAGGACGGGCATGGGAACTGGAACGCCGAGGAACAGGCGGAGATTTGAATCAGGCAACCGAACTTATTCGCGAACTGGATGGAAAAGTCGCGGCAATTGGGCTGGGTGGCATCGACTTGTGGCTAGTGGCCGGCGGTGTTCGCTACCCGGTGAAAGACGCGCAAAAACTGGCGCGCGCCGCCAAGAACACTCCTGTGGTGGATGGTTCGGGGCTAAAAGACACGCTGGAACGAGCGGCATTAGCCTCGTTGGAACAAGACGGGTTGATAAAATTCAAAGGAAAAAAAGTGGGTTTGACGTGCGCAGTTGACCGCTTTGGCATGGCCGAAGAGTTCGTGAAGCTAGGGGCGGATGTGACGTTCGGCGACTTTTTGTTCATTTTGTCGCTGCCGATTCCGTTGAAGACGCTGCGCTCAGTGCGCCGTTTGGCGCGGCTCATTTTGCCCATCGTGGGGCGCTTGCCGTTCACGATGCTGTACCCGACAGGCGACAAGCAAACCCAAATCCTCGATAAGAAGTTGCAGCGGCGCTTTTTCGAGGACAACGAGATTATCGCGGGCGACTTTTTGTTGATTCGGCGCTATTTGCCCGCGAGTTTGAAGGGCAAAACCATCGTGACCAACACAGTAACATCGAAGGATGTCGAGCTACTGCGTGAGCGCGGATTGGAGCGATTGATTACCACGACGCCGGAATTTGACGGACGCTCGTTCGGAACGAACGTGATGGAGGGCATTTTCGCGGCGTTGGGCGATAAGTCGCCAGCCGACTATAAAAAGCGCCTCGAACAGTTGGCATGGAAGCCTCGCGTGTTGGATTTACAAAAATCACCGCTTGAATCGAACCAGTGATGCGAGTTGAGCGTTGTAAGCGCGATGCAATTTTTAAAATCTGCCACTGTGGTTGCCCTGCTTGCAGGCGCCGCAACTCAAGTACAGGCCGCACCCGCTCAGGTGCGCTCGGTGACACCGCAAACGTTGAAGGCCGAAATCGCCCGCAATAAGGGCAAAGTCGTCGTCGTGAACTTCTGGGCCACCTGGTGCGCGCCTTGCGTCAAAGAGTTGCCCGCGCTCGCTCAACTGGGTTCAACCACCAAAGGGGCAGTGTTGTTGCTCGTCTCCGCCGACGATCCAGGCGTCAAGACCAAAGTGGCCGCAGTTGCAGGCGCGAAAGGTCATAAGGTCACGCGCTTGATTTCGAGCGACATCGACATCTTCTTCGGCGGATTTGACCCGAAGAACAAAGATTCGATTGCCTTGCCACGCACCTACATCTACAACAAGAAAGGCGCTTTGGTCAAAGTCGTGACAGAAGAGCAGTCATTGGCCGGGTATAAAACCCTCCTCAAGCCATACCTTTAAACTTTCATTGCAACGCGCCCACTTAAAAAGATGGGCGCGTTTCGTTTTTCTGGTGGCGCGCGGCTAAACTTTTGGAAGTTGCTATGAACGAAGCGCCACAACCCATCCAACCCTCTCTTTCCGAAGCGCCCGCACCACAAGAATTGGTTCCCGCGTCGCCTCCCGATGTGCCAGTCGCAGTGGCGCCCGTTCCTGCTGTCAGTCCCATTGCGCCGCCCTCCTTTGCACCAGCGGCTCCCTCGCCACTAATATCAGCGCCTCCCACACCTTCAGCGCCATCTTTCGCGCCACACATCCCCCCCGCTTCGCCGACAGCGGTTTCCGACCCGACGTTCGTCCCGACACCACTTCCCGCCGAACCCGTTTATGCCTATCGCGCCACGAACCCGTTGTTGGCGATGTTGGGGGGCGCGCTGCTATCGGCAGCACTGTTGGGAATCGGTATCGCCATTGGCCGCGCGGGAGCCGGGGGCAAAGCAATGCCCGTAGGCGGCGGCACCAGCATTTCGGGAGATGAGAACCCAGTGGCGCGAGTAGCGCGCGAAGTCGGGCCAGCCGTGATGAACGTCGACACAACCTTCGGCAAAAAAGGCAAAGGCGCGTTTTTGCCACGCCCCGGCCAGCAGGACAACGCCGAGGAGCGCAAAGGCAAAGGCACCGGATTCGTGTTCGATTCGGCTAAGGGCTATATGCTGACCAACGCGCACGTGGCAGCGGGAGCCAAAGAGCTTCAAGTCACGACCAGCGACGGACGCAAAATCACCGGCAAGGTGTTGGGCTTCGATAGGCGCTCGGATATTGCCGTCGTGCAGTTGGCTGACAAAAAACTGCCTCAGGTCAAGTTGGCGACCTTTACCGACCCCAAAAAATTAGAGGTAGGCGAAGGCACAGTCGCGATTGGAAACCCTTTTGGCCAGGAGAACACGGTGACTTCGGGCGTGCTTTCGGCTGTAGGGCGCACCCTACCCGTTCCGGCCAACGAAGGCTCGAACGATGGCGGCGCGTTCGATTTGACCGATATGCTGCAAACCGATACTGCGATCAACCCCGGCAACTCTGGTGGGCCGCTCATCAACTTCAAGGGCGAAGTTATCGGCATCAACACGGCGATCATTCCCTACGGTCAGGGTCTGGGCTTTTCGATTCCCATCAATAAGGCAAAGAAGGTTGCCGACGAAATCATCGCGCATGGCAAAGTGTTCCATCCGTATATCGGCGTCAATGTGTTGACTATCAACGACGGCATCAAACAGGACTACGGCTTGCCCGACAAGAACGGCGCACTGGTGCGTTCGCTGGCTCCCAACTCGCCCGCTTCCAAGGCGGGACTTCAACCGGGCGATGTCATTCGTTCCATCGGTGGCAAAGTGGTGAAGTCGAAAGAAGACGTGTCAAAGAACATGGAAGGCCGCAAAGTCGGCGATACGGTCAAGGTCGAAATTTTGCGCAATAACACGGTTAAAAAGACCGTGACTCTCAAAGTTGAGGATCGTCCCGAAGAGTAAGCGCTTAGTGGACATCCTCGATGTAGTCTTCGATTTGTTCACTAAGCGGGCGCCCCATGCTCCGCACTCGTTCGATTAATTTACCCACCAACCTTCGGCGCCCCGAAACGGTGACACGTTTGCGCGGGCCTCGAAACGGGGAAAAACCGCCGACAACGCGCATTCTGGGCATTGACCCCGGCCTTGCGCGCACAGGATACGGACTCATAGAATCGGATTTGGCCGAAGGTGGACAGTGCCTCAAATTGGTTGAAGGCGGGATTCTGCGCGGCAAAGAGACGCTACCATTGCCCGACCGATTGAAGGCATTGCACGGAGGTTTGGCCGAGATATTGGCCGAATATCGCCCCGAAATCATCGTCATTGAGGATTTGTTCTCGACCTACGCCCACCCGCGCTCGGCACTGATGCTGGCCCATGCGCGCGGCGCGCTGATTTTGGCGGTGGGACAGGCGAATTTGCCGTTGCATACCTTCACACCAAACGAAGTGAAACAAGTCGTCACAGGCAACGGCCATGCCACGAAAACAAACGTCCAAAGCGCAGTGAAGGCGCGACTTCGCATCACCGCCCCGCTGCATCCCCCTGACCTCGCCGACGCTTTGGCAATCGCCATCTGCTACGCGGTTCGCTCCGATATTGGACGACGCTTGAGTTAGCGCAAAGGCGAGGGGAATTACCCTGACGCCCCTCGTGGCATGGTGATTTGGGCACTCAATGTGCCGAACGGTGTGTGCCATGCCACAAGATACATCATTACTGGAATCTGCCACACACAAAATCGGCGACGCAGTGCAAGCACTGAGCGGCAATGATCCGCGTGTCGATACCGAAGGCGAATTTCGCCCCGAAGCCTCGCAGATAAAAGCCGAGAAGCAGCCCTACCCTGCCGCTCAATCGAAGATGGAGCAGCAACCGGACTCGGATTTGTCGAGCTACCTGCCCGCTGGCAAAATGAAGGGCCAGGTAGCGCTGATTACGGGTGGCGATTCGGGAATTGGCCGCGCAACAGCGATTGCCTTCGCGCTCGAAGGCGCACAGGTAGCGATTATTTACGCCCATAACGAAGGCGACGCCAATGACACACGGGGGATGGTTGAAGAGCGCGGCGGCGAATGTTTCGTGCTACGCTGCGATATTCGCGACCCGCAACAATGCCACAAAGCCGTCGAAGATGTGGTGGGGCGCTTCGGCAAATTGAGCGTGTTGGTGAATAACGCCCACTATCAGATGGCGCACGAGGATTTCGCCGAAGCGCCCGAAGAGGATTTGCGGCGCACCGTCGAGACCAACATTCTGGGCACATTCTGGATGACGCGCGCCGCCCTCGCTTACTTGCAAAAGGGCGACTGCATCATCAACACCGGCTCTATCGTGGGCAAGACGGGAAACGAAATCTTGGTCGATTACTCGACGACCAAGGGAGGCATCCACGCCTTCACACGTTCGATGGCACTACAACTGGGGCCAAAGGGCATTCGAGTGAACGCAGTATTGCCGGGGCCTGTATGGACGCCCAATATTCCCGGCACGATGCCAGAATCGGAAGTGAAGAATTTCGGCCATGAAGTCGCACTAGCTCGTCCCGGTCAGCCCGAAGAGTTGGCGCCCGCGTTTGTGCTACTGGCTTCCAAAGATGGCTCGTTCATGACGGGTTCGCTGGTCGAAGTGACAGGCGGCAAACTATCGAGCGACGCTTAATTCGTTCTTTCTTTCCAGGGCGCGAGGACTCAAAATGTTCTTCGCGCCTTTGCGTGTGTGAACACTCATTCATATGTCGACTTCGCCTGATTATTACCTTGATTTACTCGCTTCCGACGCTACGACGACTGCCACCCGCGCGGTTATCAACGAGCGTTTGCAAGCACACCCCACCTCAGAGCCGAAGTTTTTTTCGGCGGAGCATTACGCGACCTTGCTTACGGTGTGCGCGCGCCTGACTGAAGAGGCCACTGGCGAGATCATCGCCTCCAACATTGACGCACGCTTAAGCCGAGGCGATACCAACGGTTGGCGCTTCGATGCCCTGCCTGAAGATGGAACCGCGATTCGGATATTTCTGGATGCGCTGCGCGGACGCGACTTCGACGCACTGGAAGCGGACGACCAAAACGGACTTTTGGTGGATGCTCGTGATGGCAGCCTGACGACGCTGCCCGAAGGGTTCGAGGCCAAACGCTTCTTCTCGGATTTTCTGGCCGAAGTGGTGGAGAACTACGCTTCGCTTCCCTCGACACAAGCCGATATGAGTTATGCCGGTTTCGCTGACCGTCCGGGCTGGTCGAAAATTGAACTGAACGAGCGCCACAATCGCGAGCCGGAATCGGATGAGGCGGGCGGCGCCTTCACGCTGGAACTGGAACCGTTCGAGAACCGCGAAACCGAGTGGAAAACCATCGCCCCCGAAGGGCTGACTGCAATGCAGCGTTTCAGCGAGGACGAGGAAGTCGATGCAGTCGTGATTGGAACGGGTGCCGGCGGCGGGCCTTTGCTGGCTCGACTGGCGAGCAAGGGTTTGAAAGTGGTGGCGCTGGAAGCGGGCAAATGGCACGACCCACGGAATTTCGCGACCGACGAGAAGGCGCAGGGCTTTCTATTCTGGCTGGATGAGCGCTTGTCGGCGGGCAAAAACCCGGTGGCATTTGGCGCTAACAACTCCGGTATCGGCGTCGGCGGCTCGACGATTCACTACACGGCTTACACGCCGCGCGCCCTGCCGGAAGATTTTCGCATCAAGTCGGATTTCGGCGTCGGCTTCGACTGGCCGATGAGCTATGAAGATTTGGAACCCTACTACGATACTGTCGAGGCGTTCATCGGGGTTTCGGGGCCATCGCCCTACCCGTGGGGGCCACCGCGCAACAATCCCTATCCATTGGCACCATTGCCGTTGAACGCGGCAGCGCAGTTGATGGAGCGCGGGTGTAACGAGTTGGGCATCAAGACGAGCGCGGCACCCAATGCGGCACTATCGGCTCCTTACTATCAGCAGGGAATCGGCTGGCGGGCCTCGTGTTCCAATCGCGGCTTCTGTCAGGCGGGTTGCTCGACAGGCGGCAAATCGAGCGTCGATGTGACATGGATTCCTTTTGCGGTTGGAAAAGGCGCCGAGATTCGCCCCGAATCGTTCGTGACGAAGATCGAGACCCACAACGGAAAAGTCGTCGCGGTTGTGTACACCGACTCGGAGGGCAACGAGCATCGGCAAAAGTGCAAGGCGCTGTTCCTGTGCGCGGGCGCCATCGAGACGCCGCGCCTGTTGATGCTGAACAACTTGTGTAATGCTAGTGGGCAGTTGGGCAAGAACTTCATGGCCCATCCCGGGATGCAGGTGTGGGCGCAATTCGAGGAAGAAACGCGCCCCTATAAGGGCATTCCTGGCGGCCTGATTTCTCAGGACACGCACCGTCCAAAAGACGCCGATTTCGTGGGCGGCTACCTGTTGCAATCCATCGGCGTGATGCCCGTCACCTATTCCAGCCAGTATGCGCGCGGGCAAATGACCTTTGGCGAGGAGTTACGCGACCACTTGAGCGGCTATAATCGCACGGCAGGCATCAACATTCTGGGCGACTGCTTGCCATACGACTACAACTTCATGGAGTTGAGCGACGAGTTGGACGCGCGTGGCCTTCCCAAACCGCGCTTACACTTCACCGAAGGCGACAACGAGCGCAGAATGGGCGAACACGCCGAAAAAATTATGCGCGACATCTTCTCGGCGGCGGGCGCCAAAGAGATGTGGAGTTTCAACCGTCATGCTCACGTCATCGGAACAGCGATGATGGGAAATGACCCGAATACCTCGGTTGTCGATAAGTTCGGCAGAAGCCACGAAATCAGCAATCTGTGGCTTTCTGACAACTCGACTTTCCCCTCAGCCCTCGACGTTAACCCAGCTATCACTATCATGGCACTTAGCCTACGCACGGCAGACGCCTTTATGGCGACCCTGTAGTTTCAGATTCTCTCAGCAAAGTTGTGAGGCGAGAGGTATTCTAAATGGTGCCACTAACTGTGGCCCACAATGAACACCTCTCGTTTGCTACTGGGCGCTGTCATCCTGTGCGCCCTACCCTCACACGCCCAACCCGAAGTAAGACCAGCCAATGACCTTCCCTTTCCTGTTGTGCCACTGGACGAAGCGATTCGGCTGATACAACCAGACAAACCCGTCGCACTTCACTTGCGCGATATAACGTTGCAAGATGCGTTGACCGAACTTGCGAGGCAATTTAATACACGCTTCGGTCATCCATCGGGAATTAATGTCCCTCAGGCACTGGCGACTAAGCTTTCGATTGATATAGAGACCGCCTCATTCAAAGAAGCATTTAATGCGATTATCAAGGCGGCGAACGTTCGTGCCCAAATAGATCGCCTTCAACTAGGGGATATTAGCGTTGTTTTTGGGGGTAATGTCGCGGAGGATGATAAATACCTTTCTGGAAAACCTCCTTTTGGAATTCGCTTGCAGGACATCAGTTCATCACGGCTCAAAACCGTGATATTGGGCAAAACACCAAGCCGCATCCAAAACAGCGAATTTCACATCAATTTACAATCAGAAATTGGCCCAGAAATCCCGATCATAGGCTCTGGACGCCTTCGAGTCACCCGCATCGAAGACGAACAGGGGCGCTCACTGAAAGTCATAGATGATAGGGCCATGTTAATGGGGCTGCCAGATTATGCCAGAGGGCCTCAGATGGATGTCCATCTACGCCCTCCCGAAGCGGGGAGCCAACAGTTATCGCATTTCGAGGGCATCGTTAATTATGTTCTGCCCACCAAATACGAAAAGTGGGAAGTGGCTGATGTCTTAAGCGCGAAAAACCTGAAACACGAGTTCAAAGGCACCGACCGAACCATCAGCGTTACCATTATAGGCGCTCAATCATCGAAAACAGGGCTTCATCTCGAATTGGAAGTTAGCTCTCCGGTGGGAGGGAAGTTGATGAATGGCGGAGTTTTTTCAACGCTCTCAGTGACTCAGTTGGTGTCGGCCATTGGTCTTAAAGATGCAAATGGACAAATGCCGGGGCGAAGGGGAGTCAGTCAGAGAGGCACTGATGATAAAGTGCGGGTACAAGTGGATTATATCTTGCCCGAACCAGACGATAATCCATTCACCGCTAAGCGCCATGATGGTCAAACCGAACGAACGGAATTAACAGGCCCTATCTCTTTTACTGTCAACATACCGACCGAGATGATTCAGACCGAAGTGCCATTTTCATTTTCCGATGTCCCACTCCCCTGAATATTCTCCGCTCTTAACTTTGCCTCGTTTCCCTCAAACGCCTTCGCCGATGAATATTTCTCGTTTTTTATTGAGCGCATTGCTAGTTGGGGTTCTGCCCGTAGCAGCCCAAACCGACCCCCAACCAACGAAAGGGCTTCCTTACCCAATCGTTTCTTCTGAGGAGGTTGTACGGTTGGCCAATCTCAAGACCATCCAACTTCATCTACGCGATGTGACGTTGAAGGATGCGTTAGAGCAACTGGCGAAGCAAACGGGTATTAACATCGAAACCCGTTATTCTCCAGCAGGAGAACTGAGCAAAAAGCTCTCGCTCGATATTGAGACGGAATCGTTCGAGACAGCAACAGACGCCATATTCGAGGAGGCAGGGGTAAAAGCCTCGTTGCAGGATTTTGGCGTCGGTAGATCACTGGGCATTCAATGGGGCGAAAACATGCAACGAGGTCAAGATGCTCCCGTATCCGGCACCAAACTTTTTCCCATCAAATTGATAAGCCTGAGTACAAGCCAATCGCGAACAATGCGAATGGCGAAGCCTCCCGCCCTTAGCCAATACAGCAACTTGCACGCGACCCTGCTACCAATAGTAGATGTCCGCTTACCTATCCTTAGTACAGGCACCGAATTTTCGAGAGTGGAAGACGACCAGGGCCGTTTGCTGCCGCTCATGGCAGACCCTCCTTTTTTCAGTGACAGCTTCAATAGTGCCCGAATGTTAGGCTTGGGCACGCCTGCTTCAGACGCTCGCTCCATTAATCATCTCGAAGGTAAATTCACCTATATTCTCATCGCCAAACGTGAGACATGGGAACTGCCCGATGTTTTGAACGCAAAGGACGCCGGACATGATTTTCAAGCGGGCGCTGTCAAAGTCCACCTTTCCGTCCTCTCAGCCCGCAAAACCGATGATGGTATCGAACTTAATATAAGCGTCAAAGAACTCACTCCGACAAAAGGCATTTTCGATGGTCAGCGCCATCCGTTGATGCAATTCAAGCAACTCGCGACTTCAATGCGTGTGGTCGATGCGAACGGCCAGGTTCTCATGAATGGCGGATTTAGCGGAGGTGGCGGAGGCAGTGAGCTTAATGGGCGCGTTCGTTATTCTGTACCACAGCCATTTCCCCCGAACCCTGACCCTGTGGTGCCCCCAACCACTTTCAAGGAGCCATTGAAACTCATCATCAACTCGCCTTCTGAACTGGTTCAAATTCAGGTGCCATTCTCATTCGAGAATGTGCCTCTCCCTTAGGCGCTCCAAGCCTTGTAGCAATCGAAGAAACTTTCTTCGGTTCGTTAATATTTCGTCGTTCTCATGAAATTCTTCCCCGTATTATTGAGCGCTCTGTTTGCTTCGGCACTGCCCGCACTGGCGCAACCAGAGGAAAAACCGATCAATGGTTTGCCCTACCCTGTTATCGCTCCCGAAGAGGCGGCGCGGCTAATCGCGCTCAAGACTATCAAGTTGCATTTTCGCGATGTGACGGTGAAAGAGGCTCTGGACGAGGTTATGAACCAGACGGGGCAAACCATCGATACCCAGTTCGGAGGCGATGCGATTCTCGCGAAAAAGCTCTCGCTCGATATTGAAACCCAATCATTTAGAGAGGCGACTAATGCTATTTTCGAAGAGGCCGGAGTAGATGGGTATTTGCAGAAGTTTGGGCAGAACAATCGTTGGTTAGTCAGTCAGGGCAAAAACCCCGACCAGAATCTGGATGCCCCATTATCGGGGCAAGCACCGTTTCAACTCCGACTTCTGGGACTGAACTCTACTTTAAGTAAAAGCGTTCGGCTGGGAAAAACGGTGAGTCGCAGCCAGGACACCACTCTAAACACAAACCTGAAAATCGAAGCAGATCCTCAAATTCCCTTAGTGGGTGCCCCAAGAATCGAGATAACGCGCGCGGAGGATGATAAGGGCCGTTCGTTACTGGATAGGGGCATGATGCCCTTTTTCGACGGCGACCCCAATTTCCAGCCCCCGCTTGTACTGCGCGGCCCTGCCACCGATACCCGTGTATTAAGCCATCTGGAAGGAAAAGTGACTTATATTCTGGCCACGAAACAAGAGAAGTGGGAAGTCCCCGATGTCCTCCAGGCCAATGGTGTGAGCCACAACTTTCAAATAGGCAACAATCAGGTGAATATCGCGGTTAAGAATGCCCAAAAGACCCTCGACAGCGTACAACTTGAAATCACTGCGACTGCCGCAACTCCCATAGGGGCAAGGTTCGGACGTACACAACACCCCTTGATGCAATTCAACCAACTGTCATCTTCGATTGTGTTGCTTGATGCCAACGGAAAAGTTCTGGGCGGGGGCGGCTACAATGGTTCAGGGGGTGGCAATCAACTCACCCTGCAACTACGCTATTTCTTGCCTCGCACCGTCGTCACTCCTGGCGCCGGAGGCGCCATCATCCCCGCGCCAGCGGCTCTCGCGGAGCCATTAAAGCTCGTCATAAATGCGCCCTCCGACATCGTTCAAACACAAGTACCGTTCTCGTTTTCCGATGTGCCACTGCCCTAGAAAATACTTCGACTGCTATGAGCAGTTAGCCCGACAAGGGTGGTAACTGAAGAGAAACAGTGCGGTTAACTCTTCCTCAAACGAATAGCTATAGCTGTTGCCCGCCAAATGAATATTTCTCGATTTTTACTCGGCGCCTTGGTTGTCAGCGCTTTACCGGTGCTGGCTCAACCCGAACTCAGACCAACGAACGGCCTGCCATTTCCACTTATTTCCGTTGAAGAGGCGATTCGGATTGTGCGCTCAGAGAAACCAATTGTGCTTCATTTGCGCGATGTCAGTTTGCAGGATGCGTTCATCGAACTCGAAAAGCAGAGTGGCATATCATTGGACAGAGATTTGGGCGCCACCAGATACCTCGGCAAGAAACTGTCGGTCGACATCGAGACTCGCTCATTCGAACAGGCATTTCAGGCCGTTGTGGAAAAGGCTGGCATCGGGGCGAAATTGCAGCGGCTTCGTGGGGGCAATGCACTGAGCGTGGTTTTCAGCGCAGAAGCAATACCCGACGACGGCACACCACGCTCAGGAAAAGCTCCTTTTGAAGTTCGAGTAGCGAATATTAATTCATCGACAGCCAAAAGCATCATCCCCGGCAAAAACCCATTGCGTAATGAAAGCAGCAGCTTGACATTGGCTCTGGCATTCGAAACGGAGCCACAGATTTATCTGGCAACCACACCTCGCCTTCGTCTGACAAGGGCCGAAGATGAGGAGGGGCGCTCGTTGTTATTAGACCAGCGTCAACCCTCGACCAACTTCAACTGGGACGCAGGCCGAGCCACGCAGACGAGTGTGCGCCTTCGGACAATCGAAGGGGGAAGCAAAAAACTGACGCATTTGGAGGGTGTCACGGTTTACGTGCTGCCAACTCGCTACGAAAAATGGCAAGTGGCCGATGTGCTAACTGCTAAAGACGCCACGCACGATTTCCAAGACCTTCGCCTCGACCTCAATGCCGCGCGACAACTGGGAAATCGATTGCAACTCGATCTGGAAGTTACCCCACCTGTAGGAACGGGAGTAATGAACAATGGCCGCCCAAACCAAACTTCGTTTTCGACCAGCCAGTTGCTCTCATTCATCAAAATCAAAGATGCCACTGGACAGGAATTGATTCAGTCGGGCTATGATTCGAACGAGAACAACGGCAAAATCAAGGTTCAAATGAACTTCGTCGTCAATCCCCGAACCACTCGCCCGGTTGTCATCGAAAATGGTCAGCCAGTACGCCGCCCGCTAACGCCCACGAAAATTACAGCGCCACTCTCATTGTCTCTCAACGCTCCTGTCGATTTTGTGCAGACCGAAGTGCCCTTTTCCTTTTCCGATTTACCCCTGCCTTGAGAGATAACTAGATAAGCGGCCTCGGCTTTGCCAATATTCCTCTGTTTTATGGCAAAGTCGTTTCTTGGCGAAGTAGAGCGCGCTCATTTGAGTACAGATGGGGATCAATTTGGCGGCGCGAGTGGCTCGGACGGTTCAGGTCTACCTAGCAGCGCGCCCTCCAACTTTTTGTTCGCAACGGGTATCGAGTGTTCTTACCCAATGGTAAAGGCGAAAAATGGACGTATGGTACGCCGCGATGAGTTGGAGTTATGCGACCACTACAACCGCTACGCTGAAGATTTGGGTCTTGTCAAAGAACTGGGACTCAAATATCTGCGCTACGGATTGCCATACCACAAAATTCATCTAGGGCCGGACAAATGGGATTGGGAGTGGAGTGATGCGGCGATGGCAGAGTTGCGGCGTCTGAACATAACGCCCATTCTCGATCTGTGTCACTTCGGCATCCCAGAATGGATTGGTGATTTCCAGAATCCCGAATTTCCGGTTCATTTCGCGCTCTATGCCGAAACGGTCGCCAAACGCTACCCGTGGGTGCGCTTCTATACCCCCATCAACGAGATTTTCGTGACAGCACGTTTGTCGGCGCGCGACGGTGGTTGGAACGAATGCTTGAAGGATGACCGGGCTTTCGTGACGGTGATGAAGCATTTAGTGTCGGCTTCGATTGTGGGTAACCATGCCATCGCGCAGCAGCGGCCCGACTGCGTCATCGTGCAAAGCGAAAGCGCCGAATATACACATCACGCGATGGCAGTTGAAAGCCCCGAAATCCGCTTGAATAACGAATTACGCTTTCTTTCGCTCGATCTTCTGTACGCCAACGAACCAACGGGAGCGGTGACAATGTTCTGCATGGATAATGGCCTCACTCGCGAAGAGTGGAACTGGTTCATGAAGGGCGAGCCACCCGGCTACCAGATTATGGGCAACGACTATTACGGTCGTAATGAACAAATTGTGCTGGCCGATGGACGCAAATGCAGCGCGGAGGATGTTTTAGGTTGGTATCAGATAACCAAAAACTACTGGGACCGTTACCATAAGCCAGTAATGCACACCGAAACTAACACCTTCGATGCCAATTTTGCACCGTGTTGGTTATGGAAACAGTGGATGAATGTACTTCGCATTCGCCGCGATGGCGTCCCCGTTCTAGGATTCACCTGGTATTCGCTGACCGATCAGATCGATTGGGACTCGGCACTAACTGAAATCAACAACACGGTGAACGAGTGCGGATTATATGACTTGAACCGTAAACCACGCAAAGTGGAGAAGGAGTTTCGCTTGCTGTTGGAGCAGTTCGGTCAAATTACAGTTGCACCTCATGGTGAAATGTTTGAAATCTCCGAGCAAGCCGCCAAATTAAAAGTCGAGGTATAGAAACGCGGGAATTCTGTAGATAAATTTGCTACCTAAAACTTCGCTCCAAGTTTCTTCTCATTTATAAGGAACTCCGCTAACTCTTTTGCTATCCTGTCTCTATAGAGAAAAGGAGCGCGCGGGCCTTTGGCGCCTGTCATTTGTGAAACCATTCACAAAGCGCGCTTGAGGCGGCTCACCATCGCAGTTGATATCGAACCCAAGGCGAGCCGCATTCGATATGGAACACGAATTACCTGGCAGTTCAAACCTGCTCTTTGTTGAGGAAATTTACGCTGACTACGAACGCGATCCCGAATCCGTTCCCGCCCCGTGGCGAACCTACTTCGATTCACTGGGCAGCCAGATAGGGCATGGCGAAAATGGCGCCACGCGCATTGGCCCCAGCTTTACACCTTCATCCATTTTTAACCCGGCAGGAACGTCTTCAGCCGCCGCTAAAGACGGCAAAGGCTCGAATGGCATCGCTTACGGCGCACGCCGTGCGACCATTGCCTCCGAAGCCAAAGAGCGACAGGAAGCCGTCACTCAGCTGGTCCGCAACTTCCGCGTTCGCGGTCACTTGCAAGCCGACCTCGACCCGCTCGGCTTCACCAAAATCCCCTACATCCCTGAATTGGAGCCAGAGTTCTACGGCTTCACCGAGGCGGACATGGATCGCACCTTCGCGTGCGACAGATCGTTCGAGAAGAGCGGTATGTTGCCACTGCGCGAACTGCTTTCGCGCCTGAAGAACACCTACTCGCGCACCATCGGCGTGCAGTTCACGCACATCGACGACATTGAAGCGCGTCGTTGGCTGCAACAGCGCATGGAGTCGACGCAGAACCGCCTCGAACTTTCGCGCAAAGAGCAGGTTCGTATCTTGACCCGTCTAACCGACGCGGTTATCTTCGAGGAGTTCATCCGACGGAAGTTCACAGGCGCCAAGTCGTTCTCGCTCGAAGGCGCCGAATCGCTGCTGCCACTTTTGGACCTCAGCATCGAAGAAGCGGGCGAACAGGGCGTTCAGGAAATCGTGATCGGCATGGCCCATCGCGGGCGCTTGAACGTGCTGGCCAACATCATCGGCAAATCGCCGCGCGAAATCTTCCGCGAATTCGAGGACAAAGACCCTGACCTGCACATGGGCGGCGGCGACGTGAAATATCACCTCGGCTACGTCAACGACTGGCAGACCTCGTCGGGACGTCGCGTGAAGTTGTCGCTGTGCTTCAACCCCTCGCACCTCGAATTTGTTAACACGGTGGCGATGGGCCGCTTGCGCGCCAAACAGGATCGCATCGAGGACACCCGCCGTGAACGCGGCCTGGTCATCTTGATTCACGGTGACGCGGCATTTGCGGGCGAAGGCGTTATTCAAGAAACCCTGAACCTGAGCCAGTTGCCGGGCTACACCGTCGGCGGCGCGTTGCACGTCATCATCAACAACCAGATCGGTTTCACCACTGGTCCCGAAGAAGCACGTTCGAGCCACTATTGCACCGACGTTGCGAAGATGCTGCAAATCCCGATTTTCCACGTCAACGGCGAAGACCCCGAAGCGGTCGCCGCGACGGTGAAAATGGCGATGGATTTCCGCCGCGAGTTCGGGCGCGACGCCGTCATCGACATGTACGGCTACCGCAAGCTCGGACACAACGAGGCCGACGAACCAGCGTTCACGCAGCCGCTCATCTATGCGGCCATCGCCAAGCGCAAAACAGTTCGCGAAGCCTATCTCGACCGACTGCTGAAGTTGGGCGGCGTGACGCGCGAAGAGGCCGACGCCATCGCAGACCGTCGTCGCCAAGAACTGGAAAAGGAGCTTTCGAGCGCGCAGAACGAAAAGCCAATCCCAGCCAAAGTGCGCCATACACACGGCGGCTATGTGGGCGGTCACGACGAAGACGTGCCAGAAGTGGACACCAGCCTTCCGAAAGAACGGGTGCAGGAGTTGTTGACGAAACTGACGAATTTGCCCGACGACTTCCATCCGCATCCCAAAATCACCCGTATCCTGAAGCAGCGCACGCAGATGGCGAAAGGCGATTTGCCCCTCGACTGGGCAGCGGGCGAGGCACTGGCTTATGGGTCGCTTTCGACAGAAGGTTTCCCTGTGCGTTTGACAGGTCAGGACTCCGAACGCGGCACCTTCTCGCACCGCCACGCGGTGTTGCACGATGTCGAGAACGACAACGAGTTCACGCCATTGATGAACCTGGCGCCCAATCAGGGGCACCTGGAGATTCGCAACTCGCCACTGTCGGAAATCGGTGTTCTTGGCTTCGAATACGGCTACTCGCTTGATGCCCTCGCGGGCTTGACAGCGTGGGAAGCGCAGTTCGGCGACTTCTGGAACACGGCGCAAGTTATCGTAGACCAGTTCATCGTGTCGGCGGAAGACAAATGGCAGCACCTTTCGGGTCTTGTCATGCTGTTGCCACACGGCTACGAGGGCGCTGGACCAGAGCACTCATCGGCTCGCCTTGAGCGCTTCCTGATGATGGCCGCCGAGGACAACATCCAGGTCGTGTATCCCACGACGCCCGCACAGTGCTTCCACATGCTGCGCCGTCAGGTGCTACGCAAGTGGCGTAAGCCGCTCATCGTGATGAGTCCCAAGTCGCTGCTCCGCCACTTGGAATGCGTGTCGCCACTGGAAGAGTTCAGCGACGGGCACTGGTATCCGATTTTGCCGGACGTTCACGCCAAAGAAGAGCGCGAGATCAACAAGGTTTTGCTGTGTTCCGGCAAAATCTACTACGAACTCGACAAAGAGCGCGAAGCACGCGGCGCCGACGACGTGGCCATCCTGCGATTCGAACAGTTGTATCCGCTGCGCGATGCGCAGATTATGGAAGCGCTGTCGGCTTACAAAGAAGGCGTCAAAGTCATCTGGGTTCAGGAGGAGCCGGAGAACATGGGCGCATGGCGTCACATCTTCTACTACCACTCCAAAGCCATTGGCTCGAAGTTCGACTTCTCGTTCGTATCGCGTCCCGGTTCGGCCTCGCCCGCGACGGGTTCGGGATCGAGCCATCGCAAAGAACAGGAAATTTTGATTTCCAAAGCATTTGACCGCTAAATTACCCTATCCTGCGTATTTAACAACGGTTAATGCGCGGTTTGTGTAAAGTCTGTTCAGAATTTAACGCTTCTCAAGGCGCGTCCGATGTTCTCATCGGGCGCGTTTTGAGTTTGGCGCCATATTTGGGCTAAAAGCATTGACTCGCCATCGAACTGTACGTTGTAAACGTGCGTCGGAGAGCCGGTTTTTCAATTTATAAGCTATGACACCACGAATTTTAGTCCCGATTCTCGCGGGAACGCTCTTAGTTGCCTCACCCCACATCTCGCGCGCGCAGGTCCCCGCCCCAGCAGCGGGCGCCTCGGCCCCGGTTTCGGTGCTTATTGATGGACGCCCTCTCGATTTCGGCACTTCGCCGCCTCAATCGGTCAACGGGCGTTTGCTGGTGCCATTGCGCGCGATATTCGAGGCGCTAGGCGCCCAGGTCGACTTCGCGGGCGGCACCGTGCGCGCTCAGCGCGGCTCGACGCAGTTGCAACTGCAAATCGGCTCGCAAGCCGCCGTCGTGAACGGCCAAAACCGCACGTTGGATGTTCCGGCCCAAGCGATTTTCGGGCGTACCTTCGTACCACTTCGCTTCGTTGGCGAAGCACTGGGCGCAGGGGTGGCGTTCAATAACGCCACTCAAACGGTATCCATCACTTCGCCCGCAGGTTCGCAACCCGGCACCGGCGGAACCCCGACCGACCCGATTTATAACGTCCCCGGCACCGGGCAAACCGTAACTGGCACATTGCTTCGCCTTGACGCGGGCACGCCCGGTTCGCTTTCGATGCTGGTCGATGGGCAGATTCGCAATTACCAGATCAATCAGGGCGCGCTCGTGTTGCGCCAATTGTCCATCGCCCCTTCGGCGGGAGCACCACCAGTTCGTCAGGCACCACGCGCCACAACTCTGCCCTCGCTCATCCCCAACGAAACGCTGAAAATAGTGCTGGATGCCAATGGCCGCATCAGCCAGTTGACGGCTCAGGCAACGGTGATTGTGGCGCGCGTTCAGTTCGGCGCGGGCAACAACATCATCCTCGATGATGCGAACGACACCTCATTGACACTAGGACCGAACTTGTCCTACACCGACCAGACAGGACGCCCAGCCGTAGCGGTGAACCTAAACGCGGGCGCCAGCGTAGCGCTGTTCATTTCGCCACAGGGACGCACCATTTACCGCGTTTCGAGCGACCCGCGCGACTATACCGCCCAAAACACGACTGGGCCAACCGACCCATTGCCCGGCGGACTTCCGCCCACCGATGCCCCAACTGTGCGCGACGTGCAGACAGATGCGACCACACCACTCAAGGCGGGCGGCCAACTCACTGTTTCGGCAACGGGAACACCCAACCAGCGTTTGACGATGAACCTAGGCACACGCATCCAAAACGTGCCGTTGGTTGAAACTCCGATTGGTTCGGGGCAATATGCGGCGACTTACACCGTTCGAACAGGCGACGATGTGTTGGATGCACGCATCACCGTTCGACTGATTGATGGAAATGGCTTCGAGTCAACGGCGCAAAGCCAGACCGCCGTTACCATCGACACGGTAGCACCACGCCTGGTTGGAACCATCCCCTCGAACGGCGCGCAAATTAGCGTCGCTCAGCCCAACATCGCCATTTCGGTGGATGATTTGGGCGGCTCCGGTATCGGCGACGCCACGGTTTCGATAATCCAGAATAACGTCACTACGCCCATCCCGGCGACGGTGGCGCCACCGTCGCTGGTGAATGCCGTGCCACCTCAGGCGCTTTCGGGGCGCGTCGCGGTACGAGCAATTATCTCCGACCGTGCAGGTAATGCCCTGCCCGTCAACTTCTCGTTCACCGTCAGTCGTGGCGGCGCTGCGGGCGCGATTCAATCGTTCACACAGGGAGCGACGCGCACGATGGCTCCCAACGAGGATATTCCTCTCGCTCTGGTCGCGACACCTAATGGCCGCGCCTCGTTCGATGTGATGGGCGCCCGTAACACCATCATTGCCCGCGATCTGCCGCTTTCGGAAGACCCCGACACGCCAGGAACCTATCGCGGCGCCTTCCGCGTACCCGATGATGCAACAGGCAGCATCCGTTTCGTGGGTCGCTTCGACTCAGGTGACGGCACGGTGAACCAAAGCGAAGCAACGGCAGCTGTTCGTATCACCACGGCAGCAGTGCCTTCCAAACTGACGATTACTTCGCCAACTCAGGGCGGCGCAGTTCAAACGCCAATCGTCATTTCGGGCAAGGCCGCTGCGGGCGCCACGGTTAACGTTTCGCTCACCGCCAGCGGAACCCGATTCTTTGTGTTGCAATACAACGAAGATTTGGGCACCTTCCAGGCGCGCGCCGATGCGCAGGGCAATTGGCAGAGCCAGCCAATTCCGTTCACCAAACCGCGCAACGTACAGGGACTGACGCTCACGATTTCGGCAACGCAAACCGATGCCGCCAATCGTACAAGCGACCCCGTTGAAATTACCGTCACGCCGTAATTAAAGCTTTTAACTGTTGGCTTTTAGCTCTTAGCTGCTCACGGAATTCAGGCTCCCCAGCCAAAGTAGAGCAACTTTGAAAGATGACTACGAGCGAAAAGCCAACAGCGAAAAGCTTCTGTGTGTTTAAACTCGCGGCATCATCATGCCCGAAACAAAGCCTGTTCGTGTGCGAATGGCGCCTTCGCCGACTGGATTTTTCCATGTCGGCTCGGCTCGCACAGCATTATTCAACTTTTTATTGGCCCGCCACACGGGCGGTACTTTTGTGTTGCGCGTCGAGGACACCGACCAGACGCGCGGCACGGCAGAGTACGAGGAAGTCATTTACAACGCCCTCGACTGGCTCGGCTTATTCCCCGACGAGGGGCCGAAGCAGGGCGGTAACTTTGGCCCGTATCGCCAGTCGGAGCGTTTCGCGACATACGCGGCTATGGCCCAGCAGCTCCTGGAGTCTGGAAAGGCCTACTACGCCTTCGAGACGAGCGAAGAGTTGGCACAAATGCGCGCCGACCAAGCGGCCAACAAACAGCCACCGCGCTACAACGGCGCTCACCGCAACTTAACCGCCGAGCAAATCGAGGCATTCCGCGCCGAGGGTCGTAAACCGGTGCTGCGTCTGCTCGTGCCCGAAGGTGAGACGCATTTCGACGATCTTGTTTACGGCTCGATTACCTGGAAGAACAAGGAAATCGACGACTTTGTCATCGCCAAATCGGATGGTGGCCCCACCTACAACTTCGCTTGTGCAGTGGACGACCATTTGATGGAGATTTCGCACGTCATCCGTGGAGAGGACGGTCTTTCCAACACACCCCGTCAGTTGCTGATTTATAAGGCGTTCGGATGGGAAGAACCCACCTTCGCTCACCTGCCGTTCCTGTTGGGTCTGGACCGCAAAAAGCTCTCGAAGCGCAGCGGTTCGGTCAACCTGCTCGACTTCGGCACACGCGGAGTGCTTCCCGATGCCATGTTCAACTTCCTGGCGCTGCTTGGCTGGAACCCCGGCAAAGGCGAGACACAGGAAATTTTCACGCGCGAGGAACTCATCGAGCGTTTCACTCTGGAGGCCGTCAACAAAGCTGGCGCCATTTTCGATGAGGAGCGCCTTGCATGGATGAACGCGCAGTATTTGAAGGCGATTCCCATCGAAGAATTCTTGAATCTGGTGCGCCCTTCGCTGGAGCAGTACGACCTCAGCGATGAGGAATACGCCCAAAAAGCAGTCGAGATGACGCGCGAGCGCTTGCATGGCTTGCCCGACATCGCCAAGGGCGACGATAAGGCGAAATATTATGGCGTTGCCAACTTCGACAATGGCGCCAACTACTTCTTTTCGGACGAGTACCCGATGGATGCGACAGGGGCAACTAAGCACCTGACACCAGAGAATTTGGCCCTACTGGAGAAGTTGACCGAGAAGTTGGAAGCGCTTGAGAACTTCGATGCCGCTTCGATAGAAGGTGCCATCCGCGAGCAAAGCACAGAGTCGGGAGTGAAGGTCGCGGCGTTAGTTCACCCGACACGTCTGTTGGTTTCGGGCAAAACCGTTGGCCCAAGCCTGTGGGAACTACTGGCAGTTCTGGGGCGCGAGCGCGTGATTCGCCGTCTGAAAACTGGGAATATTCAATAGTTCTTTGCACTAAAAAAGTGCAACACGGTTAGGTAAGGATGTTCTCATGATTGCTCAATTAACGATTAATCATGAGAACACCTCCAGTACGCAAATCTGCGTTTACATTGATAGAATTGCTCGTAGTCATCGCTATTATTGCGATTCTGGCGGCCATTCTCTTCCCCGTTTTCGCTAGGGCACGCGAGAATGCGCGCCGCGCCTCCTGCCAGTCGAACCTCAAACAAATGATGTTGGGCTTGATTCAGTACACGCAGGACTACGACGAACGCTTGCCCAACGTCTCCGATAACGTCCAAGCGACAGCAGTCCCCGGCAACTGGACTTCGTATGCGGGCACTCCCGTCGTCTTTAACCCAACTCTGGGTTCGATTTACCCGTACATCAAGAGCGCGCAGATTTACGTGTGCCCGTCCGACTCGGTGGGCCAGAATCAGCGGCAATCCTACGCCATCAACTCGTGCCTCGCTCCCGGCGCCCCAGATGCCACCAGCAAGCTGCGTGTTGGCATGAGTACAGCCGCTTTCGATGAGACGACGAAGTGGATGGCCTTTGGTGAAGAGGGTTCGCCCACTAACACCAATTCAACCACCGACGACGCCTTCTTGTACGTCAACAGCAACGATTTCACGGCCCGCCACCTCGACGGCTCGGTTCTGGCGTTCCTTGATGGACACGTGAAATGGTATCGCCCTGAGCGCATCAAAGCTGACCGTTACCAAACGGGAGGCATCGTCACCGCTTCCAACGCAGCGGGCGCTTGCTCTTAATTAGGGCTATTTAACGGAAAGAGGGCCGCACCAAATGGTGCGGCCCTCTCGTGTTTTCAGGGAGTGACGAAACCGGCGGCTTTGAATTTGGCTTTGGCGGTGCCAGAGCGCAGATAGGCCAAAAACTGAGCAGCTAACGGATGATTCGCAGCCCCCTTAACGATAGCGCCGGGATAGCGAATGGGGGAATGCAAATTCGTGGGGGCGGTTGCGATGATTTTCACTCGCGAACTGGTCAGGGCGTCGGTTCGGTAAACGATGCCCGCTTCCACGTTGCCCGTTTCGACCTGGGCCAGAACCTCGCGCACGTCCTTACCACGCACGGCTTTCGGCTCGATTTGGCCAGTCACCCTCAGTTTTGTGAATACCTCACGCGCCCGATCTCCGGCGGGAACCCCAGTGGCTCCGATGGCAACACGCTCAATGTCGGCGCGTGTCAGGTCGCGAAAGCTTTTGATTTTTAGACGCGAGTCGCTGGGCACAACCAGCACCAGACGATTGCCCGCCAATACACGGCGAGAGGGGGTATCGATCAGGTTCTGGCTCACCAACGAGTCCATATTCTTATCGTCGGCGGGAACGAACAAGTCGGCGGGCGCACCGGCTTCGATTTGGGTACGGAGAGTACCAGAGCTACCGAAATTAAAGTCGATTTTGGTGCCGGGGTGCTGGGCCTGAAAACTAGTCCCCAATGCCGAGAGCACGTCTTTCAAGCTCGCAGCGGCAGAAACGACGATGGAGCCTTTGACGGGAGCAGCCTGTGCGGGAGTAAAGGCTGTTAAGGACAGAAGAGACGAAAGAAGAAGATAAGTGCGAAAACGCATGGCTTATTGACGCGGGGCGCGTGTTCCAGTTTGCGCTGCAACCACAAATGCGATGTTGAGAAAAGCCAATACCAAACAGTAGCGTGCAGCGAGGCTATAGTCGCCGCTCTGCGCCGCCATGAAGATGGCAGTTGATACGGTCGTGGTTTTGCCTTCGATGTTGCCAGCGACAAGAATGGTGGCGCCAAATTCGCCGAGTGCGCGCGCAAACGAAAGCGAAATCCCCGCCCATAAACCGGGAGTTGCCAGAGGCAGCGAAATGGTGAAGAAGGTGCGCATGGGCGATGCCCCCAACGAACGCGCGGCATGTTCGAGTTCACTGTTTACGCCCGCAAAAGCGGCGCGCGCCGACGAGAACATGAGCGGGAAAGCCACGAGAGCGCTTGCGATGGTGGCTGCGAAGGGCGAGAAAAGCAATTGAACACGCAATGCTTCCCACAACCACGCGCCCGCAATACCTCGCCTCCCCAGCAAGACCAACAGAATAAAACCGGAAACAACGGGCGGCAAAACCAACGGCAACAGAAATAGCGCCTCGATGAATGTCTGCCCGCGAAAACGCCGTGTCGCGAAGAATCGTCCGACCAGAGTGCCCGTTATCGCAACCAGAATCAGCGCTCCCAACGCCACGCGCAGCGAAAGCCATACGGGTTGCCAATCGAGGGGAAACGAGGATTCAAGCAAGGCGCGGCAAAGGTTAACGAACTCGTAAGGGGTAATGAGCGTTCAACTAAAAGGCCGAAAGAGTGTTTCACACTTCGAAGGTTTTATAAAAGAGTTCGGACGGTTCTTATACTGTCGTTCATTCGTCACTAATTCTTATGTCGCTCGAAAAGATTTTGTTGGTTCAGCCGCGCGGTTTTTGCGCGGGGGTTGTGCGCGCTGTCGCTATCGTCGAGGAAGCCCTCGAAGTTCATAAGCCCATCTACGTCCGTAAGGAAATTGTGCATAACCAGACGGTCGTGGGCGACTTGCGCAAACAGGGAGCTATTTTCGTTAACGAACTCGACGAAATCCCCGATGGTGAACCCGGCAAGCCAGTTGTCTGCATCTTTTCAGCGCATGGTGTTTCTCCAGCCGTTCGTGAACGTGCCAAAGAAAAGCATCTGTTCGTTATCGACGCGACCTGCCCTCTGGTAACCAAAGTCCACATGGAAGCGATTCGATTCGCCAAGCAGGGCTACAAAATCATCCTCATCGGCCACAACGGGCACGAGGAAGTCGAGGGCACGATGGGCGAAGCGCCATTCGCGATGACTCTGGTGGAATCGGTCAAGGATGTCGAAAATCTGGAGTTCGAACCCACCGATAAACTCATCTACCTCACGCAAACCACGCTTTCGGTCGATGATACCAAAGCTATCGCCGTCGCGTTGAAGAAGAAATTCCCTCAGTTGACTCCTCCTCCCAAGGACGACATCTGCTACGCCACGACAAACCGCCAGCACGCCGTCAAGCAGTTGGCTCCCAAGTGCGACTTGATTCTGGTCATCGGCGCGAAAAATTCGAGCAACTCGGTGAGATTGCGCGAAGTGGCCGAGAACTGCGGCACAGCAGCACATTTGATCGACGACGAAAGCCAGATTCGCGATGAGTGGTTGGTCGGCGTTAAAACAGTCGGCATCACGGCGGGCGCCAGCGCTCCCGAAATCGTGGTGTACCGAGTCGTAGAGAATTTGTGCGCTCGCGGCGAAGAAGTCGTCGTGGCTCCGCTCACCATCACCGAAGAAAACGTCGTCTTTAACCTGCCGAAAACAATTCAACAGTTGCCAGTGTTAACGAACTAAAAAGTTACCATCACGAAACGCGCGTGCAATTTTCAATGCGGATAATATTTTTCGGTTGAGCGCACGCGGCTCAGCGCACGTGTTGAACGTTGGTTTTCATGGTCGTTTCTTCGGTTTGATTCTCCATTTCCTGCTTTGCACAGAGTAGGAAAGCGCAAAAGCCACCCTAATTTTTGTTAGGGTGGCTTTTGTGTTTGCGGTGAAAGTCGCAAAATGGAATGCGCCTTTTCCCAATGCCGATTTTTTCGTTTGTTCTCTGGTTTTTGCTCGTATGGGCGTCGGGATGGTTCGCCTTTCCTTTTCTGCGTCGCCTTAGCGGCCATGCCCTTCCTGATGGCGGGTTGGCTCTGGGACGCATCGCCTTCCTCATCGTGTGGGGGCTACTGGCCTTCTGGTTGGGCCACATAGGCGTTCCAGTCGCCATCTCGGCAGTGCTGTATCTGCCTCTGGCCGCAGTAGGCGGCTGGCAGTGGTGGCGCGAGCGCGCTGTGCTGCAAACCGATGTGCGTAGGCGCTCAAGCGCCCTCATCAGCACTGAGGCCGTGTTCATGTGCGTATTCCTGCTGTTTTTCGCCTTGCGCGGCTATTGGAGCGATACCAACGGCAACAACGGCGAAAAACCGATGGACTCAGCGCTCATTGGCACATTGCTGCGCGCGCAGAAACTCCCGCCCGAAAATCCCTATTCGGCGGTCGCGAGGCTCGACTCCTATTACATCTTCGGGCACCTCGAAACAGCTCTTCTAACTCGTGCCTCTTTGACGACGGGACGGTGGAGCTACAACCTGATGTGCGCCACGCTTCCGGCGCTGTGCTTCTCGGTGCTGTTCTCGTTGGGTGCAGGGCTAACGCGCCGACTCGATGGCGGTGTCTTCGTTTCCGGCACTATTTTGGGGTTAGGAACGCTGCAACCGCTGTTTCAGTGGTTTAAGCCCGAAGGAATAGAACCGTGGGCTTTGCTGCGCGGCGATTTAGAACCGATAAGGCGCCTCGCCTTCTTCGATGTCTCGCGCCCACTGCCCAACGCGATCAATGAATTTCCCTGGTTCACCTTCAACCAGGCCGACTTACACGCGCACTATTTCGATTTCCCCATCGAACTCGCGCTGATGTCACTGGCATGGGCCATCTTCCGCGCTCCCACCGAACGCCTCCGCGTGGCGCTCCTGGGCATGGTGGCCCTGTTTTCGGGCGCGCAAATCCTGACCAACACCTGGGATTTCCCCGCCTATGCCCTAGGAGTCGGACTCGCCTTCCTGCTGGCACCGCGCGATAAGAACGACAGCAAAGCATCTGCAAAACTCCGGGTGCTGAAATTTTTCGCCGCTATGGTTGCAGCTCTTGTGTTGGCCTCGCCCTACCTACTTGGCATTAACACTGCAGCGCGTGGGCCAAGCCCCTTGCCACAACCCGCGTCACCTTTGCGCGAATGGCTGCTGCTATGGGCGCCCATAGCTGTAGCATGGACAGCGTTCTGCGCATGGGCGACTTTCCGCTTCGATAAGCGCTGGCGTTGGGGCCTGGGAGTTGTTTGGGTTCTGATAATCGGCATCGCCATCTGGGGCCAAACGACCTGGGGCTACCCCGAAGGCTTGAATGGCCATCCGCAACCAACTCCCTATTCGGTGTGGCTGTGGTTTGGCGGACTCAACCCGGCGCGTTTGGTGTTGCCGCTCATCCTGTGGCTTGGTTTTCTGGCCGGCCTCAGCGCCTACATCAATCGCGGTGTCACGCGCTTCCTGCCATGTCTGGCGCTGGCAGGTTTGTTCGCTGTGTTGTGGAGCGAAACCACGTGGGCCGGCTTTTTGGGCGACCCGAACTATTTGGCCTTCGACGACTACAAACGTCAGGACACCGTCTTCAAATTCGGTTTGCAGGGCTGGTTCCTGTGGGGCACGGCGGCATCAGCGGGCGCCTACCTCACGCTCCGCCGCTGGCCGCTGGCACTTCAAGTGGCCTTTGTTCCGTTTCTGCTTGTCATGGGAATTTCTTCTGTCGTCGATATGCAGGGCAGAACACGCGGCACCGATCCACAAACAGGCGTTCCCTGGGAAACATTCGACAGCTCAAAGCGCCAGAACTGGGACGCATGGGGCCATATGAAGAACTCCGAGCGCGACGCCGCAACATGGCTACAAACTCACACCCCGCCCGACGTGAACATTCTCGAAGCCGAGCAAAAGGAAGGCGGCGACTATACGGTGTACACCCGCTACACACATGCGACGGGCATCGCGACTATTATCGGGCCACAGTCACACTCGTTCCAGTGGAGTCCTAACCAAGTCCGACTCAAGCGACGCAATAGCGAAACCGGGCAGGAATTTTTCGACCGCAAAGCGGGCGCACAATGGGAAGAGGTTTATAAGCGCAAGGGCGAGGCACGCGACGCCTTCATGACCGACAAAAGCGAAACGCGACTCGAAATCTTGAAGCGCTACAACGTCCGTTATGTCGTGTGGGGCGAACTCGAACGCCAACAGTACGGCGAAGAATCCTACCGCCGCCTGAAGCGTGACCTGAAATCGGTGGCGCGCTTTGGCTTCGAGCAAGGCGACGATCCGACTCACAGCGTGGAGATTTTCGAGGTGCCGGGAGTGGGCTAATTAGCAGCAGCCTTTTTGTCCACTTGATGCGTTTTTAAAGCGCGACAACATTGTTCACCGATTCTAAACACATTGCATGATTAAAGCGCGTCGCGTGGCGCGTTATCCTTTTTCTACTCGTTTCATGAGCTCCTCGAAACCCCGCGCAAAAGCGAAAGCGCGCAAAAAGACCAATCCCACGACATCCAGCGCGCCGAAGAACTCTAACGCTGCTGTCGTTTCGCCTGTTGTGCCCGCCGCTCCTCCCATTGCGGCGACGCCACATCCCGCGTCTGCAACGCGCGTCGAAGCCCCCGTCTCGCTGAATAAGGAAGTGCCGACACCGACATCAAATTTTGATTTCGGGAAGCCTACAGATAAATTCTGGATGGGGGCAATGGCGGTGATGATCCTGACTATCGTGTTGCGCCAGACACAACTGGGCACAGCGCCGTTTCATCCCGACGAAACCATTCACGCCTTTTTCTCTTACGGCTTCGACAACTACCACTACGATCCGGTCTATCATGGCCCGCTGTTGTATCATCTGACTTCGCTGTTTTTCAGGTTGTTCGGGCAATACGACTATGTCGCTCGTCTGGTGCCCTCTCTGCTCGGTATCGGGCTTGTAGCGCTCATTCTCGGCCCCGCCCGCAGTTGGCTCGGTAACAGGGCCGCGCTCGTGGCGGGGGGATTGGTCGCGGTGTCGCCTTCCATCGTCACCTACTCGCGTCACTTGCTGCACGACGCACTGGTTCTCGACCTCACTTTGGGAGCAGTGCTGAGTTTCATCACTGCCCTGCACTACCCCTCCACCGATAAGCGCGGGCGCTATGCGCTATTCGGTTTAGCCGCCTGCTTGAGTTTGTTTCTGGCTACGAAAGCGAACTTCTTCTTCATTCTGGTCGTTATCCTCGCCTTTTACGGCTCGTGGCTCGTGACGGGCAAAGTGCGCTTTTCGCTTGGCTTTTCACGGGCATGGCCAGCTGCACTATTCGCTCTCGTAACCGCGACTGCGATTATCTTTCCGCGCGATAACACCGACCTCGATCCAATTAAAGACTCTCAGCATCGTATTTTTATAGTCGTCGCGATGCTGAGCTGCGCGCTGTTCTTGTTCTGGGTGACAAGCCGCAAGCAAGACTCCGAAGAATTGGAAGCGCGCACACGCTGGAAGGGCGGCGTCGATTGGACAACGATTGTGCTTTCAATCGCGTTGGCCTTATGGATTTATGTGTTCCTGTTCGGCCAAGGCGCGCAAATCATCGCCCAGTGGATAAGCACTAAACAGTTCCCATCCGATACATGGGTATCGGGACGCGAGAGCGCCAAACACGCCATCGAGAAAATGCTGGAGTATTGGGGCGGCCAACAGGCCAAGCCGCGTCTCCCCAGCCGCCACGACTACTATGTAGTCTTGGGCATTTTGTACGAGTTGCCGATTTATATCGCCGCTATGGGTGGCATCTGGTACGCGGCAAAACAGCGCACCGTCTTCAAAGATTTCCTGTTGTGGTGGGCCTTCGCGTCTTGGACGGTTTACGCCGTTGCCAACGAGAAGGTGCCCTGGCTACTCGTTCACCTCATCTTGCCTCTAGCTCTTCTGGCCTCGCTGTGGCTGGCCTCGCTCAACTGGCGCAAACCGCTCTTCTTCGCAGCCACCTGCGCCGGACTTTTATTCGCGCTGCGCGGCGATGTGGCGATGGTGTTCCAGCGCGCGGGCGACAACGCCGAACCGCTGCTGTATGCCCAGACTCCCGATGTCTTTCGCGATGCACTCGACGCCGCGATGCTGGAAACGCGCGGCGACTCGCGCGAAATCTGGATGAACGGCGAACGCCAATGGCCCAGCGTATGGTATCTACGCGACGAACATTGGGTTCCGCTCAAAGGCAAATCGGGCACTCCCATCGCGGGCAGTTTCACTCCCGATAGATACCGCATCTTCATCGCCCAGGACACCGATCTTACAAAACTCAAAAACAGAGACGAGTGGAATTTGAGAACCGTCAACTTCCTCATCTGGCCGCGTGTGAGTTGGACGGGCCTGCAACCCGACCGCTTCATCCGCTGGTTCTGGACAAGGGAAACCATTTCTCCTGCCGAAATGCAATCTGGCCCCGGCGACTCGAAAACCTCGATTCTGTCAGGCAAAGGCGAGTGGAGTCATGCCACTGCGGTCATCGGTTCGCGTAGAGAATAGGGTTA
Organism: bacterium; assembly: GCA_004172935.1. Taxonomy (GTDB): domain Bacteria; phylum Armatimonadota; class Abditibacteriia; order Abditibacteriales; family Abditibacteriaceae; genus Abditibacterium. The sequence continues at coordinate 32,042 of SDZD01000004.1, read as the reverse complement.
AACCTGACTAAAAACGGGATTCCCCTGAATTTTTTCCACTACGGCGTGTTTTTCGCACTGAGAAAATGTTAATAAATAAACACACGTCTTTTTATGGTGGCCTCCGTACATTCTCCGGCGTTACCCGCGCTTTCTTCTCGTGAGGAAGAACAATACGAGGTGTGGCTGTATGAACGCCAGTTACCAGCCACGCTTCAAATATTAGGGTTCGCTGCATTTGCCATAGTCGGGTTCGGCGCGTGGGACTTTTGGTTGTCCCCAAACTCAATCCCGCATACATGGCCGGTTCGCTTTCTGGCGCTAATTTGCGTTGGCGTTTGCGCCATGCTACTGCGCTTCACCAATGCAGTGGCCTACTGGCGCACGTTATCGCTGATTTCGTCCTGCACGCTGTTTTCGCTACTGCTGCTCATTCTGGTGCGTCTGCCCGAAGGTCAGGGTTCGTTGCTGGGTTCGGGCGGGCTTTTGCTGTCAGCATCTTTGTTTCGCGTCCATTCACCGCGTCTCGCAATAGTAGCGGCGCTCTTTAATGCCGTGGTGTTGGCAGCCGTGTATCACGTCTTCAGCGTGCCACCACGCATCACCATCAACAGCGAAATCTTTCTTTTGATGGCTTCGCTGGGCAACATCACATTGAATGCCGCCGATGATCGGGGCGACCGCCAGAAATTCGCCCTTGCACGCCAGTTGCAACGCATGGCGACCACCGATGGCTTAACCAGTGCCGCCAACCGCCGCTTCTTTTCGGGCAAGCTCACCGAAGAGGTCGAGCGCGCCCAACGCTACGGCTATTCCTTGACGCTCATTTTGCTCGACATCGACAAATTTAAAGCCGTCAACGATACACGCGGACATGGCGATGGCGACGAAGCGCTCAAAATCGTCGCCCAAATCGGCATCGAAAGCGGGCGTGCCTCCGATACCTTCGCCCGCCTGGGAGGCGAGGAGTTCGTCTTGCTGTTGCCTCACACCGAATTGGACTCGGCTATTTCCATCGCGGAACGACTGCGCGCCCGCATTCAGGAACAGCCTATTTTCGGCGATAGCGGCCAGTTCCACGTGACGGCCAGTTTTGGCGTCGCGGCACTAAAACGCTCTGAGACAGGCGATTCTCTCGTGGCTCGCGCCGATGCTTGCCTCTACCTCGCTAAAAACTCCGGGCGTAACCGGGTCGTTGGGCAACGCGAATTGCAGCGTCATGCCGATGCAGCCTCCGCTCCCACTCCTCCAACACCATCCCTCACCACAACTGCAACTGCCTCGCACGCATAGTGCGAAACTAAGAGGCGATGAGTTTCAAACAGCAGTTGCGCGATTGGCTTGGCGGTCTATGGCACGACTTCTGGCATGTGCCCTATCGTCAGGTTCTAGCAATTGGCGGCACTGCTTTGCTGGCCATCATCATGGCAGTGTGGCGCACTTCCTCCGCCACCAATCCCTCGCTACAAACTTCCTACCGCACCTTCTCGCCGCTGCTGATCGGGCTGATGTTATTGCTTGTTATCGCCGCCATACCGAAACGAAGCCGCTAATTATTTGACAGCGTGGCGAACAATAGCAGGAACAAGAACAAGACAGCAGTGAACACGCCAAACACGATGCGCCCAGCGGCCCGCCCGGTGGCGCTCAACGCGCGCCCGACTCCCCATACAAAGCCCGTAAAGCCACCGAGAAGCGCCCACATGAAGGGCGCGTTCTCCCGCGCCAGAATCCCCATCCGACCCGGCAATAGGCGCGCAATTGGGAACAGCAACCAGTCGCCCGCGCTCCAGAGCGTCCAGTGCAACAGTTCTGTCGCCAGATAGCCCGCGAACGCCCCTAGCGCCAATCCCAACATTGGCAGAGTCTGTAGGACGCTATCATCGGAGTTCTTCAAAGGGCCAAAGCGCTCACGCGGCGGCACTTTCCGTTCGCGTTGCGCGAAGATATAGCATCCATAGGCGCCAAAGACACTGCCAACCATCAATGGCCCCAAGCCACGAAAGTCGAGTCCCGCCAGCGAACGCCCATTGTTTTGCAGCAACCACTCCGTGGTGAAGGTCGGGTTTACAAGCCCGTAAAAGAAGCGGATGCCCGCCCCGGTAAGCGCTCCATAAATCAGCGACAGCACAATCAGAGCCGCCAACCGCTCGATGGGAAGCGAAATACGATAGCGCACCGGAACGCGCAGACGCCCGCCGTTGGTATCAATTTGCAGCAAGCCTTCGTAAAGACGCGCCACCGCCGAAGGGCTGGAAGCATCGACGCTGAGGATGACAGCGTCTTGGCCTTCAAAACGTTCGGGGGCACTCAAAATACCAAGACTGGGACCGACATAAATCGCGCCGCGAGGTATGCCACCCGAAGCGCGCGTGGGACGAATGGCAATCGCCTGTTCAGCTCGACGCCCGACGAGTATCGAACCAAAGTCGATTTCGGGAGGGGCGGCTTCCAGTTCCAGCGGCACCACCGAATAGGAAACTGGCACGCGCGTCGTTCCTGCATCGGTTTCCAGCAGCAGAACGCCCGAATAGGCGCCGACAGGCACGCGCGCAGTATCAAGTTCGAGGCTGATCTCGACATCGTTGCCCGCCCATTCGCCGGGAGTGACCAGCCCCGGCAACGAAGGTTCGCTTTCGTTCGTTCCGGCTCCACCCGACAGAATATCTTTCACCGCATAGGAAAGCGCCGTTTGACCGGGACGGACTTTGGGAGGAATCTTGATTTTCCCCCAAATCAATCCCGGCCCGGTGTTTTTCAGGCGCACATCGAGCCGCGTCTTAGCCCCAGAATCGAGCGAACCGAAATTAAGCACATCGGGTTCAATCTCGAGACGCGGCAACACGTTGGTTGTGCCCGTTGGATACAACGCGCGACGCAGCAATTCGAGGGCACGGTCGGGTTGTTCGGAGTGCGAACGGACGAGGCCCATTGCCACGCGCGCGGGCGCCGCGAAGCCGTTCTGCACCAGCCAGGAACCCAACATACCATTGAATAGATAGGTCTTCGCTTCTTCCGAATGCGAATCGAACAGGCGTGCCAATTCGCTGGCGGTACGCGCCTTGGTTCCATCGGCAAAGGTGAAGGCCGGAACCGATGAAGTGCCAGTCGTCGGCGCGATGATCGAGTTCAAGTCTTCGAGGAACTCGTCGATGGACTGAAAACGCGCGTCGAGGTCGCTTTGCGTGGCACGCTGAATCAATATCTCGGTTTCGGGCGAGACATTGGTGTTGAAGTAGCGCGGCGAATGCAGCCGCATCTCGCGTAAGTCCGGTTCGTTTTGTGGGTCGCGCCCGCTCAACAGCCGATACAGTGTCATGCCCAGCGCATAGATGTCCGAGCGTTTTTCGGGGTGGTCGCGCTCCTGCGGATTGTCGGGCGCATAGCCAAGGGTGCCAAAGCGTGTGGTTCCACTGATGGCGACGGTGCCATAGCCGCCCGCCTCGCCGACTTTTTTAGTGAGGCCGAAGTCAAGTAACACAGCCGCTTCGTCGCTGGTGCGGATTTTAATGTTGTCCGGCTTGATGTCGCGGTGAATGGTGCCAACGCGGTGTAAAGTACGCACAGCGGAAGCAATTTGGGAGATCCATCCCAGAGCGCGGTTTTCATCGAGCGGCATTCCGCGCGCTTGCATTTCGGTGGCGGCGACTTCTTCCAGAGTCAGGCCGTCCACGAAGTCCATCATCAGGTAGTAACGCGCGTCGATGAACAAAAGAGGCGCGCCGTGTTCGGGACAGAAGCTGGCCTCACCCCAATCAAGCCCACAGATGGGGCATATATGCCACTGGCCGACTTCCTGATCGAAATAGGCCGCCGGTATATTCGGGTGGCGAATGGTGGCAAGATTGAGGGCTTCTCGGCGAAAGAGTTCCAGAGCATCTTGCCGCTCATCGCTGGGTGTGTCGGGATTCGACAGCACATGCATCTCTTTGGCAGCGAGTATGTTGCCGACCGCAGTGTCAAGAACTCGGTAAACCGTGCCGAAGTTACCTCCGCCCAGTGCTTCGAGAACGTCATAACGCTCCTTCAGCTTGTCCCCAACGCGATGTTTAAGTGGAGCAATAGGGTTTGAAGCGGCGCCTTGCGCCGGGGGAATCGTCACAAACTTCAGTTTAGAGCCAGAAGGAAGCCAATTTTGTCAGAAACGTCCGAACAATCGCCCGTGGAAAACCAACCAATCGCCAGCGTGCCCGTAACTGCGCCCGCAGCCACACCTCCTCCCCCCACGGAGGAGCGGAAAATCGCGCCGCCCCTGCCCGACTCACCATTACTGCGCGCCAAAATGGAATCGGAGGGCAGGATTCCACAGCACAACGAACTTCAAGACCGCTCGACGATGGTTGCATTTGGTCTTCTGTTCGTACTACCAATCCTTATCATCCTTTTTTCGGCGCTATTGTTGCTTCCATACATTAATGCGCAACTAAGCCAGGACTCCGAACCCGGCGGCGCCATCGTCCAAACCGGACCAAACTTGCCACCACCAACACGCGAATAACTCCACCACTGAAAATATGACTGAGCAGCAATTGGAAGAGGTGATCTATCACGGATTCAACATTCGCCTCTCCTTCCTCTACGAGAAACCTACCTTCGGCGACTTGTTTATGATTCGCGGCTTTGACCATCCGCTATTCCCGCCAACGGACCGCTTTAATTTCGCTGCATTAGAAAATCTGGGGTTTGACCAGGTAGACGACTACTTCGGCATTCCTAATCACGAGGAAGATGGGGGCGATGTGAAAGTCTGGCTTTCTCCTTTAGTGAACGACCAAAGTGTCTATCACCATCACGGCCCCTTTGATGGTCTGGAGCTTTCCTATTGTGCCCGACGGAATCCGCCTCACAATACTCGGCTATTTTTGGAAGTCATTTCTGAATTTGCGCAGCGTCTTCCAGTAGACGTACTTTATACACTGAGAAATCAGGATTTGGGCAATCCTCCGAATTTGGCCTCGGTACGAAAGGATATTGAGCATGTAATCGCTTACTGGCGCGCTCAAGATATAGAGCCGGGTTCATCGGCGGCAATGCGATTGACATTTTAACAACGAAAAGCGCCCGCATCTAAAAAGATGCGGGCGCTTTTGATTGGTTTGAAAATTATTCGGTTTCGGCAGCAACAGCTACTGGGTAAACCGAGATTTTTTTGCCTGTCGAGCGGGCGCGGGCGTAGGGTTCAAATTTGACCTGACCTTCAACCATCGCGAACAAGGTGTCATCGGAGCCGATGCCGACGTTGTTACCGGGATGATATTTGGTGCCGCGCTGACGCACGATGATCGAACCGGCGGTGACGAGTTCGCCGCCGAAGCGCTTGATACCTAAACGTTGGGCATTCGAATCGCGACCGTTGCGCGATGAACCCATACCTTTTTTGTGTGCCATTGTATTGTTTGAGTTTAGAGTGTTTAGCGCTCACTCCCCCGCAAAAAAGCGAAAGAGTGACTGGCTAGCGACTCAATGATTGTCTTATGCGGTGATCGAATCGATTTTGAGCAGCGTCTGGTGCGCGCGGGCACCGATGCGGCGGCGATAGTTCTTTTTCGCCTTGTATTTGAAGACGCGAATCTTCTTGCCCAACTGGTGGCGAACAACAGTGGCCGAGACGGTAGCGCCTGCAACGGTAGGAGCGCCAACCTGAATGTTGTCGCCATCGCCGAGCATCAAAACTTCGACGTTTTCGACGTTTCCGCCGACTTGGGTATCGAGTTGGTCTACGAGAACCTGGGTTCCCTGTTCGACGCGATATTGTTTGCCGCTGACGCGGATAATTGCGAACATGATGGTGAAAAGCCTCTGGAAAAAAGCCCGAAATATATTAACAGAATCGGCAGCAAAAGTCAACGCACATACGCACGTAGAAAGGCTTCCAACTCATCGCGCGTCATTTGACTGGCAGCAACGGAGAGAAAAATGGTGATTACATCATCTGAAGATAAAGAATGCTGCGCACCATTGAGTTCGAGATAAATGAGCATTGTGGCCGCTGCTACGCGCTTGTTTCCATCCACAAAAGCATGAGCTTGACACAAATGAAAACCATACGTTGCGGCACACGCAACAACATCAGCCTCTTCGTAATCATAACGATTTCGAGCTGCCAATAACGCCGATTCAAAAGCGCCTTGGTCTCGCAAGCCCTGCGCTCCTCCAAACCGCTCGATATTGGCTTGATGTATACGCTTGACCTGTTCCTCAGTAAGAAAGATCACTTGGGTCCCTCAGCCAGCACTTCAAACGCTTTTTGATAGCGATTGAATACCTGATTCATCGCTTCTTCAAATTTGTCATCTTCAACACTCGCACTTTCAATGACGGATTCGAGCCATTGTTGAAGGGGAACGCCCGACTTCCTTGCCTTTTCCTCTATGCGCTCTACAGTCTCTGGCTTCAGATTTAATACGTAAGTCACTTTTTCACCTCACTGACCTCTTAGCAGTTTACATCTGTCTCAAAATCAGTTAAGATATTTCCGGTTTTTTCCCACCAAAATCCAACTTCGCCGCGCCTTTGGGTGGTTCGTCTACTTGAATCGCATCGCGGCGAATGGGAATAACCCAAAGGAAAAATTATGCCAGTCGCATCAATGAAAGATTTGCTCGAAGCCGGCGTGCACTTCGGGCACCACACACGCAAGTGGAACCCAAAAATGAAGCCGTTCATTTACGGCGCACGCAACGACATCTACATCATCGACCTGCACAAAACCCGCAAGGAATTGGAGAAGACCTACGAAGCCGTTCGTCAACTCGCGTTCCAGGGCAAGAAATTCTTGTTCGTGGGCACCAAAAAGCAGGCTCAGGACCCCGTTCGTGAAGCGGCGGAAGAGTCGGAACAGTTCTTCGTCAACCATCGTTGGTTGGGCGGTATGCTCACCAACTGGAACACAGTTCAGTTGCGCATCGACCGCTTGAACCAGATTGACCGCATGATCGAGGACGGAACCCTCGCCAAGTTGGTCAAAAAGGAACAGGGCCGCGTGATGGAAGAGCGCACCAAGTTGGACAACACCCTGGGCGGCATCCGCACCATGAACGGTTTGCCCGACGTGATCTTCATCATCGACTGCAAAAAAGAACACATCGCTATCAAAGAAGCCCGCAAGCTCGATATTCCCATCGTTGCTGTTGTGGACACCAACTGCGATCCCGATGAAGTGGACTATGTCATCCCAGGCAACGACGACGCCATTCGCGCCGTTAAGCTGATGGCTTCCCAGATGGCCGAGGCCATCAACGAAGGCCGCACCATGCGCCAAAGCGTTCTCGAAGAGCGCGCTGGTCAGCTCGGTCAGGCCGCAGCCGTTTCGTTCGGCGGCGGACAAATCGACTTCGCCGGTGCAACCGACGTGCAGTTCGCACCAGTTGCCAACGATGAAGATGAAGATGTCTTCGAGCAGGAAATGGCTCGCAACATCAACGTTTCGTCGCGTGCCAAAGCTGGCCTCGACGTTCTGCCCGACGATGCGGCTTTGGCCGTAGACCTCGACGCAGCTGCGGCTTCCGCCAGCGTCCCTGCCGAAGCAGAAGACGGCGCAGCCGACGCTTAATCGCGTTAACACGCATTCAACTGAGGGACGTGGAATGCCATGTCCCTCTTTTTGTGACAGATAGACAGACAAGGAGTAATTGAAATGGCTACAATCAGCGCAGCAGACGTAAAGAAACTCCGCGACATGACTGGCGCGGGCATGATGGACTGCAAAAAGGCACTCGTCGAAACCAACGGTGACATCGACGCAGCTATCACCTTTTTGCGCGAAAAGGGCATCGGTGGAGCTACCAAGAAAGCTGACCGTGCAGCCAACGAAGGCGCCATCGGCGTATACGTTGCCGAAGACGGCGCTTCGGGCGCCATCATCGAAGTTGGTTGCGAAACCGACTTCGTGGGCAAGAACGAATCGTTCCGCGAATTGGTCAGCGAACTCGCTCGCAACGCCGCCTTGTTTGGCTCTAGCGACATCGAAGCCTTGCTCGAAGCAAAAACCTTGAACAACGATGCACAAACCGTTCGTGAATTGATTGTCGAAGCAATCTCCACCATCGGCGAAAACATCGTTCTCAAGCGCATCGCTCTTCTGGGCGCGCAAGATGGCGTCATCGGTACCTACGTCCACTCCGATGGTCGCAAAGGCTCTATCGTCGTCGCCGAAGGCGCTTCGACCGAAGAAGCCAAAACAGCAGCTCGCGAAATCGCGATGCAAGCTGTCGCTTTGCGCGCACCTTACCTGAACCGCGCTTCGGTTCCCGCCGACGTTGTCGAGGCAGAGAAGGCCATCTATCGCACACAGGCTGCCGAAGAAGGCAAACCCGAAGCGATGCAGGACAAAATCGCCGAAGGCCGCTTGAACAAGTACTACAAAGAGAACACTCTGGTCGAACAGGCGTTCATCAAAGACGATAAGCAGTCGGTTCAGCAAATCGCTAAATCGGTTGGCGCCACCATCGAAAACTTCGTCCGTTTCGAAGTCGGCCAAGCCTAATTCTGGCCCAACCGAAAAAACCGCCCCTCCAAATTTGGAGGGGCGGTTTTTTGTTATCTGAAGTAGGACCAGCAAAATCTACCAAATCAATATCGGCATAGGCGCCTCTGAATAAAATTTAACCCTATCACCTACTTATGAAACAGAGTGGAAATAATCATCACTTTCCATCCGACTATAAATGTTACAAAATTTACATACAATTATCTTGTATGTACTACTGAAACTCATATAAAATTGCATCGTAGTCACATTTAAGTAAGCACACCTTAAATAATGACCAGATCATCTGATGAGAACACTCTGCCGTATAAAAAGGACTGGCTCCTTCAGCCTTGTTCCCATTTTCTTGCTCACTCTCACCAGCGCTCATGCTGAACCTACCCAACAAGGGCACCTATTTCAACCAGGTACTTATGCAAAAGACAGCAAACTGAATCAGTATCGGCTAAGTAACATGACGTTGGATTATGCTCATGCCCCTTCCAAAAGTACCGAAGTACTTACAACTAAGGTAAGCGTGACATTTAAGGGAGCATCTTTCCTATCAGCACTGGATGCTCTGATGAGCGCTTCAGATAAAACATGCCGTGTAGAGTGTCGCCAAATCCGGCCTCAACTCGTGTCATTCGATGTAAAAAACGCCCCTCTAGCGGGAATGCTCGACTCGCTCGCCAAAATGGGAGGAGCAAGACTTTACGTATTGCCTTCTAAACTTATCATCGCTCCCGAAAAAGCTCTCTCAGACAAAGAAAAGAAGGAAGCCCAGCCCTATGGCGTACTCCTCACTTCAACAACACTCCCCAATACACCACAGGCTAAAGCCCTGCTAAAACCTAACGCACAGGGCAAAACCATCCTTGATGTCGCCAATATCAGCCTTACTGCTATTGGCATAGGCGCTCGTCTCGGAGGCCTTATTAGCCTGCCTCTTGATCCATATAGGTTGCCAAAAGATGAGTTTCTTCCCAAAGTGCTTGGCCCAGTGAGCATAGCAGCTCAGAATTCCACAACATCTTTTTATCTACAAGATGTGAACTGGGGAGATGCCCTCGCCTCCTTCGCTCATTCCGTCGGTTGTGAACTATACCTCACACCAGAAAACTTTATCATTTGTGCCCCAGATCACCTCAATGACCCAGAAATCCGACATTTGACACAAAATGCGGTGCCAGCCTTCGCTCCATCTTCCACGAATATCAATTTCCCCCAGCCATCAGTCAGCGCGTCCTAGTGCAGCACTTAATTATTTCAGGTAACTATATGAAAAATTTTCCATTCTCCACTTTATACAAAACGGGGACACTTTTCGCACTCTTGGTAGCAACGCCACAATTTTCATACGCTCAACCCGACCCCAATCCTCGTATCATCTTCACTATCACAGACAGTGATCTTGTACCTGCGAATGGGACAGTTTTTACAATCACACCCCCTGCAACGTCAGTCCACATCAATTTTTCGGGAAAGGGAAAAGCCACTGTAAATGGCGCAGCGTACCTCGTGAAAGCCAACCTGTATTTCTACCAAAAGAACCCGGATGGAACATATCCTAGTCGGGACGATGCAGGTATGCCTCTACCTGACGAGGTAATTCATATTCCTAAACCTCCGTTGGGAGAAGTCGGTGAAGCAGAAACGAGTACTACTCATCTATCTTCTAATTTGGCTGACGATTTAGGAGTTGGAACATACAAGATCGAATACCTGATGACCGCATTCGATGAGAATACATTGCAACCAGGGGTTTTTGTACCTAGCTTACAAAGTCCAGGAGTTCGCACCAGTGAATTCACAGTTGTTATGAACACAATTGGGATTGATGATACAGGAATTGATAACCCAGGAGGTGGCCCTCGCGGAGGGGGCTAAATCAAAATATATCCCCAAACGAACGCTCCCTTTCAATTGAGAGGGGGCGTTTGTGCTTTTATTCATCAGCAAAAAGCATAGAAAAGTATTTGCGCTCCAACATTTCGGTAAATTCCGGCAATTTCGATACTTTTCTGCTAAAAACAGTCCCCAATAATTAATATCCCACTCAACAAACGGCAATAATAGTGTCTCGTGAGAGCTTGGCCTGTTCTGTGTCTCGCAGGAGTTAGAACGGCATTACTAACGCGATGTTCTTCACTGGAAATCGGCCTTCTCGCTGTTTGCTCGCCTTCTCTGCTTTCGCTGCGATCGTTCCTTTCGTGGCAGGGTGCGGTGGCGGTGGCGGCGGGCCACAGGTTAACCCGACCGCAACACCAACAACAGTGCCAGCCGCGCGCAGACGTATTGCCTGGATGTCCGACCGTGACGGCAGCTTCCATATCTACGTCATGAACGGCGACGGTACGGGCCAGGTTCGCATCACACAAAACACCGGAGTCGAGCGTTCGCCCTCGTGGAGCAAGGACGGGACGCGACTGGTGTTTTCCTATGCAGCGAACGGTTTGTTTGCTTCCAGCGAAATCTATTCAATCAAATCGGATGGCACAGGACTTACGCGACTCACCGACAATTCGCGCGAAGACAACTCACCTGCAATGAGTCCAGATGGTCGGTTCGTGGTGTGGAGTCAAATCACTGGCGGTTCTTCAAGCGTTCTCTTCATCGCTTCACCCGATGGCAGCAATGCCCGCCAACTGAGCATTAGCGGCGAGTTCGCCCGCACTCCTACGTTCGATCCACAAGGCCGTGTCGTGTATGCGTCCCGGAACATAGGCCAATCTGGCTCCAGAGCCAAATATCAAATCGCACGTATCAACACCGATGGGAGCAACCATGAGGAGCTTTCTGATACGTCTTCCAACTTGTACTTTCCATCGGTTTCACCCGACGGAACCACACTTGCCTATGTGGATGATGCCAGCGGCGATTTTCAGCTGTACACCTCGCCGGTAGCATCTTTTTCCCCCGAACCACTGCCCTTCTCCTCTCCCGGTGATTCCGACCCCAGTTGGACCCCAGATGGGCGCCTCCTTTTTTCTTCCCCACGCGACGGCAACTCTGAAATTTATGTTGCCAGCCTTGATGGTTCGGTGCTGCAGCGCCTGACCACCAATACAACCACTGACCGCTTACCAGTTGCCATTGGCCCCTCGACACAATGAAAAACAAAACCTTACGTCTTTGCCTGAGCGCTTCGCTACTACTATCGAGCGCGTGCGGAACCCAAGCCTTCGCCGCCCCCAAACTGGGCGACGCTTCGCCGCGCCAAGCCCCAATGGCGACTGTGCAAACCCTGTTGGGTGCAGCCACCATTCGTTCAGCCAATGCGAATGCTGTTCAAGCCCTGCGCCTTCGTCGCGCACTGTACGCGGGCGACATCGTCGCCACTGGCGCCAGCACCAAACTGACCTTGCTCTTTCAAGACGGCGCACAGGTCAGGCTCCGCGAAAACACGGCTGTTCAAATCCAGTCATCAACCGCCGCACGCGGCAAAGCCAACTTGCTTCGCGTTCTCGGCGGCGAAATCTGGGCGCGCCTTCGCCCCGGCAACGTCCTCGAAACGCGCACCGCCGCGCTGGGCGTTCTGGGAACCGAAATCCGCCTCGTCGCCACAGAAAAGTCCTCGACTCTCGATGTTATCGAGGGCGCCGTCGATTTTCATAACGATTTCGGCGCCGTAACAGTCGGAACTAACCAGCAAAGCATCGCCAACGAAGGTCAGGCCCCTACCAAACCACTCACCATCGAAAACGCGGGCCTTACCGTTTCATGGTCGTTCGACCTCGACCACGCCGTTCTCCCACGCGAACAATTCTACGTGTCGCTGAATCGTCAGATAGTCGAGAAAGAACTGCAAAAGCGCCGCACCATTGCCACTCAATCGCCGAACAACCCCAAAGCGAAACGCGATTTAGCCGACGCTCTGTTCGATATGGGCAACTACGAGGAATCGCTTGCTCAATACACCGAAGCCTCTATTCTGGCTTCCAACGATCCTCAACTCAGCGGCGAACTGGCAGTACGTCGCGGCAATGTTCTGCTTCAATTAGAGCGCCCCGAAGAAGCCCGCACCGCATTCACATTAGCTCTGGGTTCGGCTCCCGCCAAGACGGGCACTCCCCAATTAACCAACGCCTCGCTCGAAACGGCCCCCTCGCCCGCCGACGCCGAAGACAACCAGGATGAAGCACGCGCCGGAATGGCGTGGTTAGAACTCTTCAACAACCGCCCTCAGGCCGCTCTGACATGGGCCGATACCACCCCTTCCAAAGGCGTAGGTGCCACTCTCGCCAACACCGCCCTGAATGCCGAAGCCACCACGGTAAACGACAAAATCGCACCAGAACTGCTGTTGGCTCGTGGTGTGGCTGCACTTCGTGCCGGTCAAAATGAAGTGGCAACACGCTCATTGCGCTCCTTATCCCAGTCAACTTCACGCTGGCGCTATCAGGGTCTGGCATGGTTGGCATTAGCCCAACTAGATCGCGGCGACACGGCAGCAATGCCAACCGCCCAGAAAGCAGTCGAGTTGGAACCCGATTCGGGTCTGGCTCGCGGCAACCTGGCCCTGGCCTACTTCTTCAACAACCGTTTGAGCGAAGCTGGAACTCAGGCCAAACGCGCTGTCGAACTGAATCCGCAGAGCGTGGCCGCGCGTGTCACTCTGGGACAGGTTGACCTCGCTCGTGGCGAAGTCGCCAGCGCCGAACGCGAAGCAGCTCAGGCAGTGGCCCTCGACCCGATGTTGCCACAGGGATTCTACCTGTTGGGAGTCGCTCAAGCCTCACGCCGCGACTACAGCCATGCTCGCCGTTCCTTGAACCGCAGCCTTGAATTGGCTCCCAACTTCCTGCCTTCGGCCTCAGCCCTTGCCCATGTCATGGTCGCAACTGGCGAATCGAAACAGGCCGTGACCCTGCTCACCGACTTGTTGCCGCGCTACCCTCAAAGCGACGAAGTGCTGGCCGCGCTTGGTCTGGTTTCCTACGAAGGCGCCTCCTATAAACAGGCTGAAAGCTATTTCCGTCAGGCCACCGAAAAGAAGCCTACCAACGCGCTGTATCAATCCGAATTAGCGCGTACCCTGCTCTATAATAACCGCCTCAGCGAAGCTATCGCGACAGGCGAAGCCGCTGTTCACCTTGCGCCACAACTCGGCCAGCCTCGCGCCATTCTGGGCTTGGCCTACGAATTCGGCGGACTCCGCACTCAAGCCGAACGCGCCTACCGTGAGGCCCTCGTGCGCGACCCAACAAACTCGCTCGCATTGTCACGCTTGGGCGACTTCGCCGATACCCGCCCCGGCGCCGCCAAGCGTTTGGCTGTCGGCAGCGATACACAGGCGTTCCTCTTCGATCCGTCGCTATCCCGTCAATTGCTGCGCGGTGGCATCAACTCCGAGGTCTTGCCAACAACAGGCTCCAATAGCTCGCGTGGTCTGGCAGTCACTCAGCGCGTAACTGCCAACGACGGCAAGTTAAACGCTATCGGCTACTACAACAACGATAGAACCGATGGTGTTCGCCAGAACGCCGACGCTAAATCGAGCGACACATCAGCGTTCGTCACCTATACGCCGAACTCGTCCTCGAACTTCTACGCGACAGTTCGCGGCACATCCACCAAAAACGGCCTCTTCGGCTCCGACTTGGCGCCCAGTTCCGACGACCGCCAGACCTTCGGCTATGGTCAAGCCCAATTCGCCATGCGTCGCCAAACCAGCTCGCGCGGCGAACTGTGGCTCGGCTTGTTCGCAAACCGTGGCAACGCCTGGACTCGCGACCCGAACATGGACTCGTTCATCGACTCCACCTCGGCACTGCCAACCAGCCAACAAAACTTCCGCTCCTCGGCATTGATGCCCGAAGCGCGCTTCGACTTAAGGCTTGGCGAGCGTTCGCGCGGCCAACGCCTCTCGTTCGGCATGGCCTTCGCCGATACCTCGTTCAATCTGCGCCGCGACTTGCAGTACCCCATCACGGGCCTTGCACAGCGCACAGCCGACCAACGCGACCGTGTGGCGACTGGCTACGTACAACTCATGGCCCGCCCCGGCGCCCGCTGGCAGTTGTCGTCACAGTTGCGCCTCCAAAACCTGAACCGCACTGGCCAATCGAACCTCGTCTTACCCGGCCAAAACGGAGTCCAAAGCATTCTATCGAAGAACTCGACGTTGTTGTTGCCCTCGTTGGTGGCTTCCTACGCCTCGAACTCCAAAACCACGCTGCGTTTGTCGCTCAACCGCCAAACCACCGATGCCACAACTGCCACCTTCGCTCCCGTCGATACCCTGACCTCGACTGAAATTGGCGCTCTGCCCTTCGGCACGCCCAATGCCCTCTCAGTCGCGCAGTTCGACATGGAACGCTCCATTGGCAATCACGGCTTCGTGAAGGCTTTCGCCTTTGCCTCGCGCGCCGACCAGCTTTCCATTGGCGGCAGCGACCTACTCGGCCTTGGACTCGGACTTTCAGCCGCCAATGCCCCTGTCCTCAACGTCGCCAACTGGCGTTCGCATGGCGTCGGCCTTCGCGTCGAACAGCGCCTGGCTTCGGGCCTCTACAGCAACTTCAGTCTCGTATCGCGCCAAACCTCGAACTCTTCGGCGGGTTCGCTCTTCAATGGTGGTAGCGCTCCCTACGAGCCATCGCTGTTGGCTACAATGGGCCTCAACTACATCGACTCGCGCGGCTTCAAAGTCGGGCTGTCCATGCGCCACAACGGCTCCTTCTTTGCCGATGTCCCCGGCCAAATCACCCGTGGACGATTCGACGCCAAAACGTACTTCGACCTGCGACTGGCCCGCGAAGCCTCGGCGCGCGGCGAGTTCTTCCTGCAAGTCCGCAACGTGTTCGATACCCCGCAACTCGCGTTTTCGGGCTATCGCATCGGACGGCGCCAGCTCGAAATCGGCTTTAACCGCCGCTTCTAAACTGCGCCTTTACCACTATGGCCTCTCCCCCCTCATCGCCATCTCCCGCAGTCGGCGGCTTAGTCCTGCCCTCGGCACAATCATCACAACGCCGCAGAATAGTCAGGCTCTGGCTCATCTGGTTAGCTATCTCACTGCTCTGCGGCTTTCTCGATTGGAGCAAGGTACGGGGCGTCGGCTTCTCGACATTCGACTCATATTTCTACGAGATGCAGGTGGGCTTGTCAGCGCAACTCAACGCTGAGTTAGGCAAAAAAGCTCGTGAACAAATTGTCATAGTCTCTATCTCGGACTATACCTTCAACCAAGATAACCCCTACATCCTCGAAGGCCCTCCCGTTTCACGTGCTGCTCATGCCAAGGTCCTGAGCGACCTAAAAGCTGCCGGGGTGAAATCGGTTGTTTACGACATCGTCTTCAAACGCCCTAGCGATAAAGCTGTAGATGAAAAGCTTATCCACTCTGCAGGGAAAAAAGGCGGTTCGGCGGTCTGGGCCTGCTTGTTAGAAAATGAGGACGAAAAGAACCCACAATTAGCTCTCCCTTTACCCCAATTGCTCAAAGCCAGCCCCAAAATCGGCCATATCCTTTCTCCGCAAGATGGTGGCAATGGTGGCGTGAGACGCATCAAAACCGCCTACACAGTCAATAATCAGGTCATTCCGGCGCTTAGTGTCGAGGCTGTCCTAGCAGCCGATAAAAACAGTAAACCCCTCATCCGCACCGCCACAGGTTGGCGCAGCGGTTCGCTATCTTTACCCGATACCTTCAATATTCAATACCTGAGCGATGCCAACGACGCCAACGACAACGACTTTCCGAGGGTGCGATTCGAGCAAATCGTGGCAGGAGCGGCGTCAGATATTTTTTACAAGAAGTTTTTCAAAGATAAAATTGTAATTATTGGCGATGAAACAAAACTCTCGAATGACTTCCGTAACACACCAGTAGGCGTTCTTCCCGGCGTCGAGATTCAGGCCAACGCCATCGCTTCGGTCTTGATGGCCCAAAGTGGAGATCATCCACTTGCATGGGATGTTCCAGATATGGTCGCGTTTGCCATCATCGCCATGCTTTGCGGTCTGACAGTATTGATGGCATCGCGCTTTTCACCACTTCTGGGCGCATTTGCTCTGGTGGCGTTAACCATTGCCTATGTACTGTTCGAAATCGAAGCCTTCGTCTATCATGGCCTCATTCTGCACACTACCGGGCCAATCGTCACCATTACTCTGGGTGCCCTGCTTGTCTTTCTGGAGCGCGGAGTGTGGGAAGAACGCGAGAAGCTGTATGTGCGTGGTTTGTTGGGGCGCTACGTTTCGCCTTCGGTGGCCGATTTCATTCTGCGCCACCCCGAACGCTGCGCTCTCGGCGGCGAAGAAGTGAACGCGACCGTACTTTTTGCCGATATTCGCGGCTTCACAGCACTCACCGAGCGCTTTCCTCCGCGCGTGACACTGAGACTCCTTAACGACTACTTCCAGGCTATGTCCGATGTCGTGTTTGCCCACGACGGCATGGTCGATAAATTCATGGGCGACGCCATTATGGCTATCTTCGGCGCTCCGCTCGAAACCGAAGACCATGCTACTGCCGCACTCCATACCGCGATCCAAATGCTGGAGCGCATCGACGAACTTCAGGAGCGTTGGCAACGCGAGGGCTTACCGACCATCCGCATTGGTATCGGCATTGGAACTGGCAATATGATTATCGGCAACATGGGTTCGGAAACTCGCGCCGATTTCTCGGTTATCGGCGATGCCGTCAACCTCGCCGCCCGCTTGCAAGACCTCAATAAAGAACTCGGCACCACACTTCTCATTTCAAGCGCCACCCGTGCTGCTTGCGATGAATCGAACTTTCCAACCTGGGTTCATATTGAGGATGCGCGGTGTGTTCAAATCCGTGGACATTCCAGCGAAGACGAGGTCTTTCCCGTTCAGGTCAACCCTATCCGCGTCGTCCCAACCGAGAAATCACAGCCATAAAAACAAAGCGATTTAGCTGATAAAAACTTGTGAAAAACCCCTCGCAAATGGCAATTTAATTGAATAGCACGCAATTGAAATCAGGACAAAATCGTGTTTGTTCCGTTTTAAAGTTTAAACATACCCCATGGTACCTACGATTAAAAAATTATTGAGCGGCGCGCTTGTTTCAGGCGCACTTTTGGCCGTCTCAGGGTCTGCCCACGCAGACACTTTATTATGGGTTGGAGCTGATAACGGCTCATGGAATACCGCGTCCAACTGGTTCCCCCGCGCGGTTCCCGGCCCAGCAGACAGCGTTATCATTGGCCTCAAGAAAAAGGTTCTAGTTCCCCTCGACACAACAATCGCTAACCTGACTGTCTCTGCAGGCGCCGAAATTAAAAATACTGGCAAGATCAAAGTTACGGGCATCACCACTTCCGGGGGCTTGTTCACAGGTCTGGGCATCCTTGAAGTTCCCGCAGGCGCGTCTGCCTACTACGATATTAACGCGGCCAACCTGCTCGCCACCGTCGCAGGCACAACTCCGGCAGTTGTCTTTGCCCCCATCGTCAACAAAGGCAACATTACCACCCGCGTTGCTTCGGGATGCCGCGTCGATTTCGCCTCCATTCAAAATACGGGTTCGACACAAGTTCTTTCCGATGGCGTCGTCACCTTCAAAGACATCAAGAATACCCAGAACCTCAACATCAACGCGACGGGTTCACTGACACTCGCCAAGATCGAGAACGCGACGGGCGCCTCGCTGTCCATCAATGCCTCAAGCGCCGTTGGCTCCCTTGTGTCCGGCCTCAGCGGCCTTTTGGGCAACTTGCTTCAGGGCAACGTTAAGGAAGCGCTTTCCGACCCCTCCATTGTTCACCTCGACTCGCTCGTCAACCGCGTGGGCGGAACTGTCCAGTTGACGGGTTCCAGAATCGGACGCTTTTTCAACGGCACCTCCATTACGAACGAAGGCGACATGACCATCAGTGGCGCGCAAACGTTGCTCGATGGCGACATCGTAAACGCCACCGGGGCCACCCTCACCCTCGACTCAGACGCGCTGATGTTCCCCTCCACTGGTATCGCTCCCAAACTGAACAACTCTGGCAAGATCATCAAAGCGGGCGGCAGCGATGCCACCCTCAAAGTCGATTGGACCAACAACGGCCAAGTAGTCGTAGAAACTGGCATCCTCCACGTTTGCGTTCCCACAGGCAAAGGCTGCAAGCAAATCAGCGGTACCACAACGCTCGAAGGCGGCACCCTTTCCGTCGAAGACCCATTGGGCCTGTTGCCAATTGGCACCTTTGAAGTGCTGGGCGGCGTTGTCGATGGCATTGGCACCATTCAAGGCAACGTCATCAACACCGCAGGTCGCCTGAAACCCGGCCACTCGCCCGGCACCATTACCATCAACGGCAACTTCACCCAGACATCGGGCGGCGTTCTCGATATGGAATTGGGCGGCACCAACCCAGGTAGCGGCTACGACCAGATTCTGGTCAACGGCTCCGCGAACCTCGGCGGCACCCTCAACATCAGCCGCTGGAACAACTATGTTCCCAAAGATGGCGATGTCTACACGCTGTTCACCTACTACTCCAAAGCTGGCACCTTCGCGAACTTCGTCGATAAGTCGCCAGTCGCGGGCATCAGCTACGATACCACGCTGACTCCAACCGACTTCGAGGTCAGCTGCTACGCCGCCGATAGCAAAGCGCCAACGGTGACAATCGCCAGTCCAACCAACACCAGTGCCGCCCGCTCGTTGACCACCGCCACCGGAAAAGTGGTCGATGACTCCACCGTCACAAGCGTCACCTGCCTTCTGTACCGCTACGCCAACTCGGTAACAGGCGTTGCCGCTGGTTATTGGAACGGTGGCACATCATGGACAACCAGCGCTACCGCTGCCAACGAAGAACCAGTGAAGGGCACCAACAGCTGGACCTTCACCTTCCCGACCATGCCTGCTGGACGCTACACATTGCGCGCAACAGCCAAAGACGCAGCGGGCAATACAGGCACCAGCACCACGATCTCCTTCTGGGTCGATCCCAACGCACCTGCCACACTGACAGTCGATACCCCCGCAAGCGGCTCGACAGTAACCTCCTTGCCTTCGCTGGGTGGCGCAGTCACCGAAGCAGCCGATGGCAGTGGCATCCTTTCGGTGCAAGCCCAACTACGCCGCACCGCCGATGGCCTCTACTGGACGGGTTCCGCCTGGTCTTCCACAGCGACCTACCTCACCACCACCGTCTCGAACAACCGCTGGGCACGCTCTGCTCCCCTACCAACAGGAAACGACCTGAAAACGGGTAGCTACAGCATCACCGCCCTCGCCACCGACCGCGCAGGTAACACCAAAACCGTGTCCTCGAACTTCACTCTGGGCACCACAGCTTCCTCCGCTCCTAAAACTTCAGTGAAGAGCAGCTAAACCACCAATACCACAAAATGGCCGAGGGGAAATTCCCCTCGGCCATTTTGCTGTTTAATCCCCTTTAATCGGCTCCTCTCGAAGTCGCGCCGAATACTTTGTTACCCTTCCACGCCGATTCCAACGGGAATACCGAAAGCGCCTGAATCGTGGCTTTGCCGCCAGTCACCTTCAAAGACAGCCTCTCTTGCCCCGGCAAAAAGCAACGCGAAGTCGAAACTTCGCCCGCATTACCAAACACCTCAATCGAAGTACGGTCAATCAACACTTCAACGGTCTTCAGTTCCCCCACAGTCGCCAACGGGTCGGTTCCATTCGCCACCGATTGATGCGTCAGCACCACCGGAACACCACGCACATTGAGAGTCAGCGTCGAGCCTTCGGGAATGCTCACCTGCATCTTCAGGTGGAATAAATCGCCAGTCGGCTTCAAATCGAGTTCTTCCCCATCATTCAATGACCGATTCGCCCACTTCTCTTCTTTCTTATGCAAAGTGGCGATTTCTTTAATCGGCTCGCGGAATAAACGCGGCCCATTCGGTGTGCTTCGCAGCGTCAATTCGCAAGGGAAGGACACCTGTTGGTTGAACGGCATATCGGGGTAAGTGCCCCCGCGCATCCAGGCGGTTTGGATACGGCGCCCGTCTCCTGTGTCGGTATTATCCCAGCTTTGCGTCGCGTAAAAATGGGGGCCAGCATCCGAAACGTACTGTGGCGTCTCTTGAATGAACTGCGTGCCATCGAAAGTCCCTAACGAATATTTTCCATCAGCACGCACCAGCACCCATTTGGTTTTGCCCTTGTCGCCATCAATGGGCAACTCGAAAAAGTCGGGGCACTCGTAACTGTCGGAGATGGGCTTTTTCTCGTCAGTCCAATCCAACAAGTTCTTCGAGGTCAGCACGTGATACATGCCCTCTCCGTACATAATCATCACCCATTTGCCCGACGCCTTATGCCGAAACACCTTCGGGTCGCGCTCCGGCTTCACCAGAATCGGGTTCTTATCGTAATGCTTCCATGTTCGCCCATGATCGAGGCTGTACGAAATCGCGTGACTGCGATTATCATTGCGCGACCAGAACGCCACCATCGGCGGCGTATTTTTATCCGGCGATAATCCCGAACTGTTCTCGTAGTCGATGACGCAAGTCCCCGACTGCACCCCACTATCCAATTCTTCTTCCCAGAAGGCGGGTTCAAGTTCAGTCCAGTGAATGAGGTCGCGACTCACAGCATGAATCCAGCACTTGTTCCAGCGCTGGACGAACAGATGGTACTCGCCATCGTAATACACCAAGCCATTGAGGTCGTTAAGCCATCCATCCTGCCGTTGGCCGGGGTTCAGCCGTTCGACGGCCCATTGGCGAGCCGTGAAATGAAACTGAGGACGGAAGGTTTCCTGATAAAGCGGTTGTGTTGTAACTGGCATACGTTCGGGTGTGTTGGTTTGGATGATGTGATCCACGTTAATGTGCCCCCATCGCCCGCTGGCCTCATCGACGATTTGTACTCGCACCGACTGGCCCTGAAATTTGCTCAAGTCCCAACTGATGGGACTAAGAGCATCAGAATAGAATCCGGTGGCGCTCCGAACCACCTTGCCTCCCACCAGCAAATTGAGACAGGTATGGTGTTCGTAGCCTCCCCCACCGATGACAAACGAAAGATAGCGTCGCTCGATTTTGAAAGGAGCAGAAGTCAAAGTACCAATCGGCTTATCGCCCTCAAGTTCGCTGCTGGCCGCCCCATTACCGCGCGCCCCTCCAATTTCTAATTCCCCGATACGATTTCCGAGCGCCGGACCACTGCCAAAAGCAGTTCCAGTCGCAACCCAGTTCTCGAATCGAGTCCCTTCAAAATCCCCGACGATTATGTCATTCGCAGCGTAACAACGCCCCCCAATAAGGCCAACGGCCAGCGCAACGGCGAGATTGAGGTGGTATTTCATGAAGAGACAATGACTTTCGTTTGCTTTCGTCTTAAAAATCGCTGTGCAGTAAGCGAGAAACATATGGTGAGAAGTAAAAAGGTAACTTCTTCTGCAGCAAGCATCAATACAGCGAGAAACGAAAGCCCGCACGCTTGAACTCGCCACTTACGTTCCGAAACTTAAAGTAACCTTCTTGCTTCCTGAGTTCCCTCCAATTTACCACTCCATTTCTCCAATAGCAATATTTATTTTCGTTTTCTTTCGCTTTGTTTTATCTCTCATTATATTGCTCTGCATTCGAAACCGATCCAAACTCTGAATCCATGACTTCGCCGACCTCCGAACCCAGCGATTTTTCGCTCGACGCAACTCCCCTGCGCGCCATGACCTTGCAGCGCCGCACCCAGATCGCCGAGCTAATCCAGCAAAAGGGCGCCGTGCGAGTCGATGAATTGGTGGCCAAGTTCGGCGTCTCTCAAGTCACGATTCGCAAGGACTTGATGCAACTGGAACGCGAAGGTCACTTGACCCGCGACCGGGGCGGTGCCATCACGTTAATCGACTCCGAACCTATCATCTCCACACTGCTCGAATACGAGGCTCGTGCCCTCATCAGCGTCGATGAGAAGGCCCGCATTGGTGCGGCGGCAGCGAAAATGGTTGGCGCGGGCGATACAATCTTGCTCGACGCAGGAACCACCGTCGTCGAAATGGTGCCCTACCTCACCGACATTACCCCACTGACAGTCGTAACTAACGCCCTCAATGTCGCCCATCAGGTCGGCACCCGAACTAACGCCAAATTACAGGTCTTGGGCGGCACCTTCTATCGCCACCTCGCCTCCATGCACGGCCCAGCTATTGAAAGCAGCCTCAACGATTTTCTCGTCAGCAAGGTATTCCTCGCCGCCCAAGCCTTCGATGTCGAACATGGCCTCACCGACACCTCGCTCGAAATGGCGGGCGTCAAACGCGCCATGATTCGCGCCGCCCGTCAGGTCATTCTTATGGCCGATTCCAGCAAATTCGGGCGCTCCGGTTTTATTAAAGTCGTCCCCTTCAGCGAAATCGACACCCTCATCACCGACTCCAACATCCCTCCCGAAGCGCGCGCCGAACTCGAACGTCTGGGCGTCGAAGTCATCATCGTATGACAAGAAGCCGCCTACTACAAAACTCTCATATCGAAGTGAAGTATTCTCTCAGACTCAATACATTAGAGACTTTTGGCATCAATGAATTCTAGAGATCGTAATCCGCTGTTAATGGCTATAGTTGCCATCTGTGCCCTGGGTGCTGGCATCACCGGGACTCTGTGGTGGAAGCAGGAAAACACCCCACCCACCGCAGTGGCCGCAACATCAGCAACTCCTGCAGCGACCTCAGCTCCCGACCCAATGCAGCCCTCTACAGACCAACTCGCCAGTGCCGAGAAATCTCTGGCGATGGGCAACCAGTTCTACGACAACCAACAATGGCCCCAGGCCATCGAGCAGTACCGCCTGGTCATCGCCAGCGGATTCGACAACCCCGATGTGCGTACCGACCTCGGCAACGCCATGCGCTTCAACGGCGACCCGAAACAGGCGCTCGAACAGTACAAAATCGCCCAAAACCTCGACCCCAACCACGAACAAAGTCTGTTCAACCAGGGCGGTTTATGGGCATTCGCCATGAATAACCCCGCCAAAGGCGTCGAAGCATGGCAAGCCTACCTGAAGCGCTTCCCCAAAGGCAGCAGCGCCCAGGACGCCCGCAAATTTATCGCAGAAAACCAGAAGAAGAAAAAAGGCTGATCCCCACCCATCCAGTGCGCGTAGCCGCTCCTGCTGTGTCCGCGTGGGTGGACAGTTGTCGCAACGCGACTTGTAGCCTCCCATTTTAATGGGGGTTAATCTTTATGGTGCGCCATCGGCGCCCTTCAATGAAAACCACACGCATCGCCATCATCGGTTTTGGACGCTGGGGCCGCTACTGCCACGCGGCCCTCATCCGCAATACCCCCAATTTGGAACTCATCGGCATTGCTTCCAGCAACCCTGAAAAACGAACGCAAATCGAATCCGAATTGGGCGTAAAAGCCTATGACTCATTGGAAGAAGTCTTGGCCGATGCAACCGTGGACGCCATTGTGCTGGCGACTCCCAACGACACCCACTTCGATTACACCATGCGCGCCCTCGAAGCGGGCAAACATGTCGTGACCGATAAGCCGATGTGCCTGACGCTCTCCGAGTGCGACGCCATGATCGAACGCGCCAATCAAAGCGGCAAACTGCTGACAACCTTCCAAAACAGGCGACTCGATGGCGACTATCTCACCTTGAAAAGCCTGTTGGCCGAAGGCGAACTTGGCGAATTGCGTTGGCTCGAAATGGCATGGGGCGGCTTCGGCCCGTGGGGCGGTTGGCGCGGCACCCTGCAACACGGCGGCGGTAAATTCCTCGACCTCGGCGCCCACCTCGTCGATCAAATGCTGACTCTAATTCCCTCACCCGTCACAGGCATTTACTTGCGACTCCACCACGACTACCCCCAAAGCGAAGTCGAAAGCGAGGCATTTTTGGTGATGGAATTTCAAAACGGAGCGACAGCGGTATGCGATACATCCAGCATGGCCGCCATCGACAAACCCCGCTTCTACGCGCGCGGCACCAAAGCCACCTTCCAAAAATTCGGCCTCGACCCGCAAGAAAATGCCCTCATGAAAGGCGACATCACCACCGCGAAGGAAGACCCAGTCACCTTCGGCCATCTCAAAGGGCCACAAGTCGACCGCACCGTGCCAACACTCGCCGGAAACTGGGCAGGCTTCTACGAAAACTTCGCTCAGGCCGCAGCAGGCGAAACCACATTACTGGCGCCGCCCGAACAAACCCGCCGAGTAATGGCCGTCTTCGAAGCCGCCAAACAATCGGCCACCCAACGCCAAGTCATCCAAACCTCGATCTAAGGCGCAGCCCTCCCCAGTAGGGGCGAACCTTGTGTTCGCCCTCCCCCAACTCACCATCACTCACCTTGTGTACCGATTCACGAGTTTCAACTGCATCGAGCGCAGGTTCATCACACCCAATCCTGGCTTCGATTTCGGCACAATGCTAATGGTATGCAATCCGGTCGTTAAAGTCAGCTTTCCCTCCAAAGTCATGCTGCGGTAATCCTCCCATCCGTTCGTCTTCGCGACAGTACCTGTCAAACCCGAATCGATTCCATCCACCAACACCGAAAATGTGCTGCCTTCGCTTCCAGGGGCACAGGCGTAATCTAGCTGTACCGAATATCCCCCAACTCCAGCAGTCGAGTTCGAAATACGCCAAGAAACGCTGTCTTTCATATTGGTCCAGTAGCCAATGTTATTGCGCCCCTCCTCACCTTCAAGCGAAATAGTGCCGCCTTCCAGCTTCGCCAGTGACGAGTCCAGTCGAAACTCCTCACCATTCAGCGCCTGTATTACCGGAACGGGTTCGACCACAACAGGAGGCCCCGCCAAACTCAGTTCAACAGTCGTAGAAACCGCATCAAGGCTACTTGGTCGGCTCAAAGCAAGCGTGCCACTGGCGTCTTTGCTCACAGTCAACTTTTGCCCCGTCGCCAATACAGTCGCGCTTTTCACAGCGGTCTGCAATCCCGCTAAAGTCAACCCATCATCTGGCCACGAGAACACGTTCAAATACATCTTGTCTCCCTTCACCGTACAGCGGCCCTCGAAAGGCAAGCGCTTGTAGGGGCTGGCAGTTGTGGCGTAAATGCTTGCTCCGTTAGTCTTCAGCCATGTCCCCATCACTTGCAGCCGTTTCGCTTCGGCTTCGGGAATGATACCACGCCCATCGGGTCCAACATTCAGCAAGTAGTTCCCGCCCTTGCTCGCAATATCTATCAGGTTGCGCAGCAAACTAGTGCTCGATTTGAAATTGAGATCGTTGGTCTTATAACCCCACGTGTTGTTGATCGTCATACACGTTTCCCAATCCCGACCGGGATAACCAGTGGCCGGAATATGCTGTTCGGGAGTCTCCGTGTCACCCGGCACACCATTGCCGAGCCGATTGTTGGCGATCAGTTGTGGCTCGGAAGCAAAAGCCGCTGTAAGCGCCTTAATATCCTCCGGCAACATTTCCACAGGGGTATCCCACCACAAAACCGCCGGATGATATTTGGTCAACAGTTCGCGCACTTGTGGAACAGCGACTTTTTGCACATAGGCGTGTAAATCGCCGTTCTGAGCAGTGTCCCAGTGCCCATCATAAGCAGCACCCCCCGGCTGATGCCAGTCCTGCGCCTGCGAGTAATACACCCCAAATTTGAGTCCCTGTTTCTTGCAAGCCGCTGCCATTTCAGCGATGGGGTCGCGTTTGAACGGCGTCGCATCGAAAATGTTGAACGGGTCGGCCTTCGAGGGATACATGGCAAAGCCTTCATGGTGCTTAGCAGTCATCACGATGTACTTCATGCCAGCCGCTTTGGCGAGGTTCACCCACGCATCGGCGTCGAACTGTTGCGGATTGAACTGAGGAGCCAGAGTCGCATAATCAGCCACCGGAATTTTAAAATCATGCATCATCCACTCTCCGGCGCCTCCGCTCTGCCGCCCCTTCCATTCGCCCGCCGGAAGGGCATACAAACCCCAGTGAATGAACATGCCAAAGCGCGCTTCGCGCCACCACTTCATCCGCGCATCGCGTTGAGCTGTGGTTTCAGTGGCATGAGGGTCAACCGATGGTGCAGCAACTTTCGGCTGCGCATGGCTCGCAGCAACCACCACAACAATACCCGCGATAAGGTGGGGAAATGAGATTTTCATGAGAGTCTTCGCCAAAGCCCACAGTAAATCCTGTTTATGCGATATGGGCTATATATCAAGAACTATCCATCACCGACATTCAAGATTCAGCGTGCAGTGCACCTACTATTGTCTCGATTTCCGAGGTTCATATAGCGCTTTAATTACCTTTCGCTAAGCACTCTCTGGGAGCCATCATAGGCAATAGTGGCACCCACCTCGCGCACACTGCCTCTGTGCAAAGCGATTCAGTAGGCAATAATTCTCCATTATCCCCCGCTCAAAATCTCCCACAGGGAGCAACTACACCGTTGTCCCGCAACTTCCTTTTACTGTTAGCGGGTGCATGTGGTATCGCGGTTTCTAACCTCTACTACTCGCAACCCCTACTCGAACAAATCCGCGTCAACCTACACGTCTCAGCCGCCGAAGCGGGCATGGTTTCGACTTTCACACAGGCGGGCTACACCCTCGGCCTATTATTCCTTGTTCCACTGGGCGATGCATGGCGCCGACGAAAACTCATCGTCGGCCTCATGATTATCGAAGCCCTCTTCTTAGCGGGAGCCGCACTGGCCCCGTCTCTGGCTTGGCTACAACTACTCAGTCTGGGTATCGGCATTTCAACCGTGTCGGCTCAGGTCATTGTCCCGCTCGTAGCCCAGATGTCCGAACCAGCAACACGAGGTAAAAATGTCGGCACCGTCATGAGTGGCTTACTACTAGGCATTCTACTCGCGCGCGTGGTAGCCGGAGGCGTTGGCGGCACATGGGGTTGGCGAACTCTCTTCTGGTTTGCCAGCGCCGTCTCGCTCCTGATGGCGTTCGTCATGTATCGTACCCTACCCGACATAGCCCCCACCATGCAGCTCCGCTTCCGCGACCTCATTCGCTCTCTGTGGGGACTCATCAAAGAAGAGCCACGTCTGCGCGAATCGGCCTTGGTGGGCGGCCTCATCTTCGCTTCCTTCATGGTGTTCTGGACAAGCCTGTCGTTCCACCTCGAAGCGCCGCCCTTCTCCTACTCCACCCAAACAGTCGGACTATTCGGTTTGGTCGGCGCCGCCGGGGCACTAGTAGCACCTTTGGCGGGCAAAAGCTCCGACGCGCGCGGCCCGCGCGCCGTAATCGGCTTTTCAACAGCCCTAACCGCGCTTTCCTTCCTCATATTCTGGGCCTTCGGCTTCAACGTCTTCTGCCTCATTCTGGGCGTACTGTTAATGGATGCCGGAGTCCAGGGTACTCACATCTCCAATCAAGCCCGCATCTTGTCTCTGCGCCCCGAAGCCCGCTCCCGCCTCAACACCGTCTACATGGTCGCCTACTTCACAGGTGGTTCTCTAGGCTCACTAGCAAGCAGCCTTGCATGGAACCGAAGCGGCTGGCCGGGAGTATGCCTGGCGGGCCTACTCTTCTCTTCAGCAGCATGGCTAGTCCACGCCGCCTACACCAAAAAACAATAGAGAAGAGACGAAATCTCCCCCAAATGCGACCACATCGGTAAATGCCCGCGAGAAAGCAACACGCATTGTTGCTCCCGTAGGGACATCCTCAAAGATGAAGTGCGGCAGACGGTTTGCCACCGTGTCTTTACCACCAGCAACCACTAAAACCGCTAAACCTTTTTCGTATGCGCTCCCTGCGACCACTGGCTCACTACCTTCGCCCCTACATGTTATGGGCGATTCTCGGCCCTGCCTTTATGAGCCTCGAAGTCGCCGCCGACTTAATGCAGCCCCGTCTACTGCAACGCATCATAGACATGGGCATCACCCGCTCCGACTTCACGCTAGTCCAGCACACCGGACTCCTCATGTTTCTATTGGCCCTGTTCGGAGTCTTCGCGGGCGGCGCCTGTACTGTCTTCGCCACTTTGGCAGCCCAAAATTTCGGCGCCGATGTCCGTAGTGCCCTGTTCGCCAAAGTCCAATCCCTCTCGTTCGGCAACCTCGACCAACTCGAAAGCGGCGCCCTCATCACCCGTCTCACTAACGATGTCAATCAAGTGCAGGAAGTAGTGCTGTTGCTACTGCGCGTCATGGTGCGTGTGCCGCTATTGCTTATCGGAAGCCTGATCCTGGCCGTCATCACCAGCCCTCGCTTATCGTTGGTGTTCGTCCCCCTCATCCCCTTCGTCATCGTGGTTTTGGTGTGGATAATCCAGAAAACATACCCACTTTTCGCCCTCGTCCAACGCCGCCTCGATACCCTCAACACCATCGTTCAAGAGAACCTATCTGGCGTTCGCGTGGTAAAAGCTTTCGCCCGCGAAGACTACGAGAACACACGCTTTGGCGCCGCCAACACTCAGCTAACCGACAACAACATTACAGCAGCTCGTTTGGGCGCGCTCACCATGCCCCTCATGATGATGGCCCTCAACGCAGGCATAGTTGCAACCTTATGGTTAGGCGGCGTGCGTGTCATTGGTGGCGACATGGAGGTGGGGCGAATCATCGCCTTCGTCAACTACCTGACTCAGACCTTGATGTCACTGATGATGGTTTCCATGCTCATAGTTCGCCTATCGCGCGCCGAAGCATCGGGCGTCCGTATAGGCGAAATCCTCAATACCCAAATCAAAATTGAGCCGAAACAAGGCGCACAACGCCCCGATACCATTCGCGGAAAAGTCGCCTTCGAGAACGTCAGTTTCTTCTATGAAGGCGAAGGCGACCCGGCCCTTAAAGATATTTCTTTCGTCGCCGAACCTAGCCAGACAATCGCCATCGTGGGCGCAACTGGCTCTGGCAAAAGCACCCTCGTTTCCCTCATACCTCGCTTCTACGATGTAACCAAAGGCCGCGTCACGCTCGATGGCATAGATGTACGCGACTGGGACGAACACGCGCTACGCGAAGTCGTGGGTGTTGCCTTACAGGAAACTGTCCTGTTCAGCGGCACTATCCGAGACACCATTCGCTACGGTCGCCCCAATGCTTCCGATGAGGAAGTACGTGCAGCCGCCAATATGGCCCAGGCTCAGGAGTTCATCGAGCGTTTGCCCGATGGCTACGATACGCGCGTCGAAGCGCGCGGCGTCAACCTATCCGGCGGCCAAAAGCAACGCCTTGCTATCGCCAGAGCGTTACTTCTCCAACCGCAGGTTCTCATTTTCGACGATAGCACTAGCGCCGTCGATGTCGCCACCGAAGCCCGCATCCGCTACGCATTGTCACAAGCCTCCACCCATCAAACCCGTTTCATCGTAGCCCAGCGCGTTAGCGCCATTCGCGATGCCGACCTCATTCTCGTTCTTGATGATGGCTGCTTGGTCGCCCAAGGCACACACGAGGACTTGCTAACATCAAGTCCGGTCTACCGCGAGATTTATGAGTCCCAGCAGGAAAACGCCACAAGCGAGGTGACTCCCCATGTCTCCTAATCCCAATCGCCAAACAACCGAAGCGCCACGCGAAGCCCCAGTATTAAAAGGCTTTGGCCTTGGCCCCGGTCAGCGCTCAATGGAACCTGTCAAGCGCGCCAAAAACACCCGCGCCACACTGGTTCGCCTCTGGGGATACCTGAACCGTCAGAAGGCTTCCATCGCATTAGCAGCAATATTCGTCGTTGCCTCAGCAGGACTCACCCTATTAGGGCCGTATCTATTGGGACGCGCTATCGACGGCTACATTTTGCAGCGCGATTTGCCCGGCTTGGCGCGTGTATGTGCTGTGATGCTCCTTGTCTACGTCCTATCTGCCACATCGACCTGGGCACAAAATTACATCATGGCAGGAGTAGCACAAAAAGCGGTACGCGACATTCGCCACGACCTCTTTTCCCATCTGCAACGCTTGCCTCTACGCTTCTTCGATACTCACGCCCACGGCGACCTCATGAGCCGCCTCACCAACGATGTTGAAAACGTCAGTCAAGTGCTAAGCGATAGCGTGACGGGACTGGTATCCGGACTACTGGGTCTAGTCGGTGCAGCTGCGCTCATGCTGCTACTCAACGTCCCGTTGGCTCTGCTCAGCATGGCCGTCACAGCGGTACTCACACTGGGCCTCACCCGTTGGTTATCCAATCGCACAAGGGCAGCTTTTCGTGCCCAGCAAACCAAATTAGGCGCCCTCAATGGCCTTATAGAAGAAACCATCGGCGGGCAGCGCGTCGTCAAAGCCTACAACCGCGAATCCCTCGTTCTCGAAGAGTTCGGACGCGCCAACATAGAACTGCGCGAAAACGCGACGAGGGCGCAAATGTACGCAGGCTTCACCGGGCCAATTATGAACGGCATCAACAACACCGGACTTGCTCTTGTAGCGGGTCTGGGTGGTTTGATGGTGCTACGCGGCGCGGCAACGGTCGGCACAATCGCCGCCTTCATCAATTACGCCCGCCAATTTGGACGCCCCCTCACCGACATCGCCAACCTCTACAATACCATCCAAAGCGCCATCGCCGGAGCCGAGCGTGTCTTTGAAGTCATCGACGAAACTCCCGAAAACGATGCCCCCAACGCCCAGCCCCTCCCACCAGTCAAGGGCGATGTCGTCTTCGAAAACGTGTCATTTGGCTACAGCAAAGACATTCCCATTCTCAAGAACATCTCCCTCCATGCCGAACCGGGCCAGACAGTCGCCCTCATTGGCCCCACCGGAGCCGGAAAAACCACCATCATCAACCTATTAACGCGCTTCTACGACATAGATTCGGGGCGTATTCTGGTTGATGGACACGACATTCGCAATGTCGAGAAAACGAGCTTACGCCGTCAACTCGCCATCGTACTGCAAGATACTTTTCTCTTCGGTGGCACAGTCGCCGATAATATCCGCTATGGTCGCCCCGAAGCCAGCGCAGAGGAAATAACCGAAACCGCCAAACAGGCCAACGCTCACGCCTTCATTCATCGCCTGCCACAAGGCTACGACACCCCAATCTCCGAACGCGGAGGCAACTTAAGTCAAGGCCAGCGCCAGTTAATCGCCATTGCACGCGCCATTCTCGCCGACCCCAGCATATTGATTTTGGACGAAGCTACATCAAGCGTAGATACCCGCACCGAACGCAATATTCAGGAAGCCATGCGCCGTCTCATGCGGGGCCGCACCAGCTTCGTTATCGCCCATCGCCTCAGCACCATTCGCGAATCTGACCAGATTCTGGTTATAAGCGCGGGCCAAATCATCGAGCGAGGCACTCACACCGAACTATTACAACAGCAAGGCTTCTACTTTGGCCTATTAGCAGGCGATAAAGACAACACGACACCCAAACCAAGCAATTAACAAGGTAAAAATCCCCCTTCCATGATGATCTTCTCGTAGACCCTAAATTATTTTTTATTTGGCAAGAATGTTTCTAGATAGTAATCAGCAAGGTCGAGAGGAACGGACGAGAGAAGGCCGGGGGCAAAACGAAGCCAACTCAACTCTAGAACTCCCGAACCACGCGCAAATTTACAAGGATAGACACACAAAATCATCATGATCAAACAGTTTTTGCAAGAAGAAGAGGGCCAGACCCTCGTTGAATATGGTTTGCTGATCTCGCTCATCGCTATCGTCGTTATCGGCGTTTTGACACTCTTGGGCAACAAAATCAAGAACACATTCAACAGCAC
>SDZD01000092.1 GCA_004172935.1 bacterium | reverse complement strand
GAGAGGTGCCAGGGTGCAGAGTCCGGTTTCGCTGAGAGTCCATTTTCCCTCGCCGTGTTTGAAGATGGCGTAGGAGGGTTTTTGGGCGGTGTTGAGGCCGTAGACGATGTAGCGACCACCGTTGGCGAGGAGGGCGGCGAGGATTTTGAGGGTGGTGGGTTCGCTCATGATCTGTTTCCATGTTTTGCCGTTATCTTGCGAGCGCAGAAGCAGCATTTTGTTCTGGTTCGTGCCCAGTACATATAATGTGGAGCCTTCGGTTTGAGTGAGGTTAGCGCCCGCCAGAGGTTTGGATAGCACAAGGCCGTCGTTGTTTTCGGTCCATTCGGTTTTGGCGAGGGTGAGGGGGGAGTCGAGCCGACGGCTGCGAATGAGGCGGGTGCCTTTGGGGGTGCTGTCGAGACGGAGTTGCTGGCCGTGTTTTTCATCGACTATGGCGGGCCTTTTGGAGTTGCCGGGACGGGTGGCGACCTTGAGGCTGGCTTTGGATACCACTGTTCCGGCGCTGAGGTTGTGGAACTTGATTTTGAGGATGTCGCCTTCGTCTACATCGACGTTGAAGATGAAAGAGTAAAAGGTGGAGGTGATATGGGCGCTGCGGTCGCTGCTATCGCTATCTCCGGCGGGTATGACGCCGAGCGAGAATTGGCCTTCGGTGGTGAGTGGGGCGCCAGCCGCATCGGTGGCGGTGAACTTTTCTTTGTTCGGATCCCAGTTCCATGCGTAGAAAACCAGTCCGGGGGCGGCAGGGAGCAAAGTGATGCGATAGGTTTCTTGTAAGTCGAAAGTTGCTTTCAGGTTGCCCACTGAGTCCTTGAGTTCGAGGACGACGCGACCACTGAGAGTGGACTGTAACCCGGCGCCGAGGTCAACATCCTTTACGTAGGTGAAGGTGTAGGCGAATGAGATTTGATCGGCGGGAACCAGCGCGGCGGGCAGGATGCCGGAACTGGGGATGTTGGTGTAGTCGGAGATGGCAAAGGACATGAGGGAGCTTTTCGATGCGGGGTTTTACCTACCTGGAAAAAAAAGAAATATGACTTTTTGGGGTGTAGGAGTGGGGAAGCTGTTGAGATAAAATTGTGGGGCAATGCGAATTTCCCTCCTTGTACTTGTGCCCATGCTGTTGTTGGCTGGGTGTTCCCGGCAGAATTATGTCTCGAAATTGAAACTGGCACCTCTGCCTGAGCCAGAGGTGTTGGCGCCTGTGGAGACTGTGACCGATGCGCAACTGGGGCCAGCTTACAAAGCCATTGAGACTGCTTTGACGCCTTCTCAGGCGGATGCTGCGGTCACGCAGATTCGACAGGGGAGCGCGATGCTTTTATGGTTGAGTGGCATGGCGAACAACACGAATGTTACTCCTGAAATCAAGGCCAAGAGACAGGCGATGATGGATGAGATGAATCGTGTTATCGCGTATCTGGAACAAGCGGGACAAATCAAACGGGCGCAGTTGGAGGACGGCGATTCGAGCGATTCGACGGGCGAAGTGACCGAGCGCTTGCTTTATACGCGGCAAGGGACGGCCAACATGTACAAGCTGGCGAAAGATATTCCCGATACACCGGCTACGGCTCCCGGTGTTGCTCCGGCTCCAGCTGCGGCGAGTGCGCCGGGAGCGGCTGGGGGCGCTGCGGGGCCGCTGTTGGATGGAGAACGTGCATGGGTGCGCAATTGCGAGGATATGCTGGGTAATTTGAGGCCGCTCGCGCCCAACGAGACAACGCTGGATGATTTGTACCTTCATGCGGCGCGCGATTGGGGCGGGGCCAAAGACCAATATGAGCGTGGAGTGGTGCCGTCTCGCTTTTCTGGTGCCGATGCTTTGTTTCGTCAGGCGTTCGCGAAATCGGCGCAGGGGTTGCCTTTGCTCGATCAGGCGCGACGGGAGAACAGCAATAGCATCGCGCTTCAGGGAGTCGATTTCTACAAAGAGGCCTATGAACTTATCGGCAAAGGATTGGACGAAGTGCGAGCGGCGGCCAAATGATGATGTGCTGCCGCCGTTTTTCGGCGGCAGCACATCAATTTGTGGAGGAAGTGGGGCTAGAGACCGATTAGCGAGATGTGAGGCGGTAGGCGTCCTGAGCGAGGTAGGCACCCATGCGGGCGATGATTTGTCCGGCTCCGCCGAGGTCGCTGTTGGCGTTTTTGGCGACAGCGAGGTGTTGCTTGGAAACGGCCAGTTGTTGCTTTTGGAGTTCGAGCGCTTTTTCCTGGGCCGCCTTGGCTTCGGCATCTTTCATCTGTTGCTCACGCATGTCGTGGGTGCCCAGATTTGCGTGAGCGGTGTTAATCATATTGCTCCCATCTTTTTTGAGAGCGTTGAAGGTGTTTTGAGCATTTGCGGAGCCATCAGCAAGGTTATCCAGTACCTTCGTGGCTGCTGGTTGCATTTGTTTCCTTGTGTTTTGCAGCCAATCGTTGAGTCCGGTGTTGCGGTGAACGGAGTTGTAGCCGCGTTGGAAGGCTTTGGTGGGATCCTCGATGTCTGATAGAGAAAGTCCCAGTCTTGCCATCATGAGGACGCCGCCGGGGAGCGCCATAAGAACGCCAATGATGGCGGTTTTTATGATGGCTCCCAGGGCCGACATGCCTCCCGCGAATTTGGCACCGAACTCGACTATCGTGTCGATGAAGTTGGCACCGGCTTCCAACATGCCAAAGACGGGGCCTTTGCCGTCCATGAAGGTGCGGGCAAAGGCGATTCCTGCGTTGACGAGGGAGAAAAAGCCATTGGAGAGGGCCTGTGCCCAATCGAGGACGGTGAGAGCGGCGTTGGCAGCGATGTCGGGGCCATCGACGAAGATGGTGTAAGTCGCCGATTTAATCAAGTCGGCAATGCTACCGGCTTTATCGGCGAGTATGCCGGAGACGACGTTGAAGCCGCCTTCCAGGGCAGGCAAAAGTTCGGCGGCGAACTTGATTCTTACGGTTTCGATGAAGGTCGCAATGCGGTTCATCAACAGCGGCAAATCTTCGCTGGCGGCTTTGATCTGGCTGGGGCCGATGCCTAATTGCCCCTGCACTTTGCGCCCGTAGTCGAGGTTTTCTTGCAGTACGCGCGGGTCGGTGTTGACCATATGCACGACCGAATCGGGGGCTTTGCCACCGAACTGGGCATCGAGACGTGATTTGGCAGCGACGTAGCCGATCTCCTTGACCAACTTCTGAAAGAGACGCGCTTCGTTGACGGCGAAGTTGGGATCGTCGACGTTGGCCAATCCCATCATGTTGGAGCGGGGGTTGAACACTGCGGGCCTCATTTGAATGGAGCTGAAGATGTGCGCCGTCTCCTTGCTCGCAATGCCGACCGCTTGCAGATCGGTGGTGAGATTCGCGGCGGAGGCCAGGCTCATTCCGGTGTTGTCGCGAATGCTGGATACATTGCGGGCGAACGAAATGAGCGAGTCGATGCACGACTGAATGGCGCTGATGAGGCCACCGAGCGCTTCGCCCGCGATGCCCGCGAGGGCGCCGAGCGATTCGGACAGTGATTTGAAGGCCGAGGTGAGGGCGCTGACCACCGAAGTAATGGTGGAGACGATGCCCGAAATGATGGAGGTGATGGCGCCGATGACCGTCCCGACGGCGTTTGCTATTCCTGCGAAGATTCCGGCTATGGCCGTTGCCCAGGTGCCGATGATGGAGAATACAGCGGATAATCCGGCGTTGAGGGAGGTTATCAACCCGGATATTGTGGACACAAAGGTCGTCGCCATGCCAACGGCGTTGCCCACGAGCGAAGCCGCCGTTGTTACTACAGTGGTCGCCGTATTCAATAGGCCCGTGCCGATGGAGATAACGACGCTTGCCACAGAGGATGCGACGCCCATAACGGCGCTGGTGACTGCGGACGCCGCCGAAGCGATGCCGCCAATGATAGCACCCACTGGCCCCAGCGAGGCGGTTAGCGAGGTGATGCCTTTGGCAAGTGACGAAACAGTTGAAGAGATGGTGCTGGTGACGTTGCCGATGACCGAGTTCGCTCCCGCTCCGAGGGTGTTGACGGTGCTGGTAAAGGCTTGTCCGGCATTGATAATTGTGCCTGTGAAGGAATCGGAGACGGTTTTGATGGCGTCGGCGATGGCAGCGATTCCATTACCGCCGCTCCCGCCGCCCGAAGGCGAAGAGCCTCCGCCTTTGCCACCCTCGCAGGGGCAGCAGCAGTCGTCTTTGCTGTTGGAATTAGAACGGGAGAGCCTGTCGCTTGCTCTGCCTGCGCCTGCGCTGCTCGACAGGCTGACAAGTGCGGTGGCTGAGGGCAGCGCGCGTGCGGCAAGAGCGCTGGAAGAGGCGCCCGCCGCCGGGGCGGCTCTGGCGAGAAGGGGAAGCGCGCGGGCTGCGACTGCAACTAATGGGGCCATAGAAATTTAAAATCCTTTTTTGAGTTGGGCTTCTTTGATGGCGAGTTCGTGCAGCTGCCATGTCTGCTCGAACAGCGCCATCACGCTACGCCAGCGGCGCAGGCGCCTGTGGGCGCGCGGGTCGGGGGTGATTTTCTGGCGCCAGTAGTCGGCCCATAAATCGTAGAACTCATCGAGCTTTTGAGGGGACTCTAGTAGCCGCTCGCCGCGCGCGCATTTCAGGAACCATCGGCTAAAGGGACGGCATCTTCACCTGAGGTGGAGGCTTGAACCACTTTTGTCGAGAGCTGAATGCGGGCCGCCATGCTGAGCCTTGCCGGGGCATCGGGCGAAAAAGGGATGGGCAAATCCCAGCCGACGATGGTTTTTTGAAGTACCTCAAGGGCGAGGGCGCGCTGCTCGGAAAGCAAACCGCGCGCGATGGTTTCGGCTTCGGGGGCGTTGGGGTTGGCGCGTAGCAGTTGGTTGCGCGCAGCAATGGCGTTCTGCTTTTCGAGGTAGTCGTCGAGCGCGCTTTCGCTCAGTTCGCGGCAGTAGATGCGCTGTTGATCGAGGCGCACCGCGAAGTGATAGACGCCCTCGCCTTCTTCATCGGCGAAGTACGACTTGCGAAGGCCAGTTGGGATGGGAGGAGCAACGGGGGCGACGGTGAAACCGCCGTCGGGGGTGGGGATGATTTCCTGGGTGGGCATGGTTTTGAAGCTATTAGCTGTTGGCTATTGGCTTTTAGCCGCTCATCGAACTCGAATATCTTGCTTTAGCGCGGTAATTCTGGTTCGATGAGTAGGCTGGATGTAGCAGGGGGATAAGCGTTAGTTGTCAGGTTCTTACTGGGTGAGGGGGCGTGGCGGTTATTAGCCGCCACTGCCAGAGCCAGAACCGCTTCCGCTGCCAGTTGGGACGCTGAGTAGGCTGAGGGCGATGTTGTCGGCGGTGAAGGGGACGGTGTGGTCGATTTCGGCGCTCGATTCGCCGCCGCCCATGCTTTCATCGGAGGGGAAGGCGCTGGTGAGGGTGAGGGCGAAACCTTTGCCTGCGGGGTCGGAGCAGTTGATGGCGATGTCGCCCCAATTCTGCGCGTTGGCGGCTGCACTGAAGAGAGTTTCGGGGAGGCGGGCATGGAGGCCGATTTCGCCCGATACGGTGTTATGGTGTTCGAGCAATGCGTAGGATGTGCGCGACAGCGGTTTGTTGTCGCCCCAATTGGGGCGCTCGTTTTTGCGTTCCAGACCGTAATCGACTTTGGCCGACAGGTTCATGAGGGCTTGTCGGTAGGAGATGGTGCCGATGGAGAACTCACGCACGTCATGCCACATCAATGGCGTGCCGAGGGCGCGCAGTTGGGAGGTGGGGATGGTGCGGGTATTGTCCGAGTTGTTTTCGTACTCATAGGCAGTGGCCCAGAATTCGGCGCTGATAGAGATTTCGCCGCCGCCGCTATCGCCGCCACCGCCGAACTTCCAGTCGAGCGAGGAAGGTTTGCAAAAACGGTAGACATCGGTGTATTTGCCTTTAACGACGATGAATATCGCCAAATAGGGAATATCGCCGTTCTCATCGGGGAGTAGGTTGGCCAGAGCAGCGACCGAGCCGGGGCGGATTTCGAGGCTGACGCTGGGTTCGACGCGCCCGCGCTTGTTGTAGGCGGCGCCTTGCTGCCCGATGGCGAAGCCCTTCGAGTTATTGAGGCCGCGCGCTGTCTGGGGCAAGTTGGTGTAGCCCAACACGCCGAGCGGGGTGGGAGTCGTCGGCAAATTGGCGGGTGTGGTGCCGTTAGTTGATTCGGTGATCGAGGCGGTTTCGAGTGCGTACAGCACGACGGCATCATGGGCGGGAATGAACATGGGTTTGGGAGTAATTAGTGGTTAGTTTTTAGTGGTTAGTTCGGTGGGTTTTTAGTTGCTGTAGAGTGGCTTTGACAGGGGGGAGAAAGCCCAACTAAAAACTAACCACTAGAAACTAGAAACTTTGCGTCGGTGGTTGAATGAGTTGGAAGTTGGCGATGGTGCCGCTGTAGTTCTTGGCCCAGTCGCCAGAAAGTAGGGAGTAGTTGGTGGGGACGAGCGAGCGCCACACGCGAGTACCTGCCGCGTTGACGCAGCCGCTGAGGAAGGGGAACAGGCAAAGGCGGATGGCTTCGGTGCGGCGCCAGTGGATGCGCACCTGCTGGCCGCTCTGGATGCGCGCGTCGATGCAGAATATGGAAACCTGCGCCTGATTGCGAAAGGCGCCGCCAATGCCTTCGGGCGTAGTTTCGACCTGTACGCTGACCAGAACTTTGCCGATATGCTCGTCGCGTAAAACAGCAGGGGCGAGCGTAATATCTTCGGGATTGAGTTCGGGGATTTCGTAGGGCCAATCGTTGCTTTCGTTTTTGGCGTCGATCCAGTCGGGGAGCAACAGGCGCAAACGCCGCACTAACTCGTCTTGAGCGGCGCCGATGTCGCCGTTAACCAGAGGCTCCAGGTCGAACAATTCTTCGAGGGTGGGGTTGGGGGTTTCTTGCATTGCGTTGGTTTTTGATTAAACACA
Source organism: bacterium (assembly GCA_004172935.1). Classification (GTDB taxonomy): domain Bacteria; phylum Armatimonadota; class Abditibacteriia; order Abditibacteriales; family Abditibacteriaceae; genus Abditibacterium. Next base: position 10,482 of record SDZD01000092.1, on the reverse strand, counting down.
GAGAACACAGAGGAGCATAAGAAGCACAGAGGGATTTTTGAGAAAAGGGATTTACCTTTGTAGGGGCGAACCTTGTGTTCGCCCATTATAAGAACTGCCCGTACATCGCATTGATGCTACAAACGAGCAACCGAAATGATGGGCAACCACGTGGGATTGCCCCTACGAATGGAACGTCATGCCGTGAATTGGCAGCTACTCTTCGCGGGCGGTGAGGAGGCGGAGGGGGCCGCTGTTGGGGAGGCTTTGGGCGTTGGTTCCCCTGGGGGCGCTGTGGTCGTCTTCGCCCAGCCACTCGAAGTGGGGGCGGTAGGTGTAGAGCGCGACTATGGTTCCGCTCGGTGGTGACCCCAGCCAGTGGATGCCACTTTGCGCTACCTCGTAGCGCGTGGGAAGCAGACGCTGGCCGGGTGCGAACACGGCTTCGAGGGCGGCGATGTCGGTGTGGGGCAGCGCATCAAAGGAAGTGCCCGATGCGGTGAAGGTATGGCGCGCGGCGAAGGCTCGGTCGAGGGCGATGAAGCGGTCGTCGCGGCGGGGGGAGAGTTCGTCGGGCAGGAACGAGAGTTGGGTGCTGCCCGCGCTGAGGACGCTGAAATCGGTGTTTTGCAGGTCGCGATTGGTGCGCGTAAGAAAGACACGCACCTCATCGGGCAACGGCTGTTCGATGAAGACCTTACCCGTTGAATTGGCGCTTTCGCCGTTTGGCCCAGTCGGGATTTCAGCGGCGCGCAGCCAACGCACCCGTTCGCCGTACTGTCGCACCAGCACGCGGAAATCGTCGCTGGTGAGGCCCTGCGAAAACGGCGAGTTCCCGGTGTAGGGCAGCGCCAGCAACTCGCTGAGATTAAGCGCCGTTGCTGCTGCCACACCACCATAAGGCAGGGCGAGAAGGTTTTGGAGTGACATTTCTGGGGGATATTGGCGAGTGGGAGTTGGTGGTTTTTACCGCTGATGGACGCTGTCAAAACGCCAATTTCGGGTGAATCATGTATTTCGTAGGGGCAACCCACGTGGTTGCCCATCGTGAGAATTCTCCATACATCTCGCTAGTGCCATAAACGGGCAACTGAGATGATGGGCAACCACGTGGGTTGCCCCTACGGGAAATCTCAACCATGATTTCGGCGGTTAAAAAATTAAATCGCTACCCGTTTCCAGGCTTCGACGATTTTTATGAAGTCTTTGTCGCCGGTTTCGGCGATGTCTTTTTGAGTCCTGACGCCGACAATATCGTATTGTTTGTTGAAGCCGTCTTGGGAGATGGAGGCGATTGACTGCTGGTTTTCGATGAGGTCCATCATGGTAGCGATGGCTCGTTTTTGCAGGGCGAGAAAAACATCGCCGGGGCATTCGGCGACGCGGCCCCAGCGGGCGCTGATTTCGAGGACGGGGTATTCGGCGCCATCGCCGAAGGCCCAGTTATTGTGCCCAGAATACAGCGAGCGGAACTGGATTCCGGTGATGGCCTCGCCGCGCTGGACGGCGGCGCGTGGCAGTGGCAGGTAGTCGCGGCCCGCTGTCAGAACGCGCCCACGCAGCGTCACCGATTCAATCGAAAGGGCGCCGCCGCGCAGGTTCAAAAATCCATCGAAATCGGGCAGGTCGAAGGCGCGCGTCGAGATGCTACCCGCAACGAAGGGCGACCAGCCGGTCAGCTTTTCCCACTGATCCGCTGCCCCCTGTGCGGCGATGGCGGCCTGAAAACGCGCGAGGTCTTGTTTGGCCGCGTCATCGGGCCAAATCGAGTTGCTTTTCAGCGCCAATTCGAGATGTTCGGCTGTGGGGTACATGGAGAAGAGTGGTTAGTTTTTAGTGGTTAGTGGTTAGTTTTAGTTCGTGGCAGAGCTTATTTTTCGGCGTTTGAGCGGAGAGTATTTGGGGGCTTGAACAAACTAAAAACTAACTACTAACCACTAAAAACTTATTCTGGTAAGCCCTTGAAGGCGCCGCCGAGGGTTCGGGCGTTCTCGGCGTAGGTTTGGCGGTTAGTGGCCGCGAGGTCGGCGCGGGCTTCGGCTTCATCGACTTGCGAAACGGATTCGTGGTCGCTGAGGTGATAACGTTTGGCCAGCTCTTCGGGAATAGGCGAGCCTTGCGCGAACAACACGAAGCGGGCTTCGGGGTCGCCTTCTTCAAGGACGCGGCCCACGACCACGCCGGTTGGGTCGAGGTCGGTGTACAGGGTTTGCTGGGAGATGAGGGACATGGTTCTGAGTCGCTAGTTTTTAGTGACTAGTGGTTAGTTTTTGGTTTCTCACCGAACTGGGAAGTTGTTAGGTAAGTGCGGTGTAGCTGGGGACAGCGGCAGTTCCGGTGTTGACCGAAACGGTGCCGTTCAAGGTGTCGTGAACGACGCCGCCTTTGACCAATCCGACGAAAGAAGCCGAAGTCGGCGCGGCCTTCTGGTGGGCGCTCAAAGCGCCGGGTACGAGTTTCTTGATGGGAATGAGAGCCATGATTTTGAGTGGTTAGTTTCTAGTTGTTAGTGGTTAGTTTTGGTTTGTTGCAGAGCTTATTTGTCGGCGTTAGAGCGGAGAGTATTTGAGGGTTTGAACAAACTAAAACTAACCACTAACAACTAGAAACTGATCGGGTTGTTGTTAGTGATTAGTTTGTTTCTGTTACAGGGACGACTCCTCTGGCGTTTATCCAAAGGTCGTTTCGGGGGCCTGAACAAACTAAAAACTAACCACTAATAACTAACAACTAGAAGCTAATTCCCGTCACGATTCCGAACGCAGACGCTCGGAAGATCTCCAGGCTAACCCTTTCTTCCGCCAAAATACGCTGAATGTTGTCAACGAAGTCGGTGTTGATGTAGCCGACTCGGATGGAGAGTTCTTCGCGGCGCAGGATTTCGGAGTAGGAGCGGAAATCGCCGAGCAGGGCCTTGCCCTGCGGCATCCGGTTGGTGCGGATGATGGGCATTCCCCACATGGTGGTGATGGCGGCGTCCGAGGGGCTGCCGACGAGGTAGGCGCCGGTCGAGAGCTGATAGCTCACGTAGCCCTGCCAGTCTTTCGGGTTCATGATGAGGCCCGTTACCGAAGCGAAGCCCGGCTCGTATTCGATGCTGGTCATCAGGTCGAGAACGGCGGTTGGCAGTGGGTCGGTGCCCATAGCGCGCGTTTGTACGCCCGTCTTTTGCAAGAAGCCGTCGAAGCCGTTGATGGCGGTGTTGTTCAGCAAATAGCCGTCTTCCTTCTGGCGAACCATGAGGGCGAGGCGGTTATCGATGATGCCGCGCACCTGGGGCACGTCGGACAGCTGCTCGTCGGTGACAGGCAGCGTGACGGCGATCTTCGCCATGCTGAATAGCTGCTCCCGGAAACGCAGCGCGGCTTCGGGCTTGGTGCTGCCTTCGGGCACGATGGCGGCGTTGTTGGTATAGACCTCTTCGACCATGTATTTGCCGCCGGGGACGCTGGTGGTCTCCTGCGGAATCAGGTCGGCTATGACGGGTTGGATTTGGCCCAGTGGGACGACCCTATCCGAGCGTGGGATGAAGGGCGCAAAGCCCGCTGTCGTCGAGAAGGCGGTGGTTTTGATGGCGGCGCTGCTATCGTAGGCACCATCCTGCCACGATTTGACGTTCATGCCATCGAATTTGGCTTCGATGGGACGAACTTTGGTGTCGCCGCCGCGCCCGTTATAGGCGTCGCTATCGACGAAGCGCTGGCCCAGCGAACGCGCATCGAAGGCATTACCGCCCGTCGTGGCCGCGAACAAGCCGCTGCGGTGAGGGGCGAGCGCGCTTTTCAGTTCGGCGCGGTTGCGCTCCTGATAGGAGAGCATGTCGGCGTCGCTTTGCAGGTCGTCGAACAGCATCTTGATTTCGTGCTGTCGGCGTGGCAGTTCGCCATTTTTGAAGGCGACCCGCTGCGATTCGGGCGCGCCTTTGATGTTCTCGATGCGCTGTTCGAGTTCGGCCCGCTTGGAGGCCAGTTCACGCTGTTTTTCTTGGAGGTTGATCATTTGGAGGGGGTTGTGTGGGGTGTGATGGAATTGTTTTTAACCGCAACGCGGCAGAGCGAATTTTCGTAGGGGCAACCCACGTGGTTGCCCATCATTCCGGTTGCTCGTTTGTAGCATCAATGCGATGTACGGGCAGTTCTTATGATGGGCAACCACGTGGGTTGCCCCTACGAAAATTCGCTCTCGCCAGTGTTCATCGGTCGCTAAAAGCTAATAGCCAACAGCTAATAGCTTGAGTTCCAGCAATGCCAGATCGAGCTGGGCATCCACGAGGTTGATGTCGGGGGAGAGGGAAAGGTTGGAGTCGAAAAAGGCTTTGAGCGAGGTGACTCCGGTGCCGCTCAGTTGGCAGGGGGTGGGGGTAAGCGAGCCTTCGATGATGGGCCAGCGCACGATCTCGCCGCTTTTACGGTTGCCTCGGCGCCTGACGGTGTGGGCGGCGGCACCGCTCGACCATTTCAGCTTGCCCGCTTGCACAAGGTCGTAAATCTTGGCTTCGTGTTTGTCCGAAAGGTCGCACACCGTCTGGGCGAAGAGGCCGATGGCATCGCGGCTGGTTTGCAGCGGGGCCAACAACTTATCGCGCGTCCAGTCGAGCGATGGAGTATCGGCTTTGAGCGGCAATCCATGATGAATCATGGTGTCGGCGCCGTTGCCCTCGTGGACTCCGAAGTAGGTGTCGGGCGAGAACCAATCGCCCACTAAATCGGTATCGGAGGGCGAACCGAATACGACCAGATAGCCGCCGATGCGCGCTTTGCCCCCCACTTCGCCCAGAGCTTTCAGGTGCCCCCCGAAACTCAAAAGGGTGTCGTCAAACATGGGATGGGGTTCTTATAAAGGGAGTCGGGATGGTGGCGAGGAAGCCACCGGGGAATTGGGCTAACAGAAAAGCCCATATTCTTATTTTACTCTACCTCGATGTAACATAGTAAGTTACAAAACGGAATTTTCGGAGGGATTTTTGAGATTTTAGCTTGACTACGAGTTCTTCTCTGCATCTATAAGAGCTTGCGCTTGAGCCAGCATTTCCAAGGATTCGCTGGCGTCGAAAATCTCATCGTCGTCTGGATGTAACTTCACCCATTCGTTCCTCATTTTTTGCGCTTGAGCGACTTCTTCGCGAGTTCGAGCCGAGAGAACGGCATTGAGTACATCTTCTCTATTCATGGTTTAAATCTATCCTCTAATATTGCTTTGGCGACCGCAAAACGGCGAGGGAAATTCTCTTTTTCTCGTCCAGTTAGAAGCGAGGCTTCTGACAGAATGTAGTCTTCCATCTTGTCTGCAGGTATGCTCATAAGATGGTCGTAAAACCCGCGTACATCGCCAATACCTAATGCATTACGCATGGTTTCCAATGCGTCTACATAGCGATTGTAAGGGTGATTCTTATCACGTGCCTCAAACATTGATTGTGAGATACCAATCCTCAGTTGGCGAGCGACTTCGGTGCGATGGATTCGTACCGCGCCTTCAATTGCCCCCTCTTCCCATTTGGGTGCCCTGGCATATTCTTCTTTCGTTGTCGGGGACAGAGCGTGGAAACCTTCGTGGATTTGGACACAGAGCTTTTTGACGGGTTGGTTCATTAAGTCTTGAGCGAGAATGATTTGGCACTCCCAGCTTTTTTGTCCACTGGCTAGAATCTGGCTTTGTGGATAAATTTCCAACTCACCTTTCCATCGGTTCGTAAGCTTTGGGTAGAGTTGTTGGAGAACATTATGTACTCTGTGCAGCTCCTGCAATTCAGTTGTGTGATTGTATGAGAGGAGGGATGAACTTGTTGGTATAAGAGGACTTGAGACTCCGTCTCTTTTGCTACTCCCATCGCTAAAACGCCCAAATTCGTCGCGGTGGTGTTGCCATTCATGCCACTCAGTGATGCTTTTACCTTCGAGGTCGAAGTCGGTGAAATCGGGGTCGGCGGCCAGGGTGCGGATGACGGCTTCGAGGTCGTCTTCGGGAGCCTCAACCGCCTTGCCTGTGCGGGCGAAGTGGGTGGTGTTTTCGACGGTTTGGCACAGATGCTCGGTCGAAACGCCCGCGCGCTGGGCGAGCTGGCGCAGTTCGAGCCAACTCGCGTCGCCATAGGAGGGATAGCCAGAAAAGGCTTCCTCGTCGGGGAAGTTATGGGACATAATGGGGGAGAAACTTGAAGCATAGCTTTTAGCTGTTAGCTTTTAGCCCACTCATGGGGTTAAAAGCGCCTTGCTGGAAGCTGGGGGATATGAGTTCGGTGAGCAGCTAGAAGCTAATAGCCAACAGCTAAGAGCTTAAAATGATTGCTACTAGATGGGGGTTTTGCTGGAGGCGTAGCAGCACCTCTTCGGGGACGATGCCCCACGAGAGCAGGAGTTGGTTGGTGTCGAGGGCGCAGGTTTGAGCGTAGGCGCGCAGGGCGTGGGGAGTGGGCGGCTGTTGGCCGCTTTCGATGCGGCTGATCGTCATGCGCGACAAGCCCGCCCAACGCGCGACGCGCGCTCTGGAAACGCGGGCTTTTTGGCGCGCCTCGACCAGATTTTGCAACAACTCCTCGCGCCGGACGGGAGCGGATTTCATGGGGGAGAGGACGTATTCGAGGTTAAGAAGCAGGGGCGTCAGCCTGGTTTTGAGTCGCCTTGAGTTTTGCTTCTATCTCGTCCACGCTGGTAATTTCTCCTGTGATTTCTTCTGCTTTTATGTCCAGATATAACCCCTTTTCGGGGTCATTGATATGGTACTCTGACTCTCTACGTTCCCAAAATTCGGGGAACTCTTCTTTGTTCAAAATTCTCATTGGGATTCCTCCGGTATCAATCCAAGTTTGCTCCAATATGCATAAGCCATTGGGCAAAGTGAGCGAAACCTTTCGGGTGTGAAGCCATGCCTTCCCGTATAAAGATGTTCGCCCAGTCCTGCCCAAAATTCGGCTGGGTCATTCTGCCAAATTGGGGGACAATTTCTCAGGCGTGGAGCTTCACGTCTCCATGCCTCTTTCCATTTTTCATTGTCTATCAAAGTGCCATATCTGCCGTGAAAAGCATGAGTTAACTCGTGAGCATAGTGTTTCGCGGTTTCTTCCGGGGTTTTGCCGCCATCCACATGAATGATTTCCTTATCATACGCTCCGTACAACTTATCTTTGTTGAAAGCGGCGCCCAAGTGTTCAAGGCTTTTATAGAACTTGAATTCTTTCACGTTCATATCTAAAAGGCGTCGGGCTTCGGGGGGCATTTTCGACATGACTTCGTGCATTCGGGCACGGTATAAGTCCCTTTGTTGTTTCGATATGTCTGATTTTTCCAATCCTTCTCTGATTCGTTCGAGGGTGGAGTTGCCGTGACCGTCGGAAAAGCTGAAGGGGGCAAAACTTCCAGAATTGGTTTCGGCTGTTGTTTTGCCGCGATGAAACATCCGGTTTAGTGCTTCGCCAAGGCCCTTGATGGATTCGGGGCTTTCCTCACCTTCCTCTTTGGGTGGGGTGCCCCAGAAGCGTTCTTTGTACTCTTCGGGGACGGTGGGGAGGCCGATTTTGGTTTGCAGGGTATACAGGTCGATGCCGCCCGCTTTATAGAGGTCGCGCCAGCGCACGAAGAGAGCGTCCTGATTTTCTTGAAGGGCGGGGACATTCGAGAAGTCGAATTGGACGCGCCACTGGGCGGGCGACAGGCCGAACAGCGGGAGCAGTTGGTTGGTGAGGGCGCGGGCGTCTTTGTTGCGCATCGGGACCAGGCGGCGCTCCCAGAAGTCGGAGATGGCTTCGCGCAGGTTCATATACGTCGCGTCGGAGCCGAGGTCGAGCAGCTTTTTGCTCACGCCCGTCAGGCAGCACAGGGTTTGCTCGTAGTAGTTGACCAACTTATCTATCGCCATTTCGTCGGGCGAATAGGCCATGCGGTGAATGTCGAGCGGCAGGCTCAGCCCGTCGATTCCCCCCGATGTCTCGGTGGTGCCGCTGTATTTTCTCCGCATGGCGTCGATGAAGGTCTGGAACTGTTCGGGCGTGACGTTGTTTTGTCCGCTGTCGCGTAGCGAGATGAGCCACGACGACACGGCGCCGTTCAGCAGCAGTGCGGTGTGATAGGTCGAGGCGGCGTTGGAGCCGACCAGATGGCGGGTTCCGGTCGAAAGCGGTGTCCAGCCGCGCCGCATGTTGTTCGGGTCGGGCAGGTGGCGGAAGTGCATAACCTGTTGTTTGGGGAAAGGCAACAGGCGCCCATCTTCGGTAGTGATTTCGTAGCCGGAGATGAGTTCGTCGCGGGTGCCGATGACGCGCACGCGGCGCGGGTCGCAGGGCACGGCTTCGGTGGGTTGGCCCGCGTCGCTGAGGTGCAAAATCCAGAACGCCTCGCCGCGTGTGAGTCGGTACAGGCTGGTCAGGCTCCACACTTCGGCGTCGTCGAGGTCTTCGTGCGGCTGGCGCAAGAATCCCAGTACCGGGTGGTCGTCGATGCGGACCCAGCGCCCGTCTTGCAGGTTTTCGAGGTAGGGCGGGGCGTCGGGCAGAGCCAACGACACGGCGTTGACCGCCGCCGCGATGACGTAATTCTGCAGCGGGTCGCCCACAAGGGCGCCGTAATCTTTTTTGGCGCCGGAGGGGAACGAACCCAGCCACGCATTGGAGGGCGCCATGCCGCTCGTCGAGGGAGCGAACGACAGGCGCTGCGAGGTCGCTATGGCTTTCAGCGAGTCGCCAAGGAGGGTGAGGGGATTGGGCATTATTGGGGGGAAGGGTGAGATTCACCACAGAGGCGCAGAGGCACAGAGGGAGAATGGGTTAGAGAGTCAAGAGGTAGTGGAGGGAATGGCGGGCCAGGGCGCACAGGGCGAAAAGCAGGGTGGCATACAGGGCCACGACTAGTGGCAGGGCGAGCAGGGCTAATAAGCCGAGCAATGGACTGGGGAGGTCACGCATGGTTTTTGAAGAGAAGAGTGATTTTCGTAGGGGCAACCCACGTGGTTGCCCATCGCTGGAATTGCTCGTACATCACGCCTATGCCAGAAACGAGCAACCGGAATGATGGGCAACCACATGGGTTGCCCCTACGGGGAATATGTAGGCAGTTGCGTCACCCCACATTGAAGAAGAAAGGGGTTGTGGGGCGGGGGCGCAGGTTGAGCATTCGGCGGGCGAGGGCGGCGTCCATGACTCGGTCGTCGTGGCTGCCGGGTTCGCCACCGGCTTTGCCGCCGGGGAGGTGGATGAAGCGCATCAGATCGGCGACGAGGGCGCGGCTGCGAGGGTGGAACTCGTCCATCTCGATGGCGGAGGCCAGTTCGTCCAAAATCAGGTACTTGCTGGCGCTGGTGGTCGGGAAGCCGGGGCGGCGTTCGCGCGGTTGGCGCTTTTCGTCGAACTCTTGATGAAGGTAAAGGCCGGTCGAGTTGCTATCGAGTGCTTCGGGGTAGTGGGCGGTATGCAGCACGGCGTTGATAACGGCGTGTCCGTGGTTGTTGCGCTCGATTCCCAGCAGGGCGGTATTGAACCAGAAGCCGAGTTCGGCGAGCAGCAAGCCGTAGAGGTGGGTGTCGAAGTGGCCGTGCAGGTGGGCGACCTGTTCGCCGCTGCCGACCTCCCACACCGAGGCGGAGTCGAAGTCGTGGTCGCCGAAAGTGGCGATGCCTTCGGCGGTATCGGCGCCGATGACGTAAGTGTGGCCGGGGAGCGGCAGCGCCCACAGTTGCAGAGCGGCGCGCTGGCGGCGCAGGTTGGGGTAAATGGTGGGGACATCGAGGGGGAGGGCATCGAACGCCGAATCTTCGAGTTGGCGGGCGAGGGCATCGAGTTTTTCGAGGTCGAAGTACGGGGTGCCGGAGGACAGGAACGCTTCCTGTGCGGTGGCGGGGAACTCCTGTTTGAATTTGTGGCGCAGGCCCGGTTCGCGCATTTTCTGGCGACGCCACAGCAGCTGGGCATCGGTGAGATTGTGGTTTCGGCGCAGGGATTGTTCTTCGGCATCGAGAGGCCCTATCAAAGATGAAATTGTAAATGTAGGGACATGGCCCGCCATGTCCGCGAGAGGGTGTTGCGCATCGGGGGCGTCGGCATTGTGAGACAATCCAGCGCGGACACGGCAGGCCATGTCCCTACGGGGTTCGTTGGCGATTTGGCTTGATGTCTCGTGGACAGGGCTGTGGTCGCCAACGGGGATGGCGTATTCGGGGTGGGCGAACCAGGGGAAGAAGCGCGGGGTGAAGGTGCTCTGGTTGTTGCGGGCGCGTTCGTATTCGGTGAAAAAGTAGTTGCCTACGCCGTTGGCGGTCGATTCCTGGAAGACGTTGCCGTGGGGCGGGACGGCTTGCAGCAGCGAGGCCATGATTTCTTCGCCATCGGGCCAAAATCCTATTTCGCTGGCGTGGACGTTCGAGAGAGTCGAACCGCGTCCGAACTCGCCGTTTCCGGCGGTGCCGACGAAAAATGTCGAGTCGATGTCGGGCCAGAAAAACTCGCGGCGGTTGGCGTACTGGGCGCGCGGTTTCGGTTCCGGCAGGTGCTTATAAAAGCGCTGCACCATCTGGAAT
>SDZD01000091.1 GCA_004172935.1 bacterium | reverse complement strand
TTCATCCCTCCATTAATCGAACTTACTTTTTGTCGGCACGGCCGGACCAATTGGGGGAACATCCAAGTCTTTGTCGTCGGCCGGTTTCCTGAGCGGCAACTCCCAGCGGAATATGCCGCTGCTTTTCTTCGGCGGTCCGAATTTGCCCCGCAGAATGGCACCGCACTCTCGTGCCTGCACTTGGGTGGGATGGTCTATGCCAGCTTCGTTGAGCACTTCTGTGGCCGTCATGCGCCGCATCTTGAGCGTGTTGTCGCCAACCATATCGATGGTGCCCGCAATGGCGTCACGAACTATGCTTGTTGTTTGGTGGCGTTCGTTCCAGGCTTCAAGCTTGGCTTCCTGTTCTTTGTCGAACCACCAAGGCTTGCCCGCCCGAAAATCAACAGCCAGCTGTGCGTAGAGCTGCTGCATATCGATGCCATGCTCATAGTTGATCGACTGGACTGCAATCACGCCCCACCGCGTTGAGCCGGAGGGGTCGCTCAGGAAGTCCGAGCCGTTCGCGCTGGCCATGAACACTGTTCGCCGGGGCCATTCGGAATCCACCCCAGCATAAGGAGGACGCACAACATCGCGGTCACGGGTCAGAATGCCCTTGAGGCGCTCCTGGTCTTTTCTGAACGAACTCTCCAGCTCGCCCAGCTCAACGAGCCAGTGGCGCATTGCGGTGATAATGTGATCCTTGTTCCCACCTTCGAAATGGTGATCGGTCTTCACCACCGATGCGCGCAGCATCGGATCGGGCACAAGGCTAAGACACCACCGCGTCTTTCCGATGCTTTGCGCGCCTTGAAGCGTCAGAACCAGTCGGGTGGAAAAGCCTGACACCATTAGCGCCGCCGCCACGGCACTGAGCAACCAGCAATACATAATCGCCTGCTTCAGTTCGGCGGGATAGTCGGCGACCGTAGCAATTGTGGCATAGAAATCGGGCAAGCGATCAACGCCGTCCCATGGTTTTCCATCGATCCAGTCGGCCACCGGATTGTACGCCTCTTGATTGGCGATGGCGTCCAAAATGGCTCGGGCGTCGCCGTTCGGCATGCCGTGCATGGCCATCAGGCTTTTGACATGAGCAATGGATACGCTGTCGCCATTGTCGATCACACCTTTGAGGTCCGGAATCGCAATCTCGGTGCGTTTCTTGATGACATTGTAACGAGCAGCAATGCGGTTGGCGTCGAGCAGCAGTTTCACATTTCGAATGGTGGGCGGCAGCATGCCATAGCCGACAGCCTGATCGGCGAACTTGTCGGTCGTTACTCGCAGAGGGTGCCATTCGGCGGCGAGCGCGATCGCTGATGTGCCGCCAACAAGAGCCTGCTTCGGGCGTAAGGTGATTCCCGCGGCGCTTGAACGCTTCGGAACAGGTGGTTCGGGTGCCCCCACGAGGGGGGAATTTGTCTTGTGCAATGTTCGTTCTCCGTTGTTAGGTGGTAGCAATAACTGAACGGAGTCACATTATGCCTTTTAATCAATGCCTTAGATACTGGCCGATTTTGAGTAATTTGGGTGGCTTATCCGGATGATTTCGGGGTTTCGGCAAAGCAACGGAACATCGCAAAAAACGGCTTGGTCACGTAACCCTGGGTCTGAACAATGAAGAAATCGCCGTCCCGGCCTGGCCCAAGTGCCAAGGACACTGCCACGTTTCACCTCAGGCTGCTGCTACAGATGCTGGGGCCGATAGCGTGCACAGTCCTGTCGCGTGGCACGTTTGCGTTTATGCGCACGAAAAAGGACGGCAGCGTTTTCCCCTTGCCGCACTTCTTTTGGATCGTTCGGCGATTGTAAACGCGAACCCGTTTCGATTGCGAGACGAATCAGTTGCGCAGCACCCGAAGCTTAATGGCGAATCTGACCAAGCACCAATGGTTGAAGCTGCCGAATTGAGTGTTGGGCAGGAGTCTCTCGAAGGGCATGTTTCTGTCGTTCGAAAATCTTCGGGTGCGAAGGCCGCGGCTAATAGCGCAATTTTCCTCACACTCACAACAACGACAAATCTGACGATCATTATTTCTCGACTGCGAGGAATTTTTAGCTTTTATGGCATGATGGCTAGCACAATCGAAATCTGTAATCTTCGCAATATAAAGCGACTTCGTTTCGATATTCCGGATCGGGGAGTTTGGGTCCTAACAGCAGGAAATGGGGCAGGCAAAACTTCGCTATTAGCCTGTGTGCGTCGGATCGGATACCCGAACGCCTTCCCCGTACACTTTCCATCCTCCCTGGAGTCTGATCGTCTAGACAACCACACAGTCGGCACCGTAACCTACGAGATTAACGGCGATACAGTCGAATACGCTTATCGTGGAGCTCGATGGACCCCCCGGCCTCGTAGCAATTCACATTTGTTCGATAGGCTCGGTTACTCGTCAGTGATGTATATCGGCGCGACTGCCGACAGGATCACGCCAAGACCGGAAGATTTTGATACTCGAAACATTCGGGCAGCAAGTCCTGTTATCATTGATGGGGCAAATAAGATTTTCGAGACAAATAAGTTCTCGATGCTGCGCACGATTAATTTGACGCGTGGTGCAGGCAACGAGGCTTTTGTTCTGTCACTTGGGGGAAATCCGCAGACGTATCATTCGGAGAAGCACTTTAGCCTTGGTGAGCTTTGCGTTTTGAAGCTTTTGCGCCTTTTAAACGAAACCAACAACCAAAGTCTTATAATTGTCGATGAACTAGAAATGGCGCTTCATCCACGCGCGCAGGTGAATTTGCTAAGGTATCTGGAAGAGCAAGCCAGAACGAAATCACTTACCGTTATATTTTCGACACACTCCGTGACGCTCATCAAAACGATAGACCGCAAGAAAATTATATACCTAGAAAAGCAAGATAACGGAGACATTAAGCCAATAATCGGATGTTTTCCGACGTATGCCATTGGAAATATAGCATCCGAAGAGGAGACTCTCCCGGATTTAATTGTCTATGTTGAAGACTTGTTTGCGCGAGACACGTTGACTGCATTTTACGAAAAGTTTGTCGATGAACTTTATGCTGACCCGACTGCCCGGCCGTCCATTAAGATCATCCCTGTCGGACCTTTCAACGCGGTCGTCGCATTCTTGGAGCGCAATCGCTCGGTGCTCCCAGATTATGTGATTCAGAAAGCAGTCTTGGATAATGATGTAGCGTCAGAAACCATTGTTGAATGGGAAAACAACAACAACCACGCTCAACTGGCCAAATTCCAACGGTTTGAGAATGATATTCGATATCTGCCGTTCACTCCTGAAGTTGGCCTTGTCGATTACATTGCTGAAAATCTCCAGTCTTTCCAAGGAGATTTACGGCGACGCTGTGGGGATAATCAGATCAGGGTCGGTCCTATCTTGCAAGGATATGATAGGACGCTTCAAGGTAGCGCGAAACGCAACGCTGCGAAGCAAATGACCGATCAAATAATAGAATATTTGGTGCAACGCACCCAACGACCTATCGACGTTGTTCGCGAGCAGCTTTGCGGGGTTTTTGCCAACGAGACTTGGAATGTAAATCGCCCAGACTTTTTGCAGTTGTTAGCGCCGATGGTTAGGTGACTAAATTAACGCAATTTAGCCGTTCGAAAGATGCTATTACGTAAAACAAGATAGTGACTGGGGGAGAGTCGGATGAGCGCACTTGGTTTTGGCCTGCTAGTTGGGGCACTCGCAACTATCTGCACGGTAATCCATCGCGCCTTTGAGCGCCCTGGCGGAATTAATGTCTTTCTTCTGGTAAGTGGCATATCAGCCTTGGTCATCACGCCAGATCTGATCAAAGGTTTTCTTGGCTTTATCGTCGGCGCCACAATTCCACCAATGGTGGCGGCGCTCGCTCTGCATTCTAAGATCAACGCCATGGCCCATCAAAAAGCTGTCGACGATGAGAGGCGTGCGGGCGACCGCGCAGCCAGACAAGCGTTACGTGAAGCAGCGCAAGCGGCGGCCGATAGTTGGCCTAGCGAGCAGACTGGTTGGAACCATATTTCCAAAGCGAAGATGATGCACGTCGCGGGGCAACCGAGCTGCTATTTTATGATCGATGAAAAAGGGGGCTCGCTAAGGGTCGCAACATATCAAGTGTCCCAAGACTTTACGCTCGATAGCGATTTTCAGGTCCCGGTCCGAGGCGTCATTTCGATGAATGTCGCAAGCCCGTCTGTCACTAAAACTAGGACAAAAACTGTCCCAGTCACGACGATTCATCATGAAAAGAAGAGTCCGGTTGCGAGAGGGCTGGTCGGGGGCATACTTCTTGGCCCCGCGGGATTAGTGCTTGGCGCTGCATCTGGCTTGAATAGCAAAGCCACGAGCACGGTAAGCCAAGAAAAAATTCTAGAGGACTATGAAACCGTGGGCGATCCCCAGCTAATCATCGGTACTTCCGATCAAACATATCCCGTGCTCAAGTTCAAATTTGACCCGCCAACTTTAGCTGAAGAATGGATGTATCGGATTCTGGGTGCTCAGCGTCAGCCCTAACATCGGGTCTGGAAGGCAACCCTCTCGAGAGGTCGCGATGTTCTCCTGAACGCGCCCCTTTGCCCGGTGAGTTGGGGAACCTTCGCAAAGTTGCCTCAGGTGCTACCCCTACCCCCCACCCGGCTGCAGCCGGTCCGGCACATCTGCAACAGGTCCGCCCATGCTGCGTCATCGCGATCTTCAAGGAAAAGGAGGAAAGCGAAGCCGGAATCTGCAACGCAGTAGATCAGCTCAAACCAGCCGCCATGATCGTGCAGCCAGTCCCAATAAGTTTCGAACCCCGGCTGACCAAAGCGGACACCCTCCCGCTCCAGCGGTGAGAAAAGGACTTCTGATTTCAGCAACGCTTCTGTGTCGCCTGAGCAAAGCACGACTATGTGCGTGAGATCGTCGAGGCCGTCGTCAATGATTTGATCGATCCGTTTCCGCAGCAGGGCTCTTATGTCGTCGCGGAGTGGCAAGGTCAGGGCGTTGTCCATTGCGGCGCGGTCGGGAAGTGAAAGCATCGTTTTCTCCAGACAAAAAAATGGCGCCCCGAAGGACGCTTGTTGCGATTGATGTTTGTGGTGTGGGTGTCAGGCGTGGTCGCGGACCAACCCAAGCAAGGATGCGTCGATGTCCGGTCGATCGGGAACGAGCAGCACGATGCCGAAGCCGTCGTCGCTGACGATCGTCACCGCTTCGAACCACGCTCTGTGGCGCTCGACATACTCGAAGTTGGCGGTGAAGCCGGATTCGCCATACTTTTTGTCATCGACGAAGTTTGTTGCGAGCGGCACCCCCACCACCCCTTCGATGGCAGTGACCGTATCGGCGGGTTCCGCGACAAGGAAATGGGCAAGCTCACCCAGATCGTAGCCGTCATGTTCGAGAAGCTGGTCGCGTCGCAGCGCCAACAGCTCAAGGAGATCGGGATCGAGTGGTAACGCCAGCGCGCGCGCCATGTCGGCCGAGGTGCGGATGGAAATCATAGTTGGTCCTCCAAATAGAAAAAGGCCTCCGGAGTTTCGTCCGGAGGCCTTTTGGTGTGGCTTGGCTGGCTGTTATTCAGCCGCTGTAGGCAAGGTCTATGCAGGGTTGGATCCGACGCAGGATCTTCTCACGGCCCCAAAACGTGATCTTCGTGTTATCTATGCCGTCGAGCAGAGCCGCGGCGCTAACACCACCGACTCCGCCACCGCCGTCCCACACAAACAACGTGCGCTGAGGGCGATCCGGTTGCCGATAAACATGGGGCATTATCGGAGCATCGACCTCGATCATGCACCGCTCCAGATCGTAAATGTTTTTGTTGGTCTGGGTTGAAACCACCGGTTGTGTCTTCATCAACCCGGCGACGTCTGCAGCAATCGCAGGGACTGCAAATGTCGCAGCAACGATCACGGCGACCATATAATTCCTTCTCATTGGCTTCCTTTCAAAATGTCGCCGCTACCTTCACGTCGGGCAGACCGGCGATGCGTAGGGGGACAGCAAAGTAGTCTTCGACACCGGTTCGGGCCTGACGCTTTGCCGCGTTGAGCAGGCCCGGCTGTTGCGCCTGCGCCACCATCGCGCGGCGGGCATTCGCGTAGTTGGCCTTGCGCAGTGCCTCGACCTGTTCGTCGGAAAAGGTCAGGACGCCGCCGTTGATCGTCGTTGCGTTCTCCGGCTGAAACGCAATTTCGCCGAGCGTGACCTTTGGCAGCTTCACCGTCACCAGCTTGGCTTTCTCATCGTACCGGACGTCGGCAAGGCTGAGATCGGACAGGTCGAGATGATAGGTGACGACCGCAGGCACAATCAGGTCCTGCTCACCTCCAAAAAGCCAGAGCACGGTGTGACCGGCCTGGACCTTAGCGGTGCCCTTGTAAGTATAGACCTGCAGCTTGCTTTCCTCCCGCAGGCTTTCGACGGTGGTGGCGAGGACTTTGGTGGTGTCCACCGTGAAGAAGCCGGTGTGCTTGACCTCTCCGTCCAGCAATTGCTTCGGCGCGGCGACATAACCGACACCAAGGGCGACGACGTGGGTTGCAGCGAGAAGCCCGATCGTCCGACGCTCGATCATTTCTCGAACGGCTTGTCGTTAAACTCGATCAGCCATTCTCCGTCGGCATCTTGAAATGCGCGGTAGTGCACCGTCGATTCTTCTGCGTTACTCAACATCGCACGCCCGGAGCATCTAATTTCGCTAGGCTCGCTCTTCGCGGTTTTGGGATCGTAGATTTTCACGATGGTGTTGACGTTCGTCGCGGCGTTTCGCTCTGAAAGTAGAACCACTTGGGCGCGGATGCTCTCACAGGTGCGGACGGGTTCGGCCTGCGCGACTTCGGCCACGGCGTCCTCCGTACGCTTATTTTCGCCGCAAGCGGCAAGGGAACCGGCGAGTGTCAGCGCCAGGATCGCAGGCTTCAGTTGGATGATCATACTCTTCTCCTCTGGTAATGCCCGATTTGGGCGTGATGAGGCCATCACCGACGGTTCACGTTACCGACGGCTTTGGCCAAGGCTAGTAAAAATGAGATTCATCGTCCGTGGTCCAATCGACAACATTCTGGCCCACCCTGGAGGATGGACGTCAGGCAACGATTGGCTGTGAATATGAAGCGGCTGCGCAAAGAGCGCGGCTGGTCGCAGGAGGCACTCGCCGACGAGGCTGGGCTCGATCGGACCTACATTAGTGGGATAGAGCGCATCTTGAAAAACCCGACGGTGACGGTCATCCAGAGAATTGCACTGGCGCTAGGATGCAAGCTGGGCGACCTACTGGATTGACACGGCAAGCGCATTCGTCATCGACAGCTGCACCGCAAATTGTTCGTTGCTTTAGAACATACTACATAACATGGCTATTTTGTCGCAACAGGGACGCAGGCCTCTCTAGGCAGCTCGGGATCGCTTCCCACAAGGAGCGGTGCGCGCTATACATTCCGGTCGTTACCATCTACGCTCGGGCAGTCAGGATTATTTGGAGCAATCAATGCCCTTAGAACAAGAGATTGAAAATGCCGCTAGACAGGTATCGACAGATGCATTTAGTCTTACTATCGGCGAACTGGTAAATCTATATCGTGATGGCGATGTGAAGATTGATCCTGATTTTCAGCGTCTTTTTCGTTGGGACATTGCTCGAAAGAGCAGACTTATTGAGTCGATACTGGTAAGAATCCCGTTGCCACCGATTTTTGTATTCGAGCTTCCAAATAGTAAGTGGGAGGTCATTGACGGCCTTCAAAGGTTGTCGACAATTTTGGAGGTTATGGGCGAGCTAAAGGACCCTGACACAGATAGTGCGGCCGTGCCCGTGGCACTCATTGGAACGCAGTACCTGCCCTCTCTCCGTGGAGTTTTCTGGTCCGAGGAGTTGAAGCAGAAGCGCTTGGAAATAGACGCTCTGAAAAAGAGCGCGAACGATGAAGGGTTCGTAGACAACAGTGCTCTGTATCACATCCTCGATCCCGATCTTCAGCGCGCAATTAAGCGCACTAAAATCGGTATACAGCTTCTAGAAAAAAAGAGCGATCCGAAGAGTAAATTTGACCTGTTCCAAAGATTGAACAGCGGAGGTCTTTCAGCTAACGATCAAGAGCTAAGAAATTGCGCGATCGTAATGGTGAACAAGATATTTTTTGAGAGAATGAAGGCGTTCGCGGAGAGTGAAGAATTTTCCAAACTTATCCCTCTGGGCCCAACATCCATAAGCAAATCGAATCATCTCGATAATTTGAGCAAGATTATCTCTTTCTCATTTGTTGATTACAAAATCGGGACCGATATCGAAGAATTCGTAACGAACGCGATGGTGGATATTGCCTCCAGGGAGCAGGCCGAAATCGATACTCTTTTTGATAAGCTTCAAGAGGGCATCAAGATGTTGGTCGATTCATGTGGCTACAACGCGCTACGACCCTACCGAGAGGGCGAGTTTGTAGGGAGGATCGGACGCACTTCGATTGAGATAATCTTAGTTGGCATGCTTAGATCCCTCGACAACGTTAAATCGAAGCAGGATCCGTTGTTGTTCGTCAAAAATCAGATTGTTTCGTTTTGGCAATCGGATGAATCTAAGAAGTTCTCGGCGGCTGGGATTGCTGGCACCGACCGTGTGCAATTTACTATCCCCCGAGGCATCGCACTGTTTTCAACGTGACGCCCGAAACTTTACTTACCTCTAGACTGCAGGACGACAAGACTTGGCGGATTCGGGAGCTCTCTGAGCTCGTGAGGGCCTGCCAAGATGCCACAGGCACCCGACAGGAAGCACTGCTCCGAGCAGCAATTCCAGTGTTATATGCGCACTGGGAGGGATATTTCGTTGTCGCCGCAAACTTATATCTGGGATTTGTATCAGAAAAGCGGATCAACCTATCCCAGCTGAAAGAAGAATTTTGGGCAATTTCGGTAAGAAAGCGATACAAATCCAGTCAGGTTGCCAGTGAACGAAACTTTTCAAGGTTTCTTATCTCCGTGCGAGGCGAGCCGGATCGAACCTTTAAGAGAGGAAACTTTGATCGTATCAATGGCCAATCGAATCTCAATTGCGAAGTGCTTGATTTCTGCCTTTCATGCATCGCGATTAATGGATCACCTTTTGATGGATACAGAGATTTTATCGACAAGGAGCTTGTTGATCGCCGAAACCATGTGGCCCATGGAGCATCACTTCGATTTGAGCCGAATACGATTTCCGGATATCGTGACAATGTCGTGGACTTGCTCAGAATCGTTCACAATGAAATTGAAAACGCTGCGAATGCCGCTGGCTATTTAAAATAGACATATTTGAATGTTGCTTCATACTCGGCGCGCCATAAGCCATAGTCCACGTAATTCGCGATCTATTCTCTAATTGGTTGGCCGTGCCAATCGGAGAAAACGCATGAAGGGCATGCCCCAGGAAGAGCTGGCGGCGGCGGCGGAGATGGAACGCAGCTATGTCAGCGACCTTGAAAGAGGCACGCGGAGCCCGTCTGTCGCGGCGGTGGGCAGGATTGCGGATGCACTTGGGATTGAGCCGCACGTCCTGTTGTTGAGAAGCTCGTAATACGACGCTCTCTATATAAGGTGGTCAATTCTCCGCGTTGAAGTTTTGCGCCGGGTTAATTTCATTCGGCGTCATCCCCTCTTGTCTCGACAGGCGCGGATTGCTTTTCACCAAATTTGTATGCAGGTTCTCAGCACGGGATTGAGGGGAATATTTATGGATTTGGCGACTCGGCTTACTGAATTGGCCAAGAAAACGCAGCAGCACCGAGAGGTCCTGTTGACTGAGCAGGCAGCAAAAACCGCTCTTGTAATGCCGTTCATCAACCTGCTGGGGTATGACGTATTCAACCCGTCTGAGGTCGTTCCGGAATTTAATGCTGACGTCGGGACGAAGAAGGGCGAAAAGGTCGACTATGCGATTTGCATCGATGGCAAGCCCTCTATTCTGATAGAATGTAAGCCGTCCACCGGAGAACTTACGATCAATCACGCCTCGCAGCTTTTTCGCTATTTTAGCGTGACCGATGCTCGCCTAGCGATCTTGACCAATGGCGTGATCTACAAATTCTTTTCTGACATCGATCAGCCAAACAAAATGGATGCGCAACCATTTTTCACCCTGAGCTTAGATGCGATCCGTAAATCCGATGTCCGAGTTCTTGAAAGTTTCACTAGGACGGGTTTCGACATAGACGCGATCGTACGGGAAGCTTCCAACCTGAAACTAGAATCCCTCGTGCGGAAAGAGCTTGAAGGCGAAATGGCAACCGCATCAGAGGAGTTCGCCCGACTGATCGCGAAACGCGTTTCTTCCGGGCAGGTCACTTCGCAGGTGAAGGATAATTTCACGCGCTTGATCGCTAACTCGTTTGCCGCGATCGTGCGGGATCATGTAAATGATCGCCTGACCTCAGCTCTGAATGCTACCGCCGTACCCGAACCCGACAATGGCCACGCGACATCGCCCGAGGAAGTAATCACGACAGAGGAGGAAGTAAGCGGTTTCCGTATTGTGCAGGCCATCGTCTCAAAACTGGTCGATCCCAAGCGCGCTTTCATGCGGGATGCGAAATCCTACTGCGCCGTCTTGCTCGATGATAATAACCGGAAATCGCTGGCGAGACTGCATTTCAACGGGATCACCACGAAATATGTAGGGACGTTCGTTGGGCAGGTGGAGACCCGCAATCAGATCAATGACCTGACTGACATCTATAAGCTGTCGGCTCAGCTAGAGACCCGGATTAATGAAATTGAAGGCAGCAAGAGCAAATAAGACTGGCCGACGATAAACAAAGATTCGGAAAATCTCGCGCGCGTTGCATATTGTCGGCTGCGCCGCATAGAGCAGTAAGTCGAAGGGAATAAGCATGGAATCCGGTCGCGAAGAAGCGAAATCAGGATCCGCTCGCGTGTCGATTCAAAAACTGTTTGACGATACCCGAAAGCGACTGGTTGAGACTGGAACGCGCAACCGACTTGTCCATGTCAATCGAGCCAACACGCGTGGGAACGTCGTCAATATCGTCAATGAGCGCTCGGACGATATTTGGTCAATTCTGCTGTCCGGTAAGGCGATGCGCTTTCGGGCGCTCGGGCATGACGTGCGCAAAGGCGATCAGACCTCGGAAATAATCCTGGCAGACGAGCCAGAGGATGATGCTGAAGCTGATCGCTATCTCGACAATCAGTTGGACACGCGCTTGGGCCCCGACGGGCTTGCGAAGAAGCTGCTCAAAATCGCGCGCGAGGCGAAGACAGCCGAAGAAGAGCAAGGCGTCAACATTCTCTACCTCGCGCTTGGCTTTCTCACTTGGTTCGAAGATCAGACGTCGACGGTAGCGCGAGAGGCGCCCTTAGTGCTGCTTCCGGTCGAACTAGTGCGAAACGCTCGCACATCTACTTATGATTTGCGGATGCGCGACGAGGATTTGATTACCAATCTTCCGCTGCAACAGCGCCTCGCGGAAGATTTCGGGATTAGGCTGCCGACGATTGAGGTAGGCGAAGATTGGAATCCATCCAGCTACTTTTCCCAAGTTGATGCGGTTATCGCCGACCGTGCGCGGTGGAAAATCGATAGCAACGCGATGCAACTGGGATTTTTCTCGTTCTCGAAGTTGCTAATGTACCTCGACCTCGCGCTCGACGCTTGGCCCGATCAAGTCCTCGAATCCCATGAGCTAACTCGAGGCCTTCTATACGAAGGCTTCGATGTCGAACGGCCGTTGTTTGGGTCCGATGACCGGCTGGATGACGTCCTGCCTCCCGATCGAATGTTCCATGTCGTCGATGCCGACGCCAGCCAAGCGCGTGTAATCGAAGAAGTTCGGAGCGGGCGAAATCTAGTCGTCCAGGGACCGCCTGGAACCGGTAAGAGCCAAACGATTACGAACATCATCGCTGCGGCTGCGAAGGAGGGTAAAACGGTCCTCTTTGTCGCGGAAAAGATGGCGGCACTCTCTGTTGTGCATGACCGGCTAGTCAAAGTCGGATTGGGCGAAGTGTGCCTCGAACTGCATTCAAAAACGGCCAATAAGAAGGCCGTCCTTGGCGAGATAGCCCGTACGCTCAACGCCGCCCAAGCGATTCCCGTCATGCCGCAAGCGCCGTTGGCGTTGACAGAAACACGCAATCAGCTCAACCAAATCGCCGCAGCACTGCACGCGCCAATAGAAGAGACGGGAGAAACGCCATTCTCGGTCTTGGCGCGTCAAGCGCGTTATATCGGAATGGATGCTCCACCTCCGACGTTCGACGCTGATGTTCTGGCCAAGATGACACGGCCCCAGGAGCGGGTATTGTCCGATGACCTCCTTGATTATGGGACTCTTTTACAAGTTGCTGGCGCTGCGAGCCTCCATCCATTTTGGCGTGTTCGCGCGCTGGACTTGCAGCCCGTCGAATTGTCCCGCCTTGAAGGGGATCTTGCTGCCGCTGCGGACGCGGCGCGCTCGTTGCGGGATGCGCTGGAGGATCCTCTCGAATTGCTCGGGCTATCGCTGGCGCGATCGCTTTCATCCCTACCGGCCGTTTCCGATACGCTCCGCTGCCTTACCGACTTACCCTCAGGTGAGGCGGCACTTGCGCGTGCAGTTTTCGACGTATCCGACGCACGAAGGCTGGCCGAAGCTATTGAAACCGCTCGGGCGTGGCGGACCTTGCGCGATGCTGAAGCCTCCGAGTTCACTGATGTAGCATTTGAAGGTGACGTCGCTTCTCTACGTGCTCCGCTTGTCGCCGGTACGGGATCATTCTTCGCGCGATGGGGCGCTGCATATCGTGGCGCTTCCCTACAATTGGCGGGGATGTTGCGGGATCAATTACCAAAAACAGCTGCGGCTCGTGTTGAGATGGTTGATCGTTTGCTCGAAGTTAGGCGGCTGAGGTCACGTTGGGGAGACGATGAAACATTCATTGGCGCGGCGCTCGGTGAACTCTGGCGCGGTGAACGGACGGATTTTGATCGTATCGCTAAAGTCGTCGAATGGGTCGCAAACGCGCGTAACGCCCCGCTGTCTATCGAAGGAGATCGGGCCATAGCGCTTGGCGCGGATGGATCGACTTTATCAGCCATGATCGATCGTTTGGATCGACAACGGCCGCTGGCCCATGATGCGATCCACCGAGCCACCTCGAAAGTGCAACTTGATCATACGGTATTTGACGGCGGAATAGATGGCGTCGACCTGATCGACATCGCCGCGCGGCTTTCGACGATGGCAGAATCTATGGACCGCTACCCCGAGTGGTCGCGGTTGTGCAGTTTGGAAAAACGTCTGGAAGCCGGTGGTGTTGCCGCGTTGGTAGCGCGAATAGCGGACGGCAGCATCAACGGCAGCGCCGCCGTGATTGAACTCAAATTTGCTCGCGCCGAGCGGCTGTGGCGAGAAGCCATTACGGCTTCGCCTGCCCTCAAGGAGATCGGGACGCTCGATCGCCATGCACTTTCACAAGAATTTGCCGGGCTAGAGCGCAAGCGGTTGAAGGAGAACGTCACGACGATCTTGGCCGAACATCTTTCTCAAGTACCGCAAGGCGCGTTGGGAGAGATGAGGATCATAAGGGGAGAAATCGGTAAAAAGCGCTCGCACATTGCACTTCGGCGTTTGTTCCAGCAAGCGCCCGCTGCGCTCCAGCGAATAAAGCCAGTGTTGTTGATGAGCCCCATATCGGTGGCACAGTATCTGACACCGGGACGGCTTAGTTTCGACCTGCTCGTTATCGACGAAGCAAGCCAGGTACGACCAGAGGATGCGCTGGGAGCGATAGCGCGTGCACGGAAAATTGTCGTCGTAGGCGATCAGAAGCAGCTCCCACCATCATCATTCTTCGATCGACTGGTCGCCGACGATGGCAACGATGACGACGAACCGGAAGAAGGCGAAGAAGACCTGCTGGGCGGAGCAGCGGCGCTGGGATCGCTCGAAAGCATATTGTCTCTATGCGAAGCTCGAGGCCTCTCGTCCCGAATGCTCCAGTGGCATTATCGGTCGCGCGACCCGTCCTTAATTCGGGTTTCGAATCGCGAATTCTACGATGATGGGCTGATCCTTCCTCCTTCACCGCTGCAGGAAGATCCTGCGTACGGACTCATTTTCACGAAGGTTGACGGAGTTTACGACAAGGGCGGCAAACGCGACAATCGCAAGGAGGGGGAGGCCATCGTTCGCCGCGTTGCCGAACATGCGCGGGCACATCCTGACTTATCCCTTGGGATTGTGACGTTTTCGTCGGCGCAGAAGAATACGATTACTGAATTGCTTGAGTTGGCGCGGCGCACCGATGGCTCGCTCGACACCTTCCTACGCGAGGGCCAGTCGGAAGACTTGTTCGTCAAAAACATCGAAAACGTGCAAGGTGACGAACGCGATGTAATTCTAGTCAGCGTGGGATATGGCCCCACAATTGCGGGTGGACGCTTGACCAGCATGACCTTTGGCCCGGTCAACGGCGAAGGCGGCGAGCGGCGGCTGAATGTGCTTTTCACACGCGCGCGTGTCAGGTGTGAAGTGTTCGCTTCGTTCGATCCGGGAGACATCGACTCCAGTCGTGTATCGCGCGAAGGGCCTCGCATACTTCGACGCTTTCTGGAGTTCGCCAAATCCGGCAAGCTCGATGAGGCGGTCATCACTGGAGAAGAAGCCGACACTCCTTTTGAAGAGGATGTTGCCGACGTCATCCGATCATTCGGTTATCTCGCCGATCCCCAAGTCGGTTCGGCAGGCTTCCGGATCGATATTGGTGTGCGCCATCCCGACAAACCGGGCACCTATCTCCTTGCAGTGGAATGCGACGGCGCGACCTATCATTCTGCTTTGTGGGCACGCGAACGCGACCGGTTACGGCAGGATGTTCTTGAGCATCTCGGCTGGCGGTTTCACCGGATTTGGAGCACCGATTGGTTCTATAATCGTCGCACGGAGATCGAACGTTTGCGGGTAGCTCTTGCCGAAGCGCAAGATAACGGAGCTGTGGTCAAAATTACGGGCGCCAATACCGCACGCCAAGTTCACGGCATCGAAGTGCCAACGATGGAAACGTTCGTTGTTCCTCCGACGGTGGAGAGAACGATGCCACCATATGTTCGCGCAAATTTCCCGGTAAGTAGCCACCTTGAACCCCACGAGGCACCAATTTCTACACTTGGTCCGTTGGCCCTAAGAATTGTCGAAGTTGAGGGACCGATCTCCACCGACGAGGTAGCGCGTCGTATTGCGGCCTGCTTCGGACGGGAAAAGGCTGGGCGGCGAATTTTGGCCGTCGCCAAACAGGCGCTCAACGCGCAACGGCGCGTCGCTTCCGATTTGCATACCGAAGGGGATTTTTGGTTCGTGGCGGCCCAACGAGAGTCTCCCCCTGTGCGAGATCGCAGTGCGGAGTACGGCGCAACGCTCAAAGCTGACGCTATTTCCATGCTCGAAATTCGCGCTGCGCTGGCGATCGCCCGTGATGATAATGCCGGGGGAACTGACGCAGACCTAATTAGGTTTGCCGCTCGATTGTTAGGCTACCGCCGGGTTGGATCAGATTTGCAAACGCGATTGACACAAGGGCTGACTGACTAACAAGAGTTATGGCCTTCTAGAGAAATGGACAAAAACATGACTGCCCCATTCGGAATAGAAATGCACTCCCCCGTCGAACAACTCGAAATCATCAGCGACTTAGGACAAGGGCGATACAGCGTTACCCCTCCGAAGGTGCATCCGAGTTTCGTAACCTATATAGTTCAGGCTACACCCGGCATCGGTGTTTTCTGGGTTAAGGCGATTTCCCCACCTATGGAGAACGATTCCTACGGCGCACAAGCTCGACAGCTGAAAGATCAAATTCATGGTCAGTTGTCGAAACGTTACGGCTCAGGGGTGGCACAGGATGGATTAATGCCCGGCTCCATTTGGGACGAACCACGAGATTGGACGCGAGCGCTCAATGCGAACGAGCGCCACTGCTTTGTCATGTGGGAAGCCAATAAGTCGGACACTCTTCCGACCGATCTTGAATCCCTATTCCTTGGCGTTAGCGGCCTCAGCCCAGACGACACCAGTCTGTGCATCGAATACGCGTCGGTTCGCATGAAGGACGCTGAGGCTGAATTGCAGGATATGTTGTCCGACCTTCTCTAAGGCTGAACGATCCGCCCACTACATAATCGCCAATGCCATTGGCATCCTGACGCGGGTGGACAAGCTCGATCCTGCTGAACAGGGTATAGCGTGGGTCATGGCAATTTCCCTAGCCAGAATGACCCAAACAGGACCCATTACGACTTTCATGCGAAAGGCCTTTCAGCCGTATGTCTCGCGATTTCCTAGGGAAGGTGCTGGTGCCGCTTACAGGACTCGAACCTGTGACCCCATCATTACGAATGATAACACAGAAAAAACTATCGAGAGCGGTTCTCGTAACTCGCCCTTCTAGCGGCGGCAACCACGGACTTTGGGGCATTCCACTCTGGCTTATGAAGAGCGATCATCGCCTTTGCCAAATCTTTGGCGTCTTGCACGCGACTAACCGGGTCTTTAGTGCAAATAATGTAGGCTTCGACGGTATCCAAGTTAGCCTTAATCTGTGTCATTCCGTGGGAATCGTTGCCTGATTGCTCCTTAAGCCGAGCTCGAGCTAGTCCCGCCCTAAGGCCGCCATTATTACTCTGTGCAGCCACGCCAACATACTTCACGATTCCGTTTTGCTTAGCCGCAAATATTCCGATCTCGCTTCTGAGTTGGGATTGAAGGTCCCGGAATCCACGCGGCACCCGCACCCACTCCTTGTCCCAGTCTTCAACGGATTTGCCATTCACGATTTTGATGACTTTTTGGGTTGGTTTCTTTTTTGCCACAGGCCTCCCTTTCTTTCGCGAAGGCAAACTTGACTGCCAAATTCGGCCAAGGCAACGGTAAGCGAAATGAAATCTCGCTCCTTCGGACGTTTGGACCTCATCGCGGTGTGGGATCGACTAAGTCAATTTGGCCCTAAAGCCGATAAAAAGCAGCGCTGGAAGCTTGCACGCCCTATGTCTGCATGTTGTCGCTAGACGCCATATTTACCCAACTATCGCCCAAGCAGACCTCAAATCCGCCGATACAGCAACATCAGGTTGTTCGCGGGCATTTCCCTCACACCCGCCAACGCAAAGCCTTTCGCTTCAGCAAGTTCGGTCACATCCTCCAGCCAACGGATGCCCCATTCCGTATTTCGTGCGCGCAGGCTTTCGTCAAAGGCCAGATTGCTGGGTGACGTTGGGTGATCCTTGCGGAAATAAGGTCCGTAAAGGATTAGCGGCGCCCCCTTCTGGAGAAGCTTTGCGCCTTGTGCGAAAAGTCCGACTGTGGCGGCCCATTCACTAATATGCACCATGTTGATACAAAGGATCGCGTCAGCGGCGCTGACGGGCCAAGCCGCTGATGCCGCATCGAGCGCGAGCGGCGGGGTGATATTCGCGAGACCGGCCTCGGCGCGATAGGC
>SDZD01000031.1 GCA_004172935.1 bacterium | reverse complement strand
AGCTAACCGCAAGGAAGCAGACGCCGAAGGTAAAGCCGATGATTGGCGCGAAGTCGTAACAAGGTAGCCGTATCGGAAGGTGCGGCTGGATCACCTCCTTTCTGGAGTTCACTCTAGTAGGCATTCGTGCCGAACGACAATAACTCGAAAATTTAACTTGTACTTGCCCTTGGTCGTAAACCAGATTTGACCGCACAACTTCGATTCCCACTATTCAGTTTTCAATGTGCTGCTAAAGCAACATAGAAAAGCCCGATTCATTTTGAATCGGGCTTTTTTGTTGTTTTACTTAGGGCATGAATGAAATTCTGGATTTACCCCCTTTCCCTCGACTTACTTTCCGTCATGGTTGGAATGGTCATATCCGATTAGAGAGTTGGATGGGCTATCGAGCCTCAGTGGACAGTTGGGATAAAAGTAGATTGGCCGAAGTCTCCAATGGTTCTGTTCATTTATACATTGATGCACCGGAGAACCAACAAGACGCCCCACCATCACTAGAACCAACTGCGGCTTACATCTATCTGTTGGAGAATGAACAAGCTATTCACGACTCACCTCTAAAAGCAATTTTCGAAGAATATCCAGAGCGCCGTGAAGCATATGGCTATGATGAAACAGACGACATGCCTGTAGTCGAGCAAGCAAAGCAGTTCAAACAATTGATTGGATTAAGCGAACTGACTATCTTCAGACTTGCCAAAGAAGGTGTCGCTTATATTCAGTTTGGTTTGCGGGCCGCCTGGGATGGCGAGCATGGTTTTAATGTTACTATGCATAAAGATCGCGCGATTCAAGTGGGCAATACAGGTGATGGTGACTACCACGCGGAAAGAGACATTAAATTAGGCGGAGCAGAGTAGCAACCTATAGGACGCGATTATAAAATCAAAGTCGGATAGGTGCTTGCGCTCACTCTCTTTTGTCACCGAGTTTGACCAGCATTAGAATGTCTATCGATACAGAGATCGATATGTTGGTTCTAGGCTTGAACACCAAATAGTGAACCCACCAAAAAAGACAACCCCATTGCCAATGCTCCCCAAAAAGTGACTCGGCTTGCGGCTGTTAAAATTTTTGAGCCACCAACCATGGCGGAAATGGCTCCTAAGCCAGCTAAAAATAACAATGAGGTCATTGAGACGACTAAGCCAACACGATCTCTGGGTGCCAATAATACAGTTAGAAGCGGTAGCGCGGCTCCTACGGTGAATGTCGCTGCTGAGGCTAAGGCTGCTTGAAGTGGATTCGCGCTTAAGACCTCCGAAATCCCCAATTCCTCGCGTGCATGTGTGCCCAGGGCATCGTGCTTCATAAGTTGCGTCGCCACTTGGGCAGCCAGTTCCAGTTCCAAACCTCGCTCTACATAAATCTGCGCGAGTTCATGATGTTCGGCGACGGGATCTGCCTCTAGCTCGAGTTTTTCTTTGGCCAAATCAGCTTTTTCCGTATCAGCTTGCGAACTAACGGAGACATATTCTCCAGTTGCCATTGCCATCGAGCCAGCGACAAGCCCAGCGACTCCAGCAATCAGAATATTTTGCCGAGTCGCTGCCGATGCTGCGACTCCAACAATCAAGCAGGCAGTTGAGATGATGCCATCGTTAGCCCCCAAAACCGCAGCGCGTAACCAACCAATCGTGTGCGTGCGGTGTGTTTCAATGTGCTTAGCGTAGGACATAATTTTGCTGTTAGCTATTCTGGAGCGCCTAGCATATCTTTTGCGAATTGCAGGAACAAACTATCGCATCAAGCAATTTACAACATCAAATGGCGTACGATACTTTCAAGTAATAGAGAGCAAATCGAAGGTACAATACACACTTCATCATCGGGATTGAGTTAGAGGGAATCTATTTCATCCTGGGAGTAGTGAGCGTCATTGACGGTGAAATTTATGAAGCGTCGTACATTGCCTTCAGTGTCGAGGAGGAAAGCGAGTTGGGGGTGTTTCAAAACGAGTTGGCTCATCGACTCGCCGAGTGTTGCAGCCTGTAATTGATAGGATTTTTCGGCGCCCCAATTTTTCCTTACTTCTTCGTGGATGGCATCAAGGTGTATGACTACAGGCATATTTTCATTCGGGGCAGGAGTAGTTGTTGCGGAAGGCTGGGGCCGTGCCTCCGATGGTGTAGCCATCGGCTCGGAGTTTTAGGACTCGCATGGATTTTACGTGGCCGTCCAAAAATAGGGAGTTGGTTGTTTCGAGATGGCGGGCGGCTATCGGGTTGCCGGGGTCGAGGTAGCTATCGTCTGTTGTGCCGGGACTTCCGTCTCCGACTCCGCCCGCTTCTTCGGTGAGAAGCAGCCATTTCGAGGTTTCGCCGACTGCATCGAAAAAGGAAAGTGGGCGACTGGGATGAACACTGTTGATCGTTCGGGTGCCGATACAGGCGTTGATGGTGTAGGAGTTGTGTTGGTTTTGGCCTTCGGTGTCTGAGGGGCAAACGTAGATTTGGGGAGTTTTCACGTAGGGATAAAGAGTGCCCTGCTCTGGATAAGCGGTGAATACGTCGGAGACGAGAGTCCAGTACATCCAGCCACCGGGTTTGCCGCTCCCGCCACCACCGATGTCGGTTGAACCGGGTAGGCGTTCGTCGTAATCCTGGGCGTATTGAA
The DNA here is from genome assembly GCA_004172935.1 of bacterium. GTDB lineage: Bacteria > Armatimonadota > Abditibacteriia > Abditibacteriales > Abditibacteriaceae > Abditibacterium. The sequence goes on along the minus strand of SDZD01000031.1, from coordinate 75,149 downwards.
GAATGGCCAATCCCAGTTGTTTCAGGTTAGATTGACAGGTGGCGCGGCGAGCATTCTCGCGGACTCTGGCAAAGACGGGAAAAAGAATCGCCGCTAATATCGCGATGATGGCGATAACCACCAAAATTTCTATGAGTGTGAAAGCCGATTTCACAGTCTTAACTTCTGGGGCCGCGACTTTTTAGGTCGCGGCCCTTTTGGGTTTTACATCTCTAAGCCTTTGCCGAATCCTTCCAGAAATTCGCGCCACTCTGGGCGGCGAACCGCTGAGACGAAGCGGGGAAACGAGATGTAAGGAACGTAGCGCGGTTTGCGCGGGGGGTGTGGGAGTCTCAAACCGCACTCTTGAGGAGTTCGATTACCCTTTTTGTTGTTGCACTTCAGGCACGAACAAACGACGTTCTCCCAGCTCGTTTCGCCACCGCGACAACGAGGGAAAACGTGGTCGAGCGTCAGGGTTTCGCGCGAACCGCAGTACACGCAGGTATAGCCGTCGCGGGCTAACACGCTTTTGCGTGAAATCTTCAGTTCGGGCGTCGGACGACGAACTCCCGAATGCAAGCGCAAAACCGACGGAATCAGATGCTCCTCTTCGGCGCTTCGCATCGTCTGCTCGCTGAAACGCAACACTTCAGCTTTATCAAGCAAAAGCAATGCGATGCCGCGATGCAGAGAACAGATGTTGAGCGGTTCGAAGTTGGCGTTTAGCACCAATACGCCCGGCAACTGGGTTGGTGCAACGTCGAGAACGGGCAAATTGCCGTCGTTAGAGCGCAGATCGCGCTTGCCACGAGTAGAATGGGCGGCGTTCTTACGCCTGCCACACTCTGATGAAGGCGGATGCTTCGATTTAGATGAATGTGTGCGTGCCATGATGTGATGGACTCTCCTTTCTTTGGAATTTATATATACGGCCCGAAGGCCAGTAGATTACTTTTCTAGGCCGAGGGCCTTGCGGCGTTCTCGGTTCCATTTGGAGGCGACTGCTCCGGCGTCATAAAGTGAGGCGATGTAAACGACCATGCTGACCAACATGCCCACTTTGAACAGCAGCGCATTGAAGCCGCTCATGTGGGAAATTGCCAGTCCGAAATCGAGACGCTGTTTCAGCGGCAAGTTCGATAGCTCGGTCCATAACGGATAGAACCAGCTCAACGACGAGAGCAAGTAGGAACCCACGAAAATGGCTCCTTTTTCGTTCTCTTCGTTGTAAAACTGGCCAGCTCCGGGCAAAAACACCGAGAGGGACACCGCTTTATGCGGTGAACGCTCGAAGATTTTGCCTTTATCGCCGGTTTCAATCAAAAGTGGGGCGGTGGTTTTATCGGCCTCCATCTCTGCGAGATCGAGGCGGCAAATGGCCGCTTTCTCTTGAAACGCCGTGTTGTTCGGGTAGCGCGTCAACGCCTTCTCGAAGAGTTCGAGCGCCTTTTCGGTTTCGCCTTCTTCGAGATAGATGTCACCAAGCAAATCCACCGCTTTCTCGTCGCCGGGGTTAGCGGTGAACGCCTCTTTCAATTGCGCCATTGCTTCTTCGCGGGCGCCTTTTTGCAGGGCGCGGCGCGCGGCCAATACGAATGCCCCCGCTCGCTCGCTGCGGCGCTGCGCTTCGTACTGCTCTTTTAAGTCGACTTGGCGCGCGGTGGGCGCCTGTTGGCTTTGATTCATCATCTCTGGTTCACCCCCCGATCCACTCGTAACTACGAGGAAATACAAAAAAACCCGGCGCCGCACTGAAGGACGTTTGCACTAAGCGCTCGTCACTTGCTTGCGGGCCGGGTTGGACTCGGTTGGATTTGGCTCCTCCTGCATTGAAAGAAGGAAAATTGTCCCCGGTGTCGAAACCCATGTCGCCCGCGAGTGCGGATGCGTCGTTCCAGTCGTAAATCGTCGCGTTTGCTTCCGTGCGCCGAGCCACTATCAATCTGATAGGCGGCGACGCCCAACGACCATGCGTGGGATGCGCTTGGCGTGGTGGTGGCGGAGGCAAAAAACGGGTTCATTGTCGAAATGGAACGGGGCGCCAAAATTTTTTCGGCACTTCGCATTATATCAAGAGGAATTTAGAGTTTCAAGAAAATTGAGGGGAATCCGAAGAGATTTTTAGGAAGTTCATCTGCTACGGCCTCATAATTTGCTATTTTGTAGGGTTTTCCACTGCTGAGAGCCGCTTACCCAACAGTTTTATCCCGCCTTGGGCGCGGATTGTGCTGGCGGCACTTTGGACAGAACTGCCGTCCATCCCATCACAAGTCCCATAGACATCGCGAACTCAACCGGCTTATCCAATTCGAGTTCTATAGTGTTTGGGCCAGAGGTCAGGCTACTTGCGCCATCGCCCCACCACATGAAGGTGCGGTCGAGAGGAAATTTGCCGTCTTTGGCGGGATGAAGCACTCCAGAGGCCACATAGATGGTCTTTCCGCTCTTTGGGCCGATTTCAGTGGGAAGGACATTTTTAGCGAAAAAATATTTATCGACCTGGATTTGAGTTTTGATCTGGGGCTTCTGCGTAGTTGTATCGAAAACCGGATAGCCCATATAAACGCGAATTTCGTAGAGGTCGGTATTAGTGGGCGGGGCCGGTTTTTCATCGGCCTGAGAGACCGAGGCAAAAAACAGACTTGCCAAAGCGATAACAAACACACAACGAGGAAGAGATTTCATGCTGTGCTTGTTGGATAGTACAGCAGGGCAAAGGTTGCTCCGGCACTCTACTATGGCTCTGCTAATTCCCGCATGACCTCGCTCGTTCGCGAAGCAACAAAAAATAGAAATTTTGGGGGTTGTTCTTTTAATGAAGCATCGGTACTCTGATTCGCTCATGCAAAGTTCGGCTCAGAACGAAAAATGGTTCCAGGTCAGCCTTCGGTTTCAGGGGGATGCATTGCCTGTAGATGAGGTGGGAGGCAGATTGAATATTGAGCCTTCAGCAATCGGAAGATTGGGCGAACACATCAATGGCAATCCGAAATACGCCATCTACCCGACGAATCTATGGGTATGGGCAATGACTCACGACTCGACCATCTCTTTTGAGGAGCAAATCGGGGCTTTACTTGAATTATTAGAACCAAAGAAACAGGCGCTTACCGAAATTCTATCGTTGCCGCACGTCGAGGGAGAAATCTTCCTCGGTTTTAGTTCGAGCAATGGGCAGGGGGGAACGTACCTATCATCCTCACTGCTATCTCGCGTCGGCGCATTAGGTCTGGCTTTGAATTTGGACTTATACCCTCCCTCTAACTGATGCCCTCCTTAGCCGAATTACGCTCCTATGCCCTCACTCGTTCATTAAGTACCAAAACCGACCTGCTGGGGACGATTCAATCGCTTGGCTATGTGCAGGCCGACCCAATTCGCTCTCCGGCGCGGGCACAAGACCTGATTTTGATGCAAAGGGTGCGCGGCTATAAAGCGGGTGATTTGGAAAAGCACTACTCGGCTCTGGGTATTGAGGAAGACATGCTGCACAACTACGGCTTCGTTCCGCGCGAGGTGCAGCAGTTGGTTCACCCTCGCCACATCGAGTCGCTACGAATCGAACGCGAGATTCCTGAACTCGCCGAAAAGGTGCTTGAGTTCGTGCGCGAGCGGGGTAGCGTTCACCCACGCGAACTCGATGCTCACTTCACGCATGGCCCCGTTGGTAACGCCTGGGGCGGCACCAGCAATGCCACGACACGAGCACTCGATGGGTTGCACTATCGCGGCAAGTTGCGCATCGTGCGCCGCGATAAGGGCATTCGGGTGTATGCAGTGGCCGAACACCTTGAATTGCGACAGGAAGGGTTGAGTCGCGAGGAACAGGCGCGCGGATTAGTTCAATTACTGCTGAAACAGTACGCTCCCCTACCCGTTCAGAGTTTGGGCCAACTGGTGTCGCTGCTTGGTTATGGCGCGCCGCATCTGAAGACCGAAGTTCGAGCAGCGTTGAAGAATATCGAGGCTCAGAAAGTGAGAGTGGACTCGTTTACTTATTTATGGCCGGAAGGGGAAAACATTGAGGGTGAGTTGCCACGCAAAGTGCGCTTTGTGGCGCCGTTCGACCCGTTGGTGTGGGACAGGAGGCGTTTCGAGCATCTGCATGGTTGGGAGTACAAATTCGAGGCTTACACACCAGCCGCCAAACGGCGCTTCGGCTATTATGCACTGCCGCTACTATGGGGCACCGAAGCTATCGGCTGGGCGAATTTGAAAGTCGAGGGAGGCGAATTGAAATCGAAAATCGGCTTCGTGAACGAGGCACCGAAATCGAAAACCTTCGCGCGCGAGTTAGAGGCGGAACTGGAGCGTTACCGCGTATTTTTGGGTCTCATTCGCTGAAAGAAGGCGCTGAAGGTGGAGGGCGAACCAGTCTTGGGGGCAGGATTCACTTCTTCGTATGGCTGGACTAGTTCAGGGGGAAGCTCAGCAACGGCGACTTGGGGGGCGTCAAATTCGTAGATATTGACGCAACAGCCGCAACCTACGTCATTGAAATAGGCGAAGTGATGCTGCCACCTGGCAATCCAAGCACTCATTAACTCCGCTTCAGGAGTGTTTGGCTCGGTGATGACGCTGTATTTGGGCGCTGCGGTTTTGTTCTTCATCGATTGATTAGACCAAAATTCGTTGGCATTCATGCAGCAACCTCGATAGGCATTGCCTATATTTCTTCTGGACGTGGTGGGCGCACGCACGCAATCTCTTCTGGCGAGGGGGTTTTATCGGCCATAATTACGAAAAAGGACGAACACATGGTTCGCCCCTAGATTAGATTCATCGCCTTAAGCAGACGAATATTATTCGTCCCGAGCTGGTCGAGAAAACAACCCGCGTCGGACAGGTTCTTCTTTCACTTCTTCGGGCGCGCTTGGCCATGCGCTGATTTTGGCTTCAGCCCACAGGCGTTCGAGGTCGTAGAACTCACGGGTTTCTTCGGACTGGACGTGTAGCATTACATCGCCGTAGTCGAGGACAACCCAATAGGAATCGGCATTGCCGTCGCTGCGGGCGCGGATGCCGTTGTCACGCAAAATGTCGAGGACGTGGCCCGCGATGCTCTGGATGTGCGTGTTCGAGGTGCCTGTCGCGATGATGAAGTAGTCGGTCAAAATCGTCTGAGCGCGCACGTCGAGGATAGTAATATCGAGCGCTTTGATTTCATCAGCGCTTTGGCAGATGAGAGCGGCTTTTTTACCCGCGATTTGTTGTTCCAAGTCCTTCACATCAATGATGGGCTTGGGAAGCGCTTCGGTGCGCTCTTCGCTCTGGGGTTGCAGTTCTGTATTCAAATTCAGTCTAGGCTCCCGGCCTACTGGTAAAGATTTAGCAACTCGATTCGCTCCCGTACCGCATCGGGTACGAGGTAACGGATCGGTTCGCCATTTTTAATGCGCTCACGTAAATCGCGCGAAGCAATGTGCAAACCGGGTATCTCCATCCACTCGACGCGCGAGGCTTGGGCGGCGTTCAGAGCTTCTTTGGCATTTTGTAATGGAAAGCCGGGGCGAGAAGCCGCCACGAAGCGGCAAATATCGAATAATTCGGCGCCGCGATGCCATGTCAAAACTTCGGCAATGGCATCGCCGCCCAAAATCCAGAACAACTCGGCGCCGGTTTGGGCCTTGACCTGATTGATGGTATCGAAGGCATACGACTTCCCTTCGCGCTCCACTTCGACGCGCGAAACACGAAAATATGGGTTGCCCGCCACACCCAACTCGCATAATTCAAGCCGTTGCAGCGGCGTGAGATAGGCGCTTTTGCCTTGGATGTGAGCGGGCGTGTTATTGGGAACGAACCACACCTCATCGAGTTCACAGCGCACACGCGCCTGTTCGGCGATGAAAAGATGCCCGAAGTGGATGGGGTCGAATGTGCCGCCCATTAAACCGATTTTCATTGTCTTCTACTTACTCTAACTCTTGCCTTTCGATGCGGTAGACAATAATGTCTTTCGGCCAATCCTTATCCAAGTCCCCCCCATTAAAATGGGGGACTACAAGCCAACTACGTTGGCAGTTGTTCGCCTTCGCGAACATTAGACGCATTGACGAACTTCAACAATAGATGTCTGGCATCTGGGACTATGCACCAAGCCCCAAATGCCTTCAGGCACAGTTCTCTAGAAAGCGAAGGCTTATTACTCCAGGCAAGATGACAAAATCATCTTATCGACTAACGCTAAGAACCTTCCTTCTTGCGCCACACCACCCTTCTTCCTTCCACGACAATGCGGTTGTCGATCATGGCCTGTAGGCATTTGGGATAGATGCGATGTTCTTCCTTTTGCACTTTCATCGCCAGGGATTCGGGGGTTTCGTCTTCGGAAATACCGACACAGGCTTGCTCGATGATGGGGCCGGTATCGTAGCGCTCATCCAGCAGATGGACGGTGCAACCCGATACTTTACAGCCGTGTTCTAGAACGGCGCGGTGGACACGGGGGCCGAACATGCCCTGCCCTCCGAAGGCGGGCAACAGGCTGGGGTGGACATTGAGTACGCGGCCCGGAAAAGCTTCGAGTAGCGTTGAACTGACATAGCGCAGATAACCTGCGAGCGCGATGATGGAAACGCCTTCTTCGTAAAGGGCGTCGGCCACGCGACCGTCCCATTCCTCACGGGATAGCCCCTTAGCGGGCAGTACCAAAGTTTTGACGTTGGCGTCGCGCGCCCGCGCGACAGCTCCATGACTTTCGTTCGTTGAAACCAATAACGCAACACGCGCCGACAACTCGCCACGCGAAATCGAATCGAGAATCGCTTGAAAGTTGGTGCCCTTAGATTCACCTGACACCAAAACGCCGATTTTAGCGATGTTCATTGACTTGCTCCTTCTAACACACAAAAAGCCACCGCAATGCGTGCAGTGGCTTTAAAAATTGAGAAAACCGGAAGCATTTTAACCGTTCTGCCTCATAGGGACGCAGTGTACGGCTGTCGGTGCGCGTTAATTAACACAGACAACCGCATATCGCGACGTTAAACCAACATAAAGCGGGAAGTCCCTGCGAGGTGTTTACAAACGGAGAACTACCGTTTTGCCACGCGCGTTACTTTGGCTGCGGGTGCCTTGGGGGCTGGGGCCGCGACCTGACGAACCGGATTTTGAGGAACGAACGACGCCTTCTGCTCGCGCTCGAAGTACAACTGCACACGAGCCAGCATCAAACCGTTGTTGTAGGTCCAGATAGCGGTCTGTCCACCTTCGATGGTTTTGGGGTCCTGATAGGTGACAATCGGCTTCTCGTCGAGGTAGGCCGTAACTTTGTTGCCTTCTTTTTCCAAACGCGCGAACCACCAGCGGCGGTGCATGGCGTCGTTGCCGGGGTTGCCATCGGTGAGACGGGGCAAAATCGCTTCGGGCTTGGTCGAACGAGCCACTTCGACTCCGTTACGCAGCAAGATCGAGCAGGAGTTGTCGTAAGCGCCCGCGATGAAGGTGTAGCCGGTACCGAGGTTCTTGCCGTCGCCGCAGATAGTAACAGCAGCATCGCTTGGGTATTCTGGCCAATTGGGGACGCCCGATAAGCCCATTTTGAACGCGAAGTAGACCTGGGCCGACTGATCGCCCATCAGTTTGCGCTTGTTCCAAACGGCAGCCGTTTCATCGCTGCGTCCGCCAAACCAGCTCCAGCCGGGCGAACAGCTCCAGCGGTTGGTCATTTCCCACACACCGGAAGCGATGCGCCAATCGGTGGGAGCCACCGCGAAGGTGTAGTCATAGACGTGCGGCGAATCAAGTTGCAACGTCTTCAGGTCGGGTGTAGCTCCCGACAGGGCGATTCCTTGAGGTGCGGCGAAGGCGCTGGAGCCTCCGGCTAGAGCAAGAAAAGAAGCGGCGAAAAGAACGGCTTTCGTCATGATTTGAAGTTGTAGACCCCTCAGTGATGACAAAGTTGCCATCTTAAATCGACAAGATTGAAATGGTGTACCAGTGGCCCCATAATCGTGTCATATCCTCGCCCGTACGCAGGAATTACCCCTGTGACGAGCTTTCAATCCGCTTGCATTGGAGCAAGAAGTTGACCCATAGACGCCTACTTAGCGCATCCGCATCTTAAGTAATCTCGTGATACCAGTAATTAGTCTCGACGGGCGCGTTCGATCTGCGCCTGAAAGTGGCCGTTGAGGGTATATTGGCGCCCATCACGCAGGGTGACGATGGTAATTTTGTGGTTGCCTCCCAAAAACAAACTGCGCCGAGTTTCATTCAGGCTTTCGACCTGTGCCGCATCAAACTCCACATCCTGTTCCGCGTTGTAGCGGGCATCAACGAACAAAGGGAATTTCAAGAGCATATTTTTCAGTGTCTTGAGACGCCAAATGTTTCCATCAGGTTACACACGCCTCTAGTGAGCGCGTTCGCTGCCGAAAATATGGGGATTCGCCTCATCGGCGCGAATGAAGTTGGCGACCAATAATGGCCCTCCATCATCCAGAATCGCTTCTTCGGGCGTTAGTTCGCGCAGCGCCATGAATTGCTCATCGCCGATTTGCATGGTGTGTCCCGCTTCCAGCACTGGGCCTTGCGCCATCATATAGCTCGCGACGTTGCAAAAGATGTCGAAAACCTCTTCGCTTTGTTCGTGACCGCGAGCGTGAGTCGCCAAGTTGGGCAAACCGAACTCTTCGAGGCCGTGGGTTCGTATCCACAGCCCATCGAAGCCCTCGACCTCATATTTGACGAATCCGGCGAATAGGTAAAGCGGGGGCATAGAGCGCAAAAACTGCGAGGGGCTGATGTTCGTGCCGAATGTAAATTGGGAGGTGAACAGAATGGCCGGAACCGCAGTGTGCGCCCCTTCATTGAGAATCGCCAATGCCCCTTCGCGGCAAAGTGCCCCGGCAACCAACGCCACAGCAACGAACTGCTCGTTCATATTGACTGCACTGCCCTTGTAATACAGCAAGGCATGGGCACGTTGACCACGTGCCCGCTCTTTATCCTCTGGCGAATAGGCGGCGGGAGTGACGCATCTTTCGACAACTTCGGCGGGCATGGGCACCCCGAACGCCACCAACTCGACTCGGTGTGGCCCCCATTCCACTTGCCCCAGGAATGAACGGGGAGCATCGACGCCATTGCCCGTTCCTATGCCAGTGACAGTCGCGGCGCGAAGTGTCGAATCGAAAGCGCGCACCACATTTTGCAAATGCGCGATGTCATCAGAAAGCGGCTCACTGAATAACATCTGAAGTGAGGCGGATTTATCGGAGTTGGGGAGGGCGTCTTGAGGGTTGTTATAAAACGAATCGAAGATTCCCATATCGCCAGTTTGCCTTACCTAAAAGCAAAAAACCCGACTCTTGTGAGTCGGGTTTTATTGTAATCAGAATTTACGCGAAGAAATCTGCGTTGGTCTGCACGAAGCTTTTCCACTCCGAAGGCAGGGACGAATCTTCGTAGATCGCCTCAACGGGGCATTCTGGTTCGCACGCGCCGCACGAAATGCACTCATTGGGGTTGATGAACATCTGGGTGCTGTCATCATCGCCGTGGATGCAATCCACTGGGCAAACCTCTACACACGCTTTATCTTTAACGCCGATGCACGGCTGAGCAATTACGTAAGCCATTTTCTTTCTTCTCCTTTAATGTGCGCCTTTCAGCGCAGCCATTAAAAAGTTACCGGGGAATCGAATCATCGTCCAAAACATGGATTTAATCGACTTCATAGGGAAATCCAATTCCCTTCAATCAAAAAACGCCATATTGACGGCAATTGATTGACGCCACTTATCGGGCACATCGCGTTCAGAGTAGATTGCGCCCACCGGGCATTCCGTCTCGCAAGACCTACAATCAATGCATTCGCTCGGATTGATGTACATTTGCGGGCTGTCATCGGCGTCATGGATGCAATCTACCGGGCAAACCTCGACGCACGCCCTATCTTTCACGCCCACACACAGTTCGGTAATAACGTAAGCCATGATTTTCTCCCTGGGGAAATCATCGTTTAAGCCACGCCCAAAGTCCAAAAGTTGTTTTCAATAGCGATAATTGAAGGGACACCAATGACGCCGATTGATGCGCAGTGAATGAAAAGCATTGGGAAATCCAATAGCGCCAATGGCTTCCAGCAGAGAAGGTGTTGGGGAGCCATTCGCTTAAAGTCCTCTTATATATGGCACCCAATGAGGTTTATTAGGACTATCAATATCCGCATGGGGCGACATCATTCTAGAATTGAAGGCGTGGAACTTCGCCATTTGCGCTATTTTTTGGCTGTAGCCGACGCCGCACACTTCACTCGTGCGGCGCAAAAACTGTATGTCTCGCAGCCAACCCTCTCCCAACAAATCAAGCAACTCGAAGACGAGTTGGGCACGCCGCTTTTCCATCGCGGCGCGGGCGGAGTTCAATTGACAGTCGCGGGCGAGCGCTTTCGCCCCTACGCCGAGCGAGTGCTACAGGAAATGGACGAAGCCGTGTCGGCACTGGGCCAAGGCGACTCTGCGCCACTCGAACCGATTAAAGTTGGCGCGCTCGAAGGCACAGGCGATTATTTGTTGCCCCCCGTCGTGGCGCGCGCCATCTCCCAATCGAATTTGCAAGTGCAAGTCGAAACCCTCTCGGCGCTCGAACTGCAATGGGCGGTGGCGCGCGAAGAACTCGACCTCGCCATTGGCACCCCACCCGCCCCGGCGCTCAACATCGAACCGCTGTTCGATGAAGATTTGGCGCTGTGGTTGCCTCCCTCGCACCGCTTGGGGCACCATGCGCGGGCGCGAGTCGCCGACCTGGAGGGCGTAGGGATTTTGTGTCCGGCCCCACCTTCGGCACTGCGTAGCCTGCTCGACGATGCGCTTTCACGCGCCGGAATTTCGGTGCGTGTGCTGGGCGAGTTTCCTTCGCCCGAATCGGTGTTTCGCGCCGCAGTCGCCGCCAATGTGCCCGCGATATTACCCGCCCCAATGCTACAGGATTCGCTGCATCCCGGCATTGCGCGCGGTTGGCGCGCAGTCGCCCTCACCAACCCGCGCCCACACCGCACCATCGCGCTCTTGCGCCGCAAAGGCCGCGATGAGAAAGCCGGAGTGCGCCCCTTCGTGGCCCATCTCGTCGCGGTTGTCGGTGAACTTCTCAAACCAGACTGAAACGACTTACAGGCTCTCTTATCAGTCGCTATCCAGCCATTCGGCGGCGAGCGCTTCAATGGTAGGGGCGGCTTCGATTTGGGCCAGCATATTGGCGAAGTGAGCAGTTTCGGGCAACGAGAGCCGAGTTCCTGCTGTGGTTTCGAGCGCGCCCCAACTGAGTTGGCGGATTTGCGGGGCGAACTTGGCGACGAGGGCACCGCGCAGTTGGGCGCGCGTGCCCTGTGGCGCGCTATCGCGGGCGGCTTCGATTTCCTCTTCGGTCACTAGCGTTTGCATGGCGCCATCATCGACGAGGGCTTGATACAGTCCGGCATCGGGGTCGACGTTGCAGTAGGCCAAATCGAGACTTTGCAAGCTCAGGCGGTCGCGAGTCCAGTCGAGGTCTTCGGCATCGGCGAACTGTTCGAGAAGCAGTTTTTTCGCCACCCAATCGCAGCGGTCGAACATCGCCATCGGGTCACTCTCCAGTGTGTCCAGAGCATCGGCCCATTCGCCCAGTACCCAATCGGAACCCGGCAACGCCAGCGCTCTGGCGCCTTCCAGATAGGCGCGTTGCACATCGACAGCGCTCATGGAACCGCGCGAGGTGTCCAGCAACCACTTGTATGTCTCATCGCGCGAGACGGTTTTGATGGCCTTGACCGGGTCGCGCAGTTCGAAGTCGAGTTTCCAGCCACTTTCGATGAGCGCCGCCACAAGGTTCGTGGTTCCGGCGCGCATGGCGATGGCCCATTCGCTCATGTTGGCATCGCCCGCGATGACATGCAAACGCCGGAAACGGCGCGCGTCGCCGTGCGGCTCGTCGCGCGTGTTGACGAGCGGGCGATTGTGCAGCGTATCGACGCTTTGCAATGTCGAGAAAAAATCGGCGCGCTGCGAGATTTGAAAGCGCGAGTCGATGCCGCGCTCTTCGCTACCGACTTTGCCCGCGCCGCAGAATAAAATGCGGGTGGCTAAAAACGGCGCCAGTCCCCCGACGAAGGCTCCCCACTCGACATCACGACGCACCAGATACGATTCGTGCGAGCCATAGCTTGCGCCGTGGAAATCGGTGTTGTTCTTCCAGATTTCGACGGTTTTGCCGATTTTCTCGCCGTAGATTTGCGCGCATTGCAACACCACGCGCTCGCCCGCCTTGTCGTGCGCGACCAGCGAACGTAGATCGCTGCATTCGGGCGTCGAATATTCGGGATGACCATGATCGTTGTAAAGACGCGCGCCGTTGGACATCAAATGGTCGCAGCGGTCGTCCTGTGGCGAGTGGGCGCGTTCGCCGGGGCGGTCGAACTGGGCGTCCACCGGGTCGAACGACAGGCTCTCAACATGAAAACCGCGCTGATCGTTGCGTGGGTCTTCGCTCCGATAATTCCAGCGGGTGACAACGGGCTTCTTCAGGGAGGAGTAGGCTTTGACGACCTCACGTGAGGCGCTAATGAGAGCGGAGGCATCGGCATCTTCAACGGTAATGCCGTACTCAGTCTCAAAACCATACACAGATTGAAAATTCATGCGCTTGAGTTTGGTGGTTGAGCGAGGGAGCGCGTTCCATATCTACTGGGGCGCCCCTCGCTTTTGTCAGCGCAATTTTGCACTTAACCCAACCGTTTTTTAAGAGCGTGCAATGGCTGCAATACCAACCATAACCCATCGAGTCCGGGTGGCAAAGTCACACTGGCTCGCTCGCGAGCCGAAGGAGTGGTCGCGACATGCCAGAAAAAGCCGATGCGTTTCCAGGGGCGGTCGATGGTTTGGGCCAACAAACGGTTCGTGCCCGCCGGGGGCGGGTCGTCATCGTCGTCCCCTCCCGACATCGCTTCGAGACCACTTGCCAGCAAAGCTTCTTCGAGTTCGTGGCTGAGCAATGCCGAACGCAAGCGGCTCGCTAAACGCAGCGCGTTTGGCTGTGTCGAAAGCCAATCTTCCACAAAGCGCGGCAACTCAACGCCCATAACATCGCGTACTAGCGACAAGCACAGCGCCATCATACGCTCGATTTCGCGCTCCTCAGCGGATTTCAAAACCAACTTCCAGTCGAGGTCGGGGTTGCGCTCCAGCAGTTGCGCGATGTCACACAACCACAGCAAACGCTCCCACAAATGCTTGGCGCCATGAACCACCAGAATCAGCAATAGGTCGTGAGCTGCCAGGGCGGGCTGATATTTCAAATCGCCGCGCACATTGAGGGGATACAGACCCTTTTCCACGCTTTCATAAGTGAAATCGAAGGGGAGGCAGGGCGAAGTGATGGCCCAGTGAAGTTCGACAGCCAGACCAGAAGGGAATAGGTCGGCGGCTTCTGGCGGCGAAGGCCGCAGCAAATTGAACACGGAATCGACGCGCAGATGCTGGCGCTCCTGTGACAGCGTTAAATCGACTTCGTGGGCATAGCCCAATTCGCGCAGCAATGCGTGAGCGCGCTGCACATGCGAACGCGGCACCAGCAAGTCGATGTCGGCGGAAGGACGCACCACACCATTGCCGTACAGGGCCACTGCCAGGGTCGGCCCCTTGAACGAAACCATCGGAATGCCCGCGCTTTGCAGGTGGCGCGACACATTCACAAGTTCACCTGTGAGAAGCGCGCTGTGCAGCGCCATCTCGCCAAAATAGCGATTGATTCCCGAAACGACTTCGGGGGGCACGTTGCGCCACCCGCGCGTGCTTAAATGGCGCCCGACCAACCCCGTCACCCGATGCTGGGCACAAAGGAAAAGCACGAGCGCCCAGTTGAGCGGCACGTTGTTCTTATGATTCGAGGAGCGTCGCCGATCATTGGGGAATACCATGCCTCGGCTGAGCAGATGATCGAATCGACGGGCACGCGCCCCTTCGAGGCGAACACGCGCTCCCAGCAACACAAACTCTGCTTCGGGCGACAACGTGCTGCGAAACATGTCATCGGACAGTTGAGCTTTAGGCCCATCTTCAGCGCGGGTGCGCCTATCGATTTCCCTCTGCAAAATGGGAGGACTTTCCTGCTGCGGGTCGGCAGAGGAAGATGAAGGGGCATCAGAACGGGCGTTCATGGGCAAAGTTGAATGGGTAAAACCGCCAGTCTTTCAACAATCACGCGCGGAGTTACCGACCGATTCATTCCAGTTAAGCGAACAGGGACACATTGCGTCTTGTCTTTTGCTATTCCCAATCCCCTTTTCTGGATTAATAGTGCAAACAACCTTCACCACAATTGCCACCACGCCTCCCTAACTGTGCCTATTCATAGCAATCACTCTCGCAAAAAACGCCGTTTCACCTGGTATTTACTCTCTATTTCGCCGCCAGCAACTCTTCGTAAATGCCCTTCATCGCCTCGGCGACACGTGCCCATGTGTAGCGCTCCAACACCACACGGCGCCCTTCTTCGCCCATGCGACGCGCCTCGGCTGGGTTCGCCGCCAATTCGTCCAGAACTTTCGCCAGTGCTTGTGGGTTGCATTCGGGAAAAATGCGCCCGCCGCTGCCCACGACATCGGGAATAGCCCCCGAATCGGAGCCAACCGCTGCCACGCCACAGGCATTGGCCTCGATCAGCACGCGCCCGAACTGCTCTTTCCAACTAGCCGTCGTGCGTGACGGCAAAACCAGAGCATCGAGCGACGCCATAATCGGCGCCAGCTCGGCTGCGGGCACTCCGGCGCGGAACTGCACACGATCTTTGAGCGCCAAACGCTCGATTTGCGCTTCCAATTCGCCCTTGAATGGACCATCGCCCACCAGAGCAACTCGAACGCTCGAATCGCACAGCGCCAGTGCGTCAATCAAATCGGCGATGCCCTTCTCTTCGACGAGGCGCCCCACATAACCGCACCAGAACTCGCCCTCGCCCCAGCCAAGCGCCGCGCGCTTCGCTTGCCGCTCCTGCGCCGTCAGCGGGTGGAATAGCTCGGCATCGACGGCGTTGGGAACGACGCGCGACGGGCCAGCATAGCCCTTGCGCTTCACGATTTCGAGCGACTGAGCGTTGCGCCCGACGACGAAATCGGCACCCTTCAACACACGCGAGCGCATCGGCTCGAATGGCGGCGGCAACCTCTTATCAATGTTCTGCTCGGTTTCGGAGACAAGCGGCACATTGGGGCACAAACGGTTACGCAGTCGCAGCGTGTGCAGCGAAACCAACCCCCACGGCTCCTCCCACAAATCAATCACATCGGGTTTGAACTCGCGCAGCAGCGCCCCCATACCGGGGTAAAAGTGCAAATACGACTGCGCGGGGCCGCACCACGGCCACTTCGCGTCCAGCACCTCGTAGCGAAACGGCGCATTTTCGGGCACCTGCGACTCGCGCCACTGACCGTAATGCATCCATTTGCGGGGCACAACCACGCACAACTCGATGCCCAAGCGCGCTAACTCGAACGCCTTCGGCTGGCCCTCGGTGCGCGACTGGCAGGTGTGCGAAACAAGCAGAACTTTCACTGCCCCCTAGTGTTTCAAACCAGACTCAAAGCGGCGGAACGAAATCGGCAAGAGAGCATTCGCCACGGCAACCGAACAGGATTTAATCGAGAGGTTTGCCTTCGGGGTCGATGGTGCGGGTTCGAGCCACACGAGCGGGCGCCCCGACAGCCACGCCGCCGGGAGGAATGGAGCGCAAAGCCACCGAATTGGCGCCAACGATAGCCCCGGCGCCAACTTCGATGCCACCGAGAATTTTGGCCCCTGCCGAGGCAGTCACCCAGTTGCCCAACAAAGGCTGCCCATCGTCTTTGCCCGAATCGCCGACGGTGACGCCTTGAAAGCAGATGAAGTGCGCGCCAATGCGCGCCCGATCACCGATCACAACGCCATTGGAATGAACCAGACAAAATCCAGGCCCGATTTGCGCGGCGGGATGGATTTCGGCGCCCGCAATTTTGAGTTCGAGGGCCATCATCCAATAGGCAATCGGACTCAGACGCTTTCTCCACATCCACTGGCTGAGGCGAAACAATAGTACGCAGCGGATGCGCGGATAAAGCAGCGTCTTGACCAGCACTTCGACGGCATAGCGAAGGCGCGGGCGCCCGCTATCAATGACCATCCCCTCGATGTCGGCGCGTATCAGGCCCAATAGGCCCATATTGGCGCCATCGTTAAAGGAAAAAGCAACGGTTGTGGTTTCGGTCATTAAAAAACGGGAACAGCCCCTCCTTCAACTCTCTATCGCGCGACTTTCGCCTTTTCTATCGCTGTCCGGTAAACCGCCAGCGTCTCCGACGCCATACGGTCAGCGCTAAAGTACGCCTGCAAGCGCTCGTAGCCCGCCTCGCCCATCGCTTTCGCGTGTTCGGGGCTTTCCAATATTTTTTCGAGCGCATCGGCCATCGCTGCGGGGTCGCGCGGCGGCACCAGCAAGCCAGTCTCACCTTCACGCACGATTTCGGGAGGGCCGCCCACATTCACGGCGATGACTGGCTTATGCTGAGCCATAGCTTCCAGAACCGCCAATCCAAATGGCTCGGCGACGCTCGGCAACACCGAAACCTGCGAGGCACGTAGCACCCCGGCGGCCTGAGTAATCCAACCCGCCAGAAACACCGTGTCCTCTACTTTCTCTTCCTTAACCAACGCTTTCAGGGCCGCTTCTTGCTCGCCTTCGCCCGCGATAACGCAGCGCACCTGATTGGCAGCATCGCGCCGCGAGTTCAGCAATTTGACGGCGTGAATCAATGTCGGGATGTCCTTCTCCAACTCCAGGCGCGCGATGCACGCGATTTCGGCGCGCAGTTCGGGCGGCAAGTCGTCGGTAGCAGCGGGCGCCTCTGGCACTTCAATACCGTTGAACACCACAGAAACGCTTTCGGGTTCGGCATCGCTGCGTTCCAGCATCGCCTCGGCGACAGCACGCGAAATGGCGATGTGCTGAGAAATGCCGCCTTCGACCACGTTATGAACCGCGTTTTGCAATTTCCCTTTGATGCCCGTCGCACTGGCGCGAGCAGGTGCGATGAAGTGCTGCGTCGCCACGCAAGCCCCACGCCCTGCCAGTTTCACAGCCAAAGCCCCCCAGAAAGCGGTGCGACCATTATGCACATGCACCACGTCGAGTTCGCCGCGCCGCAAGCGCCGCGCGATGGAAACCGCCGTTTTCGGGTCCCACTCGCCGCGCCCGGCAATCGCCAGCGTCGCGAGTTTGTTTTTGCGCGCCCGTTCCCACAGCACAGAGTCGTGCATGGTGGCGACCGTCACTTTCACGCTTTGCTTTCCCTTAGAGTCGGTGAGCGCTTTCAGCGCGCGCGCCAGTGACAGAACATGGGCTTCGGTTCCGGCCCACACGCGCGTATCGAGCATTAAAGCTACTTGCAAAGGTTTTTGAGTGGGCGCCGGAGAGTTAGAGTTGGCCGACGTAGCAGAGGAATCGTTATGCATCAAATCAAAAGACGAAAAGCCCTTGGCGAGCTTTTCGTTGGGAACATGTTAGTGGCCGTTGGCCCGTAGACGCTGCGCCAGCTCAGCCAGAGCATCGTTTTCACCACGCGCCTCTCTGGCAGAGTGATTGGAAACCTGTTTTCCATTTTTCACCAGAGCCAGCGCGTTTTGCGCCGCTTCGAGTTCGGCGCGCGTCAGTTGCGGCAAAGAGGGCGTCGCGTCGCGCCCACGGCGCAACGACTCCAGCAAATGTAGCGACAAAAGGGCGCGTGCGCGCTGAAGTTGGTCGGTGGCAGCCAGCGGTTTATACCACAGGGCGCCTGTCGCCATGCCCGCTGCCGCCCACGACATCATTGTTGGGCCACGTGCCCAGTAGTGATCGACCATGCCCTGCAACAAGCGCGACATCATCAAACCACCCCCGATGCACAACAACGAAAAAGCGAAGTCGTTGCGCGGCAATTTGGAACGGGCGTGCCACAGCGACAGGAAGAACGCCACGAACATGCCCAGAAAAGTCACCAATCCGACGATGCCGGTTTCGCCGAGCGCGAACACCACGAAGTTGGTAGCATCCAGCTCTTTGCGAAGGCCAATGCCATCGCCGAACCAGATGTTCGTTTGCCACGCCTTCATGGCAGCGTCGCGGTTGAGATAGCGCTGCTTGATGTTGCCGCGCTCCGAGTTGAAGTTGGTGGCGTAATCGCGCGATTCCTGAGGCACCAGGCCCCAGGCGATGGCTAAAAGCGGCACGAGTACAACAACGGCGCGGCCCAGAAGCACGAACTGGCGGCGCAGTGCGGCTACCACAAAAATGCCGCCAGTCGCTGCAATCCAACCACCGCGAGAGAGGGTCAGCAACAGGCCCATCGAAACGAGGCCCATCAAAACCAAAAGGATGTTCTTGTGGCGAGTGGGCTTTTCGCGATAGTGAAACCACAGCTCGACTCCGACAATGAGCGCGCAGGCATACGAGCCGCCAAGCCCATTCTTATTGATTTCGAGGATGGTTTGCGAGCGCGTCGCCACCATCATAGTCCCTAAAAACGCGCCAACACCCAACAGCCCCCACAACGCCGGCTTCATATCTTCGGGACGCCGCCCCAACAGGGCGAAAATCGGCACGATGATGAACAAAAACAGCACTACCTGAATGAACGCCGAAATGGCGACGGAGCCATGCCATTTCACAAGTCCCGAAGCGATACAGGCCCCAGCATAAGCCAGCGATGTCCACAGCAGCGGCCACGTTTGCAATCGCCGTCTGTTGGTCACAAGCATCACCACAAACATTGGCAACGCCAGAACGAGGTTGATTTCGGCGAAGGAGAATTTGACCGAACCTAAGCCCGCCGACAGGTCGTTTTGAAAGGGAGCCGTCGCGAAGATTAGCGCCAGCGCGACAGACGGATGTTTCCAGCACACCGCCCAAAACCCGGCGGAATAAACAATTGCGACGATGAGAACGGCGATGTCCATAATTCAACCCCCTGCCCCACAAAAATCAGTCAACCAACGAGGCAACCTCTCGGTTATTTCGTGTCGCCCCTCGTCTCGCGAAGCGGTGAGGGAGCGCCAGTCGAAAGCAAGCGCCCCATCTGCCACGCGAAAAAGCGCAGTCGGCTACGCGCCGATTTGCGCTTGCCTGGATGGAGAGCCAGAGTCACTAAGGCCAGAAAACGCCCCAGAGAACCAACGAACAATGCGCCGCGCAACAGCAACCAGCCGCGCGCACCGAAATGCTTTTGCATGAATCGTTCTTGCCCCTGCCAGAACAAGTTGGAGGTCTTGTTGGTATCTGCCGCCCCCGACGCGCCGCCCAGATGGGTCACGATGGCATCGGGACAAAAAGCAATCGTCCAACCTTGCTTCAGCATCCGTTTTTGCCAGTCGGTTTCTTCGGCATACAGGAAGAAGTCGGGATCGAAGCCACCAACCTCTTTATAAACCGCCTTTCGTACCAACAGGCAAGCGCCAATCACGAAATCGACGCCGCGCGTTTCATCGTGCGCCCAACGATAATAGTCGCCCAACTTCGGATGCGAAGAGAAAACGCGAGCTACGCCCAGCGCCTCGATCCATGAGCGCCCCGGCGACGGGAATTTCCAGCACGAGGCTTGTAACGAGCCATCCTCGTTCAGCAGTTTCGGCCCGACGCCGCCGACTCGCGCATTCTCCGGCTTTTGTAAAAAGCGCACCAGAGTTTCGATTGAGCCTTCGTGAACGAAGGCATCGGAGTTGAGTAGCAGCAGGAACTCGCCTTGAGCTTGCTCGAAGGCGCGATTGTTGGCCGGGCCGAATCCTTCGTTGGTATCAAGTTCAATCAGTTGAACCGCCGCGAAGGCTTCCCGTATAGCCTCAACGCTGCCATCTTTCGAATCGTTATCAACGACGAAAACTTCGCTTTTGCCCTTCAATCGCCCTAATTCGCGTTCTAACTCGCGCAAGCAATGCAGCGTCGTGTCGCGCGTGTTGTAGGACACGATAACAACCGAAACAAGCACCTGCTCATCGCGGGAAATCGGTGCTGTAGAAGAGGTAGAGGACGCAGAATCGGGAAAAGCCATAAACGCGCGGGAAAGTGTGGCACAGCGCCCCAGGTCGCACCCAATTTTAGGCTTAGCACAGTTCTACGATGCAAAGAAGAAACGAGAAATTTGTTCGCCCTATTCCACGGCCGGAGAACCTGGCCTCATCTTCACCACGCGCGCCGGAACCCCAACCGCGATGGCGCCAGCAGGAATATCTTTGGTCACAACCGCCCCAGCTCCAACGATGGCGTTATCACCGATAGTGACCCCCTTCACCACCACAACGCGCGCCGCCAACCACACGTTATTACCGATGCGAACCGGCGAACACGCCGAACCCTGATCGCGAATGGGAATCGTGAAATCATCGAAGGCGTGGTCGTGGTCGCGGATAGAAACCATCTCAGCGATCAGGCAATCGTGCCCGATTTCAATGGATTCTTTCGCCGCCACCGTGCAGTGATGCCCAAAGATGCTGCGGGCGCCGATGGAAAGCGCGCCCTCACATTCGAGAGTCGCATCGCGCTCGAACACGACTTCTTCGCCCACATGTAATTTGCCCTGCGGTGCCAGCGCCAACCGCAAACCGAGCCGCACATCGCAACCGCGCCCCCAGTGGGCGCGCGGAAAGCGGGCGCGAAGCCACGCGCGCCGCCAACGGCGCCACAAGCCCATCGAGATACGCCCCATGCGTGAAGGTTCGCTCACGAAGCCGCCTCAACGTTGGCTTTCTTGGGAGCAATCAAGTTGGCTTCTTCAAGGGCACGCAGCAATTCATCGGTGCGTCCGCTCCACGAATGCCCCACGGCTTCGCTCTGACGGGCTGCTCGTAAACATGGCTGCGCCGAATCGCCACCCTTGCAAGCGTTGACTTCTTGCAAAGCCTCGCGGCACGCTTCAACGAAACCAGCCTCGTCGCTCGCCAAGCGCACGAGATGCGGGAAGTCGCGAAAACCGGCGACATCGGCGGAAACAATGGGCTTGCCCGCTGCCAAAAATTCCCATAACTTGATCGGGTTCAGGCTCTCGACAAATTCGCTGCGCTGATGCGGCACGATGCAAACATCGAATCCGGCCATAACATCGGGAATGTCCTTGTAATCCACGGCTCCCGGCGCATGGATGTTGGAATAGCCTTCGAGTTCGCGCTCCAACTCGCCGGGCAAAAAGTGATCTGGCCCGACTAAAACCACGCTGCCTTCAGGAAAAGCGCGCGAAAGAGCTTTCACCAACCCTAAATCAATGCGTTCGGGATGCAGCGAACCCGTGTATCCGAAAACCGGACGCGGCCATTTGGCGTGGTCAACCTTGATTTTGGGCGCTGTTGGGGTAGCGATGCCGTTATTCTCGTCGCGGACGAAATTGCCCTGCGCGTCGAAATGGCCATGCGGGCGACGGTCGCGGGCATCTAAATTGGCGTAATGCGCGGCGTCCACACCATTGGGCACAAGCAGCACGCGCCGCGCGATTTCCTCGCGCGAATCGAATAGTGCCCGCGAACACACCACCGTCAAATCAGCCATACGACACATTTCGCGGTCGAGGTTCTTGATGCGTTCGCGTCCGGGGCCTTCCGGCTCGGCCAACTCCCAATCGTCGGTGATGTCATACACCAACCCTCGGTCATTCAAGCATCCGCTCACAAAGCCGAAATCGAAAGGGTTGAGCCACAATAGCGGGTCGCGCAGTCCCACCAATTTGGAGGCGCGCATAATCTGCGCCAGCATCATGCGCTCATTGAAATTACGACCACCGGGCAGAGGGTTGGGCAGCACTTTGACGGGTGTGAAAGCGCGGATATTTGAAAAGCCCTCAATGCGGCGCAGTCGGCGCGCAAAAGTAGGCACCCGTTTCCTGCTTTTCCAGGAGTCGATGGTGAACAGCGGACTCTCCACGAAGAGCAACCGCATCTCTGGGAAACGATTCGCCAACTGCGCGCACAGGAACTGGTTACGGCGCCAAATGGCGTTCCAAGGTTCCAAAGACACAAAAATTAAATCGCGCATAGACGGTCAGGGTGCGGACGAACCATTCAGAGCAAATGTTCGCGGTGTATTCCCCTATCCAGTGTGCTTCAAGCGTTCGGACGGCGCGACAAAAACGGACGCTCGAAAGCAAGGAAAAAGATTAAAGCTGCACCTACTAAAACTGGGAGTCCAGCCAACATGAGTACCGCCGTCGCGAATAGCGGCGACGAACTAACACCGGGCACCTTATCGAGCGCAAAGTTCAACACACGAATAAGCGGTTCATGTGTCAGATAAAGCGAATAAGCGAAAGCACCCAACCCAACCAGAGGGCGCCACTCCAGAAGGCGCTTCACAGCACTCATCTCGCTGCGCGTGTGGGCCAGCACCACCATACCCGCCGCCGCCACAATACCCGTCGCGGCATCAATGAATGGGAGCGCGGGCACGAACAACTCGTACTCGCCGCGCCCTGTCACCGGGAACTGCCAAAGCAATGCCCCCAGCGCCACGACACCTATCAGCGCCGTCAAAGGCATCCGTTGGCGCCAACGAACGACGCTCTCCGATTGGCCGCGCGCCAACCCCGCCGCCGCCACCCCCAATGTGAATAGCCCGACAAACCACGGGCACGAGTGCCCCCATGTGCGCGTCGAATCGACCATAGCCCACCCTATAGTCCCGATGGCTCCCCATATGGCCCCGGAGACAATCAAAGCCAGACTGCCCCAGCGGCGCCACACCCACAGGAAAACGGGGAACAGGAAATAAATTTTCCACTCGGCGGCCACGCTCCAAAGCGGCGGGTTGAAGACATTCGACTGTGGCAACACGTCCTGAAGCAGCAACACGTTGAGCACGAAATCGCCCCCCGAAATAGATGGGCCTCCGGCAAAACGATGGCGAAACCAGAAAATCAGCACGCTCCCGATCAGCGCCACAAAAAACGGCGGCAAAATGCGGCGTGCGCGCTTGCCATAAAACGCCAATGCTCCCGTTTTCAGCTGCCGCGACGCCACCACAGGCAGTCCCAGGCAAAACCCCGAAACGACCAGAAACACCCCGACCGCCAGATGCCCGTACAACAACGAATTACCTACATTAGTTGGCCACACCGAACGCGCCGACATCCCCATACGCGATATATAGATGTGATGTATCACCACCGCCAGTGCGGCCAATCCACGAATGCCATCGAGAAAATCGAGATGCAAGCGTGGCGGGGAGGCAACAGGGGGCACAGGGTTAGGCGAGGTTTCGGGCATGGATAGAGAAAAGGCGATTACCCCTGCTGATAAAGAGCGAGGTACTGGTCGGTGACGCGCTCCCAATCGAAATCGCGGGCGCGTTCCAATCCGCGTTCACGCCACATTTTGCGCTCCTCGGCGTTTTGCAGCAAGCGCACCAAGTTTTCGCCCAACTCCTCGTCGCTGCTCAAGATGCCATCCTGCCCGTTGCGCAGCACTTCGCACGCGCCATCGTTGGGACAGGCGACCACAGGTAGTCCCGCTGCCATCGCCTCGATATAAGGTACCCCAAACCCTTCGTAGGAGGAGGGCAAGCAAAACACATCGGCGCCGCGAAAACGCTCGATCAGTTCTTCCTGGCTAATGCGCCCCGTCCAAATTTCCGATTCGGGCCGCGCATCGGCGGGCGGGTCGCATACCCCGCATAATCGCGCGTTCGGCACACGAGGCAACACCTGTTCGCGAAAAATCTTAATTAGCAAATCGCCGCGTTTTCGCCCATACAGCGACCCCACGAACAAAATCGTCGGATGGTCGGGCTTGTCGCGAAACGGCGAGGGCGCGAACGCGCGCGTGTCCACCCCATTGGGAATGATGTGTTCGATACGCGGCAGGTAACGCCGCGTCACCCCAGAAACGGCGGTGCGCACATCGGCGAGAAGTACAGGACTTAACTCACACGCCGCCAGCATCCCCATCCGTATACCGCGCTTGATATTGGCCGAATGCAGCATTTCGGCGAAACAGGAGCCGTGAAAGGTGTGGACATGACGCGGCCTCTTGCGCCCCCACAAAAACCAGTCGTCACCATGCGCGTTCAGCACATCGAATCCCGAAAAATCGACGCGGCGTAAATCGAGCGCGAACCCGAAAGTCGCCATACGTGGTCGCGGCGCGACCCACTGCGTTTCGTACAGGGCGCCCTCCGAAGGGCCGCACGCCGAAAAAACCGTCACTTCATGCCCCCGCGAAACCAATTGATTGGCGAGAGCATGAACCACATACCCTACCCCAATTTTTGAGCCGGACGGAAGATAAAGCGAAGTGATGGCAATTTTCATCTGCCGTAAAGTGTGCGCGCCTAACGCAAATGAAGGTTTGCCACCACTCCCGTCCTACACCCACTTACCCCAAAAACCCATGATTTCACACTCAAAACCCCTTTCTTTCCGCAATTGCGGTTTCCAGTTCCGGCTTTTAGTGAAAGCTAAGCGCTTTCTCCACTGTCATAACCAAAACCCTTAGCGCCCGTATGCGTCTATTTGTAGTGGTTTGTGTCACAAAACCACTAACCAATCTACGACGATGTCTTCTTTCTACAAGCGGTTCTTTGTCCTCACTGCATTAATCCTGAATGTGGGAGGTTTCGCCCACAGTGCCCCGTTGCCTTTTAAAACAACGGTCACGGACATCGCCGGAAAGACGCTTCGCCTTCCACAGCCCGCTCACAAAGCGACAGTGCTGGTGTTTCTGGCGCACGATTGCCCAATTTCCAACGCCTACGCTCCCGAAATTACCCGCATCGCCACCGACTATGCCAAGCATGGCGTCAGCGTAGTTCTCGCTTACGCCGAAAGCGACTTCGATGCTGCCGGAGCACGCAAACATGCGCGCGCCTATGGTTACAAAATGCCTGCCGTGCTGGACGACAAATACAAACTCAGTCATACCGTGGGTGCCACCGTCACTCCCGAAGCCGTCGTTTACTCTCCCACCGGAACTCTCCTCTACCGAGGGCGCATCGACAACCGTTTCGCCAACTACGGCAAGAAGCGCGCGCAGCCCTCACAACGCGATTTACGCGCCGCTCTCGACGCGATTGTCGCCGGACGCCCCGTTCCTACCCCCACCACAACCGCAGTTGGATGTTTTATTCCCGAAAAGGCGAACTAATTCCAAGTTAGCGTGTCATAAAAAAGAAAAAGATAGCGGTAACATTTCGCTTCGCTTTTTTCTAAAATGGAGTGCAGCAAAGAATTTTTCTGCTCGCCCCAATGGTTCGCTTATCAGTCAAAAAAACGAGTTGTTATCGAATGAATTCCCTATCTCTTTTACGCTGGCCCCTGATGGGCGCCTTTATTTCATGCGTGGCGGCATCGTGTGCGGGGCAACTGCCTCAACCGGGCTTTACCGAAGTGGCCTACACAACAGCCGCCGACCCGGTCAAAGCCGAACCCGCCAAGGCCGAGCCAATGGGCGCCGAAAAAGTCGTCACCTACAACAAAGACATCGCGCCCATCATCTACCAGAACTGCAGTAGCTGTCACCGCGCGGGCGAAGTGGCGCCCTTCACGCTGCTCTCGTATGCCGATGCCAAAAAGCGCGCCAAGCAAATCGCGCTCGTGACCGAGAACCGCGTCATGCCGCCCTGGAAGGCCGATGAAGGCGCCGAAAAATTCGCCGACGCCCACCTGCTCAGCATGGACGAGATCGCCCGCATTCGTCAGTGGGCCGCCACTGGCGCCCCTGAAGGCAACAAAGCCGACTTGCCCCCGGCCCCCAAATTCGCTCAGGGCTGGCAAAACGGCGAACCCGACGCAGTGTTCCAGCCAACCGAAGCCTATAACCTCGCAGCCGAAGGCGACGACGTTTACCGCTGCTACGTCATCCCCACCGACTACACGCAAGACCGCTATGTCTCGGCGATGGAAGTTCGTCCCGGCAACCGTGCCGTCGTCCACCACGTTATCGCTTACCTCGACACATCGGGCAAAGCACGCGAAAAGGACGCCGCAGATCCCGGCCCCGGCTACACCTCGTTTGGCGGCATTGGCGTAACTCCTGCTGGCTCGTTGGGCGGTTGGGCGCCTGGATTGGTGCCCCGTCTTGCGGCGGCTGGCGAAGGCATTCTGCTTCCCAAAGGATCCGACATCGTGCTTCAGGTTCACTATCACAAGAGCGGCAAGCCCGAAACCGACCTCACCAAAATCGGCGTCTACTTCACCAAGGGAGCAGTCGATAAGCGCATCCGCAGCATGATGGTACTAAACCCATTGCTCCGCATTCCAGCGGGCGATGCCAACTACACCACCAGCGCCCAGCGCACGGTACGCGACGACATCACCGTGTTGAGCGTCACCCCACACATGCACTTGCTCGGCAAGGACATGGAAGTTTCGGCCAAGCTCCCCGATGGCGACGAGAAGAAATTGGTGCATATCAACGACTGGGACTTCAACTGGCAGATGATTTACGGCCTTAAAAAGCCCATGAAATTGCCCGCCGGAAGCCAGGTCAACCTGACAGCGCGCTACGATAACTCGACGGATAACGTGCTCAACCCGACAAACCCACCTCGCACCGTGACATGGGGCGAGCAAACCACCGATGAGATGTGCATCGCCTTCTTGTTCTACACCGTCGATAGCGAACACCTCACTAAAGGAGAAACCGCAGTCAAAGAGAACGGAGGTATCGGTGGCGGCGCTCTAGCGGGCGTAAGCCCAGCACTGCGCCAGATGGCGGTCAGGCTATTCGACAAAGACGGTGACGGCAAATTGAACGAGGAAGAGCGTCAAGCCGCCCTCGACTGGTGGCGCAAAAACGGCACCCCAGCCGCTCCCAACAACTAAAACTCGGCACCCAAAACTGACAACGCTCTCGTGAAAACGAGGGCGTTGTCGCATTTCTACCCCACCCTCCAAACAATGAAACTGGGGAATGAAGTTCGATGAAACACGTTTCGCTTCTACTGTCGACGGCAACTTTTCTGGTTTCACTCACTGTGGCCTATGCGGCTCCTAGCGATTATTTCCGCCTTTCCATAATTGATGCCGACACAGGGCGCGGTGTGCCCTTAGTAGAGGTAGAGACAACCAGCAAAGAGCGCTTCGTCACCGACAGCAACGGCCTCGTCGCCATCAATGCGCCCGATGTGATGAATCAGAACACCTATTTCACCGTCAAGAGTCATGGCTACCAGATGGACGCCGACATCTTCGGCAACCGAGGTCTGACACTAGAGGTTAAGGCAGGAGGCAACGGCCAAATCAAGCTCAAGCGACTCAATATCGCCGAGCGCCTGTATCGCATCACAGGAGCGGGCATCTACCGCGATAGCGTGCTTCTGGGCGACAAACCGCCTCTTACCCACCCCGTCCTCAACGGCGGCGTCACAGGACAGGACACGGTGATGGCGACTCCCTATAAGGGCAAAATCTACTGGTTCTGGGGCGATACCAACCGCGCTGGCTACCCTCTCGGCAACTTCGCCACTTCCGGCGCCACCTCCAAATTGCCCGAAAGAGGCGGACTCACTCCCGACAAAGGTATCGACCTTAACTACTGGACGGACGAGAACGGCTTCTCGAAGAAGATGATTCCACTCCCTGGCCCCAATGGCCCGGTCCGGGTTGGTGGCGTCTTCACGCTCACCACAGACGGCAAAGAACAGCTTTTCACCCACTACGCCCACCTTGATGGTTCGGGCATATTGGCCGAGCGGGGACTGGCGCTTTTCAATGACGACAAAGCCCTCTTCGAAAAGGTATTCGCCTTCAACGGCCCCCTCACTCCCGATGGACAGCCCCTACGCATCACAATCAAAGGCGTCCCCTACCTTTATTTCCAGTCCCCTTCTCTCGAAGCCGTCCCACTGGTGCGTGTTCAAGCCGACAAGGCACATGTCCTCGACCCACTGGCCTATGAAGCGTTCACTCCTTTGAAAGAGGGCACTCAACAAGTCGGCGACACCCAGGCATTCGAGCGCGATGCCGCAGGGCGCCTTGTTTATGGTTGGAAGCGAAACACTGCAATCGTTGGTTTTGGCGAGCGCGACAAAGCGATAAAAGCCAACTCGCTCAAAGCCGAGGAGTCGTCAATCCAGTTGCGCGACATCGAAACCGGTATGCCCATCCAATCGCATGGTGGCTCGGTCTATTGGAATCCCTATCGCAAACGCTGGGTGATGATTTCCGGTCAGGCGTTCGGCACGCCTTCCTATCTGGGCGAACTATGGTTTGCAGAAGCCGATACCCCCATCGGCCCGTGGGTATATGCGCGTAAAATCGTCACTCACAATAAGTACACGTTCTATAACCCCACCCAACACCCCTTTTTCGATCAGGAGGGAGGGCGCCTCATCTACTTCGAGGGCACCTACACCACGACCTACTCTGGCAACGACAACCCGACCCCGCTGTACGACTACAACCAGATGATGTATCGTCTCGATCTCGCTGATGCTCGTCTCACTCTACCCGCCCCCGTCTATAGCCTTAACGGGGTGCAAGGAGCAATCGACTATGCGATGCGCGAGGAAGTGGAGTCCCAAAAACGCTGGACACAAATCCAAAGCGCGGCCTTTTTCGCGATTCCCCCAACCTTGCGACACGAGGGACTTATCCCCATATTCCGCACGGCGACCTCTCAACTAACGGCACAGGCACCCAATCAGGGCAAGCCACTCTTCTATGCCTTGCCCGCGACACCCGCGCCCGATGAAAAATCAACGCCTTCAGTGCGGCCCTTGTACGCCTATCGCGATGAAAATACCGGACGGTGGCGCTACTCGACCGATGCCACCAGGACCAGCGCCACCGAAAAGCGTTCCGAGCAACCGCTCTGCCGCGTCTGGCGCAATCCCTCGACAATGTTAGCGCTCGACTACGAAGCCCAACCTGCGCTCTGAACTTCTACTCGCCCAGCGCCTTTTTATAAAAGGCATCCAGTTGCGGTAGCACGGCCTCACAGCTGAAGGTGCGCTCGAAGTGGTCGCGGGCGCCCTGTCGTAAGCGTTGGTTTACATCGGGTTGCAACAGGTGCAAGATGTTTTGCGCGAGAGCATGGGCATCTTTGACGGGCGACA
Source organism: bacterium (assembly GCA_004172935.1). Classification (GTDB taxonomy): domain Bacteria; phylum Armatimonadota; class Abditibacteriia; order Abditibacteriales; family Abditibacteriaceae; genus Abditibacterium. The sequence goes on along the minus strand of SDZD01000031.1, from coordinate 46,154 downwards.
TCACTCCGGCTCCTGTCCGTCCAGCCTTCACCGAATCAGCATCCAGTCCTAATGAGACATCCATATCGCGGTGGTTGCTGCCAGCGACAGGAACACCGCGCGCCATCACTTCGAGCAACGTGTAGCAAGGCAAGTAGTCATAGTGCGTGGGGTAGGTGAAGACATCGAACGAAGGCATGATTTCGTTCATTAATTGTTCGCGCGGGATGAACGGCACCCACGTCACATTTTTAGCCTTGAGCGCTTCGGCACCGGGCGGCGGCGGGTTGCCGACGATCCAGAGTTCGGCATCAGGACGCGACTTTAGGACTTCATCCCAGGCACTCAACACGACGGGGCCGCCCTTCAAAGCGAACTCGCGCGCCACGAATCCAACTCGGCGGGGGATGGCCTCACGCCGCGAGAAATCGAGCGTGGGCGTTGGCAAATGAAAGGGGATGTATTCGATTCTGTCGGATGGAAGGATGCCCTGAGCCTGAAACTCATCGCGGCCACTCAGGGTGAAGGTGTACATGCGGTCGGCCTGTGGCAGATATTCGCTGGTCACATTGACGCCGAGCGCCTTTCCAACCATGCGGTCGATGCGCTCCATTCGATTAACGCGCGTCGGGGCAAAATTGCGCGCATCGATGTACAGATGGCGCAGTCGTCCGCCCAACGAAACCACCAATGGGCAGTCCAAACCCTCGAAACGCGCCGAGAAGATGTGGTCGTGAACTAAATCGTATTCGCCGGACTTAACCTCCAAAAACATGAAGGGTTCCCAGAACAAGCGGCGCCGCACTCGCAACGCCGCCAGCGTTTTGCCAACGGCAGTCAGCGAAGCCTCACGGGCAACAAGCGACAGCGCCTGTCCCAGAGCCAGTCCGCGCGCGCGTTGCACCCCGGCCTTCAGCGAGCGCCCATTGCCGCGCTCACGAAGAGTGCCGCGCTCAAAGGCGTGGTCGTAGGTTTCATACGTCACGCCGGGTGGGGCGTTATCGCGCAAAACATGGGTATAGGTGCGGTCGCCGCCCGCCTCATCGCGCCCCTCGACCGGGGCCAGCAATAATACTTTTTTCATAGAAGACCAAGCGTTAAATTTTTAGCCGCGCTTCAATTTGCCGCCGAATTTGCTTTTCAGCCCGGCAATTTCCTGCTTCGCAACAGGATGAATGGCGGAGAAGATGGCCATACAGAACACACTGACAACAGGAGCGCCGATGAGTACCTGCGTCCACGCCATTGGCAGCGTCGGAGTCGTCAACAGAAAAGCGAGTCCCCAACTGCCCGCAGCCTTTGCCCAGGGAAGCACTCCCAATGCACAGGCGACAACTCCCAGAGCAAGGGCCGAAACCAGTAAGTAAGGTAAACGCCGCAAAGCGCCATCGGTGAGATCGTTGGCCCACTTCAAACGCCAGATTATCGCGCCCGCCCAGGCGATAACGCCCGCCAATGCCGCCCCAGCTGCGCCTAAGTACCAAGTCAGCGGGCATAGCACAACGAGAAATAGGAGCGCATCCCAGATTTTGCCCTTCGATTCGTATTGAGGTTTGTCCAAGCCAACAAAAAAGGCCGAGAACAACACTAGAATGCCACCGAAGAAGCCAGCGAGGAGCAACAAGCGCATCGGCAGCACGGCTTCGCTCCATTTTGTGCCGTAGAAGATACGCAACACGGCGGGGGCGAAGGCAATGAGCGGTGTTAACAACATTGCCATCGCAAGAGTGCCAAGCGTAAACGAGCGTTCGACCAAACTGCGCAAACGGGCGGGGTCTTCCTCGCGGCCCGCCGCAGCGAATGCCGGGAAAAGTACGGCATTAAAGGCATTATTGATTATGGTGCGCGCCAACGTACAGAACGTATAAGCCACCACATAAACGCCCAGCACCACTTTGCCCAACCAGTAGCCAACAGCCACGTTGTCCATCATGGTGAGCGCGTAGGTCGCCAGACCAATCACGAACTGATGCTTGCCGTAATCGAAGGCTCGAATCGCCATCACTTTGTCCCAGTACAGGCGTGGTCGATAGGAACTGAACACGAAGGAGAGCGCCATGCCGACGAAAGCGCCAGCGATTTGCCCCCAGACCAACGCCCAGTAGTTGCGTGTCAGCACTGCCAGCACAATGGTTGAGAGTACAGTGAGCGTATTGCTGTAGAAGGCGTGCAGCGTAATCGACTTCATCTCGACCTGTCGCGAATTGAGATAAAGCCCGACGTTTTGCAGCGAAGTACAAAGCGGCGTGAGGGATAGCGCCAGCAACATCGGGAACAGACGGGGTTCTTTATAGAAGAGCGCGAATGGAAACGCGAGGGCCAGCAAGAGGACGGTGATGAGCAGGCCTCGCAAAATTTCCATCGTCCAGATGAGGTTGACGTAGCGATACATCTCGTCGTCATCGTCAAATTTGGACGAGATGACCGAGCCGACGACGCCCGTGTTGGTGAAGGTGTAAAGCGCGCCGATAACTGTAAGCGCCATCGCCGCGACACCAAAGTCGGCTTGAGACAGCAAGCGGGCCAGCGCCACAGTGCGCGCCACTCCCAGCACCTGCATCCACAGCGTTCCGGCCAGAGTCCATGAGACTCCCTTCATCACGCGCGTTCCGAGTTCGCCATCTCCCTGCGGAGCCTCAGCATCCGAAGAGGCGCCCGACAGATCGGGTTCGGGCATCACAGGCAAAAGCGGTTGAATGACATCGCTGCCGAAGGCGGGAGGTAATTTGGTTACGGCTTCAAAAAAGACGCGCTCTCCATCGCGGCCACGACGGGGTGGTTTGGCATTTGGGCCGGAGCGGAAAAGCAGCGAATCGCGTGGGGACGCGGCGCGCGAGTTGTTCGATTTTCTGGGGCGTCCTAGCATGGAAAAGTATCGAGGCCGCGTTTCATTGGAAACAAACGCGCCCAAAGTCATACCATAAGCAGAGAGGCCACTCGTTTCCGAGAAACCGTCTACTCTCGTTTTTGTGTGCGTAGACCCTAAAAGTGGGCACGAGGATGCTCAATGAGGACACAGTCATTGCCAAAATGCCCCCAGTTCCCGAAGGGAACTGGCTATAAACGAAAGAATTAGTGCGGACGGTTAATGACTTTTCATCAAACTGAGGGGGCGCGAAAAAGCGAGCCACAACAGCGGAGAGATGAGGGCACGCCTCAACCCGCAACTCCGCATTGGCGATGCTTCGCCTGTAGCGGTGACTGAATTATGAATTTGTCGGCACCTCAACCCATGACAGTTTTATTTTTCGACCACACGGCCCGTATGGGCGGTGGCGAAATATCGCTGTTCAACCTCGTCACCCACGTTGACCGCTCCAAAATCGAACCCGTCGTGGTTCTGGCTTCCGATGGCGAACTGCGCGACAGGCTGCGAGCAGCAGGCGTCGAGGTTCACGTATTGAGTCTGGACGAAAGCGTGACTGAAGTTCGCAAAGATACGCTTTCTTCGACCAAAGCCGTTTCGTTCGCTCAGGTCAGCCAAATCGTGCGCTACATTTGGCGATTGCGCGGTTTTATGCGCGCACGCGGAGCCGAAATCGTTCACGCCAACTCGCTCAAAGCCGATTTAATCGCGGCTGTAGCGGCTCGCCTGTGCGGCGTCCCCGTCATCTGGCACGTGCGCGACCGCATCGCCGACGACTACCTGCCCCCCCTGGCGACACGCATATTTCGTTTGCTATGCCGCGTGTTGCCCAATTTCGTTATCGTCAACTCGAATGCGACTCTGGCCACGTTGGAGATACCGCGCCAGAAGCGCGCCCGCGTCATCTATAACGGCGTCGTCCACGACGGACTTCCCCCCGAAGAATTTGAAGAAGACCCAACATTGCTACGCGGACGCATCCAACAAGGTGCCCACGGCGCGTTGGTGATGGCCCCCAAACCAGAAGTCAACGACAGAGAACTGCTTATTGGACTGGTGGGACGCATCTCGCCGTGGAAAGGGCAGGACATCTTTTTGCGGGCCGCCGCCGAAGTCATCAAAAAGTTCCCCAACACGCGCTTTCAAATCATCGGTTCGGCGATGTTTGGTGAGGAAGATTACGAGCGCGAAATCCACCAAATCTGCGACGATTTGGAATTGAACGATTACGTCGAGTGGACGGGCTTCCGGCGCGATGTGCCGCAGTTGATCTCGAAACTCGATTTGTTGGTTCACGCCAGCAAAACTGGCGAACCCTTCGGGCAGGTTGTGGTCGAGGCGATGATGGCGGGCAAACCCGTCATCGCAACGGCGGGCGGCGGCATCCCGGAAATCGTTCTCGATGGCCAGACTGGTTATCTGGTGCCCATGAACGATGCCCCGGCAATGGCCGATGCCATCATCCGTATGCTGGAGGACCCCACCAGCGCCCGAAAAATGGGCGAACGCGGACGCAAACGTGCGGGCGAACACTTCGCCATCGGGCGTACCGCTAACAAAATCTCGCGTGTGTACGACCATTTGCTGGTAGACCGCAACAACTGGCGGCGCCGCAAACGCTCGTTGCGTTCGGCCTCACTAGGCTTCGTTTTAGGCGGAGCGGCGATGATGTGGTGGTTAAAACGCCGCATGTAGGCAGCATAACATGACATTTTGCGCCTTAACTTTGCGTGAGAAACACGCACGAAAGGAAATGGTGGGGCGTTTACGAGACACTAAGACGCAGTTGATGAAACCCGTTCGTCTTTTAGCTTTCCCTTGTGCGCTGTTGATTTCAACGCTTTGCGTTTCGTGGGCACCAGTACAGGCACAAAACAACGCTGGCACTCAGGCAGTGCCGCGTTCGGATAAGTACCTGCTTGGCCCCGGCGATGTCTTGAGCGTAACAGTCGCAGGATTTCCCGAATTTAGCGAGAACAGCATCACCATTCCCCCCGATGGCGTGGTTTCGTTGCCCCGTCTCGGCACAATTCGGCTAACGGGACGCACGCGGGCTTCGGTACAAGCCGAAATTCGCCAAAAACTCATCGCTCAGGTTCGGCTGCGTAGCCCTCAGGTGGCGGTTGCAATCACATCGTTTCGCACAGGTATAGTTGGAAACGTCGTGTTGGCGGGCGATGTGCCACGTGGAGGCAACTTCTCGGTGCGCGAAGGCGAACGCCTGAGCGATTTACTGGCGGAAGCGGGGCTAAGCGAACGATTAGAAGAGCTGCGCGCGACTCTGGTGCGCGGTAATGCGCGTTTCGCGCTCGATTTGACAGGCGCGGCCAGTCGGCCCGGTTCGACAGCCGACATTCGTTTGCGGGCGGGCGACTCTATCGCGGTGCGCGCGGTGGCGGCGGGCAAAATTACCATTCAAGGAGACGTTGAACGCCCCGGCACCTACGAACTGCACAGCCGACCAAAAGGCGAAGGACTGGAAATCGGCCTCAATCCTCGCTTGAGCGACTTGATTAGCAAAGCAGGGGGGCTTCGTACTCCCAACGATTCCAGTTCGGGCACAGGTACAGGAGTGGCCCCCGCCAGCGGAACGGGTGCGGCAGGACGCGGAGTAACGGGCGGCAATCCCTTCGCGATTGGTGGGGGGAATCCAGCCCCAGTGGCTATCGCGCCGCCGATACAAAACAACCCAACGGTGCCGACATCGTATGTCGCGACGCTTCAGCGCGCGGGCGGGCGGCGCTCGTTGGATGTCGAGGCCGCGACCAGCGACATCGCGGGAGCAGAAAACATTCCCTTGAAGGCGGGCGACTTTATTTCAATCCGTCTGGTGCGGCCCATCACGGTTTATCTCGATGGGGCGGCCACAAAAACAGGCTCGTTCCAACTGGCACCGGGAGCCGGAGTGCTGGAACTGCTGACACTTGCCGGGCCACTGACGCGGGCGCCGGGAGATTTGCGCGCCGCCGTGCGGCGCGGCGACCAGACCCTGCCGCTCGATGTGCCCGCATTGCTGCTGTCCAGTGATTCGAGCGCCAATGTACGGCTTCAAAACGGCGACATCGTTCAGTTGCGCGAACCCGAAACCCTCAGCGTTTCGGTGGCGGGCGAAGTCGTGCGACCGGGGCCAATACGTATCAAGCCCGGCGGCACAATTTTCGAGGCGCTCCTGGGCGCGGGCGGCATTTCGCAAGGCATCTCAGTTCAGGGAGCACGCCTCAATGTGTTGCGGCGCGAAAACAATGGTTCACAGCGCGTCTACTCGGCGAACGCGGCGGGTATAGTGGGATTGACCGACGTTTCGACCAACCTCGTTTTACGCGAGGGTGACATCGTGAACGTGGCGCGCGGCGAAGACCAAACGGTTTTCGTTTCGGGCGAAGTCAAGACTCCCGGTTCGTTTCAAATTCTGCCCGGCGAGGGGCTTTCTCAAGTCATCACCCGCGCGGGTGGTCCGAACCCCGAAGCGGCTCTGACACGCATCACCGTAACCCGAAAGGGACAAATTCAGACGGTGGATGCCTACGACGCAGTGAAAAACGCGCAGCCTTTGGCCTTTACGCTTCAGGCGGGCGACGTAGTGAACGTGCCGACCAATTCCAATCGGGTGCTCACTGTCGAAGCCTTCGCGAAGACAGGTTACTTCGCCATTCCTGAACGCGGGCAACTGACGTTTCTCGATTTGATGGCGCAGGCACAGCCCAGCCCCGGCGTGAAAAACATTTACATTTTGCACGCAGATGCGAACGGGAAAATCGACCCGAAATCGCCTAATCGTCGCAAAATTAATTTGGATGATATACGCAACGGACGCCAGGCCAATTTCGCGCTTTCGCCCCGCGATGTCATCTTTGCCGAGCCAGCCAAAAATAAGAAAGGACTGCTGGAAACTCTGGCGCCACTCAGCCTGTTCCAATTCTTGTTTTAAGCGTTTCTTCAATAGGCGTTCTTTGCTTGATTGTACTAAGCGAAGAACGCCACTAATAATCTCACGAAAAATCCTTGGCTCCACGAACCATTTCGTTTTCACTTGGTTGGTAGCGCATTCGTTTTAAACCATGCTTTCCTCGTCGCATTCGACTAATTCCTCATCTGAAGAAGCGCCTATGGCTGCCGCGCCGCCGCCCAATGGCGCCCTCATCCCGACTCCGGTTGCGGGAGAGGCGCCCGAACACGATGCGCGCGCTCCGCTCGCGCTTTTCGAGGGACATCCCGACGACGAGGACACAACTGCCAAAAACGGGGAAGCCGGGAAAAACGCTTCGCTCGATCTGGCCGACGATGCCTCGATTCGCGAGTTTTATGCTCAGCTCGTTTCGCTGCTGACCAACGAAAATTCGGCTCCCGCTTCCAAACCGCCATCGCGGGGTTCGCTACGCTTCGCACTAAAGCGGCGCTGGCTCCCGGCACTGGCAATCACGGCACTAGCCTTTGTAGGGCTGGGCATGAAGTTGCGCCCCAAACAAATCACTTATACGGCGCAGACAGAACTGTTGCTGCCACCTCGCGGCGCCAGTGCACTCGATGACTCTGGAACGTCATATGACACGGCGGCGCAACTTGCCCTCATCGGCTCCGAAGATTTAACAGCCGACGCCTTTCTGCGTGTCCCCCGCAACCTTCAACTGAGGGGCTGGGGTTGGGCGCCCGACCCGAAGGACACATCGGGCGCGAAGTTCTCGCCGCCTGTGGCAGCGAGTTCGGCCTCGCCGGACGGAACAGGCAGTCTGGTGAGTATTTCGGTGCCGTCAATGGACCCCGAATCCTCAGAGCGACTGGCACTTGAAGTCGTGAACGCCTACACGCGCTATACGCTCAATAGCTCGACTCAAAGCCGCAGAGATAGTTTGCGGCGCACGCGGGAGCGCGTGGCGAGAGTAAGTGGGCAGCTGGAACAAGCCCGCCAGCAAAGAGCCAATTTGAAGGTCAATTCGGGCGTGAGCGATGCTCGTATCGCTCAAACGACCACAGAACAGAACATCACTCAGCTGCAAAATGCGCTCGATACCGCGCGCGGCGAAGCAGGGGCCGCGTTAGCAGCGGATGCGTCTCTGGCCCAGTTGCAAGAGCGCCTTCGCACCGCGCAGACCGCGTATCAAACCGTGACGAGGGACTTCTTCCCCGATTCGGATAGGGCGCGCGCTGCGCAAGCCGAAGTGAACGCCGCACAAGGGGCCATTAGCACACGCGAAAACGAAATCCGTTCGACTTCGAATGCCCGAATCGCTCAACTCGAAGCGTCACTTCGTCAGGCACGCACGACAGCCCAGAAACTGCCGGGCCTCGAACAGCAGCAAGACCGTTTGGATGAGCGCATTACCGTGCTGGAAACTGCCTACCGCGCAGCAACCGAGCGACTGAACCAGTTGGATTTGGCGCGCGACACGATAGTTCAGGCGCCCAAAGTTCTATATACGCCCTATAGCTCCTCAAGTCAGACCATGCAGCGCCTGCGCGCGCTGTTGGTCGCGATGATCGGGGCATTGGGCATTGGCCTCGTGACGGCCATACTTCTGGATAGGCTCGACCGCTCGGTACGCGCTACTCCCGACCCCGAAGCACTGTGGAACGCGCCCGTTTTGGGCGCCCTGCCTGCCTCTAACGAATCGGATGCCTTCTTCCGAGCCACGCCATCAAACCACAAGGGCAACCCGCGCGCGAAAACACAAAGCATCGAGGCGTGCTACCTGGCGCAGAGCAATATTCTGGCATTGGCGCAGAGCGCGGGCGTTCGCTCGATTTTGTTTTCCAGCGCGCTGGAAAGCGAAGGCAAAGCGACCAGTGCCGCCAACATCGCTGTCGCGATGGCTTACGGTGGGCGCGAGACACTGTTGATTGACGCGGATTTCTGGAATCCGACCCAGCATCGCAACTTTGGCGTGCCGCTTTCACCGGGTTATGCTCAGGTGCTACGCGACCAGATGCCGCTTTCCGAAGCGATTCGCCCGACGACAGTGAACAACCTTTATTTGCTGACACCGGGGCAGAACGCCAGTGACGGCATGGGCGTTTTGATGAGCAAATTGCAGGGCGCGACGCACACCAAGAACATGACGCTGTTGAAGAAATACTTCGACGTTATCGTGGTCGATGGCCCTCCCGCCACCTCGCTGGCCGATGCCCAGTTGCTGGCCCATCTGGCGGATGCGGTGGTTCTGGTTTCGGCAGAGAAAACACCGCGCGACGAAGTGCAGCGCGCGCGCTCGATGCTGCGGCTGTCGGGAGCGTTCCTGCTGGGCGTCGTGCTGAGCCGAGTGCGCAGCGGAGAAGTCGCCGACTGGAATATGCAGTTCACCCCCGAAGGGAAATAGGCTCTTTAATGAGAATTGAAAAGCCCTCGGAATCAATGATTTTCGGGGGTTTTTCAATTCTCTGAGGCCTTTAATCAATTTGAGAGATTGATTAATTGGGTGATTTTGGGAATTTCTGAGCGTGGAAGTGGGGTCAAAGATTGATTAATCAATCTTTATTCAATCTTTGGGGGCTTATTGAGAAAATCACCACAGAGACACAGAGGGCACTCCAGAAGAGAAGCTATCCTGCCCCTTATTTTCATTGGTGTCAGTTTAACCAATTTTTATGATTTCAGCAAGTTTCGAGGGGAGAGGTATGAGCTAAGAAATCTACTACCTGCTTCCCGGTCAGGGGAGATGAGGGGGCGACAATGGGAACGAAATTTAAATTACCTTAGCGCGTTGTAGAAAATCGGGGTGCAGAAGCCCGTCATATCCGGTTTTTAGATTTGTGCCCCTTGCAAGTGAGCTGTGCCGCAAACTGGACGAATATGACAGAGCAGGAAGCGGAGGTGTGGGTAGCGAGGTTGACGCGGGTTTGGAAGCCCAAACAAGTACCACGGCATGGTCTCTCTTATATCCGAGATAAGGTCTTCTCTTTTGGTGGTGAGATAAGCCCTAGTGTCGATTTTGGCTTTAACATTCGAGAGAGTGAGGTGCCTTATGCTGCAATGCATTGGAAAGGATGCGAGATGGAGTGTTCACGAGGGAGGATCATGAGCAATTACGCTGAGGGGGCGCGTATCAAACCGGAGCAGTGGGATGTACTTCTTCCTCAATTTACTGCCCAATGGACAGACACTTTCCGCCGCAATTGCTGGCTTTCCGGTTGCCCAATCGAAGCCAGCGCCCATGAGAAAGCGGAGTGGATGCAGGGCTTTAGCCGCGAGGAGATCGAAGCATGGAATTTGAAATTTTAAAATTTCCCCAGTTCGAGGATCTACTCCGGCGTGTGGCCGCTGCGTTTGAAGTGGAATTGCTTCTTCCGTCTGCCTGGAAGGATGAAGAGCGCATTGGATTTTACGCTGAAAAAGGTGAGCTTTTATTTGAACTGGAAGTTACCTGCAACGGTGATTGGCATCGCCTTTCCATTGGGCAGCGAGTGTATGAGGATTCAGAATATTTGGGATCAAGCAACCTCTACTTTGTTGTCCCTTTCTTAGACCCCAATGAAAAAAAGCAATGGGAGTTTTTCTCTTACTTGGCCTATGACCACCTGATAGCGCGTGCATTCTATCGTCTCGGCTTTGAGGATGAGATAATCTTCTCAACACTCCCCGAACTAAGTACCCACGAAAAGCTCGAACTGCGCCTCTCTATGCCCCGCGAGTTTTGGCCGCAAAAGTGGTTGGAGGGGGAAGTTACAGTCACCACAAGATAACTAAACTGCCCGACTCTCAATAAAAATTAATTTGGCGGGGCGGTTTTAATGAGCGGGCATAGCTTTAACTTTTAAAACGGGTGCGACTTCGCCTTCAAGGCGACGCAATTCAACTTTGCTCAAGTTGCTCATTATCTTTGATAGATACAACTCCAAAGTGCTCATCTATCGTCTTGAAAACAGCCTTTTCAACGACCTCATCTACTTTGAATTCCCACGTGAACTCACGGCCTATTGCCTCGAACGCCTGTCGTGCGAACTTCTCAAGCCACTCATGATGGACTTCACCAACACATTCACCGAAATCTATTTCCTCAGTTTCAATAAGCGCAGCAAGAAGAGCCTCAAGTTCCCCATCATCCAATTTCAACACGTTATTTTCTAAATATGCCATTGAGAATACCTTGGGATCTACTTTATATACACCCTAGTAAATTATGAGCCGCATAACGCTTCTGGGAAGATTACACCTGGAGCAATTCAAGTAAAACTGGCGGCTTTAGCGGTAGGATTGGGCTTGGGTCTCGAAGAGTTGGGCGTAGAGGCCGCCCTGGGCGATGAGTTCGTCGTGGGTGCCTCGCGCCACTATGACGCCTTTATCGAGAACGTAGATTGTGTCGGCGAGGCGGACGGTGGAGAGGCGGTGCGAGATGAGCAATGCAGCGCGGCCTTGAACCAGTTCGCGGAAGGAGTCGAAGAGTTCGGCTTCAGCGCGGGGGTCGAGGGCGCTGGAAGGTTCGTCGAGGAGGAGCAGTTGCGAGGGGCGCAGGAAGGCGCGGGCGAGGGCGATTTTTTGCCACTGGCCGATGGAGAGTTCTTCGCCACCATCGAAGTCGCGGCCTAACAGGGTGTCGAGACCATTGGGAAGGCGGGTAGCGAAGCGCTCGACGCCCGCTCGGATGGCGGCTTCTTCGACGGCGCTGCGTGTTGAGGGGGCCATTTGCTCGTGGTGTTCGGGCGAAACAATGGAGGTATCGGCTTCGGTGGCGGGCATACGCAAATCGCCGAGCCAGATGTTTTCGGCGAGGGTGAGCGAATAGTGGTTGTAATCCTGAAAAACCGCCGAGATGCCGTGGCGCCACTCTTCGGGGGCGCAGTCGCGGGCGTCGATGCCATCGAGCGAGATGCTGCCCGAATCGGGGTCGTAGAGGCGGCAAAGCAATTTGACGAGGGTGGTTTTGCCCGAACCGTTTTCGCCGACCAACGCGACCACTTCGCCGGGGGCAATAGACAGGTTGACGTTATAAAGGGCTTGCCTATCGGAGTTGGGATAAGCGAAGGATAGGTTTTCGACTTGTAAGCCGCCTTGCCATTTCGCGGGCACGGCTTTGGGGTTGGCAGGGGCCACCAATTTGGGTTCGAGGTCGAGGAAGCGGTACAGCAGCGCAAGGAAAGTGGTATCTTCGTGCAGCGAGAGGATGGCGGCGAGGGTGCCCTGCATGGCGCCCTGCGCGCGCTGAATGGCACCGAAGTACATCACCAGCAAACCGAGCGACAACACGCCATTGAAGGTTTGTGAAGCGATGTAGCCCAGCAGGGCGAAGGTGGGAGCGACAACGAAGAGTTGAACCCCACCATCGGCAATCATACGGCGGCGCGCTACGCGCAAGCGGCCAGCAGCCAGCCATGCGCGCATGGCATCGAAGCGCGACCCGAAGAAGGGAGCCATCTCGAAGAGGCGGACTTCTTTGGCGAAAGGTTCGAGGGTGAGAAGGTAGTTGAAGTAATTGGCGCGGCGCTCGACGGGGGTGCTGCGCAGAGTCCACTTCCACAGAATGGAGACGAAGCGCAAGCGCACCAACAAACCGGGCAGCACCGAAATGAGCAACACGAAGGGCACGATAGGATGAAGCGTGACCAACAGGGCACCGATGGCAAAGAGGGATACGAGGTTTTGCCCCAAACCAGTCAGGCCATTGACGATGCGGGTGGGACGGAAAGGCGCCTCTTCCTGCGCGCGGTGGAGGGTGTTGAAGAACTCGGCGTTCTCGAAATATTCCAAATCCATGCGTGCGGCCTGTCGTTGCACCATCGCGCTCATGCGGCGTGCGACAACCAACCCCTGTCCTTCGCTAACGAAGGTGGTCGCTGTCGTGCAGAGCGAAGAGATTAGTGCAGCTACACCCGCCAGGACAATCCACAGCATCGAAGCGTGCCACGCAGCTTCGCGGGGGGCGCCCAAAGGCAATGCCGCGCCGCGTGTGATGGAATCAACGATGCGTCCCAGCAACCACAGAGAAACGAGGGGCAACACAGCACTGCACACGACGAGGGCAAGCGAGGAGACCATCCAGGTGGGGCCACTGGCCCAGACCAACCTTACGGCGCGGCCCAACAGTTTCATCGCGCTGAGCTTATTCCAGATTTGGCGCATCTGAGACTAGTTTGCTAAGAGTTTTTAGTTGTTAGTGGTTAGTTTTTAGTTGCTGCATATGGGGGGATTATGGTGCTCGTCTCAAGGATGAAGGATTTGGCGTTTTTGGCGGCCCTCACCCGGCACTTCGTGCCACCCACGCCCAGAAGGCACCCGCAAAGGTAGAGGGGCCGAGTTCAAACATTCTATCGCGGACACGGCAACGCCTAGAGGGCACTCGGTCCCTACCAACGCTCACCGAAAGGGAGATTGGGGCATTTTAGCCCCTCCTAACCTCCCCACTGCGTGGAGAGGGACCACTCATGGAACTCATGCGAAGGTTGGCGCCATTGGGGGGAAGATAGGTGTTGATTTTTGCGCCAATTCTGTTCATTTAGGCGAAAACGTCGGCTACGTAGCGTCCGTGGATGCGCTCCATTTCGGTCATCCATTTTTCGGCGGCTTCGGGGGTGGCTCCTGTGGCTTCGCAGTAGATGCGGACGCAAACGTCGTGGACGGCGGGGGCCATGCGTTGGCCATCACCGCAAACGTAGAAGGAAGCACCTTGCTTGACCAGTGCCACGATTTCGGCGCGGTCTTGCCAGATGCGGTCTTGCACGTATTTAATGTCGCCTTCTGGTTTTCGCGAGTAGGCGGGGCGCACGCTGACGACGCCTTCTTCTTCCAATTTAGCCAGCTCGTCTTTATAGAGGAAATCGACATCGGGGTCAGTGCAGCCGAAGAACAGCAGTGTCGGCGCCACGTCCGGGTTTTCCTCGCGTTCGGCGCGTAGAGCGCGCTCCTGAATGAAGCCGCGAAATGGCGCCATTCCGGTTCCGGCGCACACCATGATGAGCGGAGTGGCGAGCGATTCGGGCGGATGGAAACTGATGTTGGATTGTTTGACGGTGACGGCCACTTTGCTGCCGGGGCGGGCGCCAGCCATGTAGGTAGAGGCGACTCCTTGATGGCGGCCCAATCCCGAAAGCGAAGGTTCATCCAAAACAGCGATGGTCAGAGTGCAATGGTCGGCGCTCCACAGGGGCGACGAGGAAATAGAATATTGGCGCGCCTTGAGCGGCTGTACCATTTGGAGGAAGGCTCCGAAGGGCAAGCCGCACGACTGGTAGCGAACCAACAAATCGAGCACGCTGACACGCTTCTTTAAGACGGACTCAATGTAGGTTTCGTCATCGCGAATTAGCTCTTCCATCTCCTTCTTTTCGGGAGGACAGGGGGTTGAAACCGCCAAATGTTCGATTTGCTTGCGGGTGGCGGGCGAATTTAGCTCGATGTAGCTCGCCAACAACTCGCCAACGGTAACGGGCTGGTTGGTGGGGAAGAAGGTTTGGACACCGGAACTGGTGCGGATGACGACATGGGTATCGTAGGAGAGGCCGAAGCGCTGTAAAGCCCTATCCACGTTATCCGCCGGGTTGATCGGCAACACCGACAGGTAATCGCCCGCTCGGTAGGTTTCGCCTTCGGGGAGCGCGATTTCGATGTGGCGCTTGGAGCGGGCATTGGGCGCGGAGAGGTTGGCCAGTTCGCGGTTTTTGACGACCATGCCCATTTGAAGCTCGTTGTGGCGAATCAACGAATCGGAAGCACCGGAAACGAACTCGACTTCGAGTTGGGGCATGGGCGCAGTGAGCCGCTCGGTTTGGCCGAACGAGGCGCCGATCTGCGTCCAGAAATCGGAGTACCATTTGTCGAAGTCGCCGAAGAAGTCGCCGCGCGCGTTGGCTTCGCCGCGCTCCATCAGACGCTTGGCGCCAGCAGCAGAAAGGGTGTCGTCAATGTATTTGGGAATGGCTTGATAGGTGCGCGCCCAATCTTTGTTGCCGCAACCGAAGACGACGTAGTTGATGCCTTCGAGCGAGCGAGCGGGCACGCCTTCGAGCCACGAGACGAACTGTTTAGCGTTATCGGGAGGTTGGCCCTCGTAGGAAGAAGCCAAAATGACAACCACACCATCGGCCGGGAGTTTTCCGGTCGATGAATCGAGCGTGGCGATTGTGGGCGCGTAGCCCTGTGCTTTGGCATCGGTGGCGATGCGCTGGGCGAAGAACTCGGACGAGCCTGCATTGGAACCGAAAAGCACATGAAGCGGAACGTTGTGAGAGGCTTCAGGCTCGGCGATGGGTTTGGGGGCGGGCTTGGCTTTGACAGCAGTCGTCGGGGCTTCGGTGACGATGTTTTCGCGCTGTCTGGCTTTGATAAAAAAGTCGTGCGGTTTGAGGGTGAGGGTTTCTTTGATTTCCAGTTTGTAGTCGGGGTCGGCCAACGATAAATCAAAGCGCTGTAGCACCATGCCCAATAGTAGGGTGGCTTCCTGCAACGCGAAGGCGCGCCCGATACAGGCACGCTGCCCGTTGCCGAATGGCTTCCAGGCGTTGGGGGGCAAGTTTTGGGCGTTCTCGAATGCGAAGTTGTCGGGGTTGAACTCCTCAGCGTTTTCGCCCCACACGGTTTTATCGCGGTGCAGCGATGGGGCGAGAATCAACATCGTCTGGGAGTTACGAATGACGTATTTGCCGCCGAGGGTAGTTTCCTGCTCGTAGGGGTAGACAGCGAAAGCCGGGGCGGTGGGCCACAAGCGCAAGGTTTCTTTGAGGATTTGGTCGAGGTAAGTCAGTTGCGCCAGATGCTCGAATTTGGGGGTGCCACTGCCCATAACACGCTCGACCTCGGCGCGCGCTTTGGCCATGACGTGGGGATTGCGCAGCAGAGCATGAATCGCAAAGGAGAGCAGCCCGCTGGTGGTTTCGTGCCCCGCGATGAGGAACGTCACCATCTGGTTGCGGATGTTCTCATCGGTTAGGCGCTCGCCACTTTGGGGGTCGGTAGCGGTGAGCATGGTGGTGAGGATGTCGTTTTGCCCCTCGACATGGCCCTGCTTTTTGCGCTCGGAGATGAGTTCGTCGGCGATCTGGTGCATGAGGCGGATGTCCTCATCGTACTGATGGCGGGTGAACAGCATCAAACGGGTTTGAATCGGCAAGCGGTGGGAGCGTCCGCCCGACTCGGAGAGGGCGCGCACCATAGCCCCGATGAAGGGGTGCATATCGCGCTCGTAGAAGGAGTTGAAGCGGTAGTCGAAGGCGCACAGAGCGATGGTATCAAGCGTGAGGCGAGTCATGCTGTCCACGAGGTCGATGCGCGCGTCCGGTCCCTGTCGCTCCCATTTGAGGACAAGCTGCTCGGCGATGTCGAGCATACCGGGGAACATTCGATAGAGCGCGGCGGGGCCGAAGACCGGCATTAATATGCGGTGGGCTTTGCCCCAGTTCGGCTCCTGAGTCTGGGCAGTGAAGAGTCCATCCCCGGTGAAGTCGCGCACCTGCCACAGCGACTGGTGAACTTTTTTATCGAAGCGCTTTTCGTCGCATAGCTCGTTGACGAGTTGCTGCGAACTGACGACAAGCATCTCGCGGCCCGGTAATTCGAGGCGGAAAATGGGGCCGTAGGTATCGGCCAGCCCCATGAGCGATTGGACAACCGCGTGCGTGTCGATGTCCTGAATATTGCCGATGATGGGGGCCGGTTTAGGGCCGGGAATAACAGAAGTCGTGAGTCGAGTCATAGGAAAATTCCTTGATGCACATGGCTTCGGTCTTTAGGATTCCGCGATTCTTCTCGTATTAGATACCCCAAAAGACACCGCACCTCTATAACGTTACTATTTCTTTATATTAAACGCATATGTGAGACTTTTGAAGGATTGTAGTGCTACAAGACTTCGCGGGCGGTAGTGGCGATAAGTTCGATGGTTTTGGGGAGAAGTTTTAGGTCGCGACGGCGCGAGAGTTCCCACACGTGGCAACTGGCGACGATCTGAGCGCAGGCTTTGAAGTGGGCGTTGCGGGCGGCACCTTTCAGATATAGCTCGCCCCAACGGGCGGCGAAGGTGTGGGTGATGAGTAGCATCAGCGCCTCCTGGGGGGCCAAAGCACGCAGGGTAATGTCATCAAGGTCGGCATCTTCATGAGAAGCCAACAGAAAGACATGACGAAGTGGGCGCTCGCTGTTGGCAACAGGCGCGAGGAATTGGCGCTTGTTATAATCGCTGTCCTGGCTCAGTTCGGGAGCCACGAGGGGAAGCTCTTCGGGGTCTACGCTCAAAACGGCGCTAACGGCATCGGGAATGAGTTTGATGCTACCGAAACCAAGGAGTGCGACAGGAGACTCCGAACGATTGGAAGGGAGAGTGAGGCCCAAAACATCGTCGCAGAAGAGTGGGAAGCCCGCCACTGAGAGGGCAGCACCCAAAGTCGATTTGCCCTGCCCTTTATCGCCAGCGAAGGCACAGGCGATGAGGTTTCCGGTGGGGCCAGTCATCTCGACACAGCCCGCGTGCAGGGCAAGTAGGGAACGCTGTTCGAGCAACATAGCCAAAATCGAACCGAGCAGAGGCAGACGCAAAGCCGAGGGCGAGACTCCTTCGAGGGGTTCGATGAGGATGTGGGAGCCACCGCGCACGGTGAAACGCCCGACTTCGGTGAAGAGGATTTGGCAGTAGCCATCCTCGAAGACCAGAGCGTTTTTGATGGGGCTTTCGGGAGTGATGAGACGCTTGACTTCGGAGCGAAGTAGCGTGGCGCCAACTTCGATAGAGACATCGGGGTTGTCGCGGGGATCGGAAGCAGGGAGTTCGGGGAGTTCGAGATCGCTCGCGATGTGGAAACCGTAGGCGAAGCGATAGTCGCACGATGGAAGAGGCATAAAGTGTGTACTGAGTAAGGCGTTCAGTTTTTACCCAATTGGGGAAGATCAGGTTAAGAAAAACAAAAAAGGCCCACGAAGGGGCCTTTTCAATGTTTATTATATGGTGTGGGAAGCAAGAAACCAGTATCGACTGGCAACTTTTGTGCTACACACGACGCCGAAGAGAAGTTCAAAGCACGCTTGTCCGGACCGGAGTCAACAAAACTAGATTTTTGGGCTTATCTTAAAAATTAAGACAGGCTGTTGCTGATTTCGTTGAGAAGTGGTCCAACTGGAGTACCGGGGCCAGCGTTGATGGCGCGGTCCAATTTGGAACCAACACGGCTAGCCTGAGTAACTTGAGCCACGGTACCGTGAACGATCAAGCGAGGAGCTTTGTAGGTTTTTTTCATCATATAATTCACCTCCCGCCAAAAGAAATATAAGTTTTGGGCTAACTGCGGCCCGGACAAACGAACTTTCTCTTTCAAACTTCCACTCAAGCGTAACATATTTCTGAGTTCTTCTTCAAGGAAGAGCATCCCTCAATTGTATGCTAACTCAAAACTCTGTTGCACCTGAGCCTTGATAATTTCCACTAGTACAACATAGTGTTGCGAGTAGATTAAATATGAGCCGTAATAAGGCTTAATTGTTATCTAGCTGTTCCGAGAATAACAAAAAAACAAGTTAGCTACAAAAAAGTACAATTAGCAAATCGCATTTATTTAGGCTTAGAATCGGGCGTGTTATACCCCCGAAGCCAGACTCCCAGTATCATAAAGCGCCACAGGGCGAAAGCGATGTGGGCAGCGCGCGTTGAATCGAGGGGCAGTTTTTGCAGCTCTTCCCACAGGACGCGGGCGTGCGAAATGTCGAGCCACTGGGTCAGAATACCGGGATTTTGCAACTGGGATTCGATACGATCTCGCTCGATGTGGCACAACCCCCAGATCATCTGAGAGGCGAAATTGGTCTTGGCGCTGCGCCACTGCACATCGGGGGGCAACAAATTCTGCATCGCGCGCCGCATCACCCAACGATTCCAACCATCGCGCATTTTCTGGTCGGATGGCAGGCTCAGGCAGAGAGTAACCATGTTTTCTTCCCAGAACGGCACGCGCACTTCCATAGCATGAGCGCCCGCGAGGGCGTCCATCGCTTCAAGAGCCATTGGTTGCAAAGGCGAGGACAAATCGTTGGCGTGATCGCCTCGCACCGAGTCTTCGCTTGAAGAGGAAGGCATGGGCAACAGCGAACGCTTTTCGGCGCACACCAATTCCTTGACGATGGCGAATCCTTCCTCGGTTTCGCTCGGCGGAGCCGAGTTTGTTCGGCGCGCGGCGCGGGCATAGACAGAGCGTGTCAGGGAACGCATGAATCGCCCGATGAAGCGGGTGCCACTGGCACGCTGGCCCAGATGCGCCCAGAATAGCGGGGTCGCTGAGGCATGAGCCAAACCATGACGACGCAACAGCAGAAGTTCGCGGCGCGCTTCGCCGAAACGGCGCTCTCGAATCAACTCGCTGATGCGGGAGTAGCCCATGCAAACCACCTCATCGCCGCCGTGACCATCGAGGACGACACACACGCCCAGTTTTTTGAGAGGGGCGTACTGTGCCCACGCCGCGCAGGTATTGGGACCGGGAGGCGGGCCATCAAGGTGCCACACGACACGCTCGACATCGTTGAGGGCGCCGATGTCGTCGCCCCAGATCCATTCTTTTTCGAGCTTGCCTTGCGCCGCTTTGAGGTTGGATTCAATCCATTGGCGCTCGTCACATTGTTTGAAGCGGTCGTAGACCATGCTCAGAGCGATGAGCGGGGGCTTTTCGGCGGGTGTTTGCCGAGTCGCGACAGCGGCTACTGCCGAGGAATCGAGGCCACCAGAAAGGAAAACGCCTACTTGACCGGGGCATTGGGTGCGCTCGTTAATGGCGCGCTCGAAGGTGGCGCGCAATTCAGCGGCGTAGTCAGCATCACTGCCGAGTCGAAGCTCGGAGTCGCGGTCGAGAGTGAAATAGGAGGCTTGCTGAGTAGTGGGCTTCGCTAAGTCGAGGGTAAGGCTATGGGCGGGTGGAAGGCGCTCGACTCCTTCATAAAAAGTGCGCGTGAATGAGTCGAAGTTACCAGCCAGATAGTCGGCGATGTGAGTTTGGTCGGGGCGTGGTGCAAACGGCAGCGCAGGCCATAGCGCTTTGATTTCGTTGGCAAAGGCCAACACCTGGCCGGGCACAAAGGCGAAGTAAAAGGGGCGCACACCGAAGCGGTCACGGGCGCAGAAAAGTTTCTGTCGGGCCTCATCCCAGATGGCGAAAGCGAAATCGCCCTTCAGATGGCGCGGGGTTTCGCAACCAAAACGGGCGTAGGCTTCGAGGACTAAACGGGAATCGCTCCAGCCCTGAACTTGCGACCCTGAAAGTTCGAGGAGTTGCAGTAGTTCGTCGCGGGTATCGAGGCGAACATCGCCCGCGAAGCGGAGCGTTGTTGCATTGGGGGTTTCGAGGGAAAGCGCGGCATCGGGGTTTTGGCACTCGAATTGGGCCTGTGGGGTGGAATTAAGGACGGCAGAGCCTAGCGCTACGGGGCCAGTGGCGCGCACCTGCCTCGCGTTCCAGCCTTCCTCGTCAACACGGTGGCGCAAGCGGTCGAGCATCGCCGTTGCTGTTGGAAGGGAAGCGGGCACCCCGTCCAATTTGAGCAGACCGACGAATGCGCTCATTGCGACGGGGAACTCGCGTTCACGAGTTTGGAGGGGTCGCCAACGGGGGCTTTACTTTCGGATTCGCCACTGGGAGTGGTGAGCATAGGAGGCGCGATGGTGAGCAGCGGCTTCCAGCGGTCGATGGGGCCACCGATGATGACGCGGCCATTCCATTCGATCCAGGCGTGCGCTTCGAAGTTGATTTTGGCACCCGGCTTACTATTTTTATCCACGCCCAGAATCAGCGAGGTATTTTCGCCACAGCTGGACAGGATGCTTTGCAACGACAGAGCTTGAGTAAGGCAGGTCGCACCGGGCACGAGGCGCGCGGCACGCTTGACGGCATGGGCGCGGCGCCATACCTCGAAGGCAACGAGGGGCGGGGCATTGCGGGCGCGGGCGGCATCCAGTTCGCGCGTCGCCAGCTCGCGCCATGCGGCGGAACTGGAGGCTACAGGCACACGCCACAGTCGCCAACGAGTTCGTGCCACAAGTGGCAAAAAAGCGATGGTGAGGCGAGCATCTTCGAGGGCGCCGCGCAAAGGCATGATGGTGAAAAACGAGTGGTGAGGGGGAGCGCCTAGATTAGTCGCAAACCTCGATAAGGCCGCGCTGTTCAAGTTCGTTCAACAATGTGAGAACGTCGTTCTGGCACTGTTCGGCTTCCACGTCGTATTCGTCAAGCAGTTGAGACACGATTTCCTTCGGATCACAGGGGTTTTGAATCAGTTCCCAGATACGGGCACCAACGGGGTCGAGGCCGTAGTAAATGCCGTTTTGTAAATCGAGAATAGCAGCTTCGCCAGCCAGATCGCACGATACCTGATCGTTGGATGCTTTGACTTGAGTTGTGGGCAAAATCATGTTTCTTGTAGTCACGGTTCAGTGAAATTCCTCGCCTTAGGCTTCGTTGTTATCGTTATGGTCGCCATTTGCGGAAGACGGGAGGCGAACATGACCATTCAAGTAGTGCCCGTTGCGCGTCACCGAATGAATCGCGCCCGCACTGGTCGCGTTTTCGGTAGTCGGGGCGGCATCGTGAATTTGAACCGCGCCCTCGCCTTTGAGTTGCGATGACGGGGCTTCACTTTCTCCTTGATTTTCCTGAGCCGGAGTATTGACATCAGGAATCGAGGTGGGAGCAGCGTAGGAGTTTTCGGGCTGCTGGGATGTTGAATCGGGAACGATAATCAGGCGAGTGGGGGCTTCAACGGAGACGATGTCCGAAGGAACGTGCCCTTCGCCGGTTCGCTCTCCAACAACTGTTTTGCCATCGGGCGACAGGATGTGTCGGCGACGGTCGAACCACACGACCCGGCCATGTTGGACTACAGCATGACGACGGTCGCCGTCGCGTGGGGCGCCCTGTGGGTTACGGCGGCGGTCGCCACCTTCATCGCGGCGGTCGCCGGGGCTGGTGGTCGCGATGACGTGCTGGATTTTGAGGCGGAAGCTGGGCGTATCGAAACGCATCGCGTTTTCGCGAATTACATCGCGGTCCCAATCGAAGGCGTAGGCACGCTCGACGGCATCGCAGAGGTCATCGACGCTCTGGGTACGGAACAACAGGCCGCTTTTGCCTTCGACCTGCACATCGAGAGCGCCACCAGCGGCGAAAGCCACAACGGGCACGCCCGCTGCGTTGGCTTCGACGGGAGCGATACCGAAATCTTCCTCACCGGGCATCAGGTACATCTTGGCACGGGCCACCAAACCAGGAAGTTCCTCGTCGGAGACGTAACCCAGAAATTCGATGGTTGGCCCCGCGATGGCTTTAAGCGATTCGAGTTGGCGTCCATCGCCAACAACCTTGAGCGGACGTTTGAGTTTGGTGAAGGCGCGCACAGCCAAATCGACTCGTTTGTAGGGCACCAAACGCGAGGCGACGATACCGTAATCGCCGATCTCATCGAGTGGAGCCATCTGGAAACGGTCGGTATCGACGGGAGGATGAACAACTTCGGCTTCGCGGCGATAGAACTTGCGAATGCGGCGGGCCACTGCCGATGAGTTGGCGATGTAGCGGTCGACGCGCATCGCGGCGATAGCGTCCCAGGTGCGCAGGTAGTGCAGACCGGGGGCGAGCATGGAGCGAAGCGGCGAAGAAATGCGCTCTTTTTCGACGTAGGAGCTGGTTGCCCACGCATAACGCATCGGCGAGTGGGTGTAGCAGATGTGCGTGGTGTGGGGCTGGGTGATGACGCCTTTAGAGAAGGCCGAAGAAGAGGACAGCACCAAATCGTAGGAGCTAAGGTCGAACGATTCGAAGGCAGTGGGGTAAAGCAGCAACGCTGCGCGGTGGGTCAGACGCTTAGCCGGTAGCTTTTGCAGGAATGAGGTACGAATATCCCACGAGCGATAGGAGGACGGCATGGCGTCAGGATCATACGCCGAGGTGTAAATAGGTGCGTCGGGAAAAAGGTCGTGAAAGACCTCGACGACCTTCTCGGCGCCACCCATTTGCATCAAAAAATCATGAACAATTGCAACTCGCATAATTCGTGGCCGCCTCCCTTTCGCTGGCAGTAGTTATCTACATGGGCCAAAGCGTCCTCAAAAAGAGCGCTTTTTGCAAGGGGACTGCAACTTCCAAGCATTTCGCCCCACTCGCAAATACCTGTCTATCAACAGTTTGGCCTCTTTGGAGCGAAATGCCATCCCAGACAGCACAGGGAGTGGACGCATAAGACGCGCTGTGGACACGATTTTAACTGACGTTCTTTAATGCGAAATGTTTTCGAGATACACAGGCGATTCCTGTGTTCTTTATAGGAAAACAGCCCCCATTACACGCACAGAGTTATGAGAAAAAGCCCTTCAAGCTTCGAAAACTCAAAGCCAAATTCCCCATTTTTTGGACGCAAAATCCTGCATCTTTCTCATGTTGACATTTCTTTTAATAGCTTTGAGACGTTGAGAAGCGCCCTGCCCTGATGGTAGCCCTCGGTCCAACCACTGCTTTTGGACGCGCCGGGAGTGGCTTGCCCTTCCTTGGAGACGTGACCGAACCAGCCGCCATTTTTACGGTCGATCTGGCGCCCCTGAATGAAGGCCCATTGCCGTTGGAAGGCTTCCCAATAACGCGGCATCGCGCGCCCATATTTATGGTGCATGAGTAGCAATGCGTTGAGCGCTTCGGCCTGCACCCACCAAACTTTGTCGGCGTCGGAGATGGCGCCAAAAGTATCGCCCTCATTATAAATGCCGCCATTTTGGCTATCGAGGGCGACTTCGAGGGTGTGATCGACCAAAGCACGCGCCACATTCCAGGTTTGCTCATCATCGGGGTGCCCAAGAACGGTACTGGCTTCGACCAATAAATAAGCGGTTTCGATGTCGTGGCCGTAGGAATCATGGCCGGGAATGGCTTTCCAGTCGGGGCGAAAATACAGGTGCATGGCCCCCGGCGGTGCTACGACCACGGTATCGCGTACCAGATGAAACACCTCACTCAAGCGTGAACGTAGGGTTTTATCTTTCCACTCTTCCGATAACGCGGCGAAGGCTTCGAGCAAGTGGATGTGGGTATTCATGCTCTTGTAGCCGTAGCGTGTGCCGATGACATCAGTGGGCTGTTCAGTGGATGGGGCGATAATAATGGGCTTGCCCTGCTGGGTCAGAGCCTCGTAGTAGCCGCCGTTTTTCGGGTCGTGGGCGTGCGATTCGAGCCAGCGGAAGGCTTTTTGCGCCATATCGAGCGAACGCGCATCGCCCGTCGCCTGAAAATGGGCAGCGAGAGCATAGATAGCGAAGGCGATTCCGTAGGCGTGCTTTTCGCCCTCGCGCGCCGGTTTGCCGCTTTGCAACTGCCAGAAGAAGCCGCCATATTGCGAGTCCCACATATGGTCGCGCAGAAAGCTAGCGCCATGCGAGGCGTACTGCTTCCACCTCTCGGCTTCGGGCGCATAGCGCAGCGCCGCCTGAGAAGCCAACCATGTGAGTCGGGCCTGATAAACCACGGAGCGTTCGCCCTTGGAAGTGTTGGCCCAGTTTTCAGAGAAATTCTGGTCGAAGCCGCCGCCCAAATCTTTGGCGATGGCGCGCGGGAACCACTGCGATAAAACGTGGGCGCGCAAATTCTCGTCGGTTTGCTGCCCAATCGCCTTGTAACTGGCCGGGGTTGGTGGCAGTAACGCTACGCTCATCGGCGAGGTTTGCGCGTGGGCGCCATAAACCGAAAGCATCGGCGAGAGCAAAAGGGCGAGCCGAGAGGAAAAGGACATAGCGAAAAGGGCCACTCGGCGAGTAGCCCCTGAAATTAGCTTAG
Source organism: bacterium (assembly GCA_004172935.1). Lineage (GTDB taxonomy): Bacteria > Armatimonadota > Abditibacteriia > Abditibacteriales > Abditibacteriaceae > Abditibacterium. The sequence continues at coordinate 21,604 of SDZD01000031.1, read as the reverse complement.
GCGTATAGAACTATTCGAGTTTTAGGGTGCCTGTCTGGCGGCGGCGCGGCGCGCTTCGTCGGCCTGACGCGCCTGACGGTTGGCATTATCGGCGGCGACACCCTGTTGAGCGGCGAGTGCGGCTTTTTGCGAATCGTTGGCAGCGGCTTCTGTAGCAGTCGCGTTGCTGGCGCCCGAACCGCACCCGGCCAACAGCAGAAGCAAGGCTGCCGCCAACCCCACCCCGCAAAAAGAGCGCTGCCGCGGCCTGACTTTGAATGAAAATCGCATGAGAAGTGATTTGGGGGGTTAGAAATCGTACAAACGGAACGTCGGAGCCGAAGCCGAGAGGGTGAAGGGCGAGTTGGCGCCATAGATTTGTGTGGGGCGCAAGGCTTTGACGTGTCCATCAGCGAACAGATAGTTGGCGGCGTCCAGATGGCGGCGGGCGGCGCCATTAGCGGAGCGGTCGATGGTGACACGGTCGCCGCAATCGCCCGTCGCCTGAGATGCGGGTATGAGGCCGTAGCAGTAAGCGCCGTTGCCTACCCCGTTCATATAGGTGGTGGTTTCGGCGTAGCGTTGCATTCCCATTACATCGTTACCACCGGGGCCGGGAAGAGTGGGGTTTTGGTCGTTGACGATGATGCCTGTCGAGGGCTGTTGCATCTGCGCGATTTTGGCGCCTGTCAATCCGGCTCCGGGAGGGTCGCCCGCGAGTCCATTGTAGGCGTAGTCGGTGTGGTCGGCCTGACTGATCGACACGCTTTTGTCGGGCCAATAGGCGTGCAAAATGGCGGTCGAGCCACTGGTGGGTTCGCTGGGGCATTGGAACAGTTGGTAGCTCTTGATGTAGGGATTAAGCAATTGCACCCAGCCATAATAAGGGTCGCTGTTGGAGACGACGTTGGGGAAGGTTTCGTCGTAATCCTGCGTGTATTGCAGAATGCCGAGGCCAATTTGCTTGAGATTGGACATGCACGATGCTTTACGGGCGTTTTCGCGGGCGCGGGCAAAGACAGGGAAGAGGATTGCCGCCAAAATGGCGATGATGGCAATAACAACCAGAAGCTCTATGAGAGTGAATCCGAATTGTTTTGATTTGTGGGAACGAAAAGAGAAGGTAGTCATGGCTTTAAAGGTGTGATTGTTTGACAGTCGGTGGCGCGAAAAATGGATTCGCGCCTTTTATGCGGGCGGCGGCGCACAGGAACTGCGCACCACGAGTTCGACAGGCAGATGCGCTGTAGATTCGAGCATCTGACTCTGTGAGGTGTTGATGTAGGCTTCCTCGCCTTCGGCGGGCGGCACGGCATTAAGAAGATGCCTCACAGCAAGGCGTCCCATGTGCCGGAACGGCTGGCGCAAGGTGGTTAGCGGAGGATTGCAAAGCGCGGCAATGTTCAAGTCGCCAAAGCCGACAACCGAGACATCGTGGGGAACACGGAGGCCCAGTTCGGCGGCAACCTGAATGACGGTGGCCGCAATCGCATCACCCATACAGAAAATAGCCGTCGGGCGCTGCTCGGCGGAACGGTCTAACAACTGCCGCGCCGCCGCGACGTTGGGTTCGCGCTGCGAGAAGTTGCCGCGCACCAGATTGTCTTCTTCGAAGGACAAACCAGCTTCGGCCATCACTGCGCGAAAAGCACCTTCACGGATGGGCGCCAACACCGAAATCGGGTCGCTGGAAACGAGAGCGATACGGGTGTGACCGAGTTCGACCAGATGCTCGACTCCGGCGCGCACTCCGCCCGCATCGTCGGTGGCGACTTGTGGCACATCATCGAGCGGAACAGGCGTATCGAGCAATACCATTGGCCGGCTGCAATGCATTGACTCTTCGTACAGATGGCGAACCAACTCGCGCGGCAAGTGCAGTGCGGCCACTCCCATCAGGCGGAGTTCGGAGGAGCGTCGGATAGATGCGAAGCCATCGGCGCCTTCGCGGTGCGGCAGGATTTTGAGGGTGAAGCCGTGCGCTTCGGCCTCTTGCAAGGCGCCGTCAAGCATTCGCCCGACATGCTCGTCGCACAAATCGCCGCCCAAAAAGCCGAGCATTTGCGAATTGCCGGTTCGCATAGCACGCGCCAACTGGTTCTGGCGATAGCCCAGTTCGTCCGCCGCCAGAAGCACCTTCTGCCGCGTTTTATCGGAGATACGAACCGCCGTGTCGCGTCCGTTGAGTACGAACGACACGGTCGATTGCGATACGCCCGCACGGCGGGCAATGTCACTCATTCGCAGCATAAATGTCTTGCTAAACCGAATTAGCTTTTTGGATTGAGCAATTATACCCAGATGTTTTGCTTTTTAAACATTCGGCAAATAAATATTTTCCAGGCTGGCATTCCCCCCGTTGCGCATCCGTATTAGCAGTGCAAACGCCGCAACTTAGTAACCGGGGCCGTTGATGTCGATGTCGCCTTCGGGCCAGTCGAAGCTGGCGGGCAAGATCATCTTGTACACATCCATAAAGGGATCAGCGGGATTAGAACCATTATGAAAACGGTTGGAGACGAGACGCGCGCCAAGCCGAGCATAGAAATCGGGCACAGGAGTTTGAAACAGGGAAACCTCGACTCCCAACTGGGGCAAGAAATCGAAAGCCGCCTGAGCGACATCGCGGCCCCAACCGCGCCCGCGATAATCGGGGTGGACGCACACACCTCCCAACGCACCCACCGGAATGGTGCCACGCGCAGTAAACACCTCGCGCACGAAGATACCCGCATGTGCCAAAGGCTCTGCCTCGCTATAGATGACGAAGTGGTGCGTGCCGCGAAGGCGCCACTTCTCGATGTCCCTCGGTTCGGGCAAAGGCCAAATCAGATTTATCAACCGTAAAGGCGCCACTAATCGCGTCGAGTAATCGGAATCAGTGGGCCGGATGTGGTGAATTGGGGTCATTGGAAGATTTCGATTCAAATTATTTGCGTTTGCCCATCCACGCCAGCATTTCATCGAGTGATTTGGTGTTGAGAACGTGTTTGGCTTCGCATCCGGCGCGGCGGGCAGTAGCGACGCCGAAGGACATATTGGGCAACATGCGCGGGCCGTGGGCGTCGGTGTTGATGCACAGCAGCACTCCGGCTTCCCGTGTGGCGCGGGCGTAGTCGTCTTTTAAATCGAGACGTTCGGAAGCGTTGATTTCGAGGCAACAGCCTGTTTCTTTGGCGGCTTCGATGAGGGCGGGCACATCGACATCATAGGGAGGGCGAATCCCCAGAACACGGCCAGTGGGGTGGCCGATAAGATCGACGTGCGGGTTACGGATGGCGCGGATGATGCGGTCGGTTTGCTCGACGAGCGGCAGGTTGAAGGCTGAGTGAACGGAACCGACCACGAAATCGAGTTCGGAAAGAACCTCATCGTCTAAATCCATGCTGCCGTCGCGCATGATGTCGCATTCGATGCCGCGAAAGATTTTCAGATGCGGGAAATCGGCCTGAACTTCGGCGATTTCGTGCGCCTGTTCGCGCACGCGAAAGGCGTCAAGGCCATTCGTCATGGCAAGCGCTTTGGAGTGGTCGCACACCGCGAAATAAGCGTAACCGCGCTCGCTCATGGCCTGAGCCATCTGGCGGATGCTGGCGACGCCATCGCTCCACGTCGAGTGGGTGTGAATATCGCCACGAATATCACTCGTTTCGATGAGTTTGGGCAATGAGTGGGCACGCGCCAGTTGCCACTCGTCGCGGCCTTCGCGCAGTTCGGCGGGAATATAATCGGCGTTTAGATGGGCATACACCTCGCGCTCGGAGGCGAAAGCGGGCGGCGCCTCGATGCCTTCGATGTGCGCTCTGGAGCCAGTAGAAAACCACAACTGGGTGCCGAAGCGGGAGGGCGGGGCCACGACGAGTTCAGCTTCGACTCCATCGTGCAAGCGGGCTTTAATACTGGTTTCGTCGCGGGTAAGCACAGCCTCGAACAGCGGCAACGCGGCGAAGGCATCGAGCAACGGCGCAGGGGTATCGCTGCTGGCGACGAAGTTGATGTTGCCGACGGTATCGGCGCCACGCCGCACACTGCCCGCGATTTCGATGTGGGTATCGGGGGCGACCTGAGCCAGAGCAATGAGAATTTTCGTCGCGGTATTGGTGGCGTCGGGAAGCGGGGTGCGCGCGGTGAGTTCGCCGAGGCGACGAAGCGCGGTTTTCAGGTTGTCGCGCGTTTTGGGGCCAAATCCAGCGACCTTATCGAGTTCGTTGGCATCGAGCGCGGCCTGAAGTTTGGCGAGCGAGTCGATGTCCTTTTCTTTCCACAGTAACTGGACTTTTTTGGGGCCAAGACCGGGCACTCGCATCACTTCGAGCAAACCGGCTGGGTACTGCGCCTTGAGTTCTTCGAGAACCCTGATTTTTCCGGTTTTGAACCATTCGCGCGACTTAGCCATTGTGGCGGCACCAAGCCCTTCGATTGCTTTTAAATCGGCGTCTTCAATGGGGCCGGGGTAGTCGGCGATGGCGGAAGCTGCTTCGCGATAGGCGCGAATTTTGAAAATCGAGTCGCCCGCCAGTTCGAGGTAGGCGGCGATTTGATCGAATTGACGGGCGAGAGCGGCGTTTTGCATGATACTTTTAACTAAGTATGAAACCGACGAAATCAGCGCCCTCCGATTCCTCGCGCGGCGAATCTCTGCCGCCGCTGTGGGGACGCGCCCGCCACATCATTGGTTGGCAGGGGATGACGCTGTCTGTGCCCGCCGAATGGAACCCCGGCAAAGTGGCTGGCACCCGCGAACGGGGCGATGTGCGCATCGACGACCCCGATGGCGCGCGGCTGGAAATCCGCTGGGAAACTCCGAAGAACGAAGTCAATATCGAGAAGACGGTTGATAACTTCATCGAATCGCTGGCGAAAGACGCCAAAAAATCCAAACGCCCGTTCGAGTCGCGCGGCGATTTGAATCTGGTTTCCAAACACAAAAAGGGCAAGAACCGCCTCGTGTCATTCGGTTGGACGAGCGACACAACGGGCGCCGCGCCGTGTGGCTATGGCGTGGCGTGGAGCTGCGAAAAATGTAAGCGCGTTGTGGTGGCGCACCTGCTGGGCCAAAACCATGAGGCGCCGCGTCGCGTGGAGCGCGTGGCACAGGAGATTTTGCAATCGCTGGACTGCGATGGGCACGGCGGCTGGGACACATGGGCCGCGTTCGAATTGCAACTCGACATTCCCGAAGAGTTCCCCATAGGCCGCTCGCAAATGCTGGTTTCAAAGCTCGATTTGGAGTGGGTTCGGCCTAAACCAGTCGGCATGTACGGCTGGGGGCGGCGCGCCGAGCGCATTCGAGTGCAGCGCTTCCCGGTCGCCAATGTTCTGCTCGAAGGCAAGCCGCTTGATGAATGGGCCGACTGGAACATCGCTTTCAAAAACAAAGCGCTTTCGCTGGCACGCCGCGACGACGAAACGGTGGAAGTGAACGGGCACAAGTGTCTTGTGTATCGGGGGCCAGTGCGCGACCCACGGGCGCGCCTATCAGTGATGTTTTTCGACTTGATTTTGCGCCGCCACACCCCGCAGACGCGGGTGCTGGTATGGCAATGTGAAGAATCGAATCGCATTTTCGCCTTCGAAACCGAGATGTCGACGGTGAATGAGCATATCCCCGCCGATGTTCTGGCCTCATTTGACTGCCACTAGGCGTGACTTTGCCAGTTTTCGAGTGTTCTTTCATGAGGTGTAAACCCCTGTGGGCGCGCAACCCTAGCCACCACAGGGCGTCGGTAAATGTGCCGTTTGTTCTTTATTTTTTAGTCATGCCTCTTTTTTCCACGCGGCGTTTCCTCACCTACGCTTTACCCGCGTTACTGGCAACTCCGCTTCATGCCCAAGAGCTAATTCCACTAGACAAGACTCCAGCTCCACTCGAAGAGAAAATTACTGAAGCAACACAGGCCACTCTCGCGAAAGGCCAGGAGTTGCTCGACCAAAATGACACGTCTGCGCTGCCTCTGCTGCGCGAAGCCGCGCAAAGTTCGCTGAAAGCGCTCGGAGTAGCCTCTGGTGGCAACGCTCTGACGCAGACGGCATTGCCGGGTGACTCAGTGACCCAACGCCTGGCGATTTCGACGATTGAAGCCCACGCGCTATGGGGCCGTGCAGCCGCCCAGTTCGCCCGCCGCGATGAGGCCATCACCGCCCTCGTGCGCGCCAAAACCATCATGGGGTCCACGCGCGTTTCGCCCAGTAGCTCGGTGGTGCGCGACCTCAATGTCGAATTGAACTCTCTGCTGCGCAGTGGCTTGCCACTGGTAGCACCCGACGACGTGATGGAAGGCATCGCCGTCAGGGCACACGAAAATTTGTGGAAGGCGCAGCGCTTCGAGTTCGCGCCAACCTCGAAATCGGGACTCGATGATTTGCCCAAACTGGGCCTACTGGTGACTGCGGGGCAGCTGTTCCCGCCCGCCGAGCGCAACCAGTCGCTGGTGCAAATCCCGCCGTTCTATCGCCCCGAAGCGACATTGAGCGCAGCCGAGAAAGACCAGGAACTCGACCGCCTCCCAACCTCGCTGAAGCTAAACCGCATGATCGCGGGCTATCAGCGCGTAGACAGCGGCACCAACGCCGGACAGTGGCGCCAGACGGTGCGGGTGTACTACGCCTCGCCGTTTTTGACGCGCGATAAGCGCGACGATTCGCTGCGTGCCCAGCAATTGGCCGCTCAATTCCTCAAAGTCCACGCCCTGTTCGACTCGCAGTTGGGAGCCACCAACCTGTACACACGCGGAGTGCGCGACGAGGGCGTCACCACACTGTATCTGCTCGAAATCTCGGCGATTTGGCCGCAGGACGATGACGACCCGGTGGTGCGCGCCAACATGGGGCCGAAGATGCCCCCTATCAACACTGGCCCCAAACCCACTACCGTCGAATCGCAGACGACGCCACTGGTGAAGCCGTGGCAAGCGTTGGCCGGACAGGACGAATCGACCACACCGGGCGAAATCATGTTTTGGAAGGCTGGCTTCGAGCGCTCGGAAGGCGAGTGGCTGCGCGAGCTATTCCATGAATACGGGCACGTCGCGTTGCCAACGTTTGGCGGTTTCCGCCCTCCATTGGAGCCTTACGGCAACGGCTTGCTGGGCGAAACGCTCGGCATGATGTGGGCGGCGCAAAACCCGGCGGCTCTGGGGCTGGATAACACAACCGATTTGCGCGACGACTTCTTGCTGCACGTCAAAACGCAAGCCGTTCCGGCACGCTCGGCCTTCTTAGCCGCCGACCCAACCGAACCGCGCCTGGATGGCTCGGCAACCAACCTCAAGTTCTTTCAGGGGCTGGGAGTTATGCTGGAACGCACCTACGGCGCGCCACTTCTGGGCCGCGCGTTCGCACCGTTGGCTCAGCGCAGCGTCGGGGCACAAAACGTTGCTGTGCGCCGTAGTATGCTCAACACACGCAGCCTGCTCGATGGGCTGGATGGCGCCATGAAAACTTCGTTTGCCGCGAAGAAGGCGCTCCCCATCTACCTGCCCGCCGCTTTGAGCGTGGGACTTGAACCCGAAGCGTTAGTCAATCGCGCTCCGGTGGCACTGAAAGCAGGGGCACGCGCGACGGGTTGGGTTTATGTCCCAGCGGGCGCCACCACGCTTCGAGTCGATGCACCCAACATCAGCGCTCTGGGCACACCTTTCAAGCGCGAGGCGAACGTGACCCGCCTCTACATGGGTGGCAAAAGCGGATGGCAGAAAATTACAATCGTCGCGGGCACGAACACGACGATTCAAAACGCGCGTTTTGAATAAAGCAAAAGGGCACGCTTGGTTAAGCGTGCCCTTTTTTATTTTTCGACTTGCGAGTTAGCGTCGCTCATCATGTTGTCGTTGCTAGACATGCGGACGCCCGCACTCAGCGCCGCTTTCCACTTCTCGACTTCGCGGTGTCCGCAAAATCCAAGCAATTTCGCATCGGGGAATTGTGCCTTAGCCTCTTCGACAGCGGGCGCGATATTCTCTGTCGTCCATTTCGGATTGCCAAAGTTCCACACGATGCAATCGAAATCGCCCGCTTCGGGCTGCGAACGCAACAGGACTTGATGACCACTGCGCGTCAGGTTCGATTCAACGCGAGTAGCGCCGAACAGATTTTGGTCGAGGAGTAAAATTTTCATCGAAGTTAGCGTGCCTTAGTGCAGTTCGTCGAGGAACTGGCCGTTCATGACGCCTAGCGTCATCACTACGCTGGAAGCGAGGGCATCGAGGTTGTAACCGCCTTCCAGAATCGCGACGAGTTTGCCGCCGCAATTCTCTTCGGCCCATAGCTTAGCGTCGTAGATGAGAGCGCCGTAATCGTCGGCGGTTAGTTTCATGCCGCCCAACGGGTCGGCCTCGTGGGCGTCGTAACCTGCCGACAGCAAAATGAGGTCGGGTTTGAAATCGCGCACACGGGCGCCTACTTGTCCCCACACGCGGTGATAAACCGCGCCGCTGGAGCCTGGGGGCAATGGGAAGTTGATGGTCTTATCTATACCTTCGCCCGCGCCACGCTGGCCTACTGTGCCTGTATGCGGGAAGAGCGGCGACTGGTGCAACGAAACGAACAGCACAGACGGGTCGGAATAGAAAATTTCCTGCGTGCCGTTGCCGTGGTGAACATCGAAGTCGAGGATGGCGACGCGCTGCGCCCCGAAATCGCGTTGAGCAACACGCGCAGCGATGGCGACGGTGTTGAACAGGCAAAAGCCCCACGGCGAGTTCGGTTCGCGCCCGCTTTCAGCATGGTGGCCGGGAGGACGAGCGGCGACGAAGGCGTTTTTCGCCTCGCCCTTCATAACGGCGCCAACAGCCGCTATCGCGGCGCCAACTCCTAAAGTCGCGACCTCAAACGAAACGGGCGAAACATGGGTATCGCCATCGAGATAACCGCCACCATCTTGAGCCAACTGCTTAACGCGCTCTATATGGGCCTGTGTGTGGCATGTCCACAGGTCGATGTCGGCAGCGGCCTCAAATTCGGGGTGGTCGAGGGCATCCCACAGGCCAACCTCTTTGACGGCTTTAACAATGGCTTCCAAGCGCTGCGGGCGTTCGGGATGGTTGGGGCCGTTCTCATGCTCCAAAAAGCGGGGGGAGTGAAAAAATGCGGTGTTCATGATGGTTATGATTGGAAAGAGGGGTAGAACCACGTGCAGCGGGCCACAAAGGCCCCTGCAAGCAGAATTATAGAGCCATATTGTCGATGAGGCGAGTTTTGCCGAGGTGCGCCGCGACCAAAATGCGCGCGGGGCGCCCATCGAGTTCGCGCAGCGGGGCCAGCGTCTCGGAGTCGACGATTGAGACGTATTGCGGCACCATATCGGGTTCTTGCGAAAAGACTTTGTCCATCGCTTCACCGATTTTCGAGACGCTGGTTTCGCCGCTTTGCGCCAGTGCTTTTGCGGCACTCATGGCGCGGAAGATAACCGTCGCGCTCTGGCGTTCGGTTGGCGAAAGGTATACGTTGCGACTGCTCATCGCCAAACCATCGGACTCACGCAATGTCGGGCAAGGCACGATTTCGATTCCAAAGTTCAGGTCACGCACCAGACATTCGACGACGCGCAACTGCTGAAAATCTTTCTCGCCGAAGTAGGCACGCGCCGGGGTGCAGATGTTGAACAGCTTCGCAACCACCGTCGCCACACCGCGCAAATGGCCGGGGCGCGTGACTCCCTCCCACATCTCGTCGAAGGGAGTCACGTCAATCCAGGTACCATGCGAGAAGTTGGCGCCGCCATACATCACTTCTTTGGTGGGCGCGAAAACGGCATCGCAGCCCAAATCGGCGAGAAGTTGGCAGTCGCGCTCGAAGGGGCTGGGATAGCGGTCGAGGTCTTCCTTGGGACCGAACTGCGCAGGGTTGACGAAGATCGAGGCGACCATGCGCTCGTTCTCGCTTTTGGCGCGGCGGGCCAATTCGAGGTGTCCGGCATGGAGCGCCCCCATCGTAGGCACAAAGCCAATGGTTTCGCGCCCGCAACGCCAACTCCCGCAGAGTCGCTGCATTTCACGCGGTTCGGATATGATTTGCATAGATAGAAGCGAACTCAGTTTGACAGGGCGTTTGCCGTTATTTCACTGGTCAGCGAAAGGGTCACTATCATCGAAATCCTCATCTGGGTTATTGGAAGCGATGGGATACGGTCGCCAACCACCATGCCTATCCTTTTCGCCGTGTATGGTGAACGTTTCGCCTTCAAATGGTTCGATGGTCAGAAGCGATTCATCATAATACTCCTCGTTGACCACCAGCCCCTCATCTTGCCAGAGTTTGAGTTCTTCGGGGTCCATCACCCAGCCATTATCAGCCGTGGGAAACGCCTTCGATTCGACATCGCTCTTGTACTCCTGCAACGCCTCAGTCCACAGTTGGCGAGTCTGCGCATAGGCCCGCGCCATTTTGAGGCTTTTGGCCGAAATACCGACCAAATCATGCCACACCAGAACTTGCCCATCGCATCCGTTGCCCGCGCCAATGCCGATGGTTGGAATCTTCGATTTCTCGGTGATTTTATTGGCGATTTCTTGAGTCATGGCCTCAAGAACAACGGCGAAACAGCCGCTCTGTTCCAGCGAACGCGCTTGCTTCCATAAATCCTGAGCATCTGCCCGCGTCTTACCCTGCACCACTTTGCCCAGCACAAGTTGAGATTGAGGCGTAAAACCGATGTGCCCCATGACTGGAACGCCCGCAGCCTGAAGCGCCGCGAACAAAGGGCTTTCTTCGTAGGACATTCCATCGCGGTAACGCGAATAAGATTGAGTGCCTTCGACTTTGACGGCGTGGGCGCCCAACTGCATCAAGCGGACGGCATTCTCGACACCCTTTTCGGGGGTAGCGTAAGAGCCAAAAGGCAAATCGCCAATGACGGGCACGTCGGGACGGGTGGAACTTTTGACGCCGCGCACGACCGCAGCGACATGGTGGGCCATCATGTCCATTGTGACGGGAATCGTCGAATCGAAACCAAGTGCGGTGTTGCCCAACGAGTCGCCCACTAAAATGGCGTCAATACCGGCGTCGCTTGCGATTTGGGCGCTGGGTGCGTCGCTAAGAGCGACCATGGCCAGAGGAATTTTTGCGTCTTTCTTACGCTTGAAAACAGATAACGGAAACAGCGACATAGGTTTTACCGAGGCACTGCCAGGAGCAGCCCACAGGTCATCTCTTCTTTAGCTTAGACACCAAACGCGATAGCAAGCCGGAAGGTGGCGCGGGCCTTGATGGGGCCGCCGCCCCCGGCCCCTGACCCTGTGACGATGTCCGCGCCACATGGGGTTGACGAGGCATGGCCTGAGGATGCCCCGAATGCCCTCCCTTGCGCTCGAAGGTCGCGCGCGCTTCGGGCGACATGAGGCCGAGCCAGCGGCGGCGCAAAGTGACATTGCCGGGGGCCAATACTAAAGCCTGTTCCCACACGGCGAGCGCTCGGTCGGTTTGCCCCAAACGCAAATAGGCATCGCCCATCAGTTCGCGCGCCAGCGTGTTGCGGAAATCGTTTTTCAAAACCGCTTTGCACAAATCCAGCGCTTCGTTTGGTTTGTCTTGCTCGAATAGCAAGCGAGACGCCTGGGCGAGGCGCGCGTGCCGCGAGGCGGGCGTCACCAGAGGGCGTTTAGAACTCGATTTGGGTTTAGTCGCGGCCGAAGACGCCGCATTTGCAGGAGTAGATGTGGGCTTGCCATGCCCTGTTTTAGTGCTGCTGGTTTTGGAGGGGGGAGCAGGATGGGATTTGGGGCGGCTATTCTGCCGCGCCATACGCTGCGCCGCCAACAGGCGGTCGCGTTGGTCTAAACGCCAGCGAGTGTCGAAACTTGCGCGCCGTTGCGGGTCGCCGACAAGCCCCCACGCCGCATTGATTTGAGTCATGCGCAGCGTCGCTTCGTCCTTGTCGGGAGCGATGTCGGGGTGATTTTCACGCGCCAGACGACGATACGCCGACTTGAGTTCGTCGGCGTTGCAGTCGCGAGAAACACCTAAAACGGCGTAAGGATCGACCTCTGGGTTCATCTACTTCGCATCTGGGTTGCCGAGATTATCGAGTTGGTTACCGTAATCCTGAATACCACCCATCAATTGAGGCAACACAAGGAAGAATGCCACAAACAGCAACATCAGGATACCGAGGACTGGCACCGACTTCTTAATAGTTGTCTCGGCGTCCGTCTCTAAAAAGTCGGCAGCCTTATCGAGTGCAGCATCAATATCGCCAGATTTCTCGCCGATTTGCATCATCTGCAAGGCCAGCGGCGGGAACTGATTGGTGCGGCGCAGGGCTTCTGTCAACTGGACGCCATGCTCGATTTGAGGAAGTTGTGCCAGGACATCATGACCGATGGCGAGGTTGCCACAGGCCACGGAGGCGAGTCGTATCGCCTCACCGGGGCCAACGCCCGCCGCATACAGCGCGCCATAGGCGCGGCACCACTTGGCAGTCGAAAGGCCGCGCACGACTTTGCCCACCATTGGTATATAAAGTCGAACTCGATCCCACACCGACTTAATCGGGTTATCGCGTGGGATGAATGGTTGCAGAATAACCAGCGCGTACCAGATGATGGCGAAAAACCCGACTTTGACGAACACCGGCCACATCAACGCCAACCACGCCGAGAAGCCTTGCAGCACTAGCGCCACCATAGCGACGGGGTTGAGAATGACCGCAAAAAAGGCCACCAGTTTTGGATACCATGTCTCGCGCTTGACCATGGTTTGCAGTTCATAGTCGCGTTCCGAGTACACCGCCAAGCGCTCGAACGATTCCACCAAAAAGCCGCCGCGTTCGCCCGCCGCCGCGATACCCGCCGCTAACGGCGAAAACAAGCCGGGGAAGGAGGGCATAAGAGTGCTAATTTCCGCTCCGGTCATGACGCGTTCGGCCATCTGGCGCGATGCGGTGCGAAGCGCGGAAGTGGGGGACGCCTCGGCCATGCTCTTGAGACCAGCGCCCATGCCAGTTCCCGCATTCACCAGCGAGGCCATGTTGCGATACCACAGCGCCATGTCTCGGCTTGAAGCCCGAAGCAATGGCTGCGTCGGCAGCATGGCCCCGGCGCTGGTGTAGGGGTTGGGCATCGACTGCGATGTGCCGGGAATATAGCCTTCAACCCTCGGACTTGGAGTTTCGATGGGCACAGAAGCAGGGAGAGGCTGCAACTGGGGGCGTGGCATGGGAATAGGCGCGGTGAGCAACTCGACGCGCGTGGGGTTTACGCCTTGTGAGCGGATGCCGATGACGGCAGAGTTCTGATCTCCGGCCTCGACAGTGCCGCGCTTGGCCTTGCCGAGTTGATCGAAGCCTTCGTAGCGGAAAATAGCCATTGCAATTTCTGTCTTTAGTTTCCGTGTTATTGGAGGTGAAAGCTAAACTTGGGTTGCTTCAAGGAGCCAAATTCATGCTACCCAACATTCCCGGATTGCAAAAACAAATTCAAAAGATGCAGGAAGACATGGCGCGTGCCCAGACAGAACTGGAAAATGCGCGTCTGGAGACTGCCAGCGGCGGCGGTATGGTCAAAATTGCGACCAACGGTAAAGGCGAAATTCTGGACATTCAGCTTGCCCCAGAAATCGTTGACCCAACCGACATCGAAATGCTGCAAGACCTCATCGTTTCGGCGATGCGCGAAGCCGCAGACAAAGCCGAAAAATATAAAACCGAGAAAATGAACGCCGCCATGCCTCCCGGCCTGATGGGTTCGCTTCCCAAAGGAATCTTCTAAACACGGAATACGGAAACCGCAACGCGCAAAAGGTGATAAATGGAACTGGAATTTTTTCGAGTTCCTTATTCTTTCTTTTCGCGCTGCGGTTTCCGTATTCTGATTTCCATTGTGCTCTACCCTCGCCCGCTCGAAGCGCTGCTCTACGAACTGGAAAAACTGCCCGGAGTCGGCCCCAAGTCGGCTCAAAGGCTGGCGTTCGCCTTATTGCGCCGCGATGCCAAACAAAACGACGATTTGGCCGGTGCCATTCGCGATGTCAAAGCCAAAATTCGCCCCTGCGAAAACTGCGGCAACTACACCGACGTTGAAATTTGCGACATCTGCGCCAGCCCCAAACGCGAAAACGGCTTGTTATGCGTTGTAGCCGAAGCACGCGACGTGCTGGCCATCGAGAACTCGAACGAATTTTTTGGCCGCTATCACGTCCTCGGCGGCTTGTTTAACCCGCTCGAAGGCATCGGCCCCGAACAACTCAAAATCAGCGAGATGATTGGCCGACTGCCCATCGAACACGTCGAAGAAGTGATTCTGGCGCTGTCCCCAACCGTCGAAGGCGAAACCACAGGCTCGCTAGTCGCCCGCGCCCTCGAAAAACATGGCGTCAAAGTCACCCAACTCGCGCGCGGCCTGCCATTCGGCGGCGACCTCGACTACGCCGACCAAGTAACCATCGCAGGCGCCCTACGCGGACGCCGCGAACTGTAAGAGAGAAACCGTAGACGTGCCTCGGCGCGTCTTTTTCGGTTTCGGGCGCCACTACGAGAGTTACCAACTGCTGCTTCCGCCGCCGCCGCCGGAATCGCCGCCACCGTAGGAACTGCTCGAACCGCCATCGTATGAGCCGCCCGAACTACTGCTGGAACTGTTGTCGCTACTGCTGCTAAATCCACCAGCAAAGCCCCCCGCAGCCGAAGACGGCGTACGGCGAGGTGTCGTGCGCGTGCGCCGCTCGACATGGCGACACGGCGGGTACTCGCAAATCTCGGTAATCTCCTCGACGCCACCATAATCGTAGGTGGCATCCGAAAGTGTGCGCGTCTGGGTGCGCGCCGTGCGATTACCACAGCGGCTGCATCGGTCCACCCCAGAAAACATCGAGTCCTTCTTTTCGATGTCCGAGTAGCCGCATTTCGGGCAGGTGCAACGCTGAAACGAGCGGGATCCCATATGCCTTTCCAACTGTTCGGCATCGGTCAAATCGGAGTCAGGAGCGGCGGTTTCGGTCATAGCCGCCTTGCAACGCGGACAGCGACGCGGGCGCGTCCCCATATAAACAGCAGTCCCCACTCCACCTGCGACCAAAACTCCCAGCAAAAGCAATATACCGCCGCCTCCACCACCTCCGCCAGAATTGGAAGGAGGAGAATAGGAAGTCGAGGGCGACGAACCACTGGACGGGAAACCACCGCTATTGCTATTACCACGGGAGCCGCTATTTGAAGAAGAATTGGACGTGGCGACTGTGGGCCGAGGCGTGGGGCGCGTCCCACCTTCGACATAGTTCGCGGCGACTTGCACACCGTCCAAAATCCCCTCTCCAAAGGCGCCACGGCGAAATGCCGGATTGACCTGCTCTCGCAAAATTGCGGTCGCCCGCGCATCGGTCAAACGGTCTTCCAAACCCAGCCCCACTTCGACACGCGATTTGCGGTCTTTTATGGCGAACACGAACAGCACACCATCATCTTTGCCCTTACGCCCAATACCGATACGCCGAAAGAGCGCGTTGCTCCAATCTTCGATGCTCTCGCCATCCAGCGTTTGCACCGTGACGACCATCATTTGCGCCTTCGTCTTGTTTTCGAGGGTGTTGATAGCATCGTCAATGCGATGCTTTTCGCTGTCGTTAAGCACACGCGCCCCATCATAAATCGAAGAGCGGTTGGTTTGGCGCGGGTTAGGAATCGAGTCGGGCGACTCGGCCCGCGCCACCAGGCCAAACCCTAACGAGGCAAAGAGGAGAAGCGCGGTTTTCATAGTGAAGGCGCACCCTGCGCCCGAAACCCCCTTAGTTGACACGAAATGAATGTAATTGGAAATGCCCCCGATGTTGCGGCATGACTTTCGCCTCTCTACGCGCATCCACTACCGTATTTTCCGACATTAAAGCGGTCAAAACGCCAGTGATACTTAAAGAGGTAAACCCCTCATTTTTGAAAGGCCCGTAATGTCATGAGTCGAATCGCCCAACTTCTTCAGTCCGCTCTCGATGCCACCAGCAACGGTGTTCTCATTACCGACAACACTAGCGAGGACAACCCCATTATCTACGCCAATCCGGGGTTCGAGCAAATGACAGGCTACGACCTCTCAGAAATTTTAGGCAACAACTGTCGTTTTCTTCAGGGCGAAAAGACCAACCGCGACGACGTAACGCGCCTGCGAGATGCGATTCGGCAGGGCGAGGCCATCGAAGTCGAGCTACTCAATTACAAAAAAGACGGCACCCCCTTCTGGAACGACCTCTCGGTGTCACCTGTAAAAAACGAACAGGGGCAAATCACCCACTTCATCGGCGTGCAATCCGACATCACGGATCGGCGCGAAAAAGAAAATGCCCGGCGCGCGCAATTGATGGCCGAAAACGTCGTGGACACAGTGCGCGAACCCCTGATCATTCTCAACGAAGACCTCACGGTCTATTCTGTCAATCAATCGTTCTACCGATTCTTCCAGACACGTCCCGAAGATACCATTGGTCGCCGCATCTACGATATCGAAAACGGCTATTTGAACATTCCCGCGCTAAAAACCCTCATCGAGCGTATCCTGCCCGAAAAGAACCCCTTCGAAGATTTCGAGATTACCCACGAATTTCCTCGTATCGGCGAAAAAACCCTACTTCTCAACGCCCGTCGCCTTGATAGTCAGGAGGGCCGCCCCGAATACATTCTGCTCGCCATCGAAGACATCACCAGGTGGAGACAGGATAAAGCTGCCCTCTTTGAAAGCGAGAGGCGTTCAAACCTCATTGAGGGTTTGCGCGATGTCGCGATTATCACCACCGACCCAGCAGGGCGCATCCAGTCGTGGAACTCCGGTGCCAGAGACATCATCGGCTATAGCGACGAGGAAATCATCGGGCAAAACCTCTCCGTTTTGTTCCTGCCCGAAGATGTGGAAAGTGGCGTCCCCGGCAACGAAATGCAGCGCGCCATGAACGGTAGTAACGCCTCCAGCGACCGTTGGCTGCGCCGCAAAGATGGCACGACCTTTTGGGCAGTGGGCTTCTTGAGCGCGCTATACGACGAATCAGGCGTCTTTCAGGGCTTCGCCAAACTCATCCACGAACAAACCGAGCGCAAGCGCCTCGAAGAAGAAATTGTTCGTCGCACCGACGACCTCGCCGCCCGCGACCGCGCCAAAGACGAATTTCTTGCCATGCTCGGCCACGAGTTGCGCAACCCACTCAGCGCCGTTTCGAGCGCGGCCCAGGCCGCCAAACTGCTTGGCAACAAAGAAGTCGAGCGCCCGTTGGCTATCGTCGAGCGACAGGTAAAACACATGAGCCAACTGGTCAACGACCTGCTCGATGTGGCGCGCGTAACGCAGGGAAAAATCACTCTGCAACTCACTCTCCTCGCCTTCGATTCAATCGTTATCTCGGCGGCGCGCAACGGCCAACAGGTTGCCATCAAAAAAGGCTTGGATTTCCAAATCGATGTCGCGTCCAATGTCTTTGTTCAAGGCGACAGCGTCCGACTCGAACAAATCGTCAATAACCTAATCACCAACGCCATCAAATACACACCCAGCGGCGAGGTGCGGGTGCAACTGGAAAAACTGGATGGTAGCGCGGTTCTCACCATCAGCGACACCGGAATCGGTATGGATACCGAGTTGATGCCTCGCCTGTTCCAACTCTTCTCGCAAGCGAACCGCAGCTTAGCACGCTCCGAAGGCGGCTTGGGCGTGGGCCTTACCATCGTCAAACAACTGGTCGAACTGCACGGCGGCACCGTCGAAGGTCATAGCGAAGGCGAAGGGTATGGCAGCACTTTCCGCGTCACCCTGCCCCTCGACCAAAATCAAGGGTCGGATGATAGCGAGAACGATGAAGACGGAGGCGTAGTCGGAAATGGACGCCGCAAAATTTTAGTTGTGGACGACAGCGAAGACGCTGCCGAAATGGTCGCCCTCACGCTGGAACTGTGGGGTTATCTGGTGCTAGTCGCCCACGACGGCGAAAAAGCCCTCGAAATCGCACTCCGCGAACGTCCCCCGGTCGTCCTACTCGACATCGGCCTTCCCAACCTCGACGGCTATCAAGTCGCCCAGAAAATACGCGAAAAATATTCATCCGACGATATAAAACTCGTGGCTCTGACTGGCTACGCCCAAGAATCGGATGTGCAAAAAGCCCTATCCAACGGCTTCGACGCCCACCTAGCCAAACCCATCAGTTTCGCTACCCTCAAAGAGCATCTCAGCGAATACGAGAAGGGGAAATAACACAAAAGGGGGCGAACCAATTGGTTAGTCCCATTCTTCCACTACCAATCTCCCCAAAACGGCTGCGAGCAAGCCGCCACACGCAGTCCAAAAACGGACTTCAGGCCGCTCATAATCACCACCATTGAATCACCGCCTGACCCAATCAAGTTTTCAACCGCAGTGTGAGCTGAAAGCACGGTAAAAACGACACACCCCATCACTCCTAAAACCGCCCTCACCCGGGCAAACCGAGAAAAATTCGGCTCAGCCTCTTCCATAATCTGCCCGCCACAATGAGGACACAGTTCCTTCTGCGCGTTCAACCACACACCACACGACGGACAGGTGAACGGCGTGGGTTGGGATAGTGGGGCGGACGACATGAGGGCCAGTGTAAAAACACAAAGACCGCGCTCCGAATTTGGAGCGCGGCCCGTATGTAAAGGTAGAGAGAAAGCGGTTATGAAGAAATCAGCAACCGGCTTTGAATGGATCCCACTGGCTGTCGGTTTTGCCAACTGCTGGAGCATCATTGACAACCTTTGTCCAGTTCAGCGATTTAACGTGGCCGTCCAGATAAAGCGTGTTCAGCGTTTCCATGTGACGAGCCTTGATAAGCGTGATGGACTCTTCTGGGGTGGGGGGGGTGGGGTAGCGGAACGCATACGAGTTGCCCAGGTTCTGCCAGTATTTCGGGTAGGTGCTGGTCGTTGGGTCGAAGGAGTCGCCTACCAATTTGCAAGCGCCGTTGGGCAGCGTGTTGTAGTACGAGCCGTCGATAACCGCGATGGTCGTTGCCACTTCGGGGAACGAAGCGATGGATGGGCCGACGTTCGACTTCATCGCATAGTTGTTCACAGCGTACGAGTTCTGGCCGCCATACGAACGGAAGCCCGATTCTGTGCCTGTGCCAGTTGGGTCAACGTTGACCCAGCCAGTTGGGTTGGAAGGGCAAACCCAGATTTGAGCACTCTTGATATATGGATCCAGCAACTGGTTGTAGAACGTGTTGGTCTTGCCTGTTCCCTCGACGCGCACATCGGCAGCGAATGGGTTAGGTGTGCTGTTGCGGTAGGGAACGACGCGCTCGTCGTAATCCTGGCTGTACTGCATCATGCCCAACCCCATCTGTTTCATGTTGCTCATGCAGGAAGAACGGCGTGCATTCTCGCGTGCCCTGGCGAAAACGGGGAACAAAATGGCCGCCAAAATCGCGATAATGGCGATAACAACCAGAAGTTCTATCAATGTAAAAGCTGAGAAACGCTTAAATGAGGAATTTTTCATGACGACGTTAGCAGACACATCACGCAGAAGCATCAATCTAACGCTAAGAATTCTATACACCGTACTTTAAGTTCTCACCAAAAGCAGCTTAAGAGCGCGTTGACGACACATTAAAAATGTTTCAATAATGTTTACAATCCCTCATAATCGGGATATTTCCCCTCATTTAATGAGCGTTTGCTCACTATTCCCCATCGCTGTTCCAAGAAAAAGTCAATGGCCAGCCTTGTCATAAAAGCCAGACTGCGGGGGCAGTTTCTTCCCTCTGGGCACATTTGCACTACAGAATCTCAAAGAAACGGCGTCCAACACCATCAAAGGCAAATTGCAGCGCGGGCATCGAGCCTTCAGCCTTCCCCAGAGCGAAACGGCCAGAACTTGCGTTCTGGCCGTTTCGTGCTTTCCATAAATTATGGTGTTGGTGGTGGGGTGGTGGGCTGCGAATCGGAGTCGCCTTTACCCACGCCGGTTTCGGCAGCCACGTCGTTGTGTGGCTTCAGGCGCTCTTCGTCCAAGCCAAACCAGTCGGTGTGGAAGGAACCGCTCATGTCGGTGCGCTCGTAGGTGTGGGCGCCGAAGTAATCGCGCTGAGCCTGCAACAAGTTCTGCGGGCCGCGTGGGTCGCGATACGAATCGTAGTAACCAAGCGATGCGCTAAACGCTGGAACCGCGATGCCATATTTGGCACCTGTCGCGATAACTTCGCGCCAACCGTTCTGTGTTTTGGCCATAACGTCGGTAAAGAACGGGTCGAGCATCAAGTTGACGAGCTGCGAATCGCGGCCATACGCTTCGGTGATGCGGTCGAGGAATTTCGCGCGGATGATACAGCCGCCACGCCAGATAGCGGCGATGTTGCCGACGCTCAAATTCCAGTTGTACTCTTTCGAGGCAGCGCCAATCAGAGCCAGGCCCTGAGCGTAGGACACCATTTTCGAGGCATACAGCGCGTCCTGAACGGCCTGAATGAAGGCTTCGCGGTCGCCGGTGAACTCGATTTTGGTGGGGTCGGGGCCGGGCAAGATTTTGGAAGCGTTCAAACGCTGCTCCAACATCGACGACACGATACGCTGCTCAACAGCGGCGTTGATGGTTGAAACGGGGATGCCGAGGTCTTGCGCGCTCTGTAGCGTCCATTTGCCAGTGCCCTTCTGTCCGGCGCGGTCGAGAATAACGTCAACCAGTGGCTTGCCGGTGTCTGGGTCGATGCGCGAGAAGATGTCCGCCGTGATTTCGATGAGGAAGGAGTTCAAATCGCCTTCGTTCCACTTCGTGAACACTTCGTGCAGTTCAGGAGCGGTCAAGCCCAGAACGTTCTTCAACAGCGCGTAGGCTTCGCAGATTAGCTGCATGTCGCCGTACTCGATGCCGTTGTGAACCATTTTCACATAGTGACCAGCGCCATCGGGGCCGATGTAGGTGCAGCAGGGGGCCGTGCTGCCGTCGCCCGCCAATGTATCGACGACCTGCGCCGAAATCTTGGTGAAGATCGGTTCAACGAACGAATAAGCGACAGGGTCGCCGCCGGGCATCATCGAGGGGCCTTTGAGCGCGCCTTCTTCGCCGCCCGAAACACCGCATCCGATGTAGTAGATACCCTTCTCTTTCAGCTCTTTCTCGCGGCGAAGCGTATCGGTGAACAGCGAGTTGCCGCCGTCGATGATGATGTCGCCTTCTTCCAACAAAGGCACCAATTGCGAGATAACGGCATCGACGGGAGCGCCCGCCTTCACCATGATCATCACTTTGCGCGGTTTGCTGAGCAAACCGATAAATTCTTCCAGCGTAGTTCCGGCTTCGATATGCTTGCCAACCTTGGTCCACTCACTCATCAGCTGTTGGGTAACTGAGGTGGTGCGGTTATAAATAGCAACGGTGAAACCCTTCGATTCCATGTTGAGGACGAGGTTTTGCCCCATAACGGCAAGACCAATAAGTCCCAAATCGCAATTCGCGTGTTCAGACATGACGCCCCTAAAGTTACCCGATTTCGTGCCGATTGTCCCCCTCGAAACAAGAAACTGAGCGTTAAACCGACGTTTGTATTAAACACAGACAACACAAAGTAGCATCAAAAGCCCCACGACTTTTGGAAGAATCACACATAAAGCCCGCCGCGCAATCCCCGATTTACCCACCGCGTCCCATCCATAATTAACGGCCATGCAATCTCCTTCCCAGCCACAACCCACTCC
>SDZD01000090.1 GCA_004172935.1 bacterium | reverse complement strand
GCCTTCTTCAGGGAGGGTGCGGGGCAACTGCAAGTCGTCGGCGAAGAAGCCGTAGTTACGGTAGGAGACTTTGCGGGCGGCGCACAAATCCCAGATGTAGCCACCGGGCGGGCGGGCAGCATCAGGGACGCCGATGCGGTCAACGGCGACGCCGTTGTTGGTGCCCTCGAAATCGTAGGGACGCTGGCGTCCGCCGTAGTTGTGGGGGACATTGCGCGCGGTGTACTCGGAGATCATGCCGCCCGTAGACCAGTTCCAGCCGTCGCCAGACACTTCGGCGCAGCAGTAGAAGTTATCGAGGAGCGCGAAACGCTCGGCGAGGGCGTGTTGGTTGGGGGTGACATCGCGCCCAAACAGCACCAATGACGGGTCGCCGTTGCCCTGTGGCAAATCGCCCAACACCTGATCGTAGGTGCGGTTTTCTTTGATGATGTAGAAGACGTGTTTGATGCCGGGGTCGCGGAACTTGGGGGCGGTAGCGGCGTGGCCCTGATTGTTTTTCAGAACAAGATCGGTGGAGGCTTTAAGGTCGAGGGGCCGAGTTAAATCGAGCGTACTGACGGTGCCTTCGATGATGTTCTGGATGTATTGGGGGCGGGAGGTGAGGCCCGCGACGGGCTTGCCATTGGGGTTGTTGGCCTGAGTTCCTTTGGCGTTGGCAACGAGTAGGCGGCTGCCATCGGCAGAGACAATGGGGGCAGTCGGATACCAACCGAAGGGAACAAAACCGGCGAGGCGCGCGGCGGGGAGGTCGATGACGGCGACGGCGTTCAGGTCGGCGAGGGCGATGTAGAGGCGCTTTTCGTCGGGCGAAAGCGACATGCCCAGAGGAGTTGCGCCCGCCAGACCACGCGCGTTGCTGGGGCGAAGCAGGACGGTGCGGGTTACACGGTCGGTCGCGGTGTCGATGATGGAAAGGGTGTCGCTTCCGGCGTTGGTGACGAAGAGGCGTTCCTGATCTTTATCGAGGAGGAGGCCTGTGGGCTGAGTTCCGGTCGAAATTTCGCCAGTGATTTTGCCCGTGGCGGCGTTGACAATGGAAATGGTGCCGCTTTGCTCGCTGGAAACGTAGACCTTGCCGCCCTGAGTTGCGGTGACGGCGAAGGGGTAGCCGGGTGTAACAACACGGGACTGCACCGCGCCGCTTTGGACGTTGATGATTTGCAGTTCGCCGCGCATGGCGTTCTTGGGGTCGGCGGTGTTGTTAGCGGCGAATAGCTGTTTACCATCAGCGCTCAGAGCCAAACCCGCGAGGTGGGTTCCAACACCACTGGCGGGACTTGGGACGCCCAGCGTTTTTTTCGTGTCGGTGAGGACTCCTTCGGCGGAGAGCGAGAAAACGGAGACGATTCCCTCGGCGCCGCGCGAGGCGTAGACAGGGGTTATACCGTTTTGAGGGGTGCCACACACCAAACCGAAATAGAGCGCCTGTTTCTTTTTGCTGACGATGGTGCTGTTGGCGTTCCAATCGAGACGAGAAACGAGAGTGCCATCGCTGGCGCGCAGCACAGAGAGGTATTCTCTCATGCCCGTGTTGGTCACCAATACGAAGCGACCATCGGGGGAAGCAACCATATTGGCGGGGAAACTGCCGATGTTGGTTTGAGTTCCTGCCGGGGTGATGCGTTTACCAGTGACAAGTTGCGAGGGAGCGGCGGTGGTGAAAGTGGAAGCCTTGCGTGGTTGCGACTTAACGGCGACAGCAATGGTGGCAACGAGAGCGAGTGAACCACCTAAAAGAGCGATTCGACGCTTCTGCGTTTTCCCCTGCCCGGTAGCAAGGGAACGGAATGAGACTGGGTAAGGCATATAATTTTTAGTTAGAGTGGGTAGTATTTGGCGTCAAGACTAAATTCTTCTTAATCAAAGGCGCGGGACATTGTCAGGAACGGGGCAACCGAGATTTGGGGCAGAGAGGGAATTGAGGCGCCAGTGGGGCCATATTGAACGCACATGAAAGCAAAAAGTGAGTTCTGATGGCTTACTAATGACGTTTACTACGAGGCCGTTTCTTTGTTGACAATTTTGTGGAATAGGTTTCGTGACACACCACATCTTAATTAAGGAAAACTTTCTACCGCGATTTTTCTTCTAAAAATTGCAGGTCTCTCTTTCATGTCAGGTCGTAACCTTCCGTTGAAGTCTTTTGTCGTGCTGTGTGGCATCCTCGCGGTGCCCGCGTCGTTCGCGTTGGCGCAGGATGAACCCGCTCCTAAACCGGCTCCGGCGGCGCCAGCGAATTCTCCCGCTCCCGCAAATCCCCCGGCACCAGTAAAACCCGAAGTGGCTCCTGTAAAGCCTGCTCCTGTGGTCAAACCAGAAGTAGCGCCGAAGGCTCCCCCCAAGCCCGCATCAGCAACGGCCCCTGCGGCTCCGGCTAAACCCGCCTCAGCACCTGCCACTCCTCCGGCAGTGAAACCACCCGTTTTGCCGGCAGCGACTCCGGCCAAGCCAACGGTTGCCCCCGAAACAACTCCGGCTAAGGCGCCCACCACGCCCGAAACGACTCCGGGTAAGCCTCCCGTGGCGCCCGAAACGCCCGCCACGGTGACACCACCAGCAACAACGGGGGCGCCCAGCAATGATACCGAGCGCCTGCGTTTGGCGACGGCGGCTTACAACGCAGGTTTGGCGGCACTGAAGAAGAGCGACTGGAACGCGGCGGCAATGAACTTCGAGAAGGCCACCCAACTCTCACCTTCGGACGTAGGAGCACTATCGTTTCTGGGCTTCGTGCGTTTGCAGCAAAAGCAGTGGGACACCGCATTGACCGCACTTCAAAGCGCGCAGGACAACGCCAAGGATTTGGACGTTCGTTCGCGCGCACAACTGCTGAACAACATCGGTTTCGCTCATTGGAACAAGGGCGAACTGCCCGAAGCCAAAACCGCGTTCGAGGGAGCGCTTGAGTTGGATAAGGGCTACACGGATGCGCGCTACAATCTGGCGTTCGCGTTGCTTTCGAACTCAGATTTCAAAGACGCTTTGCCGCATTTGAAACTGTTAGCGACGGCAACCCCTAATGACGCGACGGTGCAGGATGGCATGGGCGATGCATTGAACCGGACTGGCAACGCAGGAGCGGCGCTGGGCGCCTACAAGCGCGCCACGATTCTGGCCCCCAAGAATGTCGATTACTCGTGGAAATTCGCGTTGGCGCTGATTAAGGCCAATCGCCCGGCGGATGCGACAACACAACTTCGTCAGGTGTTGCAAATCGACCCGACGAACGCTCCGGCGCTGTTGCAGATCGGCGATTTGCACTTGAAGTCGGGACGCTTTGGCGACGCAGCCACGGTGTTGAAGCGCTATGTGCAATTGAAATCGGAGGATTTCACGGGGCGCTTCAATTTGGGCGTCGCGTATGACTACACGCCGAAATTTGATGAGGCGCTAGAGCAGTACGCCATCGCCGAGAAGTTGCGGCCCACCGATGCGGCGACCAAAAACAACATCGGGCGCATTTACTTCAAACGCGGCAAATTCGAGGACGCCATCGCTAAATTCAATGAGGCGCTGAAAATCGACCCGAATTTCCCGGATGCACGCACGAACCTCGCGATTGTGTTGGCGGCTCAAGAGAAATGGGAAGATTCGAACGCACAGTGGCAAACACTGGCACTGAACGCCGAGAACTCGTTGCGGGGCGCCCAGACGGTTCAGCTACGCACGCTCTATTCCAGCCGGGCAGCTACCGCCCATTCGGGATTGGCCAACAACTTTTTGGCACAGAAGGAGTATCAGAAGGCCATCGACGAATACCGTCGATTGCTGACTGTCGCTCCCAACGACCTTGAGGCGCGTTCGGGCCTGGGACGAGCGTTGTATAGCAACAAGGATTATGCGGGGGCTGCAACGGCCTATAAAGCCATCATCACAGCGGCGCCGAAGAACGCCGATGCGTGGAACGACTTAGGGGTTGCATTGGAAGCGCAACGCGACCGCAAGGGCGCTTTGGACGCTTATAGCGAGGCCGTAGAGATCGCTCCCAACCATGCGGAAGCAAAAAGTAATCTGGCTCGCCTGAAGAATGCTGCCCCAATCGGGTAACTTGTGACAGGGGGAGAAAAAGAGCAAGAACCCCTCGCGGTGTTCTTGCTCTTTTTTGTTTCCCCTCTTTTGTGATGCGTTCTCTTGGAATTTTTGCTGCGCCCGGCAAGGAACGGGCTGCCCTACTCGCCACTCAACTTTCGGAGTGGGCGCGCGCGCGTGGACTTACTGTTCACCTCCAAATCGAACATGAGCCACCACGCGAACAGGGGGGCGACGGATGCCCACTGTCGGAGGAAGTCGCGTCATGCGATGTGTTATGCACGCTTTCGGGCGATGGCGGCGTTTTGGCCGCTGCGCGCGCGGCGATTCCGTTCAACACACCGGTATGGGCCGTTGACCTGGGGCGACTGGGATTTTTGAGCGCAGTGCGGCCCGACGATTTGCAGGTCGCGTTCGAGCGCTTGCTGAATGGCGAGTTTGAAATCGAAGAGCGCATGATGCTGGAAGCGCGGGTGTGGCGCAAAGGTCAGGATGTGGGCGGGGGAATTGCCCTTAACGATGCAGTGGTCGCGAAGTCGGCTCTAGCGCGTATCCTGCGGCTTTCGATTTCGGCAGGAGGAGAGATGGTTGCGTCCATTCGGGCCGATGGCTTAGTCATGTCAACACCTACAGGTTCAACCGCCTATGCGTTATCGGCAGGGGGGCCAATTGTGCCGCCCGATTTGCCGCTGATGCTGGTGTGCCCGATTTGCGCGCACTCGTTGAACCAGCGTCCTTTCATTGTGGGACCGGACGAGATGCTGGAAGTGCATACCGAGTGGGAAGGCGATGAAATTCAGTCGTCAACTCTGGACGCGATGCTCACTTTGGATGGTCAAGTCGGTGTACCTTTACGTCCTGGCGATTTAGTGCGTGTGAAGCGAGCAACCGAGGTTGCGCGTCTACTGCGAGATCCCCAAGATTCATTTTATGGGCGTTTGCGCCTCAAGATGGGTTGGGGGGAATAAATTGATTTTGTCGTGAACTCTTCATTCAGCTCTTCGGCTACCCCCCAGCGCACTGGCGATGTTTCGCCAGTGTTTGCTCACGCCGTTGAGGGGGCCATATCAACCCCAGACCCCGCTCTTTCAGAAGCGGCTTTATCGGCGCGACGGTTGCGCCACCTGTCTCAAATCGGACTCGCCCTGTCGGCGGAACGCGACATTCGGCGTTTGCTGGCGATGATTTTGACGGCATCGCGCGAGCTAACGGGCGCTGATGGCGGCACGCTCTACATCGTCGAAGGCGATGCCAAGGGCGATAAGAAACTGTTTTTCCGCGCCGCGCAGAACGATTCGATTATCGTAGACCAAAGCATGACGTTTGCCGTGGGCGCTTCGAGCCTGGCGGGCTACGCCGCGCTTTCGGGCGAGGTACTACGCTTTGACGATGTGTATCATTTGCCGCCCGACGCGCCCTTTCAGTTCAACCAACGCTTCGATCAGGAACACGGCTATCGCACCAAATCGGTGCTGGTGGTTCCGCTACGCGACCACAATGGCGACACGATTGGCGTTTTGCAACTGATCAACCGCAAGCGACACAAAGAAGTCATTTTGCGCGACGTTGCTACCGTCGAGCGCGAAGTAGTTGGATTCGACCCGGAAGGGGCCGAACTGGCGATGACATTGGCCTCTCAGGCGGCAGTAGCGCTGAATAACAACCTGTTGCTACGAGAAATCGAGGAATTGTTCGAAAGCTTTGTGGTGGCGTCCTCAAGCGCCATTGAAGACCGAGACCCGACAACTTCGGGACACTCTAAGCGCGTGACTCAGCTAACGCTGGGGCTGGCGAGGGCCATCAACAACACAGCGGAAGGCCCGTATGGGCAGGTGCATTTTTCGCCCGCACAGATGCGAGAACTGCGCTATGCGGCTTTATTGCACGACTTCGGCAAAATCGGCGTGCGCGAAGCGATTCTGACCAAGGATTTGAAAATCGAGGCTGCGCATTTCGAGGCGGTACTTAGCCGCGTGGCGATATTGAAAGCGCAGCGAGAGAGCCGCTTAGCTCAGGCGAAAATGGCCTTGTTCTTCGATGAATCGCTGAATGTATTTGAAAGAGACAGCATGGTTATATCGCTGGAAGAAAAATTTCAGCACGAGAGAATCGCATTCGAGCAGGACATTCACTGGCTGAAAACATTGAATGCTCCAGCGGTAACTTTCATCGACAACGACCAATGGATCGACGGGCTGGCGGCGCTAGAGCGCTTACGCGCCATTGATTATTGCGATGCTCTGGGCCAATGCCAACCTCTGCTGACAGACGATGAAATCGAGGCGCTGAGCATCCGACGTGGCACGCTGACACCGAGCGAATTTGCGCAGATTCAAGACCATGCGCAGATGTCGTGGGAATTCTTGAGCCAAATTCCGTGGACTCGCGGGTTGGAAGACGTGCCTTCCATCGCACAGGCGCACCATGAGCGCCTGGATGGTAGCGGCTATCCATTGGGGCTGAACGAGCAAACCATTCCGTTAGGCTCGAAAATCATGGCAATCGCCGATGTATTCGATGCATTGACGGCCAATGACCGCCCATATCGGCGCGCCCTTCCTTCCGATGGGGCCATCCGAATTTTGCGAGTGGAAGCCTGTGAAGGCAAAATCGACCCGGCGCTACTGGATATTTTCGTTGCGCATCGGGTTTGGGACGAGAATTAATAATTTCCCCCGATTAAAGCCGGGGGCTACACAACGCTTCGCGTTAACAGCCCTCCTTCGAGGGCAAAATAGGAGCGCTACGCGCGGCAGGAAGAATGGATTAATTTTGCAAGACTGATAAATGAGTACAAATAGCAAGCGCTTTTTACTCAACTAATTGTATGTCGCGTAAGAACTGGACTCGATTGGAATTACTGGCAGCGTTTAACCTCTACTGTCACACACCGTTTGGTAGGTTGCATCGCAATAATACCGACATCATACGTTTAGCCCAGAGCATAGGACGCACCCCCAGCGCATTGGCAATGAAACTCGTCAACTTCGCTGCGTTTGACCCTGTACAGCAAGCGCGCGGGATACGAGGACTTGGTAATACCTCACGTGCCGATGGGGAAATTTGGAGGGAGTTCAACGATAATCCAGAAACGATTGCAATACAAAGCCAAATTGCAATTGAGCAGTTTCTTGAGTCTCCACAAAAATCGGAGGACTCAAATATGCGAGAAGATGCAAGCGATTTGCTACCAATGGGGCCGACCGAAGTCATCCGCTCCGTGAAAGTACGTCTGGTACAAAGTTTCTTCCGCGACGCAGTTCTGACCAGCTACGATTTTCGTTGCGCGGTTTGCAATTTGAACATTATTGAGATGCTCAATGCCAGCCATATTATCCCTTGGCGTCAGAACGTGGAGCGGCGTGCAGACCCACGTAACGGGTTATCTCTCTGTGTACTCCATGATCGCGCTTTTGATCGTGGCTTATTCACTTTAAACAATCAGTTCCAAGTCGTTCTCTCTCAACAACTCAAAAATCTAAGTGAAAATCATATGCAGACGGTAGCATTCACAGAGATGGAAGGGCAAATAATAAAGATGCCTCAACGTTTTAGTCCAGACCCAGCCGCACTTCTATTTCACCGCGAACATATTTTTCAAAACTGACTAGTCGCTCTCAAATATAACCTCGAATTGAGTTCCGCAGTTCAGACAAAGATGAATTTGTCTACCACTACTTTCCTCTTCAAAGTTGGTTCTGGCACCACATAAAGGGCAAGTAGTGGGCTGATCTTCGTCCGCTGGTATTTCGTAAGTAGGCAAATCTTTCATATTTCCAGTTTGTACACCATATAAGCGTGCTCTTTAAGGGGGACTACGCGGCTGGATTGGGATTATGCCCTACAGATTATCCTCTCTAGGCACCTCTATCTATGCGAGATTGGTAGGCGTTCACAAGATAATATTGTCGCGATGTTGATGGCGTGGGGTGTCTGATGGGGTATCCTGCGTTCGGCGCGTGAGGAGGAAAGTTTTTACTTTCACTGACCGTGAAAATTGCGCGACCTTGTGGGAGACCGACTCGTCTTTTTTTTGCTCGATGCTGCAAGAACTCCGCATTTCTAACTTTGCCCTCATTGAACGCGCGGCTATAACTCCCGGAGAGGGTTTTAATGTCTTGACCGGTGAAACGGGAGCCGGAAAATCGATCCTTATCGCGGCCTTTGGTTTATTGCTGGGCAATCGCGCGACTGGTGATAGCGTGGGGGGCGGCGCAGGTAAAGCCGTGATCCAGGGCGCCTTCGATTTAGCCGATGCACCTCGCGTGCGACGTTTTCTGGAAGAGAATGGCCTGGAAGGCGACGAAAATTCGCTCATCATCACACGCGAAATAGAGAAGTCGGGCCGCTCGAAGGTGCGACTGAACGGGCGCATGGCGACGGCGCAAACGCTGGCTCAGGTCGGCGAGTTGCTGGTGGATTTTCATGGGCAACACGCCAACCAGCATTTATTGAAGCCCGAAGCGCATCTGGGATTTTTGGATGCGTTTGGCGACGCGAAGCACACGGCCAACCGGCAGAAAACGCGCGAAGCGTATCGGTCGTGGCGCGAGGCTGAGCGGCGGCTAACCGAACTGACGCAGAGCGAACAGGCGCGGGCACAGCGGTTGGATATGCTGCAATTTCAGGCAACCGAAATCGACAAGGCGAAATTAAAGGCGGGCGAAGACGAAGAGTTGGAAGAGGAGCGCGTGAAGCTCTCGAACTCGGAGAAATTGCGCTCGGCGGCGGGGCTGTGCCGCGATTTGTTGCTCGGCGATGAAGAGCCGGGAGCGCTTTCGCTGGGTCAAAGGGCGCTGAACTCGGCCAAAGAAATTCAAAACATCGACGATTCGATTGCGGAGTGGACGGCGCAGCTGCAAAGCGCGTTATTGGAACTGGAAGATGTGGCTTCTAGCGCGCGCGAGTATGCCGATGCGCTGGACGCCGACCCGCACCGTCTGGAAGAAATCGAGAGTCGATTATTTCGGATTTCGCGGTTGAAGCGCAAATATGGCTCTTCGGTGAGCGAGATTTTAGAGCATCGCGCGACAATCGAAGGCGAAATCAACGACCTGACACTGAGCGACGAGCAGTTGGCCGGACTGCGCGACCAAGCAGCCAAGCGCAAAGATGAGTTCTTCGCGCTGGCAGAAAAACTCTCGACGGCGAGGCAAAAATTGGCGAAGTCGTTCACGGCCTCGGTGGTTCAGGAGTTGGGCGGACTGGCGATGGATAAAGCGCGATTGGAAATTAGCTTTGGGCGGCAGGAGAACGGCTCGAACGATGGCGTGGACAAAATCGAGTTCGTATTCAGCGCCAACCCCGGCCAAGATTTGCGCCCGTTGGCGAGAATTGCATCCGGCGGCGAAATTTCGCGCGTGATGCTGGCTCTGCGCTCGGTGCTACGCGAGAAGCGCGGCAGCGATGATGACGAAGCGGGAGTACCGATTGTAGTGTTCGATGAGGTGGACACGGGCATCGGCGGTTTGACTGCCGAGAAGGTGGGCGAGAAGATGCAGGAAATCGCGGGCGGGCATCAGGTGTTCTGCATCACACACTTGCCGCAAATCGCGAAGCGCGCCAACCATCATTTTCGGGTCGAGAAACAATCGGGACGCGATTTTACGTCGGTGAGCGTGGTTACGCTCGTGGACGAGAATCGTGTTGTTGAGCTTGCGCGCATGATGGGCAGCGAATCGAAGGCGAACTTGCAGCACGCGCGCGAGTTGTTGAATGGAAGTCTTTAGTTATTAGTGGTTAGTTTTTAGTGAGGGCTTACCGAACTTCGAGAATCTGGCGTTTTGCCCATCTTAACCTCCCCAATGCGTGGAGGGGGATCACTCATGGAAGTCGCGGGTAAGGTTTGCTCCGGCGGAAGTTGGTAACCGCTATCGCGGCCCTCACCCGGCACCGCGACACCCTCTCCCAGAGGTAGAGGGATGAACTCCTATTGGTGGGCTTGATTAGAAGGGGGCTTATTGCCAGAAGTCGACATCAGCTTAGATCGCCATGTTATTTCCAGTGGTTTAGTAAGGCTGTGGCGTCGGTATCGGGGATTTTTATGACGCTGGCGTGGCGGGGGCCGGGAGGAAAAATAACCTGAGCGGAGATGTCGTTCCAAGTGCGGCCTTCGTCGGTGGAGTGGAGGGCGCCGAAATAGTGGTTGGCGAAGGCATCGAAGAGCATTGTCCAGCCGCCTTCGCGGGGGAACAGAGTCGGGCCTTCGCTGAGGTCGGCGGTGAGGAAATCGCTTTCTTCTGTCCAAGGACCAGAGGATGACGGAGCAAAGGAGACTTTGATTTTCTTGGAGTGGAGTCTTGTGGTATCGGGAGTGCGCTCGTCTTTCCACGCCATCATCCAATTGTTGTGGGCTACACGCACAACACAGGCATCAATGACAGAATAACCGGGGTCGAAAAAGAGTTCGGGAGCGCTCCATGCCTCGAAATCAGTGGTGGAACTTGTCCAGATACGATGATTCCAATCGGTGCTCGATTCCAATTGCGAAAGTGAGCGCTCATCTAAAGATGACGACCAGATGACGCGGTAGAGGGCCGCTTCAGGGTCGTAGAAGCACTCTGGCGCCCAGGTGTTGCGTGTGTTTGTCACGTTGCCCATGAGGGGAACTAAGCGGGGATTGGTCCACTCGATAAGATCGGTGGAATCGGCGATGATGATGGAATCGGAGCGCCAACTGTTGGTGGAAAGGAGGCGATAGGTGCCGGTTTCGTCGCGGAATATGAAAGGATCGCGCACGCTTTTATTGCCGATGGGAGCGTGCCAAACGGGGCGATTTTGGTTCAGCGGCTGCCATGATAAGCCATCGGGCGAAAGCGCGAGATGGAGCGCTTCGGACTCGGTGCGAAAATAACTCATCAAATACATGGGACTCAGTGTGTCGGGAAAACAAATGGGCGCAGACACGGACAGCGAGCTTATATTGGCGAGGACGTTGGCTTAAGAATGAACTGTCAATTCCTTTCGTGAAGATAGCGTATTGATTGGTTGGTTTCCGCAAACTAAAGGAAACATGCGGGTTATATGTCTTCTTTGTGTGGGTGTGGCGTGTATTGCGCTGGGAGGATGCCGGGGCAAAAACGCGGCTCCGGTGACGAGCAACAGCTCGGTGCCCTCTACGGCCTCGGCGACTCCCAAAAAGACGGGCGTGGCCTCGCAGACCAAGACACACACTTCGCTGCCATTACAGGTGCCGAAACGCCTGACCGGACCGGGCGGCAAGAATAGTATCGCGGTGTTGACGTGGCATCGCATCTCGGAGCGCCCAGACCAGTACACGGTGACTCCGCCCTCCAAGTTCGCCGAAGAATTGGCGTTTTTGCACGAGGAAGGCGCCAACGTGATGAGGCTTCAGGATGCGGTGGAACTGATTAAAGCGGGCAAACCACTGCCCGAACGGGCGGTTTCACTTGGTTTCGATGACGGGTTTAAGAGCTGCTACACAGAAGTCTTCCCGCTGCTGAAGCAGTACAACTGGCCCGCGACCCTATACATCTATCCCGACTGGATTTCGAGCGGGAGCGGGGCGCTGACCTGGGCCGAACTGCACGAAATGCAGAAATCGGGATTAGTCGATGTGCAGTCTCATACGATGGGGCACCCCGATTTGGTACGCATGAAGCCGAAGAAGGGAATGAACTATGCCCAACGCTTGCGGCATGAGTTGTTCGATTCAAAAAAGACCATTGAAGCGAAGATGGGCCGCCCAGTGACGCAGTTGGCGTACCCCTACGGCTTTTACAACAAGCACATCATGCAACAAGCACAGGCGGCGGGATATGAGAGCGCCTGGACGGTGAACGCAGGACCGTTTAGTTCGCACTTCATCAGGGGCGAAACATGGATGAGTTTGCCGCGCTATTTGATTTATCGGAACACGACTATCGACCGCTTTTCGCGCTATGCCTTCGGGAAGCCGCTGGATGTTTCGAGGGCCTACCCTGCCCCCAATGGCACAACAACCAACTCAACGACGAGCATTTCGGCGCGGATTGATGGTGATGTCGACCCGAAGACGCTACAAATGCGGTTGGCTGTCATCCAGAAAGTGGACGCCAAATATAACCCGAAGACGCGGGTGTTCTCTTACAAGCCGATGGAAGAACTGCGTGAGGGAACGTGGACGGTTTCGATTTCGGGACGCGACAAGGCGGGCAGGACAAAAACGGCAGCGTGGGCTTTCGTAGTGAAAAAACCTGTGCCAACGGCGATTCCTGAAACGGAGACACCTTAGTTTCTCGCGAAGAAACTAAGACGCGGAAATGATTTTTAAACACAGAGAGCACAGAGGAACATAAGAAGCACAGAGGGGTTTTTGAGAGGGTTTGTAGCTCTGGTGGGAGTTTGTAGGGCGTTTTTGGTGGTGATTTTTAACCGCAGATGATGGCTGGATAAATCTTGATTCTCGCCGGGGTAGCGAGGCGGAATAGAATTTTTGAGAGGGGGATGTGTGATTTTTTAAGCGGCTTTTAGGCGGATCAGGGCGATTTCGGGGCGACAGAAGAAGCGCTTGTGGATGGCGATGGTGCCTAAACCTCGATTGGTGTAGTGCCACATGCCGTCGGTTTGGTAGAGGCCGCGCGGGAAGCGCTCGGAGCGGGGCGGGACGTGGATGGGGATGCCACCGGGGAGGCAGATTTGGCCGCCGTGGGAGTGGCCGGACAGCACAAGGCCGAACTTTTTGTTTTGCGCGTATTCCAGAGCGTAGTCGGGTTCGTGGGCGAGGAGGACGGCGGCTTCGCCGTCTCCGACTTGAGCTTCGACTTTGTCGATGTCGGGAGAACCGAGCCAGGGGTCATCGACGCCACATAGGTGCAATTTGGCGCCGTCGCGCTCGAAGGTATGAACCTTGTTGAACAGTTCTTTTATGCCCGTAGCTTTCATAGCGAGCTGCATGTTGCAGCCGCGCGCGTTGGCACCGGAGCGGACATCGTGGTTGCCACGAACGCCGTAAACGCCCTCACGCGCTTTGAGGCGGTGCAGGTTGCGCTCATAGTAAGCCTGAGTCCAGCGAGTCGGCGAAGTGATGAAGTCGCCTGTGATGACGATGATGTCGGGCTTGAGAGAGGTGACTCGGTCGCAGATGAGCGGAAAATGGGAGCGCATCTGGCCCTCATCGACGTGAATGTCGGTGATTTGGGCGATGGTGAAACCATCGAACTCGCGGGGCAGATGGCGCAAGTTAATGTCGAGGTGGGTGGTTTGGGTCCAGAAAGGTTCGACTCGGCCAGCCCATGCCGAGGAGCCAAGCCCCACAAGACCGACACCGATGGCGCCGCGCATAAAGTGGCGTCTGGTCATGAGGGGAGATTTTTCAGCTGGCATTGTGGCGAGTGTAGGTGTTAATGTTGTCGCGCAACTGCCAAAGAACGGAAAGAAACGCGGACGAGATTTACAGATCGAGCGGATTGAGGTAAATCATTTTGCCGAAGCCCGGTGGCGGCTCGTATCCCTCCGAAGTCGAGCACCAGACGAACGGCATTTTAGGCTTATCAACACCGAAGTTGCCCATCATATCGGTGAGATACAAACCTATCTTGATGTTGGAATTATTGAGTTTGGCGAGAGCGGGGGCGAAGTCGGTGCCGCCGCCGCCGCGAAATTCGAGTTCTCCGGCTTTATAGCGTTGGGTGAAGGTTTTTCCATAGGCGGGGATGATAAATTCGCCTGTCACTTCAGCGTCGCAGACGACCAGATAGAGTTCGGCGCCGGTTCGCTTTTGGACGGCCTCGATCTCGCCCGCGAAGCGGAGCAGAATTTTTTCGTCGATGGAGCCGGAGGTATCGACAGCGACACCGATGCGGCGCACGCCCTTTTCGGGCTGGAAGCTGGGTTCGAAGAACTCGGAGTCGAGCGACAGCACACGGCGACCGGGGCGATTGAAGTTTTCGCGCGAGGTCGGCATAACGGCGTCTTGCAAATAGGAGCGCAGGATTTGCGGCCACGGCGTCCGCACCACCGGGAAGTCGCCGACGAGTTCGCGCAGCAAGCCGCCGGGCCTATCGCCCGCCTGAGCGCGCGCCAACCGCGAAGCCCACACGCGGGCCGCGAGTTCACTCATCAGGTCGTTGGACTCTTCGGAGTTGGGGCCACGTCCCAAGTCATCGGGCGAGGGCAAACCATTTTTTTCGAGCCAGTCGTCGAGCCACTGGTCCCAGCTTTTTTTGTCGGCGGGAAAGCCGATTTTTTCGAGCAGACGGTAATAGAGGGCTTCAGCGCTCCACTGCTGAGGCGGGCGCGCTTCGAGTTCTTCTTTTTCGAGCAGGCCTTCGAAGGTGACACCATCTTTGGGCGCCGTAATCCACGACATCTTTTCGAGGGCGCGGTTAATTATGGCATCGGTCGCGAGATTCCATACCAGAGCGTGGGCAGACGACACGCTCCAGGCGCGATGTCCGCGCGGCACATGGCGCAGCGCAACATGCAAGACCTCGTGCATAAAGATAAAGGCTTGCTCACGCGAGGCATAGCGGTCGAAGAAGTCATTGCCCGCTTGAATGGTGCGGCCATCGGTGCGGGCGACGAAGCTCTTATCGCCGTTGTAACGGTGCGGCACCCACAAAGCAATCGCCGCAAAACCGGGCGATTTGGTGACACAATAACGAGCGATGGTAGACAGCTGCTTGTTCCTCGCTTGCGAATCAGAGATGGGAGAGATGGTTGACATAGGGGTTCCTCAGGCTTATAAAGGCACGAAAGATTGAGGATTGAGTTCCGTTAGTGGCCATGTCGCGTTTTGGAGCGCTTGCTTAGAAAGCGATGCCTATCTCCGATTTCTTGGGGGCATACGTGCATCTGGTTTGTGTCATTCGGGCATATGTTGCTGAGGCTGCGAATTTACGTACAGGTCGGCAGCTTTGTATTGGTCTATCACTGCTTTTTCCAACTGACGCAACAACTGTTTGACTTTTTGTGCGTTGGGAGCAAAAGGTACTTCAATGTACTGACTCTGCGTAGACACATTAATTAAGCGCAATCCTTCCTCTGTATTACTTTGGCTGTCATATTGGGCTTTCAGTTTTTCAAGCGCCTTAGTTGAATCAGGATAGGGTTTAACTTCGACGGATAGAACCGCAAACAAAGTCGCCACACGTTGCTTTTCTGGGACAGCGACAGTAGCAGGAAGCGGTGAATTAGGCCCCATTGGTTGCCCCACAGGCGACGAAACACAGCCAGAAACCAACACGAGGGCAGGGAGAAGTAGGATTTTCATGCGAGTTCCCTAACGGCATTTTGGCACGCCAGATTAGAACCTGAGGCTAATAGCGAACTTAACCATGCCCGTTGCGGTCTCCGCCGAATCGAGGCGCATTGTCGGTACTGGTATGTAGTTGGCATTGAGAGAACTCGGTTCTTTAAGTTGGGTGGGATTTTGGGTAGTGGAGCCATAAAATGGCTCCACTCTTTTGGGTGGCTAGGCGGGGCTTAGTTCGGTTCCGGCTAGTTCTTCGACAAGGGCTGTTAGTTCGATGGTTCCGAGTTTGGCTTTGACGGTTTCGAAGATAGCTCGGGCCTGGGCTTCCTTCTCGAAGGTGTAAAGAACGACCATCTGAGTGCCGACCCAGGCTCGGATTTCCCAGTTGCCATCCCTGGTGTGAACCACGGTCAGAGAAGTAATATAGTGGGCGTTGTGGAGAACGCCTTTTTCTGATTCGATGAAGATAGATTTGCCTTAAATGGTAGGTGGGGGCGGGTTAGTGCGCCCAATTGGGTTCAACCGAAGAGGTGATTTTTGCCAGCGGACAAAAATGTTATCGGATTGTTTTAGAAGTATCGCTGGTAGAGAGGAATTAGAGATTGTGGGGAATGGCTTTCTTGACTCCGAGGTGGGAAGAAAAGGAGAGGTTTAGACGGGACCGAAGTCGCGTTTGAGCTTTTCTACGAGGCCACCTTGCGTCATTTCAAAGGTGTTTTCCCAGGCGGAGAGATAACTGGCGTAGGTATCGACGCTGTAGGCCAACTCGGTGAATCGGGTTTGAGTTGCTGAGCGGGAAGGAGTCCCCAGCGGAGCGAGGACTAGAGGCTTTGATTTGGCGATAACCGTTTTGAAGGCCTGAATGCCCGCGAATGTTCGAGGGACTCTCGTGTACTGCTTTTGAAGAGCAATGGCTGCTGCTTTCGAGGCGGCATTTTTAGAAGCGGCAGAGAGAAGATGCAACAAAGAGGAGTCAACCTGTTGCCTTTGATATTTCACCTGCTCCCTAAGTATTTCTCTGCGGCGCGCGTTTTCGGCTTTGATGCGATTATCGACAATCGTTACAGCGAGAACGATGCAGAGGGCCGCGCCGATGCCCAACAGGCGATATTTATGGATTGCCGGGGTCGCGGGCCTGACAAGGGGAATCGAGTGCATTTTTTTGAGAATATCGTCCTTGTCTGGACGATTGGAATTATTGAGGGACAGGTTGGGTGAGAGGCATCGGGGTGGCGAGAATGAGTGGTTTTCGTGGCGTCGGCTTGGGGACCATGTTGGTTATGGCGGACTCTGCGTACATCGAGAGTGCCATACCTGCCGTTGAGAGAACAGCGGCCAACACCACTGCGCCGATGACTAACCAAAGCGGAGTTTTCTTGGATGATGCTGGCTGTGGAGCAACTGTCCACAAGGGCTGTGGGGTATTAGGATCAGGATTCATGGGATTAGTTATGCGCCTGCGCGCGTTTGTTGGCCGACATGGCTACCGAGAGCAAGCCTCCGAGAAGGCAACCGAGGCTGACACCGAGGAGAAGCATGATGACAGCCGGGGATACGTTGAATTCGCGCAGGGCGCGGGCCACCGCCATGATGGCTACGAACAGGATGAAAAAGGGTCTCATGCCCTCAACGAAGCGTTTCATGGCAAAGAGGATTTGGCATTTAGCGGATAGGGCAAGGCGGAAGAGCGGGTTTTAGAAAGCGGAGCGGGTTTCGCTGGTGCGGAGGCGGGCGAAGACGGCTTTTTGTTCGGGAGTGCCGTTTTGCTGGAGGCGCTTAATGAGGCTGATGGTGCGGCCCACTCGCAAGAAGCGGAGTAGGCGGGCCTCTTCGACTTCGGTGCTATAGTCGTCGGATAGGCTGAGCGAGTAGGCGCGGTAGACGACGTTGAGGTCGGCGGGACGGGCGGCTAACAAAGTGGTCGCCTGATCGAGCGCGCTGTTGCGAGCGGGACCGCGCAAACTGCTGATTTTGGGAAAACGGGCGCCAAGGAGCTTTTCGAGGCGGTCGTAGCTGACGTTGAACTGGGCTTCATCGACGCCTTTGGGGAGCGTCCAATCGGCGTTCGCATCTTCCGGTTTGGCGTCCTCTTTGGGCAGGTTATCGAAGCGCTTCTGGGCGGCGGTGAGTCGCGAGTCGCCGGTTAAGCCCAATTTCTGGCTGAGTTGGGTGAGAACGGCGGCCTGTTGCGGGTTGGCGCTTTTGAGGAGCGACGAGTACGAGACTTTTTGCCAGTCGTTGTTGGGTTCGCGGCCTAGAACGGTGCGCAAATAGGCGTCGCTGGTAGATACCGGCACGTCGATGGAGTCGTCGTTGATTTGGGCGTAAGCGTAGGCTTCATCGAGCGACACGGTGCCGTTGTGATCGTAGTCGGCACCCGTGATGCGGCGACCATCGCGCGAAACGCCCGACAAGGCGGCGAAGAAGTGGGTGGTGAAATCCTGATAATCGCGTTCGTTGACCTGCGGGGTGCAACCCGATGCCTGTCGTTCGGCGATGGAGGCGAAGAAGCCGCAGAAATCATGATTCCAGACGGGCTTTGTCGGGTCGCCATCTTGAAACAGGATGTTGGCGAAGCCGCCGCTGTGGCACTGAACCATGACCAGCACAAGGGGAGCTGTCGAGGTGGAGGCTTGCAGGGCGCGCGCGAGTTGGCGCGTCGAGTAATCGTCGCCCCATGCGGAATAAAGGGTGCTGAGGTAGTCGGGGATGCCGGGGGCGGTCTGGCCGGGGGAACCGTGCCCGGTGAAGAAGACCAGTTCGGGG
>SDZD01000129.1 GCA_004172935.1 bacterium | reverse complement strand
CGTTGGCCGTTCCCTCTCGCCCCAGCCTAACAGGTTGGTCAAGCCGACGCCCACAAGCTGCGCTTGCGGGTGCCCTCCGCACTTCGTGCTTCGGCGCGGCTTACCGCAGGCGTTAGGCTCTATGACAGCACTAGCAACATTTGATCGCTTTTGGAACGGTAGTGAGCCAGGTTGGGTTGTATGTCGCCACGTCCAAAACCTCGTTAGCACTTCAGTCGAATTTGGGCCAAACGGCCCATCGGTTGCAGAGGTCCAGGCTCTGCGTAAATGCCTTAGCCAGTATCGTGATAGACCGGTCACTGAAGTACTCGGCGCTTTACGCGGCGTTGCCAGCCTCAATGTCGGCGAGCATGAGAGTGCAGAGGCCCGAAAGCTTTGTGTGCAACTGCAAACGGAAGGGCTTCATGTTCTCCAGAGTGGAAAGCAACAGGTTCACGACATCATGTTCAATGAACTGACGCAAAGGGGCGCGATCATTGAAGACGATCAAACGGCGCGTCAGGTCGTTGAAACAGCCATTGCTAAGGGGGCGCCGATCCGACATGTTGAAAACTAATGCATATACGGCTTGCTGCCTCTCGTCGGCTGGTCCTTCTCGCCGCAGCCTAACTGTTTGGTCAAGCCGACACCAACAAGCTTCGCTTGTTGGTTCCCTCCGTGCTACGCACTCCGGTGCGGCTTACCGCGGGCGTTAGGCTTTTGAGAGACACGGTATGCAATTTGCGCACGACACTTGCAACGAACAACTCTACGCTGAACTCAAGCTACCAGAATCTCTTAGAGCGAATGCCCTACTCAACCCCCTTGGCAGACCGCTCATTTACG
The DNA here is from genome assembly GCA_004172935.1 of bacterium. Taxonomy (GTDB): domain Bacteria; phylum Armatimonadota; class Abditibacteriia; order Abditibacteriales; family Abditibacteriaceae; genus Abditibacterium. Next base: position 3,479 of record SDZD01000129.1, on the reverse strand, counting down.
ATCTGTCTACACACGCTGCTCTGATCCCACACCCATATCATCATGCGGACTATCCCGATCGCAGCCTTAGCTTCTATGTAAGCGGCAAGCATTTCGCTGCAAATGAGCTCATCCGCCGCGATGATGGTCCGGATAGAGTAGAAGTATGGCTTGAAGAAGATACGGATGAATGCACATCCAGCAATGTATGCAAATTGTTAGCGGGGGCTGTCGCCACTCTAAATGGAGAGGCTCTTTGTTCGATACCTATAATCGCGCGTCGAAATCAATCACCCAGGCCTCGCAAAGCACGCCCACCAACTGAAGTCATTCATAAGCTCAATAAGTTTTCTGAAGATGTAGCTCAATTTGAAGAACTACTTCCCGAGTTGAAGGAGATGACCATCCAAGCAACAATTTCGAGCGTACTGCTACCAGATGAACTTGAATCACTGAAAAGGCACCTAGCTGAATTTGGATGGGATGAGTTGAGCCCTAATGCACAGGCCCTTGTCAAAATTGTGTTTGAGCGGACCAGTAAATAATGGAGAGCTGCGACACCCCCATTTCCTCTGCGCGCCCTAGCCTAACTGGTCGTTCAACAGGACGTCTACCAGCTTCGCTGGCAGCCGCCTGTTAACTCGGGCGTTAGGCTTCACATGAAACGTACAGTTGAGTCGCCCGATTCCAAGCAAAGTGTTTACTTCGAGTACGAGGGCGAGATTCCTTTTGGGCCACCATATTTCACACTTTCGCTAACTGGTCATCGACTCGCCAATCGATCTTTCGGCGATGAGGCCATTTGGTCTGGCGACTCTCGCTATGTAGCCGTTCAAGAGTGGCTTTCCACCTCCAAGGCGACGGGCCCTCAAACAGCGTTGCTGTGTATTGACACGACGGAACGCAAGCAGTGTCGCGTGCCCACTGCATCTCATGGCTTCATCGAACCAATCGCTTTCGATGGAACGCGATTAATCTACAAAAAGCGGTACGTGGAACGCCAAGGGGAACGAACGGCCGAGTACGAGATAGAGTTTGCCGATCTCCCAAGGTGGGAAGCCCTTGAAGTCGCGCCATGATCGGCTACGTCATCATCACAGCACCTGCCACCAGCCTAACTGGTTGTTCAACAGGACGTCTACCAGCTTCGCTGGCAGCCGCCTGTTAACGCGGGCGTTAGGCTTTTGGTTGCCTTCAATCATCAATGTGGCGAAGTCCGGCCATTGATGCTTTCACCGTTTATTCGTTGGCCAGCGCTGCTTTCCTTTTGTACCCAAGCGTTGCGCGCATTTCCAGGCACAGATCAACAGGCTTCGCGGGTCACGACTTGGTGGCTTAGCAAGTTTCAAGCTGGCTGTCTGTCCTTCGGCAGCCTGCTCACCAATACTCGGCGCCAAAGTGCCATACGCCATTGCCTTGTGGCTGCCCGTCCTTCGACGGCCAGTGCACTGTGGTGCCGTGGCAAGCCACCGCACTTGGCATCCCGCAGTCATGGCCAAAGGCCATCACTGCCTGGCGTTTGCCAGTTCCGTGGCGAACTTGGCAGGCAGCAGGCCACAAGTTTTAGTGAACCGGCCCGCCTGTCGGCGGTCTGCGAGTATTCGCCGGCTGGCTAGGCGCACGGGCATCAGGCAGAATCTCTGCAATTCAAGCCAAGGGGGCGCAGGCGTGGCAAGGTCAAACATCTATCAGCAAAGCAAGGTCGGCTTGTCCTCAGCAGCTGTTCCTTCTCGCCCCAGCCTAACGTGTCGGTCAAGCCGACACCCACAAGTTTCACTTGTAGGTTCCCTGCGCGCTTCGCGCTCCGGTGCGGCTTACCTGTGGCGTTAGGCTTTCGGTTTTCTTGCCTTCAGTTCCTGGCAAGGTTTCGGACCATAGCGCTTCAACCAAATGCGAATCGTCCAGCGCGGCTTTCTCTGGCGCTCATGCATTGCGCATTCTGGCCATGTCCAGCGCTAACAAGCACGGCGGTTCGCAACCAGGTGGCACAGCGAGGCTCAATCTGGCTGTCTGCCCTTCGGCAGCCTGCTGACCACCGTTCTACGCCAAAGTGCCACACTCTATCGCCGCATGGCTTCCTGTCCTTCGGCAGTCAGCGCAACACCGCGGCACCGGGCCCGCATTTCATGCGCGTCCCAAGGCCAGCGATGATTCCACCAGCACAAGTCCGTGCCGCTGGTTCACGGCCCTGGTCTCGTCAGGCACAATTCCATCCAGTCACACAAAGGGAGTTTGGCGTGCACAGGTCAAATGTTTGCCATCAAGGCATCGCCCGTTTTAGCTCATCCGCCAGTGCTTCTCGCACCAGCCTAACTTGGCGTTCAACAGGGACGCCGACACTGGGCATCGCTTTGCCATCGCCATGCGGGCGCCCGTTAACTTGGCGTTAGGCCTCGAAATCGCATCATGAGCACCAAGCCATATTTCTCCGCGCCCGATATGTTCTTGCTCCAACTTCCTGTTAGCGCGCCACATGTTGCGATGCAACCATTCGAGTCAGGCTCGGGAACCACAGACGAGAAGCTTTGCTTCTACAACGGTGTCCTTATCGGTCTTGTTCATGAACAAGCGTCGGCAGAATATTGGCTCGTCTCTTTGCTTCCCAAACTCGACCAACGGCGCGCATATCCTTGGCCCTCATCGGAGGCCTTTGGCGAAGCTCTTGCTGCATGCCTACAAACCTCCCTTACTTGGGAGCTTCGCTGCGAAAAAGATGCTGACTAACATCCAGTTAAGGTGTTAACCAATCCAACTGAAATTCGAGCCGCCATCCAAGCCGTACTAACCTACTCGCAAGGAGAAAGCACTACATGCCCCACGTTCATTGCTCTGTGCATGACTTGAATTCACATACCATGTTCAACACCGTGCCTGCGCGCCGCGGCCTAACTGTTTGGTCAAGCCGACACCCACAAGCTCCGCTTGTGGGTACCCTGCGCGCTTCGCGCTCCGGTGCGGCTTACCGCGGGCGTTAGGCTTTTTTGCATGTGCCGAAATTGGTTGCCTGACTTGCTTATCAGTTTGGCCATCACTGCCGCCGCAATTCTTGGCGTCGCGTTGTTAGCCTTCCTTGACGTCCGCTGGCCAATCGCTTTGTCAATTGCCTTCGGCATCCCCACGGCCTTTGTACTTGCGCAACTTCCATCGGCGCTTATCTACCAAGTTTTTCCCGATGGCGGAGGCGAAGCATTTGTAGGCTTCGCGATCATTGGTGCGGTCATCCAGTTCTTTGTCGTCTCACTTCTAGTTCTGCGTTGGAGTCATCGGAAGAAGAAGCACCCAGAAAGCTAGAAGGTCAGGCAGAATTCCAGGCAGTCACACAAAAGGGAGTGGCGCGTGCCAAAGTCAAACATCTGCCAGCAAAGCAAGGCTTGCTTGTTCTCACAGGCGGTTGCTTCTCGCCCCAGCCTAACGTGTCGGTCAAGCCGACACCCACAAGTTTCACTTGTGGGTTCCCTGCGCGCTTCGCGCTCCGGTGCGGCTTACCTGTGGCGTTAGGC
>SDZD01000089.1 GCA_004172935.1 bacterium | reverse complement strand
CGGCAAAGGCCGTGGCCCGCAAAAGGGCGGCGATGTCGAACACCCCATCGAAATCTCCTTTGCCGAATCGGTGAAGGGCACCCAGCGCCGCGTCAACCTGCGCATTCAAAATTCCGATGGCCGCGAAGAAACTCGCGATGTCACCGTCAAAATCCCAGCACTCATCAACAACGGCGCCACCATCAAAGTCGCCGGACGCGGAGCCTCCAGCTCAAGCGGTGGGCCACACGGCGACCTCTTCCTGAAAGTCGGCGTAGCCAACGACCCGTTCTGGAAGCGTGACGGCCTCGATATTCGCGTCGAGATTCCCGTCACCATCGCCGAAGCCGCACTGGGCGCCACCGTTTCGGTGCCGACCTTAAACGGCGAAGTGAAGTTGCGAGTTCCAGCCGGAACCCAGAGCGGCCAAACCTTCCGTCTCAGTGGACGCGGCCTAAAAAACGAAAAAACCGGGCAAAGCGGTGATCAGTACGTCAGCGTGAAAGTGGCCGTCCCCAAGAATCTATCGCCCCGCGAAGAGGATCTGATTCGAGAACTAACCGCACAACGAAGCGAAGACGTGCGGGCCACATTGCCGAAAGGTATTTAAGGAGGTGAACCTATGCCGACGAATTCCAACAGCAGTCACAACCCCAATGGTCGTAAAGTCACGATGTATCATATTTCGGTCGTCGCCCAGATGGTCGAGACTCATCCCCAAACGTTGCGAATGTACGAGCGCATGGGTTTGATTTCGCCGCAACGGACTGGCAACAACGTCCGCCTGTTCTCCGATGAAGATGTCGAACTCGTGCGACGCATCCAACATCTCACTCAAGACCTGGGAGTCAATCTGGCCGGTGTCGAGGTCGTCTTCCGCCTACTCGATGAAATGGAAAAGATGCGCTCCGAAATCGAAGACCTACAAACCAAAAACGAAGCATAAAAGGGGCGAGCCAATTGGCTCGCCCCTTTTGTTTTGCCTTCCCACTTTTATTCGGCGGCTAAAATTTGCGGTTGCGCCTTACCACCACCCAACCCCATCGCGCGAAATACCCACAGCGAGGCACACGTCACCCAGAACGTGGTTAGAAAATAACGCACAAAGCCGACAAGGAAGTGCTGAGGCGCCATTTTGAGTCCGACATAGAAAATGGCGACTCCTATAAGTCCCACAATCACTCGTCCCGCTTTTTGAGCCACCGTACCACCAGCGAGTACGTCATGCGGGGCAAACATAAGCCCGAAGACCAATCCCAAAAGCGCCGCACATCGTCCAATCAAATCGGCGGGAGCTTTCACCAAGGCTTCTGTTGTCGGTCCCACATCGCGCACAGCGTCGGCAATCAAAAGCGACCCAACTACCCAACAAACTGCCGAAAAGACAACCGCGAAGATGGCCTGATTAATAAGCGCCTGTCCACGGAAACTGCGTTCCATAAAGTCGCCGTAACGCTCATAGCTCCACAAAATTGTCGTACCAATGAGCGCTCCCCCTACAACATCAAGGGGCCAGTGAACTCCCAAAATGAGACGAGATAACGTGATGCAAAAGGCCAGGATATAAGCAAGAATGAGCCACTTGCTCTTGTTATTAGTTCTTAGCGCAAGAAAAGGCCACACCATAAAGGCGCCCTGGGCGTGACCAGAGGGGAAACCAAATGACTTTTCCAAAGCCAATGGAGAAAAGGGCATTAGCGCAGCATCCACCTGATAGGGACGTGGCAAGTGCAAACCGATTTTGAATAAGTCATTCACCAAAACCGAAATCAACAGTAAAATTCCTAAGCGCGCACCAATTTTACGGTCATAGAGCCAGTAAAAGAGGGGCAAAAGCAACAAATAAAAGGGCTCTGAGCCAAGAGCCGAAAATAGGAGGGCTACCTGCTGAAGCGCTCCGACATGGAGGGCGCGCATCAACGGTAGCGTAGGAGTTAACAAATCCACTCGCCAAAGATTAGCAGACTGAGAGTAATTGGCCCGCTTCCCGCGCGTCAGGAACTTCCCAACCACCGATTATTATGGGACCCAACCGACCAAAGCCAGAGCCTGTCACACCCAGTGACCCTTCACAGCGCGTACCCAAACAGTGGGTATCGTTCTTCTTTTACGAACTCGATACGGCTTTTCGTAGCTTGAGCGAGCAGGAGCAGACCGAAGCGAGAGCAGAATTTGCTGCCGTTATCCAGAAATATCAGGAAAGCGGCACCATCGTCGTACCTTACTCAACCGTTGGCCTTCGCTCCGGTTGCGACTTCTTTCTGTGGCGCATCGACTACAAACTCGAACGCTTGCAAGAACTCCAGGTCGAACTGAACCGCACCAAACTCGGCAAGCACCTTAAAGCCGTCCAGTCGTTCTTGAGCATGTCAAAGCGCTCGACCTACATCGACAAAATCGACCCCGAACACGACAACGTGCGCACCCGCATCAAGCCCGGTCGCGGCAAATTCATCTTCGTCTACCCGTTCGTGAAAAGCCGCGAGTGGTACTTGCTACACCCCATGACCCGTCAGGGCATCATGGACGAACATATCTGGGTCGGCAACAAATACCCCACCGTCAAACTGAACACCACCTACTCGTTCGGAGTTGACGATCAGGACTTCGTCGTCGCCTTCGAGGGCGACTACCCCGAAGACTTCGTCGAATTGGTGCAGGAACTGCGCGAAACCGATTCTAGCAAATACACCGTCCGCGACACCCCGTTCTACACCGGAATCAAAGGCACCCTCGAAGAAGTCCTCGACAAGCTGTAAACACCATCCTTCACCCCCAACAAATCAAAAAGCCCGTCTCTTTCGAGACGGGCTTTTTGATTCCCAATATGCGACTCGTAAAGAGGCTCTGATTATCGGAGCGAGTACTGTACAGCCAACAGCACGAAAGCAAAAACCAACATCGCAATACGAACAAAGGGAAGTCGAGGTAAATAAGAACCACACAGAAACAGGCCTGAGCCAGCCGAGGCAACATCGTATGGCTTCGCCTGCCCCTGCGTCAGAAGGTAGATGTTGACTACAAGAAAAAGAGCGTAGAACACAGTCAACCCAATAAACAGATTGCGTATTGCATTATTAACCTTCGTCAGGTCTCGCTGCTTCAAGGGGTTCGATGCGAATGGCGGAAATGGAGAGTTACTTGTCATCTCCACCTATTTTAATCAATTGCAGAACCCAAAGCTGCCAGCCACTTTTTCCCTCAGATACAATCCGTCATCCAGCCGCGCGAAGCGCACCTGCAGTGTTCCCTCCTTTTCCAAGAGAGGCTAGGGGTGGTTTTGTCACGCAAAAAAGCCCGCCTCGAAAGAGGCGGGCTTTTTTGTTTGGTCTATCTAAAGGGCTTAGCCCTCCATTACGTCGCCACCGGCGGGCGAGACGCGCACGCCCTGCTCTTCGAGCCAGGCGATGGCACGCTCGATTTCGGTCGCTTCGCCGCTCAGTTCCAAATCCAGCCAACCTGCGTTGGGCTGGATGTCGGCGCGACGAATCGAGAAATCGACTTCAAACTGACGGGCCATGTGGGACACGATGGGTTTGGTGACTTCGGATGGCGAAAATGTGAGTCGCAAACGTTCGTTCATTGCCGACCTCCTTTTTGGTGTTTAGCAACCACCCGCAATGGCGGGGACAATGGAAACTTCGTCGCCATCTTTGAGAGGCGTTTCGAGTTTCTGCAAGAAGCGAACGTCCTCTTCGTTGACGTAGACGTTGACGAAGCGGCGCAAATTGCCCGACTCGTCGAGCAAGCGGTTCTTGAACTCTTCGTTCTGCGAGGAGAGTTGGTCGATGACCTGCTGAAGCGTGGTGGCTTCAACATTCAATTCGGCCTTATCTCCGGCCAATTTCTGCAATGGTGTAGGAATACGAACTAAAACGGACATGATGATTAGTGATTAGTTTTTAGATATTAGTGGTTAGTTAAGTTAGCTCCATGAGCTACAAACAAACACTATTTTCAATTAGCTCTTAGTTCAGAGGTTTTTACTAACCACTAAAAACTAAGAACTAGTTACTAAGTTAAATTTTGCGCCCCCAGGCTTCTTCGAAGGAAGCGAGGTTTGGACGGATGAGCATCGGCTGGCCGACGTGTCCAGTCAGGGCTTCTTGAGTTTTGAGGCCGCCTCCGGTGATGTAAGCAACGGTTACCTCATCGGATTTGATGGAGCCATTTTCGACCATCTTCTTCAAGTTGGCGATGGTAACGCCGCCAGCTGTTTCGGCGAAGATGCCCTCGCACTCGGCCAACAATTTGATGCCCTCGATGACTTCCTCATCGGTAACCGAATCGATGGTGCCGCCAGTCTTCTGAGCGATGCCCTTGGCATAGATGCCATCGGCGGGGTTGCCAATCGCCAACGATTTCGCGATGGTGTTGGGGCGAACCGGCGCCACGAACTCCTGATTCTCGCGGAAAGCCTGAGCGACGGGCGAGCAACCTTCGGCCTGAGCACCGGAGATTTTGACGTTTTTGCGCTCGATGAGGCCCAAATCCATCCACTCGTTGAAGCCCTTATAGATTTTGGTCAGCATCGACCCCGAAGCGATGGGGATAACCACGTGATCGGGAGCGACCCAGCCCAACTGCTCGGCGACTTCGTAAGCCAACGTCTTGGAACCTTCCGAATAGAAAGGACGCAAGTTGACGTTCACGAAAGCCCAATGATTCTCGTGGATACCCTCGGCGTTGCGGTTGACGCGGTCGGCGACTTCGGCGCACAAGCGGTTCACCTGATCGTAGTTGCCTTCGACGGCGACCACTTTGGGCTTATAAACCAACGAGTTCATGATTTTGCCCGCTTCGAGGTCGGAGGGGATGAACACGTAGCAATCCATTCCGGCGCTGGCGGCGTGAGCCGCTACCGAGTTGGCGAGGTTGCCAGTCGAAGCGCAAGCAGCAGTGGTGAAACCGAACTCTTTGGCGCGCGAAAGAGCGGTCGAAACGACGCGGTCTTTGAAGCTCCACGTTGGGTTAGCGGTGTCGTTCTTGATGTAAAGGTCGCGAATTCCCAAACGCTTAGCGAGGTTGGTGCAACGCACCAGCGGCGTGAAGCCAGCCTGCAAGTTGACCTGTGGCGTGCCCTCGACAGGCAAAAAGTCTTGATAACGCCAGATCGAATAAGGGCCAGCGGCAATTTTCTCGCGCGAGGTTTGGGCAGCGATTACCTCGTAATCGTAAGCGACTTCGAGAGGGCCAAAGCACAGTTCGCAAACGTGTTTGGGCGCGATCTCGTATTTGGTGCCGCACTCTTTACATTTCAAGCCCAGCAAACGCGACGATTTTTTTGCGGAATGATTACCGTTGGAAGCGGTCGCAGGCGATTCCAAAATAGCAGATGATGTCAAAGCGTGTTCCTTTCGTCCCAGTACAGGCTGGCACGCGCAACTCGTAAAAGTTTTTCCGTCGCGCGCCCTCTGCGCCCTAAAAGAACGCACCTTTGAACACGACTGAAAATGGAGTGGCAAAATCAGGATACCAATTTAGGGGTCTGCGCTCCCATCTTCTTGGTAGGAAAGCCGTAACAAAGCGCAAACTTACTCGACACAGTGATGAATCCCTCTCAATTAAGCGGCGCACTTTGCGGCCTTCTCGTCGGCGATGCCCTCGGCGTCCCCTACGAATTCAAAGCCCCCGAAAGGCTTCCCGCACTCGCCAACATCGAAATGACGCCGCCTCCCAACTGGCCTCGCTCCCACTTCGTCCCCGATGGCACATGGTCGGACGACGGCGCTCAAGCCCTCGCCTTGCTCGACTCACTGCTCGAATGCGGCAAGCTCGATTTGCACGACCTCGCAGAGCGCATCGCCCAGTGGCAGTTCGAGGGCCGCTACGCCGTCGATGGCGAAGTATTCGATGTCGGCATCACCACCTCCGACGCCATCTCCCGCTTTCGCTCCGGCATCAAAGCCGAAGAAGCCGGTCCAGACGGCGAACTCACAAATGGCAACGGCTCGTTAATGCGCGTGCTACCGCTCGTGCTGTGGCACAAAGGCGATGACTTCGAGTTGGCCCGCGACGCCATGCGCCAATCGCTCGTCACTCACGGCCACTTGCGCTCGCAGCTGTGCTGTGCCCTCTATTGCCTGTGGGCGCGCCAAATCGCCACTGGACTCGACAGCGAAACCGCATGGGTCAGTGCAACAGCCACCCTGCGCTCCCTACTCCCCTCCCTATGCCGCGCCGCGAGCGGAGAGTTTGAGGAATGGGAAAACGAACTCGAATGGCACATTCGCCCCGGCGACGAGTTGAAAGGCTGGGGTTCGGGCTACGTCGTCGATAGCCTGCGCTCCGCCCGCGACGCCATGCGCCAACCCAACTACGAAGCCGTCGTGAAATACGCGGTGTCCCTCGGCGACGACACCGACACAACCGCGTGCATCGCGGGCGGCCTGGCAGGACTACGCGAAGGAATCGAAGCCATCCCCCAGCGCTGGCTCGAAATGCTGCGTGGCAAGGAAATCTGCCAACCGATTCTAGAAAAACTTACTGGTGCCGCATAACAAGCAAAACGAGAGAAGCCAACGAACAAAGCCCCCCCATAGATGTGAAGACGAGGCTAAGCCGTAAGCTTCGCGGGTTTAAAAGCGTGCCGATATTCATGAGCAAAAGGCTGCTAGGAACAAGCAAATCACGCGGCGGCGAATGCCCTTCGCTAACCGACCACACACTGAAAATGAACAGGCAAAGGCAGAACCCAAACAGGCCATAATGAATGGGACGCCAGCGCTCCAGATAGGCCAATTGTTGCGGGGAAGGTTTCATCACGGCCCAGTGTTATCGGAGGATTGCCAGATTGCAAACGAACAAATAATTTGTCACATCATCAATTACAATTAGACTATACGCTCCTTTGGCGTGTGGCTTGCCACTAAATATACGCTTCCCGACTTCTATGCTTTCTTCGTCGTCGCTTCATCCCGAAACCGTCGCCGCCGTGCGTGTGCTCCGCGAGCGTTATCCCGATACCCCCTTTCTGACGCTCGGTCAGACCGTTTTCTGGGACGAACCCGTTAAAGCCACCCTTTCGCGCATCTTCGCCATCCTCGAAAAAGAAGGCGCCATCGCCAAAGGCACGCAGATGGTAGCGGGCGTTCACGACACCGACTACTTCGCCAAGCTCGAAGGCCTCACCATCCGCGATACCCCCTTCGTGGTGCTACGCCACAACGACGGCGATACCCACGGCCTATGGAGCGCGGCGGGCGAAGTCTCGGCGCTCTTCGGCTCCGAAGTCGTGCCTTCGCGTCAGGATTTCACCCGCCAGAACGTGGCGCTCGGCAAAGCCGCGCGCGCCTATTTTGGCGGTCAGGAGTCGCTACTCAATCAAGAAACCGAAGCCCCGTTGTGGCGAGCGCTCGTCCACACCGAAGACCGCCCCATCATCGCCGCCGAAGTAAAACTCGGCGAAATCGCGCCCGCGCTGCGCCAACAATTGCGCTGGGCCTTTCGCTCGTCGCTCGAAAGCACGGGCTGCGAACCCGACTTTGAAATCGAACACGAAGACGATTGCCACGCACGCGCCGCAGTGCGCTCGCTGTGGAACTGGGTCAACGAATTTATCGAAGCGCGTCCCGAAGCCCTGCTCACCGATTTGTACCGCGACCTAATCCCGCGCATGTGGGCGCTCCTCAATAGCGGCCCGGTCAATAATCTCAGCACCACCGCCTCGCTCGACCTGTTCCGCTTCGCACCCGAAACCTGCCACCTGCCACGTTTCCACTTCCTCGACCTGTTCCTCAATCCCGCCACCCGCGACCTCGCCAAACGATGTTACAACGACGCCGTGCGCGGTTCGGGCATCTATGCCCTCGACCAGTTCGGCGAAGGCGCCCTGCCCTTCGATGTCGTCATCCCCGGCATCGGACGCGGCACGCTGCGCGTCTTCGGCGACTCGGTTTCCATCGAAACCGAACCCGAAACCCAGCTTTGCCAGCACTGCCACATCGAATCGGTCGCACAGTTGGCGGCGCTATTGAAATCGAAGTACGGCGAAGATGTCGCCCTCGTTGGCAAAGCCGTCTCGCTCATTTCGATGCTGTCCGCCGAGTTCATCTTCGTCTTCCACGAGAAAGCCTCCGCCTACACCAGCCGCACCCAGCAGATGAACGACGCCATTCGCGCTCAAGGTGTCGAGCTTCAACTCCACCCCATGCTGCGCGTCAAATTAAGCGCATGGGATGCCATCGAAGAAGTCGATGCTAATTTCAACCTGCCCCCACATCTCAGCAAAGCCTTCAAAACTCCGTCCATCTCGGCACGCGACCTGTCGCACCGCTGGCAGGAAGTAGTCGAACAAGGCGATACCACCCGCGCCCGACTCAAAGCCGCCAATAATTCGCGCGAACTGATGGAAGAGTTGGCCCAACTCAGCGGCGCCCAGTGGCGCGAACGCGAGCAAGCCTACGTCGGCGCCCTGGGCGCACTCCAAATGATAAACGAGCGAGCTAAAGTGCTGTCCCGCGAAGTCGAGGCTATACGCAACGAAGCCAAAGCCACCACCGAATCGGCAACCCATCTCGAACGCGAAAAAGGCGACTGGTTCCGCGCCAACATCGCCCCGCTCCGCGAACAAATCTTCGACATCCACGAAGCTGCCGCCAGCCGCTTGAACCCAACCGACGAAAACGGCAAACCACGCAAACTCACCAAACAAGAGCGCGCCGAGCAAACCGAACTCGAAAAAAGCGAAGCCGCCCAAATCGAATCACTGCGCCAGAAAATCGCGCAACTCGAACCGCAGCACCACCAATTCGACGCCGAGGTCGAAGCCACACTCACCAAAGCTCGCGAACTCCGCAGCCTGGCCAACGAGCGCCTACGCGCCCAACGTCAAATCGAACAAAGCGCCGAAACGCTCACCGCCCGCCAAACCCGCGACCAACTGGAAGAACGCGCCGAACTAGCCCGTCTTTATCTGATGCGCGACGCGATGATGGCCAGCGACAGCCTCCGCTATACCAACTACCGCCCCACATCATGGTGGTTCCCGCTCGTCTCACCCGAAGGCAAATGGTTTTCTGCCCTCGCCCGCACAGCAAAGGCCCGCATCGAGAACCTGTAAGCCCCCCACTTCATGTGAGGAGACTCGAATTAGGTGGTGGGGACATGGCGGGCCATGTCCGCGAGAGGGATTATGGCATCATATCGAAACGTGCCTTGGCGCGTCTTCCCCCAACGGCTCACAGCACACCATTCCCACGAGCGACTCCCTCAATTCCGTGAGCGCCCCTCTTCCGCTTGCGGGGGCAGAGGCTATCAAGCGAAAGCCGATCTTCGAGCCAGTCCCAGACTCTCATTTCCGGCCTCTTGCGATATAAAGGGCATCTGCCCGTGGGGAATGTAGCACACGCGATTCTTCCCGCTCTTTTTGGCGCGATACAATGCGGCATCGGCGTGTTGCAGCACGCTCGCCCCGGTGGGGGTCTCGGCACAAAAACAGGCGATGCCGCCCGAAATCGTCACCCCGCGCACCGTCCAGGGCGCCTCTTGAACCACCCAGCGCAACCGTTCGGCACATTTCAGCGCCTCCAATTCATGGGTGCCTCGCAACAAAACCGCGAACTCTTCGCCCCCATAACGCGCCACTAAATCACTGGGGCGAATCTCTCTTTTAAATAATTTCGCGACCTGTCGCAGCACCTCATCGCCGACGGGGTGCCCAAAGGTATCGTTGAACGACTTAAACGAATCCACATCGAAAAACAGCAGCGCGCACGGTGTCTCGTCGCGCTCGAAACTGCGTTCGGCCTCGCTCAAGCGCTCTAAAAAGGCGCGATGATTGCCCAACCCCGTCAGGCTGTCCTGCAATGACTGAGCTTCCATCCGATCTATCGCCTCGCGAAGCGCCCATTCCATCTCTTTCTGCTCGTGCAAGTCGGTCAATATGCCGATGACTCCCTGCACTTTCTTATCGTCATCGAAATCGGGAACAAACTCGACGCGCGTGAAACGCATTGTCCCCTGCACCGATGGCACAGACTGCTCGAAAGTGACGCGCTCTCCGCCCAAAGCCTTTTCTACCAGGGGACAAATAAATCCGAAAATCGCCTCACCAAGAATAGAGGACAGGTGCAACCCACGCACTTCATCAAGCGAACGCGAGATGCGTTGTGAGTAAGCATCGTTAAAAGAGATGTAGCGTAAATTGGAGTCGAAGTAGCAGACGGGCTGAGAAATCGCATCCAGCATTCTCTGCAACCGCATCAACTCAGTGCGGGTATCGTCACCTGGCATTTATTGGCACATTACTCAATTATTGCCAAATATAGGAATTATTGTGCATTCACACTATCTCGCATCACAAAAGCCGGTAGTGGGCAAATCAAGTAGGATGAGATGAATTGGGCTGGCGAGATAGTAACAATGCCAATTTTTCAACGCAAAATCCCGCCGATGAAGACAGGGAATCCTACCCAATTTGCCCACTACCCCAAAAGGGGAAATCGCCCGCTCTACGTTTGTTATATCGCCATCTATGTAGCTTGTTATTCCAATCGGGAATAACCAACATATAACGTGGGCGCTTTAAAACAAAACTGAAGACGCAAACTCTCCCTACCCTCCAACGTGGACGCCGGGGCGTTTTTCGGGGTCGGGTTCGGCTTCGCGCAACACTTCGCGGGTGACGGGGGCGACATCGCCTTCACCGAAAGCGAGGTACTTCAGCACATAGATCAACGGGTTTCCTTCGGTCCACGAGAAGTAGATATGCGGAATTTTGCCGTTGTGAGTATCGCGAATGTGCAGCATCAGCGCGGCGAGGGCGTTGGGGATGGTGGTCGCGTCGATACGCAGGATGCGGTAGCCGAAGCGCTCTTCGCCGCTCACTTGAACCACGCCGCCGAAGTCGGAGGCATCGCGCACTTTGACCTCAGCGAATATCACTGGGTCGGCGGGGGGAATATGGTTGTCTTCGCGTTGTTCCTTTTCTTTGAGGCGGTACTCTGTCTCGTCGCGCTCGTTAGGTTCGTTGGCGATGATGCGAACCGTGCCCCGGTTGGCGTCATCAATGAATTGGCGCGCGAGTCGGTCGATGTCGAAGCGGTCGACGCGCAGTTCGGTGGTACGGTAGACGCGCGACAAAATCGAGATAGCGACGATGGAGAAGATGAAGAACGAGGCGACAATCAAGCCTTCGGGCCGTTCGTGGATGTTTTGCGCCGTCGTATAAAGGAAGACCAACACGATGAAGGCGAAGAACACCGCACGTCCATATTGCCCCTTCGATTTGGCCGACAGAGTCGCGGCCACCGAGGCGCTGGTAATGAGCACCAACACGCCCGTCGCATAGGCGGCGCCCTGCGCATCGACGTTGGCTTTGAAGTGAATGGTAACGGCGAATGCCACCAGCGAAAAGACGATAGCGAGGGGCCGCGAGGCGCGCGCCCAGTCGGGCGCCATGCCATAGCGCGGCAGGTAACGCGGCACCAAATTCAGCAGCGCCGCCATGGCACTGGCGCCCGCGAACCATAGAATGGTGATGGTCGAGATGTCGTAGACGGTGCCGAAGCCCTCGCCAAAGTAGTAGTGCGCCAGATAAGCCAGAGCGCGCCCATTGGCCTCGCCGCCCTTCTCAAACAACTCCTTGGGAATAAGGAAGATGGTAGCCACACTGGAAGTGAGCAGAAAACAGCTCATAGTAATCGCGGCGGCGCGCAGCAAGCGCTTGGTGTTCTTGATGCGGTCGGCGATGTCGCCGTTTTTGGCCTCGACCAGTGGCATCACCGCGACGCCGGTTTCAAAGCCCGAAAGCCCCAGAGCCAACGCCGGAAATACCACGACAGCGCGCGCCAGAGCGCTTGGCCACGAGTGGGTCATCGACAGTACCGCATTTTGCCAGCGTGTGATGTATTCGGGATGGTGGGCCAAATCATACAGCGCCGTACCGATGGTAATGACATTGAGGCCAAGATAAACCAGCACCAGCACCACTGCGATGCCAATAGCCTCTTTGAAGCCCTTCAAAAACACGCCGCCCAGTAGCGCGATGAGTCCCAGAGTGACGAGAACCTCGTGGCCCTCGACGAAGCGATGCGCCAGCGGGTTTTCGACCATGTGCGCCGAGGCATCCGCCGCCGACAGCGTGATGGTGATGATGAAGTCGGTGGCTGCAAAACCGAGCAGCACCAGAACGAACAGCTTGCCCTTCCAGCCGCGCAGCAACTTTTCGAGCATCGCCACCGAGCCTTCACCATGCGGCGATTCGCGCGCTACTCGCGAGTAAACCGGAACGGCTCCAATCAGGGTAATAATAACCAGAATTAGCGTCGCAATGGGCGCCACCGCTCCCGCCGCCAGAGCGGCGATACCGGCCTGATAAGCCAGCGAGGAGAAGTAGTCAACACCCGTCAGACACATCACCTGCCACCACGGGTGGGTCTTGTGATGGTGTTCTTGTTCGATGTAGGGGCCTTCAATTTCGCCCGCTTGTGCGGGTGCGTTGGCGTGCGTTGCCGATTCCGTTTCCAGAAGCCAGGTTTTCAGGGACATAGAGCCGCGCCCCAGCGGGGCGATTTAGACGCCAACGCGTGTCAAAAGAGAGAGGAAAAACGGAGATTTTTCAATGCCCTATGCCACGGCCCCCTCTCACCAATTCGAATGCTTCGCGTTCTCGACCTTACTCTCTCAACAGTCTCTCGAAGTAGACAACGACATATTCCTTGTATATTTCGGGAAGAAGCGCGCGAAATTCATCTTCCGACTCCAACCCCACGCTGAGCGCCGCTTTAACCAATGGCAAATGATCGAGTCAGTTTTGCTGTAAAAGAGAACACAAATCATCGTTTGCCTCCTCGTAATCCGCTTTCTCTCCTATTATGTGTTTTATTTCGCGATTCAATTTAGAAAATACGTCGTTAGCATCAAAACATTCCTCAATTCTGTTTTACGATATGGGCATTCAGTACGTCGCGCATAGACGTTACAGGGCGTCCTAGTAGGCGTTCCAGAGTGGGGTCGGTGGCGATGAACTCGCCATTGCGCGATGCCTTGAATATGCCTCCGATAAGGTGAATCAAGTGCGGTGGCCAGCCAGCGGCGCTTTTGCTTTGTGCGAACTGTTCGTCTGTTACCGTGACGCGCGAAATTTGACCGCCGATGAGTTCGCTGGCAATGTCCGCAATGGCGGCGAGGTCGAGCGTTGTGGGGTTGGTCAAGGGAGGTGTGAAACCGCTGAGTTGTTCGGGTTTGGTCAGGGCAATGACGGCTGCGGCGGCAAGGTCGGTGCGCGCTGTCCAGGAGACCGGGCCGTCGAGCGGAGCGGTGATTTCGCCCGTCTCCAGGAACTTGCCCAGTAGTGGGAGCGCCGATTCGGCATAAAAGCCGTTGCGCAGCACTGTGAAGGGGATTTGAGAGGCAACCAGTAGCTCTTCGGTCGCGGCATGGTCGACCATCGGGGCGAACAGGCTCTGTGGGTTTGCGCCCATGTGGCTGGTGTAAAGGATGCGCTCGGCTCCCACGGATTTGGCGGCTTCGATGGCGTTATTATGCTGCGCTACGGTGTTAGCTCCGGCGGTGTTGATGGAGACGATGAGCACCTGCAAAGCGCCTTCAAAGGCGTGGCGCAAGCTGGCGGTGTCCTTGAAATTGCCCTGTCGCACCCGAACTCCCAACGCATGAAGAGCGCTGGCCTTCTCTGGTTCGCGAACGCTGACGCCGACTTGCTGTGCCCCTATTTGCTTTACAAGTCGCTGCACTATGTCGTGCCCAATATTTCCGTTTGCCCCAGTAATGATGATCATGATGTTGTCCCTGTCATGGCGGGTATAAACCCAGAATTATCAACGGAATCACAAATTCGATTCCATTGATAATTTACCTCAAATTCATTCTCGTTGCTGGTGGGCTTATAATTGAAACAGTGGCAGAATTGGATTCCCTCACCGATATTGAAGCGGGCACGCCGCACGACGACCTGCGAACGCGCGTGATTGTGGCAGCCATCGAGTTGCTGACTAAAAGTGGACGCGATGCCGTCACGACGCGCGGAGTGGCCGAGGCGGCGGGTATTCAGGCGCCGACTATTTATCGGCTTTTTGGTGACAAAGAGGGGCTGTTGGGCGCCATCGCGGAGCATGGATTCGTGAGTTACCTGAAAACGAAGAAGGTTCGCGAAGAGGGTGGCGATCCTGTGGAAAATATGCGGGCGGGGTGGGATTTGCATATCGAGTTCGGGCTGTCCCATCCAGCGATTTATTTGCTGATGTACGCTAATCCGCGTCCCGGTGTGAAGTCGCCTGCCGCCGAGATTTCGCATTGCCTTCTCCGTTCCCACATCCAACGTGTCGCGATGGTGGGGCGCTTGCTGGTAAACGAGGAGCAGGCCGCGAATCTGGTACATTCGGCTGCGTGCGGCACCGTGTTAACGCTGTTGGGAATGCCCGCAGAGCAGCGCGACATGAGGCTGTCGGAACTGGCGCGCGACTCCGTGCTTTCCTCTATCACCACGACTGCCCCGGCTGTCGAGAGCGCCGATTATGTCACCGCCGCGATCACCCTGCGCGCCTCGCTTAGTGACGCCGCGCCGCTCTCGAAGGGCGAGCGCACCATGATGATAGAATGGCTGGACAGGTTGGCATCGGGGTAAGCCACTATTTGGAACGAGGATTGAGGAGGTGTAATGACAGCAGGAATTCTTCAGTGGTTGCTATTCGGGCTGGCCTATGCCAGTTTTGGGTTGGTGGTTGGAGGTAGCGTGTACTTCGTGTTTCGTATGGCTGAGAGTTGGGGACGTGATGAAGCAATGGTTTTTAATATCTTCATAGCTCTGGCTATAGTCGCGGGAATTACAAGCGTTGGTTCACCTTTATTTCGTCTCATTTTCTTGCCCATTATGGTTGTTGTGCTGTGCAGTTTTAAGTTTCATCAGAAATCCGGTGGGGTTTCCCAATCAGCAATACAAGCCTTTTTGCTCATGATGGCGGCTACCCTCGTGGCATTATCGGGTGAATTTTATATTTTGATGCGGCTAGAACGCGAGTTGCCCTCTTTTTATGCCAAAAAATTTTTCACTTCTCCCAGTGTTTACTTTGGCTTTTTCCTACTGCTCATCTCAGTTCCGGTCATCCCGTTTCTGTTGTGGGCGTATCAAAGTGTGCGGCCCCGCCCCGGTATCGACCGACATTTGAAATTGGGTGAATAGGTCATTTTCGTAAGGCCAAACTTAAGGATTGCAAGAATATTTGTCGTTCTCACAGGAACACAAAGTCAGAAAATCCTTGTCGCATAGACGAGACCCAGAGAAGATAATAGTTGTGTATCGAAAGACCTATTCCATTTTCTTTTTTGCCCTCGTGTTGATGGCTCCGTTGGGCGCTCTCTTTGTAGCGGGATGCTCAAATAATCAGGCTCCGCCCGAAGGTCCGGCTGGTGGTGGCCCCGGTGGCCCGCGTATGGGCGGAGGTCCCGGCGGTGGGCCGGGAGGCGGTTTGGTTGACGCCAAGGCGACAGCCCCCGACATTTTCCAGATGAAGTGCGCCGGATGTCATGGTGACAAAGGGCAGGGGCGTATGGGGCCGAACCTCACCAAGAAAGCGGGCGCTCCCGATGATGCGCTTTACAAGGTGATTCACGACGGCGCGGGCAAAATGCCCGCCTTCGGAAGCCAGATGACCGAAGCGCAGGTGAAAGAACTTGTGACCTATGTGAAGGGATTGGGCAAGGCATAATCTCGCCCAATTCTCTCCCCCCCCTTTTATAAGCGAAGGGCATGGGCGCTATGAAGTTGAGCCTGTGCCACCTGAACTGAGGTTGGCAAACAGGGTTTGCCAATGCTCGGCGTTCTTGCGCACGAATGGGTAGGGTTCGCTTAAGGTGTCTATCCTGCCGCGCAGAAAGATGAGTTGTTCGATGGGAGATTGAGAGTCGGTTGGAATGACTTTGAGATGGAGCATGTTGATATAGTGCTCCTGAAGTTCAAAGGCGTTGGCTATGGGCGGAGCTTGCTCCTGTTGGTGTTGTGTTTCTCCCAGCAAATTAGGCGCTTCGATTGGCAGTCCCGCCGAACCCAGTAGGCATGTGGCGAGTTGAATTGAAGGATCGCCTTCGATAAATTTCGCCCATGTTGTGCGTGTGTCTGGCTGTAGGGCTTCTTCGAGAGTTACGCTTGCCACGTCGCCCCGGTTGAATATTTTGGATGTGATTTGAGGCTCGCCGTTAGGCGCCTGATAGTCGAGTAAGGCGATGCGGGTGTGTTCGATATTCACTGCCAATGCTCGTGACCCCATTGGCGAGGGCAATACGCACCACTGATCGAGCCAGAAGTCGGGGAGTTGCGTCAGGTGTTCGTAAATCTGAACGCGAGTGGGGTCTATTCTCTCCATCAACAGCGCGCTGTTGGCTGTGTCTTGTTGCCTCCTGCCGATGTACTGAACGATTGCGATGATGATTGTCTCTCCCATCACAATCGTCGCCAAAATCGACACCTTATCCAATATGGACGCAGTGGCGAAATTCGCTGTGGAATATGTGACAGCAATCATTAGCCACACGAAACTTAGGAGTAAAAACAGGGGAAGGTTTCGCCCTAGAAAGGAAAAAGGGGGCATTGAACTCGGCGAAGTGGTGCAGCAGTTGCGGTGAAGTTTGTACCACAGAGCAGTTTGCAAATGAAGTGATAGTGCATGTCGCGCTAGAAAATCTGAACTGCACGGCGTCGGTGGCATCGACATCGAAGATAACGACGCTACTCTATCCACACTTAACCTATCACTTCATTTGGAATCTGCTCTAAAGCCATCTGCTCGCTGAACCACTCAATCGAAACTTCGGCGACTCCTGAAGGGGGCGCTACAAAGCAGCACCTTCTATATTTCGATAGGACGATATGAAACACTCGACGGCATAATCAATAGCGATTGCCTCACTGACTGAGCCGAATTGCTTACTTATCGTTTTTGAGTTTTAGGGTGCAGACGAGGGTGAGGTCGTTTTGCTTGTCGCTGGGCCATTGGGCGGATTTGTCTTTGTTGCCGGCCATCAACAAAAAGCTGCCATCGGCGAGGGGAACGGGGAGGCCGGAAGCAAGGCTGTAATGTTTGAAGGGGTTAGTGTTGACTCCAGTGCAGATGGAGTTGACCGAGACACCACTGGCACGCACAAAGGTTTTCATCTGACCGGAGTTGTTCCAGCAATCGCCCAGGGGGTGGAGGCCGATGAGGATTTCGGGTTGGGAGTTGGTGCCGATGGGCGAAATGACGATACCGCCGACGCTTTGAGCGGGCTTGCCTTTCTCGCGCAGTTCGAGATCGCAGTCGAGTGTTTGGCCGACTTTGACGGAGGTGACGTTGAGGCGCCATGTTTTTAGCTCCAAAATGTCGGCCATATCGTTAGGTTCGGTGGCGACGGGCGTCACCTTCAAGTCGTTGGGCAGGTAGGTGGTAGGTTGGGAAACAGCGCACGAAGAAAGTAGGACGGCTGCCAACAGGCCCTCGCATGTACGACGAAGAGCAAGGACTTTCATAGGCGAAGTGCAACACATGCTGAATGTTCTTTCAAGATGTTTGCCTACAGGGTAAACCCGAACTCTTTTTCGACGTGTTTCATTCCGCTGTAGTTGGCGAGTTCGGGGACGCGCTTGATGTAGCCTTGAACGAACTTTTTGGCGAGCGCGGCGAGGTGGTCTTCACTGGGGAATGGGAGCTTGATCTGCTGAACTTTGTGCTTGCGAGAGGTGAGGGTCAGGCGCGAACGGGTCTTGCAGAGTTCTATCCAGTAGGCTTGATTTTCGTCGCTGATGCCTTTGATGTGGACAAAGGGTTCGTCTTTGTGTTCCTGGGCGAAAAAGTACAGGTCGGCCAGAAAATAGAGGACGGGGATGTTGCCCAGTTCGACGGTTTTATCCGGCTCGACTTCACTGTCAACGAAAAGCTCGGCGTAAAAAAGCTGCGACATGCTGATGGTGCGGTCGGGCTGCTGCGCCAACATCATCAGCTTGGTTTCGTGGATATTCTCGTGTCCAATGCGATAGCGTAACTTCATCTTCGGGGTTGAAGAGAGTGTAAAAAGCGATGATTTCAGGATTTTTGCGGGCTTGACATGTTTAAGGGTTAAAGGCGAAGGGGAAAAATTAAAATGTTCTTGTGAAGTCTCAAAGTGATGAGAAGGGGCGCTTTTACCGCTGATACACAGAGGGTCTTGAGGGGAGTTGGTAATTTTTAACCGCCGATGGACGCCGATTTTTGCATCGATGGATGCTGGTACTC
>SDZD01000003.1 GCA_004172935.1 bacterium | reverse complement strand
AGCGTGAACCAAGCGAGGATCGGTTTTCGCGGGCGCGGGCGACGGCTTCGAGAGCGCTTTTGGCGTCGTTTTGCGAGTTCTGCCAAACGAGGCGTTTGGCCTCGACATCGCGGCGGGCTGTTTCAAGTTCGGCCTGAAGGGTTTTGAGGGCGGTTTGGGCGTCGGTTTCGGCAGTGCGGGAGGCTTGCAGTTCGGCCTGACCGCTGGAAAGCAGGCGTTCGAGTTCGGCGAGGCGGCTGCGTCCGCCTTCGGCGCGGGCACGGTCGGCGGCGGCGCCTTCTCGTTTGGCTTGCGAGGCGCGCATGGCTTCGAGAACGCGCGCTTGCAGGGTCTGTAGTTCGCGGGTGGCGTCGGAGACTTTCTGGGTGGCTTCACCGAGGCGGCCTTCGGCTTCGGCGGCGGCCTGGGAGAGAGCGCCCGATTCGCGGGTGGCTTCAGAGAGGTCGTTTTTGGCGCGTACGGCATCGGCGCGCGTAGTTTCGAGACGGGCGCGCAACGTCGCGGCTTCACGGGCAGCGAACTCGTGCATCTCGGTGAGGGCACGTTTGCGCTCGCGGGCGACGGCTAATTCGCCTTCGGCGCTTTTCTGGTCGCCGACGAGTTGGGTAAGGCCAGAGGCGAGGGTTTCAACTTCGCCTTCCAATTCGCGGAGGAGGCGGTTACCGATGGATTCAACTCGTTCGAGGTCGTCGATGTCGATGCGGGCGCGCAGCACTTTGTCTTCGCCCTCACTCTTTTTTTGGCGCAGTTCGGCGAGGCGAACAACGCGAGTCTGGAAATCGCGCGACAAAACGGCGAGTTGGAGTTGCTTGAGACGGGCGGCGAAGGAGTCGTACTGGCGCGCTAAGACCGCTTGCGATTCGAGGGGCAGCAACTGGGCATCGAGTTCGGCGATGATGTCGCGGGCGCGAGTGAGGTCGGCTTCAACTTTTTCGAGGCGCTTGCGGGTTTCGGTGCGACGCGCATGGTACTTCTGGATGCCCGCTGCACCTTCGATGAGGCCGCGCCTGTCTTCGGGTTTGGCGGACAGAATGGCGTCGATTTCACCCTGCGAGATGATGCAGTAAGCATCGGGACCAACTCCGGTATCGAGGAAGAGGTCGAGAACATCGCGGAGGCGGCATTTGGAGCCGCACAGGCCGTATTCGCCCGCGCCGTCGCGGAAGAGCTTGCGCGAAACCTGCACCTCTTTATTAGGGAGAGGAAGCGAACCCGATTCGTTGTTGAAGAATAGGTTGACTTCGGCGCGGCCCGTGGCGCGGCGGGTCTGGGTGCCCGCGAAGATAACGTCGGTGGCATTTTGGCCGCGCAGGGCTTTGTGAGAGCGCTCGCCCAAACACCACAACAGGGCGTCCACGATGTTCGATTTACCCGAACCATTGGGGCCAACGACGGCAGTGATGCCGGAGCCAAATTCGAGGGTGGTTTCGTCGGCGAACGATTTGAAGCCGGAAAGGTGAAGTCGGGAAAGTTGCATGAACGACGCGAACAGTGGCGAACCCTTGGGGGGCGATTAAGTGCGGGAAAAACCCACGTAGGTTTTAGTTTAATTGGGCCTTGGCTTTGCCTTTCGGAAAGGAGTTGTGAACGACTATTCTGAGCGAAGTGCGCGACTGGCAATTGAGTCCGTGTGCGTCCGTTTTTCTCTCCCTGAACCTGTAAGGATTAGACCTGTTGCGGGTGGGCTGCAGCATCGGTTGTTGCGAGTTGATTTTCGTGGGCGCGAATCGCTGGCGCTGAAGATTTTGGCGCAGCGCTCGGTGGCAACGGCAGAGGGTATTTTGCGGATTGAGCGCGGGGAAACTTTGGCAGAATTGGCGGCACAGCGCGACGTTCCGGCGATGGTGGCGCTCAGGCAACCCGATGGAAAATTCGTGGGGCGAGCTGAGGATGTTCATTTCCTGCTGTTTCCGTGGGTCGAGGGCGAGGTATTGCCGCCACACGCGGTTTCGGTGGAGCGGGGTCGCTTGATGGGTGGGCATTTGGCGAGGGTCCATAGGTTGGCAATTCGTTTTCCTGAGCAGATGGCTCCCATTCCCGAAGCGTTTGTGGATGGGCATTTTCGGGCGATTGCAGAGCGAGCTTGCGTACAGGGGGCATCATGGGCGTGGCGGTTACGGGATGTGGTGGAAGAGCTGGAGGAGTTGAATGGGCGGGCGCGGGTGGCACAAGAAGAATTGTGCGAGGGGTGGGTGATGGGGCATTTGGATTTTGACCAGAAGAACGTGTTATGGAATGGCGAGGGGGAACCAATCATTTTGGACTGGGAACAAGCGAAGCCGATTCACCCGGCGTTGGAGGCGATGGGAGCGGGACTTTCGTGGGCGGGACAATCGGCGGGGGCACCTTCAAGGGAGACTTTTGTGGCGTGGGTGCAAGGGTATCGGGAGCAGAACGAACTGCGGTTGGAGGATTTGGAATTGGCAGTCGATGGGGTGATTGGCAAATGGACGATTTGGCTTGAGTTCAATTTGCAGAGGCTGTTGGATGAGGGGTTATCATCACAGGAACGACAGATTGCCTTTGATGCAGGAATGCACGCTTTGGGGGCAACGCTTCGGTTGGGCCGAGATGGGGCGATATATCGGGAGTGGTGCAGAGGGGCTTTCAGGGGGAGCTAATTATGTTCTATTTGGTTTCGCGAACTGTCCAGTAGAAGAGGGCGCTGCCGCCAGTGGGGGCGCCTTTGAGGTTGGGGGCAGTGACAAGACGGGTTCGGCCAGCGGCTGTTTTCCAGAAGCGGGTGGCAACTTGGGAGGGGACGAAATCGACCTGCCCGTCGGCGCGGCGATGTGCTAACTGGGCGAAGTCGCCGCTGGCGACCAGTACAGCCCCCCAAGCCCCCTGAGATTTCCAGAATTTCTGGGTGTCTAGTACGCTCCAACCGCCAATAATCGGGGGAAGGGAGGAATTGGAGTAACCTCGGAAGCGGATAGAGAGAGCCGTGCGCGAGGCGGCTTCGGCTTCGGGGTCGTGAATGCTGAGCATCCATAATTTGGAGCCATCGCGATTCCAACCGAGGGAAATACGCGAGGTTTTCGTCCAATCGGGGCGGCGAAGACTCCCGACATCGTTGGTGGTGGGAACTTTGAAGCGGCCCCAACGCTTAGTCGAAGGGGGTTCTTCGAGATGCAAAAGTTCGCCATTTTTGAGCAAGCATTGGACGCCCCCGGTGGCGTAGTCGAACTCTTCGAGTTGAGCGACTGAGGGGCGCAGCAACACCTCGAATTGGTGGGGGGTGCCTTTACGAATGCCAAAAGTCCACAACTGGCTTTCGTCGGATTGGATGTGTTGGAAGTGGGCTTTGCCCGCGACGACCACGGGGGTAACGTGTTGAGCGTCGTCAATGGATTGGTTACGGTTGAAATCGAAGGGGCCACCATTACAAACGGCGACCAGCGGGCCACTTTGGTTCGACTCATGAGTGAGGACATAAGCGGCATTGCGTCCCCAATAGCGGGCCGAGTTATCGAAGGGGAGTTTGTCGTCGGAATCCTGGTCGAAAAGTTCGAGTTTCAGTTTGGGGTTGGCCTTGAAATCGAACTCGATGAGGTCGACATCGGTACCATCGGCATCACGGGCGCTGATGTGGGTGACACCGCGTGGGCCACGTTGAGTGACAGCACCAGTAAGAGGCCATTTGGCCAGTGCAGACGGAGGTGCCAACAGCGCGGCATTAGCATGAGCCGGGGTGCGTGCCTTCCAGATGTAAGCTCCTAAACCGCCCAGAACGACAGTCATCAAGAGGAGATAGGTTTTTTCGGACATTGTTTCGTGCAGGGGATTTTCTCATGTGGGACTATGAGGCGCTATAATCGAAGACACGACGACATGGAAACAGCAACATTGCCGAGTGAGGCGGTCTTCAGGCATTTTGGCGTGAGGTTAGTTGAGGAGTTGGGTGGGCGGCTGAATCGGCATTGGCAGGTCGAAAGGGGCAATGAGCGCTTTGTGCTGCGGCTGTGGGCGCCAGTTTGGGTGGAGACGATGGATTACGAGGTGAGGCTGTTGGAGCGATTGGCGGGATTGGGGTGGCCTGTGGCGAGCATCGTGGGGGAGCCTTTTGAATGGGATGGATACACATGGAGTCTTTCGCGGTTTCTGGAAGGCGAACCGGCTTCGTTGGAAAATCCGGCGAAAGAGCAGCGAAGGAGGGGGAGGCTATTAGCGCAGTTGCACGAGGATTTGAAAACTCTGGATGGGTTCGGGCAACGGGGAGTGTGGCGACGATGCGAGCAGATATTGGCGGATGAGACGCTCGACCAGCTTTTGAGTGAGCATGAGGCGCGGCATAGTGAGGGCATCGGAATCATTCGGTGGCATCTTGAACGGGCGCGGGGGCGTACTGCGGAGATGGACCTTCGCAACCAGTCGGGGATGGTGATTCATGGCGATTTCACGCATTGGAATTTGCGTTTTAGTGGCGGGCAGTTGTCGGGGATTCTGGATTTCGAGTTGGCGCACCTCGATCATCGGGTGGGCGAGTTCGCGCTGGCGTGGCGGGGGAAGTACGATGAAGTGGTGCTTGGCTACGACGAAGTGGCGCCGCTTTCGGAGCAGGAGTGGCAGTTGCTGACTCCGATATGGTGGGCGTTTTTGATTGAGGAATCGTGTCAGGCTTTACGGAGGGGCGAAGGGTTAGATGAGTGGAGTACAAAGAAGCTTTTACAGCGCTCGCCGTTGATGGGAACGGACTCAGCGGAATTTCGTTAGGACCGTTTCGTTGCTCAGGAGGCAACTGCATTGCGATACCATTTCGAACAGGTAAAAATCGACTCCTACAGCACCAATTCCTCGGCTTTGTGTTGCAACTTGGCCAAGGACATGCTATCAAATTAAGGAGTAGCTCTGGCAATTAAATTAATTGAACCAGAGTGTGCCTGAGTGCGTTTTTCGCAATTACCCCTGCCAGTCTTTTGATACCCGATGCAAATTCCGGGTGATTCGACATAGGCGTCGTACCTCTACTGCTGTTCATAGAACACCGTAACGCCGCGCGACGCCATACCCAAGGGCTCTCGCGCATCCCCGAAACGAACGCCGCAGATGTTGTGGGCGGCGCTCATTCGGTTACTTGCTCTGCAACTTTAAACACACCTTCGTCATTCACAGGAGGCTGCATGAGCGCCCTACTAGAAGCCCTGTCTTCTTCGCAAAATACCAAGCAGTACCAAGCCCTCGCCTGGGAGGGAAATTTTTCGGAGTATCTCGATCTCGTCAAAGAAACCCCGCATTTGAGCGGGACGGCCTATCAACGGCTGTACGAGATGATCCTGTCTTACGGAAGTTCGGATTACGAGGAGACCAAAGAAACCATCACTCGTTACGACTTCTTTTCGGACCCATTCGACAATGGGCGCGATGCCGTGTTCGGCCTTGACCGCGCCTTGATGCAACTCGTTCAATTCTTTAAATCGGCAGCACGCGGCTATGGCACCGAAAAGCGTGTGCTGCTGCTTCACGGGCCAGTGGGAAGCGCCAAATCGACGCTGGTTCGCTTACTGAAAAAGGGATTGGAAGCCTATTCGCAGACCGAGCGCGGCGCCCTGTACACCTTTGGCTGGAAACAGGATGATGGTACGGTGCTGGCGTGCCCGATGAACGAAGAGCCGCTTCATCTGGTGCCCGCCGAACTGCGCGGCAAACTGGAAGTGATGCTGAATGAAGGCATCGAAGACCCAGAAAAGCAAGTTCAGATTCGCGGCGATTTGTGCCCGCTGTGCCGCTTCATGTTCCGCGAGGAGATGAAGAAGGCCAATGGAGATTGGGCGAAGGCGCTCGACTCCATTGTGGTGCGGAGGTTGGTGCTGAGCGAGCAAGACCGCATCGGCATCGGTACTTTTCAGCCCAAGGACGAGAAGAACCAGGACTCGACCGAGCTTACGGGCGACATCAACTATCGCAAGATCGCCGAGTACGGGAGCGAGTCGGACCCGCGCGCCTTCAACTTCGATGGCGAGTTCAATATCGCCAACCGAGGGTTAATCGAGTTTGTCGAGGTTTTGAAGCTGGATGTGGCGTTCTTGTACGACCTGCTGGGGGCATCGCAGGAGCATAAAATCAAGCCGAAGCGGTTCCCGCAAACCGATATTGATGAAGTCATCATCGGGCATACCAACTCGCCGGAGTACAAGAAGCTTCAGAACAACGAGTTCATGGAAGCGCTGCGCGACCGCACGGTGAAGATTGATATTCCCTACAACACTCGCCTGAGCGACGAGATTCGCATTTACGAACGCGATTACAATGGTCGGCGCATCAAGGGCAAGCATATCGCGCCTCATACCCTCGAAATCGCGGCGATGTGGGCGGTGATGACGCGACTGGAAGAACCTCACAAAGCCGATTTGAGCCTGTTGCAGAAATTGAAGCTGTATGACGGCAAGACTTTGCCGGGTTACACCGAGGACAACATTCGCGAATTGCGGGGGCAGGCCAAAAACGAGGGCATGGAAGGGATTTCGCCGCGCTATGTGCAGGACAAAATCTCCAATGCTTTGGTGCGCGACATTCACGGCACTTCGATTAACCCGTTCATTGTTTTGAATGAGTTAGAAGCGGGACTGAAAAGCCACTCGCTCATCAACTCCGAGGAACTGAAAAAGCGTTACCGCGAGCTGTTCGCGATTGTCAAGGCAGAATACGACGACATCGTGAAATCGGAGGTGCAGCGTGCCATCGCTGCCGATGAGGAAGCGCTGAAGAGATTGAGCGGCAACTACATCGACAACCTGAATGCCTACGTTTCGCGGCAAAAGGTGAAAAACAAGTACACCGGAGCCGACGAGAATCCCGATGAACGGTTGATGCGCTCAGTCGAAGAAAAAATCGACATTCCCGAAAGTCGCAAAGACGATTTCCGGCGTGAGATTATGAACTATATCGGTTCGCTCGCGTTGCAAGGGAAGGTGTTCGCTTACGATTCTAATCCGCGCCTACATCGCGCTTTGGAGCTGAAGTTATTTGAGGATCAGAAAGATTCCATCAAGCTGACTTCGATTGTTTCCAACGTCGTGGACAAAGACACGCAAGAGAAAATCGACATCGTGAAAACACGACTCATCAAAGAGTTCGGGTACGATGAGCAGAGCGCCATTGATGTGTTGCAGTACGTCGCCTCGATTTTCGCACGCGGTGATGTTCGGAAATAGTTTCTAGTCGTTAGTAATTAGTGGTTAGTTTTTAGTAAGTCAGTAGCAGTTCCAAGTCCCCTACCCAACTCCAAGTAAAAAACTGGGAAGGCTACATCGAACTAAAAACTAATCACTAGCAACTAACGACTCCAATTCAAGGAGGCCGAAGATGGCTCAAAAGATAGATGCCGATGCGGGGCGGTTTCGCCAGATAGTACGGGGGAAAATTAAGTCGCAGTTAAAGGGCTACATCTCGAATGGTGAGATGATTGGTAAGAAGGGCCGCGACTTGGTTTCGATTCCCGTTCCTCAGATCACACTGCCGCAGTTTCGGTACGGACACAAACAAACGGGAGGGACGGGTCAGGGTGAGGGTGATGTCGGGCAATCGATGGGCGGCGATGGCAGCCAGAAGGGCAAAGCGGGCCAAGGTGCTGGACAGCACATGATCGAGGTGGAAGTCACACTGGACGAACTCGCCGAAATGTTGGGCGAAGAACTCGAACTGCCCAAAATCGAGCCGCGCGGAAAGAAGAACATTTCGCAGCAGGTGGACAAGTACACCGGCATTTCGACGACGGGACCGCAGTCGCTACGCCACTTCAAGCGCACATATAAGCAGGCGTTGCGGCGTCAGGTGATGAGCGGGACTTACGAACCGACTGAACCGAAAGTGATTCCGGTTAAGGAGGACACCCGCTATCGCAGTTGGAACACGGAGAACTTGCCCGAAGCAAACGCAGCCATCATCTATGCGATGGACGTGAGCGGTTCGATGGGCGAGGAACAAAAGGAGCTAGTCCGCATTACGGCGTTCTGGCTCGATACCTGGTTGAAAAGCCAGTACAAGGACGTAGAGCGCGCTTACATCATTCACGATTCGACGGCGCGCGAAGTGGACGAACACACCTTCTATCACACGCGCGAAGGGGGTGGCACCAAGATTAGTTCGGCTTTCAAAGCGATGAACGCGCTAATAGATGAGCGCTACCCGCCGAGCGAGTGGAACATCTACTGCTTTCACTTTTCGGACGGCGACAACTGGGAGGAGGACAACGACATCTGCTCGACGCTGTTGGAAGAGGAAATGCTGCCGAAAATTAACCAGTTCTGCTACGGTCAGGTGACGAGTTACTGGGGGTCGGGGCAGTTCCTTCAAGAGTTGAACGCCGATTTCAGCGACGAGGACAAGGTGGTGTCGTGCGAGATCAACGACCGCGAGGAAGTCTTGGCAGCACTGAAAACATTTCTAGGAAAGGGGAGGTGATTCAACATGCTTTCATCGAAACAGGTGCGCGATGCGCAGGAAGAAATCGAGGGCTATGCCGTCGCGATGGGGTTCGACTTTTTCCCCATCGTGTATGAGATGTGCTCGCACGAAACCATTTCGGAAGTGGCGGCTTATGGCGGGTTTCCGACGCGCTATCCGCACTGGTCATTCGGGATGGAGTACGAGCGGCTATCGAAGGGGTATGGCTACGGGCTGCAAAAAATCTATGAGATGGTGATTAACACCGACCCGGTGTACGCCTATCTTCTCGATACCAACCAGATGGTCGACCAGCAGTTGGTCATCGCCCATGTGTGCGGGCACGCGCACTTTTTCAAGCACAACTACATGTTCAGCCCAACCAACCGCAAAATGTTGGATGAGATGGCGAACCATGCGGTGCGAATACGGCGCTACATGGCCAAATATGGCGTCGAGACGGTGGAAAACTTCATAGATTGCTGCCTGACGATTGATGATTTAATCGACCCGCACGCGCCGTTCATCAAACGTCACGACGACCCGTTCGCTGGCAATGCGGGCGAGGAAGACAGCGAAGTGGATGAGCCGATTTCTAATCGGCTTCAGGGCGAACGGGCATATATGCGCGATTTCTTGAATCCGCCCGCATGGATGGAAGAACAGCGCAAGAAGGTGCGTGAGCAAGCACAAGGCGCGCGGAACTTCCCGCCCGAACCGCGCAAGGACGTGCTGGAATTTCTGCTGCATTATGCGCCGCTGGAATCGTGGCAGCGCGATGTGTTGGACATCATTCGCGAAGAGGCTTATTACTTCGCGCCGCAGGGGCAAACCAAGATTATGAACGAGGGATGCGCGTGCTGGGCACATACGCGGCTGATGACCAAGCACATCCTGAACTCAAAGGATGTGGTCGATTATGCCGACCACCATTCGGGAACTGTGGCGGCGCATCCGGGCCGTATTAACCCCTATCGGCTGGGGCTGGCGCTACTCAACGACATCGAACAGCGCTGGAACAAGGGCCAGTTCGGGCGCGAGTGGGAAAAAATGGACGACTGGAAGGCAAAAAAATCCTTCGATAATGGCGCCATGCTCGGCAAAGAGAAAGTGTTCGAGATATGGCAGCACTATAACGATGTGTCGTTCATCGACGAGTTTTTGACACCAGAATTTGTCGCGGAACACATGCTGTTCGGCTACGACTGGAACGATGAAACCGAGGTGTATGAAATCGCGACGCGCGACTTTCAAAAGGTGAAGGACAAATTATTGTTTGGACTTACCAATCATGGACGCCCGTTCATTTATGTAGTGGACGGGAACTACGGCAACCGGGGCGAGCTGTTGCTGCAACATCGTTTTGAAGGCACCGAACTCAATATTGATGAAGCAGCGGATGTGCTGCGCAACGTGCAGACGATCTGGGGAAGGCCCGTTCATCTCGAAACCGTACAGGACGACAAGACAGTCGTGTTGAGTTTCGAGGGAAAGGTGACAGTAAAAACCTGAAAGGAGGATAGAAATGTCGTTAGGAAAACGGTTAGCTCAATCAGCACAAAAAGAAGCGGCTTTAAAACGCCCACTGCCATTGGAAGCCAGCGCCAGCGAAACGCTCCCCAGCGGAGCGACGGTGAGCGCACGCGCCACATTTGCCGACACCGACAAATACACCAAGTTGACGGGACAGATTCGCGTTTCGTGCGAGGGGACATCGAGCGCACGCGGGGCGACACCACAAGAACGCGCCGAGCGCTTCGCGCAAAGTGCGACTTACCTGAGCGAATCGCTTCAATTCGTTGAAACCGACGCGGGAGGGACAGCGACAGTGCGCTCGACACCAGAGACGATGAGCGGACGCCGTAGCGCCTATTTCGAGGCAAAAGTGAAGGACGACGAGGTGACACTGCAACGCTTCCAACCCAGCGAGAGCGGGCCGGGACGTACAAGCGTGCCATTTCCATTGAGCGACGATATTCTGGTTCGCGTAGTAGATGACGCCGCCAATGCCCTCAAACCCCGGCGCGACCGAAGTTAGAACGAGATTTTAGCGAGAGTATCAGCCCCCGAAACGTCCATTGTTTATTGCCTTGTATTTCAATTTAAGGGACGTATTCCAAACGCAAAAACGCCCACTCCTGAGGAGCGGGCGTTTTTGCGTTTGGGTTATTCCGTGGGGGCAGCTGGCGGATTGGCGGGGCCAGCATCAGGAGCGCCGGGAGCATCACCGGGCGCGGCTGGGGTTGCAGGTGCGGTTTTTCCGGCTGCCAGGTCGCGGATACGGGCGGCTTCCTCTGGTTTGCCTTTGTCTTCGGCGAGTTTGGCGGCGGCCTCATATTGCTGGGCAGCTCCGGCATCGTCCTTCAGGACTTTGAGAGCGCCAGCGAAGGCGACAGTGAGGTCCAAGCGCTTCGACTCATCGCGGATGGCCCCCATACGGCCACGGACTTCGTCGAGACGGGCCTTGGCACCAGCAGCATCGGTGGTCGATTGCAACAAGACTACCGAAATCAGGGTCTCGGTGGCATCGTCGTATTTACCAGCGGCTTCTTCGATGGGGAAAACTTTCAAGAGAGTGGCGACTGCCTCGTTGTTCTTTTTGGCGAGCGTGTAGACATTCGCCAGAGAGGACAAAGTGCTGATTTGGAGCGTGTTGATGGTCGGGGCGCTGATGGGAACAGCACGTTCGAGAAGAGACAATGCCGTATCCAACTGCCCCATAGCCGTATAGGCTCCAGCCTGTCCCTGAAGAGCCAAAACCTGTACCATCGGGTTATTCAAGCGTTCGCCGAGCGATTGGACGTGCTTAAAGGTTTCGATGGCGTTTTTACTCTGCCCTGTGTGATTGTAGATAAGGCCGATGTCCTCGGTACAAAGGGCTTCGCCGGAGACATCGCCCCTGGCCGCCGCTGTTTCGGCAGCTTTGCGGGCGAACTCAAGAGCTTTGTCGTACTGTCCAGCATCGCGCGCGCGGCGGCTCTGGTCAATGAGTCCACTCGAAATGGGGTTGATGGATAGAACACCGACGCTATTCTGGTTGCCTCCAGAGTTGATAAGAATCAACTCGCGGACAAGAACAGTTCCACCGGGGCCATTTTTACCAATGACAGCGACAGTCGCCTTCAATTTGACATCGTTGACATCAATTTTTGCCATCGAGCCACGCGCATGAACAAATGCGTCGGGGGCAAGCTGAATGGATTTGGGCTTGACATCATCGAAGGTGGTGGTGACACCGCGCGGCGAAGTCCAGGAGATAGCATCGAGTTGCCATTGGCCGGGGCCGACAGAAGCAGCGATTTTTCCGTCGAGACGAAGTTCACCCTCGTTAGGCATTCCTTCAGCAGCCTTAGCAGTAGCGGCCGCAGGTGGTTTAGGAGCAGTTGTGGGCGCTGCCAACAGGTTGGAGGCAGAGCCGAGCAGGAGTGGGAAAAGTAAAAGTTTTCGCATCGGTTTTAGTTCCGTATGTTACCTGATAGTTTATGACGAACGAAGATGACAAGTGGACTAATCAAAATGATGTTCGCAGAATAACATTAAGTTAAGCAACCATTCGTTTCTGCCAAAAGGCTTTTCCCACTACTATCAAATCAAGCTATCGGATAGTTGGATTTATTTCCACGAGGACTTCAGGTTATAGACATCGAGTCGCGAAACTTTAGCGACTCCCCCAACAGCCGAAAGGGATAATGCCTGATTATTGGCGTCTGGGTATATGGGCATGGCCATGAAGACGAGGCCGTTGCAGGCGTACAAATCAATGCCGTTGCGGTCGATGTATATAGTCAAGTCGAGCTTGCCTTTTTGAAGGGGTGCAAAGGTATGCTTGTCGCCGACAGAGATTTCACTGCGACTGGCGTTGTAGATGACTTCGATGCCGCGAAGATTGAATTTGATTTCGTTGGCAGTGCCGGGGTCGATTTCGGCGCGAAGTTCCAACAGTTCGCCTTTGAGGGCCGCGAGTGGGTTGGGACCGGTTTCGACAAGGGTTTGCTTTCCCAGATGGTGCGTTTGCGCGCGCAGTGATTCAAGTTCCGGCACTGGAGTCCAAGTTAGACGCGGCCCTAGAGGGGTGGTTTTGAGCTTGAGGATGTTGGGCAAGCTCATGGATTGGTTGAATGGCTTGCCGTTTGTGTGGCTCTGGAACCATCCGATTTGAATACGGCGTCCTTTGGGTTCGTTACTGAAAGTTTGGGCCGCATAGAAACCCCGCCACGGTGCAGCCCCCTGAGGAGTTGCCATGCCCGCGAGGAGAGGGGTTTCGGGGATGAATTTTTTGCCATCGAAGTGACCAATTCGGTAGTCGCTACTGGCGTCGGTAAGCACCCATTTTTTCTGGCCGTTTTCCAGAGGCAACTCGAAGAGGTCGGCGCATTCCCAGTAACCACCGGAATGGCTCTGATATGTCCATTTTTTAAGGTCGGGAGATGTGTAGAAATCGACGCCACGCCGTTGGCTGGATTCTTTGATGGTGGTGTCATCGTTGTAAACGGCCATCACCCATTGTTTGGTTGGCTCGTGCCACAGTAGGCGGGGGTCACGTCCATCACTTTTATGAGTGACGACTGGATTGCTTTCGTACTGAGTCCAGGTGCGGCCTTTATCGTTGGAGTAAGCGATGCATTCGCCGCGCGAGGTGCTGGTGAAGGCGGCAACTATTAAATCGTTGGGGCCAGTTTTCCAACCGGAGGTGTTATTTTTATCGACAACTGCACTACCCGACCACACCTGATCGGAAGGGCTAATGGGATAAAGCGCAATTGGCTGCTGAGTCCAATGCACCATATCGGGGCTGGTGGCATGGCCCCAGAGAGTGTTGCCGCCGCCCGCGCCGTAGGGATTGTGCTGGTAGAAGAGGTGGTATTGGCCCTGCGAGTAGACGAGACCGTTGGGGTCGTTGAGCCAGCCGACGCGCGAAGAGAAGCGCAGTTGCCCACGGGCAGGGTCGTTATAGGTCTGCGCCTGATTGGGGATTTCTGTGACCTGTTGCAACTGTTCGAGCGCTTTGGAGCCATCGGGGAGATTATTGGTGGCGATGGTGACCTGTTTTCCCTGCCACTGCGAAAGATCGAGTTCCGCCCACCAGTCCGGCTCCTCATCGGCCAATGCCATTCCAAAAAAGCGAAGTGGTTTGCCATCGACAGATACGGTGACGTGACGCCCCGGCCCGCCATTTTTTGCGGGAAGCAAAAGCCACGGTTGAGTGGCAGTGATGACACGCTGAGCAGGGCCGCTTTGCTTCGGTGTGTCGCTTTGGGTGATGTTGTCCAGAGAGATATGTCCCCAGCCACCAGTGGACTGGTCGTAGATTTCGATTAGAGCCGACTTGCCTTTGAGAGTTGAGACATTCCAATTCGTCCAGTTGAGTTGTTCGCTTCCACCTTCACGGTCGTTGGGTCCAGTCGCGGTTCGCACGGTTTGGCCGTCGATGAGCAAGCGAACGCCCAGTTTCGCCTCATCTTTTCCTCCGCCAATAAGGAAATTGATGAAGTTGCGTTCGATAACGAAGGGAGGCGAAATAAGCTTTCCGGTGGTGGCGTCGCCACCATGAAATGAACTGGCTAAGCCAGCGCCAACAAAGCCCGTGACATTCATCTGAGTTGGCAGAGTTCCGGGGGCTGGTTTGTCACCAAAGGCTGTTCCTTCTGTTTTCCAAGCTCCGTAATCGGCTCCATCGAAATTGGCGATAGTAATGTCGTCGGCAGCATAGGCCGCGTAGGACAACGAACAGGCACAAAGGAACAGGGCTGCTATTTGGTTTTGTCTGGTCATGGAATGGATCGATGCTGTCAAATCACGTGGGCCAGTGATTTTCGCCGAGGCATAAATTCATTGTACATGTCGAAAATGCAAAACTTGCGACCAGAACGCAGCTAGATTCGCACTTTTCGCAGAATTACGCTCGTAGGCCCCATGAAGTCTTTGCTCTTTGAAGATGTCGATCTTCTACATACAGACCCCAATCTTGGGCAGGGGACTATATGCGAATGTACGTGGTTGAGTTCTTTCGCGGGGCAACCAACCACGATGTGGGAATTTCCCTTTCATGTGCGCAGAGAGCGTTACCACCAGACCAGCGGCTACCTCCACCGACACCAAAGTTTTTATGCGCTTTACATCGTGCGGGCGGGACGGGGTATTCGGTTCATCAACGGGCAATTGTGCAGTTTGGCGCGCGGCGATATTTTTTTGATGGCGGAAGATTCGGTTCATGCCTGGCGGGCGCCAGTCGAATTGACACTTGATGTCGTGTATTTTCAGGAAGCGCTGTGGCCCGCCAGAGACTGGGAGATTCTGATGCAAGTTCCCGCCTTATGCTCCTACCTGAAGCCTGAGTTTTCGGGTCTTGAGTCGCGTGGTAACACCGACTACTTCGGGCATCTTTCACCGGAAACACACACCCGCGTTGAAGCGACTTTCAAGGAGATGCGGCGCGAATTCAACTCGATGAAGTTGCCGCAACGCCTATCAGCGCGGGCGCGCTTTTTCTCACTGCTGGTTCAACTCGCGGAGTGGCAGGAAAGCAATGCCTTTACTCCACGCCCGATACGGGGCGCGGGCATTGCCGAGGTGCTGACGTTCTGCGACAGCAATTTTCACCGTGCGCTCACAAACAAGCAACTCGCCGATTTGATGCACTTTTCTGAGGGGCACTTTCGGGAAGTTTTTATGCGAGAAGTGGGGATGACTCCCGGCGCCTACTTGCGCCATCTACGACTTCAGCACGCTCAAAAGTTGCTGGCCAATAGAGGTCTTCCGGTGGCAGACATCGCGCGGCTCTGTGGCTTCGATGGTTCAACGCCCTTTGGCCGCGCTTTCAAAAAGAGCTTTGGGGTTTCACCGCTGGATTTTCGCAAGCAGCAGAAACAACCGGAGCCGAAAGCGAGTTGAGGGGAAGATTGAGCAATATAAAATCGCCGTTAACAAAGTTGCTCTGAATTCTTAACTTCGGTTTGAGGCAAACTGGCCGCGATGAACCCTCTCCATGATTGGAATTTGAGCGCCACAGAGGCAATCGCACTACAGAAAGAGTTGGCGCCACGGGTGCAGGTGACGCCGCTTCAACAGATGCCACGATTGATTGCGGGAGCTGATTTGTCGTTCGATAAGGAATCGGATGTAGTGTGGGCGGGGATTGTGGTGCTGTCGTTTCCCGATATGCAGATTGTGGAGGAGCGAGGGCTGCAAACGGTGGCTCCATTCCCGTATGTGCCAGGGTTGCTGTCGTTTCGGGAATCGCCCGCTGTGCTTGAGGTGTGGGAGCAGTTGGAGAACAAGCCCGATGTGTTGGTGCTGGATGGGCAAGGACTGGCACACCCTCGCCGCTTTGGGTTGGCTTGCCATCTGGGCTTATTGCTCGATATGCCAACTTATGGGAGCGCGAAAACGCTTTTCGTGGGCAACTACGATGGACTGGACGAGGAGCGCGGCTCGACGGCGGATTTGATTCATCGCGGCGAGGTGGTGGGGTCGGTGGTACGCACCAAGAATAAAATTACTCCGGTTTATGTCTCGGTGGGCAACAAGATGACTTTGGACGACGCGGTGAAACTGACGTTAGCGTGTGATGGGGGCTACCGTGTGCCGGAACCGACGCGACGCGCGCACCTGTTCGTGAACCGACTGCGACTGGGCGAGAAGTAGCGGATTGTATCGGGGCAGAACTTCACCCACCCCACTTGAGAACCCACTTGGAGGGCTAACAGGCAAACTGGGGCGTGATGCTTCAACAAGGCGACCACATCGTTTTTTACGGCGACTCCATCACCGACTGCGGACGCAACCGCGACGCCCTCCCCGGCACCGAAGCGGGCTGGGGACAAGGCTATGCCCAAATCATAGCCGAGACTTTAAGCGCTCAGAAACCCGAACTGCGTTTGCAATTCACCAACAAGGGCATTTCGGGCAACCGGATTTATGACCTCGAAGAACGACTGGAGCGCGACGTACTGAGTTTGCGCCCCGACCTCGTTTCGATTCTGATTGGTATTAATGATGTGTGGCGCGAGTTCGATTCGAACGTTCCTTCACCTCTCGAAGATTTTCGCGCTTCGTATCGGCGCATTTTAGAGCGCATTGTGGGAGCCGGATGCGAGTTGGTGCTACTTGACCCGTTCCTGTTGCACACCAAACCAGAATTTGAGAATTGGCGCCCGGTTCTCGACCCAAAAATTGAAGTGGTACGCGAATTGGCTCAAGAATTTGTAGCGATTCACATCCCGTTGGACGATATTTTTGCGGGTGCCAGCCTGAAACGCGAAGCTGATTTCTGGGCGGGAGATGGGGTTCACCCTTCGCAACCAGGGCACGCACTGATCGCGCAAAGTTGGCAGGAAGCTGTCGGCAGCTAAATAGAAGTTCTGGTGCGAGGTAACTACAGTGGAAAAGAGTAGTTGCCTCGCATTTTTGTTTGCTGAAGTTTGTCTAGCTGATGGGGGAGGTGAGTTCACGTCTTCCTCGGCATTAAAGACGCCTGATTTATTGGTTATGAAGCTTGTTCCTGTTCTTTGTCTCGCGGGTTGTCTGCTGGGAACGGTCGTCATCGGTGTTCTCAAGTCGTCGGCTCCAATACCCCCCAAAGCGGCGCCCCCAATGGCGATGGCAGCCCCTGTGGTTTTCTACGTCGCACCTGATGGCAGTGATACGGCAACAGGAACTAAGGCGACACCATTCGCGACTCTGGATAGAGCGCGACTGGCGATTCGAGAACTAAAGCAGAAGCAGGGCGGCACATTGAAACAGCCGATTTCGGTGGTGCTGCGCGCGGGGACTTACTTTTTGTCGAAGCCGCTCGCCTTTACGCCAGAGGATTCGGGGACGGACTCTTGCCCTATCACCTATTCGGCTCAAGACGGCGCGAACGTGGTGATTAGCGGTGGGCGGCAGTTGGGAGCGTGGCGCGCGACAGGCGATGGGCTATGGCACGCAAAAGTAACGGATGATCTAGATGGTTTTCGGCGGCTTCGCATCGGCGACAACGATGAGATTCGGGCGCGCACTCCCAACTTTGACCCCAAAAATCCGCGAATGGGTGGCTGGTGGTTGCCTTATTACAGCGGCACATCATGGGATAAAGGAGCATTTGGACTGGCGGTTACAAATGATCAGGAAGTGGGGACTAAATTAAGTTGGAAAGGGATAGTTCCAGCAGCAGGAAATTACAACGTGTGGTTTCGCTATGGGCAGAACATGCTTTTTAACATGGGTGAGCGCACCACACTGCGAGTAGACAATGGGGCAGCTATTCCGCTCATCAACCTTCCCGATACCGGGGATTGGAATCGCTATGCTTGGAGCAAAGCAGCGACCTTGTCACTTAATGCCGGAGAACAAACGCTGACATGGGAAAACGTGCGAGGTGGGGGCATCAACCTTGATGCTTTCGTGCTTTCGGATGACCCGAATTGGACACCAGCAGATGCCAGCTCAGTAGAGAGACTTCCACCTTCTATCGCAGGGAAACACCAAGTTGTGATTCAAGGCGAGGCAGCGACAAGTTTGGCGGGGAAATCTGTTATTCCACGCGGCATAGCAGCAGGGCGAGCAGATAGGATTGGACTAAGCGACGAGCAGTTGAACAGCATCCCTGACAGCGAATGGGGCGACGCCGAAGTGAATGTGTTTCCGGCGGGTGGATGGGTGAATGCGCGTTTGAAAGTGAATGGAGTTGACCGTCAGGACTCGGCGCTATTGGTGAAGGCCAATGATACCATCTCGGAGGGAAACCGCTTCTATATCGAGAATGTGCGCAGTGGGTTGGATAGCGCAGGCGAGTGGTATGTCGATAAGGCGGCTGGCGAGGTGCTGTATAAACCGCGTGCTTCTGATAGGCCGCAAGAGGGCGCCGTGGTGCCTACGCTTGATAGATTGGTGACTTTTACGGGCAATGCGGGCGCGGGCCAATTTGTCGAGAATATCCGATTTAAGGGACTGACGTTTTCGGACACCGATTATACGCTCGGCGGCTATTACTCGCAGGCGGACAGCGCGATTTGGATGCAAGCGGCGCAAAAATGCGGCATTGAGAATTGCACGTTTCAGCATCTGGGCGGCTATGCGGTGCGGATGGAGCAACGCAGCAACGGCAACTCGGTGGTGCGCTGCTCCATGAATGGGCTTGGCGGCGGAGGGGTGGTGTTGCTCGGCGATACCAAATCACAGGCGTTCAACAACCTGATTGCAGCCAACGAGATCAGCGACTGCGGAAAGGTGTATGCCCACGTCGCCGGGATATATGCGACATCAAGCAGCGGCAACCAGATTTTGAACAACAGCATCCAGCGGATGCCACGCTATGGTGTGTCGTTGAAATCGTATGACCCAAATGCCGCTTCACACGACAACGTGGTGGCTTACAACGAGATTATCGACACCAATTTGGAAACCAATGATAGCGGCGCTATCGAGACACTGGGGCGCGATAAAGAGGACAGCGGCAACCGCATCGAATACAACCTGATTCGTAACGTCGTTGGCTTGAAGGTAACTCCCGATGGGGTGTTTCATAGTCCGTATTTCGTGTGGGGAATTTATTTGGACGATTGGAGCAGTGGCACAACGGTAAAAGGCAACGTTGTCGATGGGACGACTTTAGGTGGGGTGTGCATTCACGGAGGCAAAGACAACAGCATCGAGAACAACGTCTTTCTCAATGGGTCGGAGATGAATATCCGCCTTCAGCCGCGAGGCGATGGGCTGATGCACAATAATACATTCAGCCACAATATCGTGACCTATAAGAACCCCGCTGCCCTGCTCTGGTTCAGCTATCCGAACACGTGGAATCGAGATGTGTTGGGAGAGGTCGATAACAACGTGTATTGGAATAGCGGAGGCTTGGATTTAGCGACAGCTCCCAGAGCCTTTGGGCCTCCAGCAACATGGGCCAAGTGGCAAGGGCTTGGACTAGACGGGAACTCAGTAATTGCGAACCCAATGCTCAAGGACGACTACAGCCTGAAGGCTGGCTCCCCCGCCACTCAATTGGGATTCCAAGCGCTGCCTTTGGGGCAAATTGGGCCAAAAGGCTATACGCCCTAACTCGTTATCAGTACAAAAGATGTCATGTTGGGGCCACTCACAAACGAATAGGGGGTCTAGGGTGTTTACACTTGGCGCGTTCTCATGCCGAAAATTTTAGTGGGCGACCCCATCGCCGAAAATGGGCTGGCCATTTTGCGACAGGTGGGCGAAGTCGAAGAGCGTATTGGGCTTTCTGAAGCGGAACTGGTTGCCATTGCGCCAGAGTACGACGCGATCATGGTGCGGTCGGGCACCAAAATAACAAAGCCCGTGTTGGAAGCTGCCTCCAAATTGCAGATCGTCGGGCGCGCGGGCGTTGGCGTCGATAACATCGACGTGCCCGCCGCAACAGCAGCGGGTGTCGTTGTCGTCAACTCGCCCGCAGGAAACACCGTCGCGGTGGCCGAACTGGCGCTGGGCATGATGCTCTCGCTGGTTCGCAAGCTCATTCCGGCGCACAACTCGGTCGCGGCGGGCGAATGGAAGCGCTCCAAGTTCCTCGGTTCGGAGTTGTATGGCAAGACGCTGGGTATCGTGGGCGTTGGACGCATCGGCGTCGAAGTGACCAAGCGGGCGCAAAGTTTCGGCATGACCGTGCTGGGCTACGACCCGTTCCTGAGTTCTAACCGCGCGGCCCAACTGGGAATCGAAGCGGTTTCGCTCGAAGAAATTTGGAAGCGCAGCGACTTCATCACGCTACACACGCCACTAACACCACAAACACGCCATATGGTGAACGCCGAAATATTGGCGCAGATGAAACCCACCGCGATTTTGCTGAACTGCGCGCGCGGCGGCATCATCGACGAAACGGCGCTGTATGAAGCGCTCAAAAATGGCGTCATTGGTGGCGCTGGCTTGGACGTGTTCGAGGTCGAGCCGCCCAAAGAATCGCCGCTGGCGACGCTCTCCAATGTGATTTTGACTCCGCACCTGGGCGCTTCGACCGAGGAAGCTCAGGTCGAAGTAGCGTTGGATGTCGCTCGTCAAATCGTGGACGTGTTGCAAGGACGCCCGCCGCAGAGCGCGGTGAACTTGCCGCCATTGCCGCCCGAAACACGCGAATTTATCGCGCCGTTCCTGAAACTCATGGAGCAGCTGGGCCGCATTCAGGCGCAAATCGCGGCGGGTCGCGTCGAAAAAATCGAACTGGTTTATTCGGGCGAACTGGCGCAGAACGACACGCGCGCCCTGACTCGCATGTTCCTGAAAGGGTTACTGCAAGGGCAGGTCGATAACGTCAGCTACGTCAACGCACCTTCGCTGGCCGAAGCGCGCGGTGTGGAGATCATCGAAACCAAGCGCGGCGCCATTGGCGACTACTCGAATTTGGTGGCGACTAGCTCGACTCGCAACGACAACGGACACATCCGCACCCGTCAGGTGGACGGAACGATTTTCAACGGGCGCGAGCCACACATCGTTTCGATTCAGGATTTGCGCGTGGACATCGTGCCCGAAGGCACCATGTTGCTGATTCCCAACCACGACCGCCCCGGTATGATCGGGCACGTGGGAACGATTCTAGGCAAACACAGCGTCAACATCGCCGGAATGCAGGTCGGTCGCAAAGCAGTTGGTCAACGCGCGGTGATGATTATCAACCTCGAAGAACCCGTTTCGAAAGAAGTCATCGCCGAGCTGGATGCTGTGCCCGACTTGTTCGGGGCACGCTTGATTGACTTGCGCTAATTATCGTTCTCTAAGGTGAATAGGTAGTCGCCCGCTTTTTCCCAGGGGCCACCGCGATAGTACCAGAGAAATAAGCCATCACCCTGCCCGTTCCATTCGCGCCACTCTTTGTTCAATTGACTGAGGGTGGCGCGAGCTGTTTCGGGGGTGACCTTATTCTGGATGGTGACGTGGGGATGCTTCCAATGCTGCGCGTCTTGAGGGCTAAGGAAGGGGCGAAAGGTGCGGGCGAGTTCGGCGCGTAGGCGCTTGAGTTCGTGGCACTCGACGTTGATAGCAACACCGCGACCTAATGAACGAAGGTCGGTGAATTGGAGGTCTAGCGTTCCGGTCTGGGCGCATAACTCGGTGAGGTTTTCGCGAATTAACCCTTCGTGTTCGCCGGGCAGAGCATGAAACAAAGTGAGATGAGCGGGGATGAAATTGCGCTCAGAGGGAAAGTAGAGTTCGCGCAGTTCATTGAGGCGTTTGAATGAATCGGAGTCGAACTGCAGGGTAATGAGGAGTGGCGCTTCGGTGGTCACCTGAGGGAAAGACATCTCTTACTCATGTTGCCACATGGGGGCCAAAGTCTTCTCCGACTTCAATTCACGAACCCAACTAAAAACTCATATAAAAAACACGCAGGTAATAGGGGGGGGGGGATATTGATTATTTTCTCAAGTCAGATACAATTGATTGAGGCAATCTTCAGTTTTTACACAGGAATCTGGAATGTTGCTATAAAGGGGTGACAGAACAATTTGTTTCGTTATTACCAATCCAACCATCTCCACCATAAAACCATAAAGTCCCTTCTTCTGACGATACCACTTCTGGGTTTCGTTTCCCAACTTTCTCCGGTGCAAGCTCAACCTGTGGCACCCGTCCCGCCAACCAAGGGGACCAACTCCTTCTCGCCTGAACTCAAAGAATCCATCAATAATCTGATGGCATTCTCGGCTCAGGACCGTGTGTGCCGCCGCCTCGTCGATCTGCACGTCGAAAATGCCACACTTGGTGGGGTTATCACTCGTCTTCGGCAAATCTTGCCCACAGGCAGTCTTCATATCGAAGTTCACGGTGACACTCCCATCAAAGCCAGCCTCGACCTTAAGCAAGTCAGGGTCGGAGACACTCTTTCCGATCTCGCACGTCTCGCGGGATGTAAGCTCTACGTCCTCCCTGACACATTGATGATCATGCCAGAATTGCAGCTCTCGTCAGCAGAACGCAGTAGCTT
This sequence comes from bacterium, assembly GCA_004172935.1. Classification (GTDB taxonomy): domain Bacteria; phylum Armatimonadota; class Abditibacteriia; order Abditibacteriales; family Abditibacteriaceae; genus Abditibacterium. The sequence continues at coordinate 229,786 of SDZD01000003.1, read as the reverse complement.
CAATGTTGATAAAGGAAAAGGGGTTGAATGGCTACGAGAAGGCATCAACTGGAGTTCGAGCAGTACAGCAGCAAATCTATTTGCGAGGGCTGTGGCCCAAGAAGCTACTGGACAGGACACCACAACGGATGAAATGCGAGGACTCATCCCTAGTACAGTAGAAACGACGTTTGGCGCTTTCAGTCCTGAGTCTCAATCGATGCTGCAAGAAATTGCCAGTAATCTCAACCAAAGATTTCAAGGCTACGTGCCCCGAAATGGTTTCTACGTCGCCCCAATTCACTTGAATGCAAGTTCGCCTGTAACAATACGAATACCTAATCCTGGACAAATATCGATTGTCTTTCCTCCAAATAATCCTCTTGATCCCTCTGCATCCGATTCAAAAGCTCTGCCACGTGGATTCGGGATAATGTGGAACGAACGGTAATCCAAGTAAATTCATCATGAAAAAATTTCTTTTTCCAATCGCCATCGTCTGCGCGCTTTACAGTGTTGCCTTTGTCACTCCAGCCTCCGCTCTCCCCGTAACATCAGACCTTACAGCTGCCCCTTCGTGGAGTACTGGCACCCCACCACCTCCTCCTGGTCCTGCTCCCGCAGGTGTTCCCACAGTTAAAGTTGTTGTTGATTTTGAATCTGACAATCCAAATACAAGTGTACAGTCATTCAACGAGGCTTTCTATTTATTTAATGGCATAGGAAGCACATCAACTTACCTCAGCACCCAAACGCTTTCAAAAAACATTGATCCAGGTGTATTTACATACAGCTATGTCTACCAGAATAATACTACTGACACTGCCGACCCAAATTCAGAGTGGACTTTGTACTTCAATTTACCAGGTGACACAATAACCTGGGGTTCCCTAAGAGAATCCACGCATAAATATTAATAAAAAAACGAGGTGTGCTACATTCTTTTCGAATTTCCATCACACCTTGATTTTTTTGATTAACAACATATTTTTTCGTATAAATTTAATTTTTGATATTGTGTCATCCCACTCATATTATCCAAGTCGTCCCAATACCTTCATTCTCTATATAGCATTAGTTACATGCTGTCTTAAGGTCTCATCTTCTTCTGCGCAAACACAACCACCTCCCCCAATTCCTCCACAATTCATGCGACCGCCGTTATTTGAAATATCGGCGGCTGACACTCATATTCCCCTGTCTGCCGATCAAAAAGCTGCTGTCGATAAAGCTCTGGCTTGTTGGGAGCAGGCGAAAATCTGTAGAGTTCCCATCGACTTGAAGATGACTGATGCGACGCTGGACGCGGTTCTCGCTCGTATAAAACAAGAACCTGTAGCGAAGAACATTTCCATTGAAGTACGTGAACCTGAAGCAACTCGTCTTAGCTTCGACCTGAAACGAAACAAGATCGGGAATGTTCTGGACATCGTGGCAGGATTGGCAGGTTGCAAATTGTATTTGCTGCAGAATGGTTTGCTCATTGCCCCTGAATCGAAACTGTCTACCACGGAACTGAAAGACATCAAGGAAAGAAAAGGCGGACAATGGATTAAAAGCAGTGATGGAGGGCTTGGGCAGTGGAGAACTTGGGGGCCTGTTAGTGAGGTGCTTTTCCAAGCGATTGCCGTGGATATAACCGGAAAGCCTGTCGCTCAGTTGCCCACAGGGATTATTAATACTACTTTCGATCATTTTAGCCTTCAATCGCAGCAGTTTCTTCGCACATGTGCCGATTACTTCAATGAAGACAATCGTTATTATTCACGAGACGTAGCAAAGGTATCCCTCAATGACACTTCGCCTGTAACGGTTAAAATTTTCGCATCTGACAGCCTAGATGTCTCGTTCCCATCAACCTCCCCTGCCCCCGGCGTTGCGCCGACGGATACTTTGGCGGTTCCCCGGTAATAGAAGTTGAATTGCAGTGTGATGAGAAGAGGGGCTTGAGTTTGGAGGAGGCGGAAGCGGGAAACGACATTGAGCGTCTAGATTGCCAGCAGTGGCCCAAAGTGGGGTGTTCAATTTGGCTTTAAACCGGACATCTCGTTGAGGGCGCCACACTTGGATTTATATGTTCACCGGTTTAGTCGAACGTCTGGGGCGCGTTGCCGCCATCGAAGAGTTACCCGATGCCCGTCGTTTTACCATTGAAGTGGGCGACGACGAATTTCTGACCGACCCCGCCGAAGGGGAAAGCATCACTTGCAATGGCGTGTGCTTGACAGCTGTTGATATTTCGAGCCGCGCTTATTCGGTTGTCGCCATCGAAGAGACGCTGCGCCGCTCGACACTGGGCGACCTGAAAGTGGGCGACGAAATCAATTTGGAGCGCGCACTGAAGGTATCGGCGCGCTTGGGCGGCCATATCGTGCAGGGACACGTCGATGGCGTGGCCGATGTCGTGGGCGTGCGCGAAGAAGGCGAGAGCATCTGGGTCACCTTTCAACCGCCTTCATCACTGCTGAAATATGTGGTGGAGAAGGGGTCTGTCTGTCTGGATGGCGTGTCGTTGACAGTCGCTAATTGCGCCTACGACAAGTTCTCGGTGGCGCTTATTGCGCACACACGCGAAGTCACCAACGCGAAAACGTGGATACCTGGTGCCCGCGTTAACGTCGAGGTGGACATCCTCGCGAAGTATATTGAGCGTTTGACCACGTTTGCGCGCGTCGAGGAATGACCATGCCCAGTTCCAGTTTCAGTCCTATCGAAGCCGCCATCGCCGATTTTAAAGCCGGAAAAATGGTGATTGTCACCGACGATGAAGCCCCCGAAAACGTCGGTGACCTCGTTATCGCGGCGCAGTTTTGCGACCGCAGCACAATCAACTTCATGTTGCGGCGCACCAGCGGCATCATCTGTGTGGCCTTGGAAGGCAAGCGCTGCGACGATTTGCGCTTACCACCAATGACGGAGCGAACCATCGACCGTCGCGGCACAGCCTACACGGTATCGGTGGATGCGCGCGAAGGCGAAACAACGGGTAGCGCGGCTTCGGCACGCGCCCGCACCGTGCAACTACTGGCTAATCCCAATGCACAAGCGAGCGATTTCCTGCGTCCCGGCCATACCTTCCCACTACGCGCCCATGAGGGCGGCGTGTTGGCACGCGCCGGACACACCGAAGCGGCAGTCGATTTAGCGAAGTTGGCGGGAGTGTTTCCGGCCAGCGTTGTCAGCGAAGTGTTCGATGATGAAGGCGAACCCGCGCAATTGCCGTTTTTGCAGGAGTTCGCACGCGAACATGACATCAAAATCATCACCGTCGCCGAACTCATTCATTATCGGCGCCAGAACGAAAAGCTGGTTTCGTTTATCGCCGAGGCCAAATTGCCCACCGATTTCGGCGAATTCCGCGCTCTGGCCTACGAGGCCAAGCTCGATAAAACACCGTATATCGCGATTGTCAAAGGCGAAATAGACCCGAAAGAGCCGACTCTGGTGCGCGTTCACTCCGGCTGTTTGACTGGCGATGCCATGGGTTCGCTGCGCTGTGATTGCGGCGAGCAACTACACGCGGCACTGGAAAGAATCGAACACGAGGGCAAAGGCGTGCTGCTTTACATCGAGCATCACGAGGGGCGCGGCATCGGCATTTTGAACAAACTGCGCGCCTATGCATTGCAGGACAAAGGTGCCGACACCGAACAGGCCAACCACGCGCTCGGTTTTGCTTCGGATGCGCGCGACTATGGCATCGGCGCTCAGGTATTGTACGACCTGGGAGTTCGCCAAATGCGCCTTCTGACTAACAATCCCTCGAAACGCATCGGCCTTGATGGTTATGGATTGGAGATCGTCGAGCGTGTGCCCATTCGTCCGACGGTGAACGCCGAGAACCGTTTCTATCTGCAAACCAAGCAGGACAAAATGGGCCATATCGGCCTCATCGAGATGGAGCGATTAACCGAGCAAACCGAAGACGCACTCTCGGAATAATTGGGGCAAACTGCGGAGATGAATCGCTCTCCGGCTCCAGCCCAATCTAACCGGCAGGTCTGGCTCATCATTTTTGGGGCGTTGGTGTGTTCGGTACTTATCTACGGCTTGCTGTGTTTCTTCCTCGAACACAGCAAGTCGCCAAGGACAACTAACCCCGCAAGTTTGGCCCAACTGCGCCCGTTCATTATTGGGCTTGCAGTCATCATGCTCATCGCTTCGGTGGCGTGGCTGCGCTTTAAAGTTGATGGCAAAATTGGCGGAGAAGGGCGCCCAGTAACCATAACCCCACCAGAGTTTCAGTCCGATTCGATTGTCGCTCTTGCTTTGAGCGAGGCGTGTGCAATTTTCGGTTTGATGTTGTTCTTTCTGGGGGCGCCATTGCAAGAATTTGCGTTCTTTGCAGCGGGAACTTTGCTGGTCGATTTCGCCTTTATTTTGCCGCGAGGTTTGCAGTTCTGGTCAGCAATGGATGGACGTGGCAATTTTTAAAAACGCGCGGGGTACATAACTCGTTAAACACTTAATTGATGACAACGCATGAAGGGCGCCTTGTAGCGCCAAAAGACCTGAAAATTGGCATTGCCGTCTCGCGATTCAACGAACTGATAACCGAGCGATTGCTGGAAGGCGCCCTGTGGGCCTGGAAACGCCACGGTGGCGACGAAGCGAATATCGAAATAGTGCGCGTGCCGGGCGCATTCGAGCTGCCCCTTGCCGCCAAAGCGCTGGCTGAGACCGGACGCTTTTCTGCCGTTATTTGTCTTGGCTGCGTCATTCGTGGCGCCACTACGCACTACGATTATGTGTGCGGACAGGCGGCAGCGGGCATCCAAAACGTCGGTTTACAAACTGGCCTTCCAGTTATTTTTGGCGTCCTGACAACCGACACGCTGGAACAAGCCTTCGAGCGCGCCGGAAGCAAAGCCGGAAACAAGGGCGCCGAAGCGATGGATGTGGCGCTAGAAATGAGCAATTTATTGTCTCAGATTAAATCGTAGATTCACAATGCCCACCTCAATTACCGCCAAATACGATTTGCATTGCCATGCCCTGCCCGATTGGGACGATGGCCCCAATTCGCTTGAGGATTCGCTCGCGTTGTTGGAGCGTGCCCAAAACGCGGGCACGCAGACGCTCGTTGCCACCCCTCATGTCGGCAGACGCTGGAAGAATCGCGAAGACCACACATCGAGCGAGATTCCAGAGGCTGTCTCAGCACTCAATGAAGCGGCGCAACAAAAGGGATTGACCATTAAGGTCATTCCCGGCGCCGAGTTGTTGATGGGGGCCATTGATATTGGCGGAACAGACGAAGTCAAAACGTCATGGACATATGGCGGCAAGAAGAAGTGGGCACTCATCGAATCGCCCAATATGTCGTGGCCGAACTTCGCGAACCATATCGTGTATGAGTTGGCGCGGCGCGGCGTGCGGAGCGTGTTGGCCCATCCCGAACGCTACATCGACGTGCAAAAAGACCCGGCGATTTTGCAGAGCGCGCTCAGCAATGGCGCCATCATTCAGGTTACGGCGGGCGTTGTTTCGGGGCAAATGAACGACAAAAATATGAGCCGTTGCGTGCAGAACCTGTTCAAACTCGGAATGGTTCATCTGGTGGCTTCGGATGCCCACGTCGCGAGTCACACCATGCCCGGCGAAGTGGTTGATGAGGTAATCGCGCGTGTTGGCGAAGCGCGGGCGCGGCAAATCTTCGAGGATAACCCTCGCGCCGTGCTGGAAGGCACTGGCATTGGGCCACAGCACGATGTTGCCCCTACCATTCCAGCCAAAGGCGGATTGTGGAGTCGACTGCGCGGCAAGTGAACCTCCGAACACTATTCAGTAACTAATGTACGCGACTTGACATATTTATTGCGTCACGTGTGGAAAGAGGAGCGAACAAAGCGCACACTGTCTGGTTCATTCAAATGCGCTGCGTCCGCGCGCGTCCTTGACCACTTATTCGCGGTTCGGTTATCGAGCGGATGCTCCGTCACCGCTCCTTTTTGAATCAGAATTTATGCCAGCCTTTCCATTTCGCCTTCGCCGTGCTTTGCTTGGAGGCGCTCTCTTAATGGGTTCATTGCCTTCTGTGGCAGCCCCAACTCCCTCAGCACTGCCGCGCGCGGCGGCTCCCGTCTCGGTTGATCCTACTCGCTATATTCTAGGACCGGACGATGTGGTTTCGGTTGTGGTGCTTCGCCACCCCGATTTCTCGGCCGCCGATTTGGTTATCCCCAGTTCAGGCTCTCTGATTTTGCCCGTCGTGGGAGCGGTTCGTTTTTCGGGGCGCACACTGGCGCAGGTCGATGCAGAAGTCACAAAAAAGCTCAAAGCACGTCTGCTACGCCCTGAAGTAAGCATTTCGCTGAGCCGTCCACGCCCACGCCCGATTTATGTTCAAGGTGCGGTTAAAACCGGCGGCGTTCTGGAATTCAAAAACGGATGGCGCATCATACAGGCACTTGCAGCGGCAGGCGGATTGGCAAGCGACCCCGATTTGGCGGCAGTTTCGGTGACACGCGGTGGGAAAATCATCCTCGACACCCAGATTTCGCCGATTTTGAATGATGTCAGCGGGCAATCGAATATGGCGCTTCAAGTCGGCGACACTCTACGCTTTTACCAGCGCGTCGTCAATGTGAGCGTGAGCGGCGCCGTTGTGAAACCTGGGCCTTACCCTATTCCGCGCGGCGGCGGAATTGTTGAGGCCATTGGATTAGCCGGAGGCCCGATAGATGGCGCCTCGCTTTCCAAAGCTACTATTCGCCGCGCTTCGGGCGCAATCATCAGCGTCAACCTGTTCAAAGCGCTACGCGACAACGACCCAACGCAGAATTTGACATTGGGCGAAGGCGATACCATCAACGTGCCCGCCACCCTCGACCGCATTTCGGTGTTGGGCGAAGTGAAGGCGCAGGGCCAGTTCACGCTCGAAGATGGGCGAACCATGCGCGTTTCGGATGCGCTGGCACGCGCAGGTGGCACGACAGAGAATGCAGCATTGACGCGCGCCAACATCGGACACGCGGACGGAACAACACAGCCCGTCAATTTGTATCAAATCATCTCGAAGGGCGATAAAAGCGGAGATGTCATCCTGCAAGCGGGCGACAGCATCAACGTGCCACGCGCCAAGGGCATCACCGTGACGGGCGAAGTGAACGACGGCGGCATCCTTCCTTTGGAAGAGGGACGCGAACCGCGCGTTTTGGACGCGATTGCGGCAGCGGGTAATCTCGTGCCAACGCTGAAACCCGAACGGGCGCGCATCTCGATTACGCGCCTCACGGCAGATGGCAGAGCCATCACTATCGCGGTGAACGCTTCTGGTTTGCTGAACCAGACCGATATGTCGCAGAACTCGCGTTTGCAAGATGGCGACGTGATTTCGGTTTCATCGGTGGCCAAAGCACTCGTCACTATCGACGGCAACGTGAAAACACCCGGCCAATATGAAATCGATGCTGGCGACGGCGTTCCTGAAGTGATTGCCCGCGCGGGCGGCGCCACCGAAGACGCGGCTCTGGGGCGCGTTTCCATCACGCGGCGCGGCGGTGCTCAGCCTTCGTTCATCTCGTATATTGACGCCATCAGGAAGGGAGGAGCCAAACCCGATTTCGCGTTGCAAAATGGCGACGTAATTGTGGTTCCTCGCAACGAATCGCGCGCTACTGTGTTGGCGGCGGTAAACAAGCCGGGCAGCTATCCCCTGCCCGAAGACAGACCAGCAACGATTGGTGACTTACTCACACTGGCGGGCGGCACCAGCTTTCAGGCGAAGACCAAAGAGGTCGCGCTACTTCGCAAAACCCCGACGGGCGTGCAACAGTTCATCTATCCGATGGATAGGGCGGGCAAAAATGGTATTCTTGCAGTAGACGTTCTGATACAAAATGGTGACGTTTTGTATGTGCCACCCGTCAAAACGAGTCCATCAAAATTGAGTTCGATAGCGGGTCTCCTTAGCTCGTTTGGTACAGCGGGCCTTCTGTTGCGATAAAACTCATTCCTTAATTCGGGTCACCTTTTTTTCATGCAAAACGGCAAAGAGCCTTATTCGGATGCCCTAGCATCCTCCTCTCCTACATCGGTCGAAATGCGGGCGCCCCAGAACAACACCTGGAGCAATGGCGAGTCGAGTCTTACTTATGTGCGCGACCGCGAAGATGAGAACAGCGCGCAACGCTGGCAGCGCCTTCTGAGCCTGCTGCGCCGTCGCCGCAAACTTGCGGGTGGCATATTTTTGGGTGTTATAGCACTCGCGGCGATTTACATGCGCTTTGCACCGCGCATTTACCGCGCACAGGCCGATGTTCTTATCAACACAGATAAGAACCCGATGTCGAATATCGCGGACAGTTTGCCCGCTCTGGGTTCACTGGTGGGTTCGACAGGAGCACGCTCACAAGAAACTGAAGTCGTCATCCTCAACTCCAATATGGTGCGTGAGACGGCGTTGAAGATGTTGCCCGCGTCAGATCGTAAAACGGCAGATGAGGACATGGTCGTCAGCATCCGTCCGATTCGCCAGACCGACATCATTTCGGTGTATGTTTCGGGACGCGATGAGAATAAAGCCAACGCTTATGCGAACGCCATTTGCGCAGCCTATTTGAGGCAGAATCAGGAATCGAACTCCGAGCAGTACAAAGGCTCTGCCGATTATGTGCAAAGCCAGTTGAATCGTGTTCAGGGCACTCTCGACAAACAGCGTCAGGCGTTGCGCGATTACAAAATCAAATATGACATCGCCGATTTGCCGACAGAGTCTCAGGCTCGCGTCGAACTCATCGGCACCATGACAACGCAACTCAAAACCACCAGCGCCGAAGTCGCCGCTGGCGAGGCTCGTTTGCGTGACTTAAAAGCACAGATCGCGGGCGTCCCCACCACACAAGTCGCCGAGCGCACCATCACGGAGCGCCCAGCAGTAGCTGCCCTCAAGGCGCAACTGACGGAGTTGGAAGGCAAACTCATTACGGCCTTGCAGGAATACACCCCTAATAGCCCGGAAGTTCAAGACCTGCAGGGACAAATCACGGCACTCAAAGACCGCTTGCGTCAGGAGTCGGCACGCGAAGTGACTGGAGAGCGAGAGGCGCCCAACCCGCTTCGTTTACAGTTGGCGCAAGGTATCTCTGAAACACAGGCCGAGGTGTGGGCCAAACAGGCCAGCGTTTCGGCGATGCAACAAAACCTGAATGTGGAAAAGCAGAGCTTGAAGCAACTCCCCGACCGCGAATATCGCCTGTCGCAGTTGCAAGCGGATTTAGCAATTACCACAGCCCTCTTCGGTTCGCTTCAGGAGAAATTCCAAACCCTCAGCATCTCGAAAGAAGCGCCGATGACTAATGCGCGCATCATTTCGCGTGCAGATGAGGCGGAACTGGTTTCGCCACTGCTGAAATCGACGTTGGTGTTGGCTCTGTTACTGGGAACTTTGTGTGCCATTGGCGGTGCGGCTCTGGTTGACCGCTTCGATGATCGCGTCTACAACGAGGAAGATGCTCGTCAGATTTCCGGCTTGCCCATTCTCGCTCAGATTCCGCTCACTCGCGAAAAGGGCAACCCTCTGTTGCTTGGGCCTTCGCCTTCGCCAGTATTGTTGGAAAGCTTCCGTATGTTGCGCACGCAGCTCGTGCTGGGTATGCCTAACGCCAAGCATACCTCGCTTGCGTTCACATCGAGCCAACCACACGAGGGCAAATCGACTGTTGCTGTCAACTTAGCCATCGCGATGGCGCTCAACGGCAAGAAGGTCATCCTGCTTGATGCCGATTTGCGTCGTCCGCAAGTCCACGTGTTGTTCGATGTCGCCAACACAGCGGGCTTCACCAGCGTCGTCGCAGGACTGGCAACAATGGAAGAAACGCTGGTGCAGGTACTGGACAATCTGGAGATCATGCCAGCGGGACCAATGCCTCCCAATCCGCCCGAATTGCTCGATTCTATGGAGTCGCGCGACCTCGTGCGCGCCTTGCAGGAACGCGCCGATGTCCTCATCATCGACACGCCGCCCGCTCCGTTCATGGCCGACGCCCAAATCGTGGCCACGATGGTAAACGGTGTCGTGTTCGTGCTTTCGACCAAGGATGCCCGCCGCCATGGAGTAGAGCGTGCCATCGAGCTTCTGGAAGCAACCGGAACACGAATGCCCGGTATCGTGCTGAACAAACAGGACGCCGAAAGCTCGGTGTACTACAGCGATTACCGTTACAAGGCTTACCTCACAGGCGGCGACGCCCCCTCTTAAGCCCATAGGGTTGCCGCAGTCACGAACAGTCTTTTCATGACTGCGGCGTTTTTTTGAAATGACCAGTTCCGCGCGAACTCCGATGTTGCGCTCATCACGAGCCACATCCTCGCGCACCTCGTTGCTGAAGGTGCGCCGTGCCCCCGCCACATTTCAGCACAATCTGTTCTTCATCATTCTGGCTGTCGTGCTGTGGGGTTCGCTCTTTTCGCTCGACATTCGGGGCGATGCATTCAGCGTTTATTTACCCACCACGATTTCTTTCGTTCTGGTGGGCATAGTGTCATTTCTGGGACTATATGATGCGGCACGCGAACGGGCTTTTAGCCTGAATACCTCGCACTGGACTTACGTTGTCTTCTTCCTATTCTACGCGCCGTTTATCCAATTTCTAGTTCAAGAAAGTTCCTATCAATCGGACGTAGGTTTGTTCGATAAGTACGCGCTGTGGGTCAACTGCGCCACGCTGATATGGTGTGGACTTTACTCCCTGTTCTATGGTTCGTCCGTTCTCAACGCCGAGCCGACTCCTCCGCCAACCAATAAACCTCGCTACGAATACATCTGTTCGAACTGGACTTATCTGTTCACAGTGGCGCTATGTATAATGGCGCTGGGCCTTTTGGTCATGTTGCTTGGCCTAGAAGTATTGTTGTTGCGTGGCGCAGGGTCTCAGATTTCGGGAGATGCAGCAGACAAAAGCACATTCTTGATCGTGAACTCGATGTGTCGCGGTATTCCAGTCGCGGCGACGGGCCTATTGATGCTGACACGCGGCAAATCGAAGTGGGTACATTGGAGCGCATTCACCATTTGCGCACTGATTACCTTCACGATGAATAATCCCATCGCTATCGCGCGTTTCTGGTTTGGCTCCATCCTCATAGGATTCTGCTGTCTGTACTTCCACATGCGTAAAATCCGTATGACGGGGCTATGGATTTCATTGGCTCTGACATTGGCCGGATTAACGATTTTCCCGCTTCTCTCGGCAACGCGAAATGTCACCTCCGCCGACCAATTGAGCAACATTCAATTCACTAACGACTGGTCAACCAACCTCACCGATGCCGACTTCGACGGCTATTCGATGGTCGCGGCCTCAATGGAGTGGGCCACGCGCGAAGGCGCCTCGAATGGCTATCAATTAATGGGCAACACGTTATTCTGGGTACCACGTATGTTCTGGTACGATAAACCGTTGGGTTCGGGGCAGATGGTCGCCGAGTATTTCGACATGGTGAACACCAACATGGCCGAGCCGATGACTGCCGAAGCGTTTGTTAACTTCGGTTGGCTGGGTATTCCTATTTTCGCCTTCGGATTTGCGCGCCTATTTTCGTACTTCGACCGCCGCTACTGGGGCAAAGGCCAAAAGAATCTGACTTCGGTATTGGGCGTCACCTACCCGTTCTTAACCGCTCTCACGATTTACTTTTTGCGCGGAGACTATCTTTCGGGATTATCTTCGTCGCTGTCACTATTAGGGAGTTCCATTTTCATCATCTGGATTTTCCAGTGGACATCGCGGAAAATTCCCGCCACGCCTTAAAGCTGTGCAACTGCTCGATTTTTCATCACCAACACCTGCTGGCAACCTCGCACTAGACGAAGCTTTGCTCGACTTCGCCGAAGAAGAGGGCGGCGCCCCAATGCTGCGCTTCTGGGAATCGCCGCGCTACTTTGTGGCACTGGGTTACACCAATCGCGCCGCCATCGAAAGCAACATAGAAGAGTGCAACGCGCGCAACATCCCTATTCTGCGCCGCGCCAGTGGCGGGGGCACCGTGCTTCAAGGGCCAGGCTGCCTGAACTATGCGCTGATTGGCCGCATCGAAGCCGGACAAGCGCTGAACGTAAGCGCGACCAACGAGTTCGTGATGAGCCGAGTGCGCGACTCCCTTAAGCCCCATCTCGAAGGCGAAGTCGCCATACAGGGTCACACCGACCTGACATGGAACGGACTCAAATTTTCGGGCAACGCGCAAAAACGACGCGCTCGTTTCTTCCTGTTCCACGGCACGGTGCTGGTCGATTTCGATTTGGAGTTGGTCGGCAGTGTTCTGCGCCCGCCATCGAAAGAGCCAGATTACCGCGCCAGACGTTCGCACGTCGATTTCATTACCAACGTGCCGCTCGAACGCGACAAGGTAAAAAGCGCGTTGGCTCAAGCATTTGGTGCCGATGAGCCGACCGATAAGTGGCCTGGTGAACGAGTGGAGCAACTCATCGAGAAGCGCTACTCGCGTTCGGAGTGGAATTTCCGCTTTTAAATGCTGTCTCGCCCGATGCCCGAATTGGTGGCCGCATTCGAGGAAGGCACTCTTCCGCGCGCCGAATGGACGCACGAGGCACATTTAGCGGTGGCTCTCAGCTTCTGGTATGCCGAGAATGACGCGGAAAAGGCTCTACAACGAATGCGCGCGGCCATCCAGCGCTACAATGCCGCAACCGGGGTTATTGATGGCCCCATGAGCGGCTATCATGAAACACTCACCATCTTCTGGGTGCGCCATGTCGGGGCATTTGCCAATGCCGATGGTGGCTCACTCGAAGAGGTTTTTCCTCGCTTACTACAGGAGTGGGGCGATTCCAAAGCACCGCTGCGTTTCTACTCGAAACGTACCTTGATGAATCCGATGTCGCGCGCCCGTTTCGTACCGCCCGATATGGCGCCCTTCGAGGTGTAAATTCAAAAGCGGCGAACCGCAGCAAGCGTCGTTCATCAGGAAAAGCGGCACCTGATTGCATTCCTGTAAGCCTATGCTCCTTGCCGCTCTCGCTGCGACCCCCTTGCCCACAGAAACGCTTTTAGGCGAGGGCCGCTACCGACTCGAAAGCGAAATCGGACGCGGAGGCTATGGCATCACCTATGGCGCGCTTCTCCTTGAGAGTGAGCAAAGAGTCGCCATCAAAGAGTGCGTGTTTCCGGGATGCGGGCGCGAGCAAAACAATATCGTGGTGGTGGACGAGGACGGCGCCAAATTTCTCGATGCGTGGGGCGAGCGAGTGCTGGAACAAGCTAAACAACTAAAGGCGATTGAGCATCCCCATCTGGCGCGAGTTTTCGAGACGTGGCGCGAAAACAACACCGTTTATGTAGCGATGGAGTTACTGGAAGGGCCGACACTTCATCAACATATCGAGGCACAAGGCGCACTTGATATGCAAGAGGCGCTTAATTGCGCGAGCGAATTGGCCGGGGCATTGGCGGCACTGCACAAGCACAATTTAGTTCACCTCGATGTCAAACCAGAAAACGCTATTTTGACCGAGCGGGGCGCCGTACTGTTGGACTTCGATCTCGTGCAACCATGCGACGAGAAAGATATTTCGACGCGACCACTTTCGCTTTCGGGGCGTATTGGCACGCCAGGCTACGCGCCACCCGAATCGTATGGCGAGCACGCCCCACAGGGAGCGGCTTCGGATGTGTACTCACTGGGAGCCACGCTGTACTTTTTACTGGGCGCAAGCACTCCCCCTTCAGCAGTAGACAGGGCCGCAGGTGTCGAACTGCCCGCGCTCGACATCGCTCCGCATCTGCACTCGGCCCTCGAAGCGGCGCTGCAACTTCCCATTGATGCGCGTCCTCTATCGGTTCAGGCATTTCAAGAGCTGTGGACGCCTCCTTCTTCTCCTGCCCTCACCGACGCCGATGACTTCTCGTTTACTGCCCATGAAGCCAACCTCGCACAGTCACGATTAGCCTCCGGTGTCTATCGCGTGGTGCTGACGCACTCCGATGCTGAATTTCCTCAGCGCTGCGCCTGTTGTTTCGAGAAGGCCGAACGCGACGCCGATATTGTCGTGAACTCGCCATCGGGGCGGCGCTACGTCCCCGGTTGTCAGGCGTGCCTACGGCATCAAAGCGTGTCCAGGGCCGCATCGTCGGGAACGGGATGGGGAGCGGGGCTTTCTGTGCCACTGGTGACGATAGGAGCCTATTTATGCGCCACAAGCGACTCATTCTCGCAACTGGGAGCGGGGCTGCTGTTCTGCCTGATAGCGCTCTTCGTATTCTTCACGGCCATTAACTACGGCGCACTTAAGTCGTCACGCGCCGAAGAATTTCTGAAATCGTCCTGCTGTCATCCCGTGGAGCCGGTGACTTATAGTTTCAATGGGCAGGTTTATATCTGGCGCTTCAAGAACGTGATGTATGCCGAGGAATTTAAAAAGAAGAACGCCCCGTTCGTGGTATGAACGGGGCGAATATCGGATGGTTTTGAGTTGGCTTCTAATTCTCTTCGCTGAGCCAGCCGCGTTTAAGCGCGTAACGCACAAGTTCGACGCGCGAACCAAGCCCCAACTTCTCGAAAAGACGGGTTTTATACCCCTCGACGGTTTTGCTCGATACATGCAAACGAGCCGCGATGTCTTTGTTGGAGTAACCCCACGCCACTAGCCGCACCACTTCGACTTCGCGCGGAGACAGGGGAATATCGCTTTGAAAAACCTGTCCGGCTTCCACCCCCACAACAGGCAGCAGTTCGGGCGCAAAGTGTGTTCCCCCTGCGGCAACAGTGCGGATAGCATCGGTCAGTTCGTGGGCGGCGGCGTGCTTGAGAACATAGGCCGAAGCCCCCGCCTCGACAAAGGCGCGCACGTGGGCAGCATCGCCATAAGCAGATAGCCCCAGAATTTTGATGTGTGAGAGGGCCGTTTTGATACGCGCCGCAACCTGGGCACCATTCAGTTGAGGTAACGAAACATCAAGTACCGCGACATCGGGCGAAACCTCGCGCAAAACTTTCCATGCAGTCTCGCCATCGCCCGCCGACCCTACCACTTCCATGTCGTTCTGCGCGTTGATAAGCAGTATCAACCCCTCACGCACTAGTGCGTGGTCTTCAGCTACAAACACTCGCAACGGTCTTTCAGATTTCATAGTGACATGGCCAGAAGATATAACCCTAGATATAATCCGCGTTTTCAGTCTGACGGACTGAAACCAATGCTTCTCTCAGGATAATCCCTTTAATTACGAGTATTTGCAGCTAACACATCTTATATTACAATTTTCCCTCAATTTAATGGCACGCGCGCGAAAATAGTAGTTCCGCTATTAGGTTTGCTCTCGATTTGGAAAGTTCCTCCCACTGCGTCCAATCGCTCACGCATACCAACCAATCCTAACCTGTTGTGCGGTACTTGTTCGGGGTCAAAACCATTGCCGTTATCCTCGACAATAGCCATGATTTCGCGATTGGGGCGTTGCAACAACACGCTCACGGTTTTGGCGTCGGCGTGGCGAGCCACGTTGGTAAGGGCCTCCTGAATGACACGATAAAGGGCCACTTCGCTTTCGGGGTCGAAACGCGATTTTTCGCCACCGAAACCAAGAACATCGAACTGGGTAGCAATGCCAGTGGCACTCTCCCATTCGCCCACAAACTGACGCAGGGCCGGGATTAGACCCAACGTATCGAGCGAGGGCGGACGCAGTTCACGCGCCAGCGAACCGACCTGTTGACCCAAATTACCAACTGCGGTGTGCAGTGTTTTGAAACGACGTTCGATGTCAAGTTCGAGCGTTGGATCGGCCCCCCGAAACTCTCTGGTTACGTCATGAACGTATTCTGAAAGCGCGCGCAAATTCATGGCAACGACAGTGAGGGTTTGCCCCATCTGGTCGTGCAATTCGCGCGATAAGCGGCGGCGTTCTTCCTCCTGCGCTCCAACCAAGCGCGCCAACAAACGGCGGCGCAGTTCATCGGCTTCGGCACGCGCGGTATTCGCCTCGCTTCTCAGTTCGATCTGTGAGCGACGAAGCACTTCCTCGGCTTCTTTCTGGGCGGTAATATCGGTAATAACGCCCATTTTGCGAATGGCGTTACCGCTTGCATCGCGGGAGAACACGCGCCCCATGATGCGTACCCACACCACGGCGCCGTCTTCATGCACCATGCGATATTCCAGGTTGGTGACATCGTCGGTTTTGAGCGCTTGGTGAATCTTGGCCACAATTTGCTCGGCGTCGTCTTCATGGATACAGGCCACAAAGTCGGACATCACACCCGGTATTTCGGAGTTAGTGCCGAAAATACGATGATAACCGTCGTTCCATTCGAGGTCGCCGGTCTGGATGTTCCAATCCCACACCGCTGCACCACTGACAGCCAGAGCAAAACGAAGACGTTCTTCGCCTTCACGCAGTCGCTCATCGGAGCGGCGAGCCTCTTCTATATCGGCGAGGGTTCCTGCCCACTCCACAAATTTCTGGTCGTGGTAAATAGGAACGGCACGCACCAACACAATGCGATATTCGCCATCGAAGCGCCGCAGACGAAATTCGGCCTCGAATGCTTGCTCGGTGAGGGCACCGTGTTTGAGGACAGAGCGCAATTGAGCCAGATCTTCCGGGTGAACGCAATCAAGCCAGCCAAAACCGCGAGCCAAAGTGGGCGCTTGCCCGGTGAACTCGCGCCAGCCAGTTTCGCGCTCGAAGAATTCGCCTTCGGGCGTAGTGCTCCAAATCACCAGAACCGAGGCAAGCGCCCGGTAACGTGCATCTGCCTCGCGCTCGGCATTAGAGTTTGTGCCCGACGAGGTTTCGTCGGAGCGTGCGCTTGAAAGGGCGTCTTCTTCGTATGACATAGCTATCCTGCAAATAAAAAACGAAGGCGCGAGGCCTTCGTTTCATTGCGTGCAATCGTCT
This sequence comes from bacterium, assembly GCA_004172935.1. Classification (GTDB taxonomy): domain Bacteria; phylum Armatimonadota; class Abditibacteriia; order Abditibacteriales; family Abditibacteriaceae; genus Abditibacterium. Next base: position 212,945 of record SDZD01000003.1, on the reverse strand, counting down.
CGCCGTTTTATTGGCGCGATTCCCCTAATTTGATTTTTGCAAGACCCGCTGAAATGACAACGGCAGCTCCTGTCAAAAACCATAGCCAGTTATATAAATCTCTGTCAAGTTTTTCCATGATTTGCCTCTTTGGTAGCACTGTGGATGCTTTTCACCACCGCGAAGTTCATGCTTTTTTTGATGTTCTCTATTCTACATCTGTTCCAAAGTCTGAATTCCCAATAGTTGGAGTCCCTGTTGCAACGTCCGCGCCGTCAGGTCGCATAATGCCAAACGCGAGGCACGCACGTCATCGGGAGCATCTAAAACGCGGCAATCCCGATAGAAAGCCGAGAAGGCGCCGGCTAACTCGTAGATATAGTCGGTCAAAATATTCAACCGATAATCACGCAAGCTGCCTGTCAATGCTTCGTCGAAGCGTAGCAACACCTTAGCCAATTCAATCTCGCCGGGTTCAGTAAGACGCGGTGCAGCAGTCGAAACATCAATGCCCTCTGCCTGTGCTTTGCGGAAGATAGACCGAGGACGCGCGTAGGCATACAACATGTAGACCGCGCTGTTGCCAGTCATCGCCAGCATCTTATCCCACGAGAAGATATAGTCGGAGGCCCGATTTTGCGATAAATCGGCGTATTTGACGGCACTGATACCGACGACCTGTGCGATGTGCTGCGCCGTTTCCTCATCCAAATCGGGTTGCTTCTCGCGCACGATAGCCAGCGACCGCTCGACCGCCTCATCCAAAAGAGCAGCCAGTTTGACGGTGCCACCTTCGCGGGTTTTGAGCGGAGTCCTGTCTTCGCCCAGAATCATGCCGAACGCTACATGGTAGAGTCGCACTTTCTCAGCAGGCATCCAACGCCGGAAGGCGGCGAAGAACTGCTTGAAATGTCCGGCCTGACGCGCGTCGGTGACATACACAATTTCGTCGGGTTGCCAGGTTTTGATGCGATATTCCAACGTCGCCAAATCGGTGGTGGCATAAAGCGAAGCTCCATCCGATTTCCGAATCAGAGCGGGGGCATCACGCCATTCGCCATCGGTGAAGATGAGGAATGGGTCGTCCTTGGGTTCTCCCTGTCTATCCGAGAAGATCGCGATAGCACCGTTCGACTCGCGCGCCAAGCCCTGCTCGATTAATTCGTTCACGAGGGATGGCAAGCGCGGGTTATAGAAACTTTCGCCCAACGTTTCGTCGAATGAAATGTCGAGTCGCGAGTAAATGTGGTCGAACTGCTGCTGAGACAGGTCACGCACCCTGCCCCAAATGGCGAGGTTTTCGGCGTCGCCCGCTTGCAACTTGGCGGTTTCGAACCGTGCGGCATCTTCGACGGCAGAGTCGGTTTTGCCGCGTTCGTTGATGAGCTTGTACAGCCGCTCCATTTCGCCGATAGGGTCAGCTGCTAAATTGGCCTCGTCCAGTTCGCTCTTCCAACCGACGATGATTTTGCCAAAGGCCGTCCCCCAGTCGCCGATGTGATTGTCGCTGATAACCTCGTGCCCCTGAAAACGCAGCATCCGCACGATAGCGGCGCCGATGATGGTGGAGCGGATGTGCCCGACGTGCATTGGCTTGGCAACGTTGGGGCTGGAAAAATCGACGATATAGCGCTGTGGCGTTTCAGCCGTTTCAACGCCCAACCGCTCGCTCTGGCGAGCGGTTTCGAGAGCCTGTTCCAGCCAGTCCGTCTTCAAGCGGAAGTTCAAGAAACCAGGGCCAGCGATTTCGGGCGACTCGGCTATGGAACTAACGTCGAGCTTTTCGAGAACGCGCGTCGCGATGTCACGCGGCTTTTGCTTGAGCGCTTTGGCGAGCGGAAGCGCGCCATTCCACTGATAATCGCCGAACTGTGGGTTCGAGGCGGCCACAACTTGCAGCGTTTCGGGAGCGACATTCGAGACATCGAAGTCGGCAAGAGCCGCATCAACGGCGGCTTGAAGAATTTTTTGAGCGGACATTGTTCTGGAAGCGAAAAGCACCTGTTGAAAGTGAATTTCCGCACACGTTTTTCATGGTGATCAACTGGAAAGTTGATTTAAGACAAATTTTGGAAGATTTTAGCGGCCAACTTCGCTACTTCAAAGCGATAAAAGCACGAAGCGCACGAACGCTTCCGTTCGGATTCCGAGCGCTTTTCAAGGCCACATATTTAAACGGACGTATTTCGTCGTCGCAGGGGTATTACCATGAACTGACGGCACGCGGCGCCTGTGGCATAGGCCAAAGCGGAGATTTCGGGCGTGACGATAGTGACAGACATGATACATAGAGGCTCGATTTTGGCCGTGCCAAAATGCCTCTGCTACTGTAAATGATACAAACGCCGGACGCCCTTGTCCAGAAATCGCTCCGCAGTTGGCGGTAAATTACCACCAACTGCGGAGAAGCAAGTTAGACAAGCGAGGCGATTTCAGCCTTGAACTCGTCCTGCAAGCTCTGGGCTTGTTCGGCAGTTCGCGCTTCCAAAATAAGGCGTACAATTGGCTCGGTGCCGCTACCGCGCACGTGAACCCAACTCTTGTCTTCGAAGTTGAGGCGCAAACCATCGCGCTCATCGAGCGCAGCCTGCGCGTATTTCGACTTGAGATATTCGAAGAGCGGTTTCAGTTTCTCGCGGGGCAAGTCGTGAGTGGTTTTGAGGATGGTGTAGCGCGGCAACTCGGCGTGGATTTGCGCGGCAGTTTTGCCTTCCACTGCCAGAAATTCGAGTACCAGACCAATAGCAGCGATGCCATCGCGTCCCAGTTGCATTTCGGGCCAGATGACGCCGCCATTGCCTTCTCCACCGACAGCAGCATCGACATCGAGCATTTTGCCCGAAACGTTGGCATCGCCAACGGGGGTACGGAAGCATTCGCAGCCGTACTGCTCGGCGAGTGTTTCAACCGCACTCGAAGTGGAAAGGTTGGTAACAACCGGGCCTTTGGTGCGGTTTTTCAGCACGTGAGCGACGCCCCACACCAGCGAGTAATCTTCACCAATCGGGTCGCCATCATTGGTAACAACCGCGACACGGTCAGCGTCGGCGTCGTGTGCGAAGCCGATGTCGGCGCCATGCGCCTTCACAGCATCCATAAGCTGAACCATGTTCTCGTTGAGCGGTTCGGGGTTGTGTGCGAACACACCATGCAAATCGCCGTTGATGATGATGACCTCGCAACCAAGACGTTCGAGCAGAATTGGCGAGATGGTGCCGCCCGCGCCATTACAGGCATCAAGCACCACTTTGAATTTGCGAGCGCGGATTTTCTCGACATCAATCAGCGAGAGAATTTTTTGCAGATGCGCTTCGATGGCTTCACCTTCGGAGTCGTTTTCGAGCGTGCCCATTTCCTGCCACGTGTTGCAATGGAAGTCTTTGCCGATGTCGCGGCGGATAACTTCATTGCCCTGATCTTTGTTCAGGTACATGCCGCTGGGCTGGAAAAATTTAAGCGCATTCCACTCGACGGGGTTGTGTGACGCCGTGATGCAGATAGCCCCTTGCGCACCCAATCGCTTGATGGCGTATTGAAGCGTGGGGGTCGAAACAACACCCAAATCCAGAACACGGGCGCCCCCAGCCAACAAGCCTGCAAGCGCGGCATGAAGCATCATTTCGCCAGTCGGGCGCGTATCGCGCGCCAGAATAATGAGCGGTTTAGGATTCGACTCGCGCAAATACGCGACGTAAGATTGAACGAAATCGAGCGCGACACCCGGCGTCAGCGACGCGCCGACCACGCCGCGAATGCCCGACACCGAGACCATAAGTTGATTTGAATGCGCCATAAGGAAGCGCCAAAGTCTAACGATTGGGTGTAGGCGCCCCAAAATCTCTTAATTTCATCACTGTACGAGGCACAGACACGCTAATATCCAACGGCCAACATTTCCAATCGCTCACCTTAGCCCGAAGCTTAAGCGGCCCTTTAGCGTATATATAATCGGGGGATTTATAATTTCCCTCAGGCACGACGAATTTGATAATTAAATCGGACTCCAACTTTTGTGGGCTGAAGAATGTTTGGCTTACCCATGTCGGACTGCTCTCTCCTATGCCCTGCAAATTCCCATCTTCGTCTTGGATGCGCACATCGCTCACGTTTATTAAAGTCTGGGCATCGAAATTCCATTTCTGCCCATCCGTGCGTCTCAATTGCAATAGGAAGTGGTTCTGCTCAGAGTCGATAATCCATTTAGCATCAACTAATTGAAATGGTGTAGTCCGTGAGACATGAGAAGAAGGAAACGGCTGACCGGGTTCCTTTATTGGAATATCGAAAGGTTTGGATTCCACAGTCAGAATGCGGTGAGGGCCAGAAATCATCATATTGGCAGGAGGTTTCCAACCAGTGGGCAAAGGGCCAGTAAACCATTGCTCACGTCTGAATCTCCCCCGAAGACGCACTTCTTCGGCATCTCGCGGTACAGTCCGCAAGTCAACCCGTATCTCACTACCATCATCAGAAGTGGTGGCAATTTCCACACAAAACGAATCTTTCTTCGGAGGACGAGCAATTCTCCAAGTTTTGCCGCGTCTGTAAACAAGCCATGTGTTCATTCGCTCGCCAAGCCCCTGAGCAGTTTCCTTCCAGTTAGGAGGGACATTAGCGATTCCAACCATCTTTACATCACTTTTGACGCTCCAGCTGTAACCACGCGATACATCGTAGGGAGATAGTTCAACTGGCTCAAACGCTGAATAGGTGACGTGAAGAGGCTTCGACTCATCGAAAAGACCGAACCTTGAAGAGATGTCAGAACGCAAGGAGCGCCAGAAAACCGCACCGCCCAGTATCAGCACTGGCAGCGTCATCAATATCAATTCGCGTGCATTGAGCTTTGGTTTCATCAGGGTCAGAGGTGAAGAGAGTATGTCTGCACCTAAAGATTACAAAGCGCTTAATCATAGAAAACCTAGTCCCATATAAATCAAAACGCCGCTTCGACTGAAGCGGCGTTTTGTGTTTTTGGGTGTTATCCATTTTTGTCTGGCACAACAGCAACACCTTTTTTATGCACGATGAGGGTTTGATACGTCCACTCATCGCCAGCATCGGGGCCTTGAACGAGTTCAAGGGCGATGCCTTTGGCCTTCCAGTCGATGTAACGTTTGCGGTTGCCACTTCGATAGTTGTAGGTTGAAACCAAGGGGCGCCCATAGGTGTTTTCCCACTTGCTGCGCGCCGAAGATAACGACAGGCCGCCCGGTGTCTCGAAAACCAAACTGGTGGCCTCGACCTGAGTCACGATACCATTGCGATAAACCACTTCAAGCGTGTTGCGGGCACCTAAATCGCCTACGGTTTTGCCTCGCCACAGTTGAGAAGTGAGGCCGCTTCCAAGCGTAAAAGCTCGTGTAGGTTTGCCCAATCGTCTGGCAACTGCGCCTTTGGTATCGCCAATAAAAATGCGCCCGACGCGCGTCCCGGCTTGAACGGTGTGGCTATCGTCGGTATCTTGTGACCACGCCAGAGTGGGGATTAAAACCAAAGCACTCGCGATGTAAAGAGAGTTTTTCATGAGGTTGCTCCACGCGAGAATGGGCAAAAGCGACGCCTTATTTGAAATTAATCGAGCACAATCCTATTTCAAAGGGCGCGTAATTTTGGCATGTATGGGCAAAAACCCGTCGCCCTCTACTCCGATATGAGCAGAAAATTGCGCGGATTGTCCCGGTTTGAGGACATTCAGGGCGTTAGTTTTGTAGTCGATGCGGCAGTTGTTGGTAGCATCGCAATCGATGGATTGAATATCGACCGAGTTGGGGAACCAGTAACTTTTGCCACTGGGAAGCGTGTAATGCTGCGACCAATAGGTATAAAGGCGCTTGTAGGGGACGTTTGGAATCAATTTGACATTTGTATCATCGCGCCCATCGAAGAAGAGATGCCGATTCGAGGGCTGATAATTAAGCTCGCCTTCAGGCCTGAGGGGAGCAATGCCGCTGTAATGAACCATCGCGATAACATGCCCTGCTTCGACGGTCAATTTTTGAAGTTGAAGGGTACGAGGACGTTTGGACATCCACGCGGGGCGTACCTCAGATTCGACCAAAATCGGCCAACCATCCTCGATAGCAAACCACACTTTCATGGTCAAGCGCCCCCGTTCGAGCGGCACGTCTTCTAGAGGCAAACGTACAACGGCACTGACGGGACGAGTATTCATATCCCACCCCACTGTTTTGTAGGCCTTGAAACCGCCAGAACCTTTTAATGGGACAACACGCCCACTCTCATCGAAGACTTCGGCTGCCGTTGAGCGTAGCAGTGGGTATTTATTGGAGAAGGAGTTCGGTTTGAAGTCGATATGGACGAATCCACTGCCATTATCTCCTGTCATTCCCGTGTGAGCGTAGACGGGCGAAAGCAAGTCGTACCGCACTTTTTCAACGGGTGGTGCTGTAAGGTCGATATTAGCCGTCTGGCCTTGAGGTAGCGTTTGAGAGAGGTTCGCTATTTTTGAGTGGGTTTCCAACAGTGCCTCCCACATATTCTTTTTCAAAGTCCAATTCGGCGGAGCAGAAGTCGTGGATAACGGGGCGGAAGCTATCTTTCGAATCCAAAGTTCACCGCGCAATTGAACGGGGGAGTCAGAATCGAAACCTGAAGTCGCCGCTAAAAAGGTGATGGTATCTTTGAGTTCCTCGCTTCTCGGCAGCATCAATGCGCGCAATACACCGGGATGCTGCGGCTCGAATCCATTACCGAAATCTTTCGAGGAAACGGGGAAGCTTTTGGCCTGCCCATTCACTCGCCCTGTAAGAATAACGTTTTGCTCAAGATGTTTGGTGTCAAATAACTTGAGGCCAGCGGGCACTTTTAACTGCCCTAAATCTTTCACCGAAACGATGACTTTGGTATCGAAACCCTGCCACGCTTCAAAGGGCGAAACAGGCAAAACTTCAACGCCCGTAATCTCGGCACGATAAGCACCACTGCTGTCCTGCTCACGAATGGTTTGTTGGCGAGCAAAGAAAGCAGCCCCGCCCAATATAAGTAGTGTCGGCAAACCGATGAGAACTAATTCTTGCTTTTTGAGACGGGGGCGAGGCATAAACCGAGTGTAATTTCATCGGCATTCGAGCAAACAAAAAGCGCCGCTCCAACTGGAGCGGCGCTTTTTGAATTGAGTTCGATTTACACGTCGAAGTACAGGTTGAACTCGTAGGGATGGGGGCGCAGACGGAGAGCGTCTACGTCGCCACGCTTGAGTTCGATGTATTTCTCGATGAGGTCTTCGGTGAACACGCCGCCAGCGGTCAGGTAGGCGTGATCCTTCTCCAAGTTGTCGAGTGTTTCTTCCAAGGAGCCGGGAACGGTTGGGATGCCCTCTTTCTCTTCGGGTTCCAACTCGTAGAGGTCTTTGTCGAATGGATCGCCGGGTTCAATTTTGTTGAGGATACCGTCGATACCCGCCATCAACTGAGCGACGAGCGACAGGTAAATGTTGCCGGTTACGTCAGGTGTGCGGAACTCGATGCGCTTGGCTTTGGGTGACTTGGAGTACAACGGGATGCGGACAGCCGCCGAGCGGTTGCGCTGCGAGTACAACAAGTAGATGGGAGCTTCGTAGCCGGGCACCAAACGGTGGTAGGAGTTGGTCGAAGCATTGGTGAACGCGAGCAACGAAGGCGCGTTCTTCAAAATGCCGCCGATATACCAGCGTGCGAGGTCGGACAACTGAGCGTAGCCATTTTCATCGTACATCAAGGTTTTGCCATCTTTCCAAATGGACTGGTGGCAGTGCATACCTGTGCCGTTGTCGCCGAAGACTGGTTTGGGCATGAAGGTGGCCGTCAAACCGTGCTTGGCAGCAACGTTTTTCACGATGTATTTGTGCAACATCATGGTGTCGCACATGGTCGCGATGTCTTGCAGCGAGATGCCGATTTCGCACTGACCGCCCGATGCGACTTCGTGGTGGTGCAGGTCAACGCCGATGCCAGCCTGATAGAGGTGGCGAACGATGTCGTTGCGGACTTCAACCAAGTTGTCCTGAGGTGGAACGGGAACGTAGCCGCCCTTGTTGCGGGTGCGGTGACCGGAGTTGTATTCGCCGGTGATTTCGTCGAAGACGGGGTCGGCGTTGTGCCAGTCGCCATCGACGGACTCGACTTTGTAGTGCGAGAAGTGACCATCGGGACCGCCGGGGGCGCGGTGGCCGCCGAACGAAACGCCGTTGAACAAGAAGAACTCAGCTTCGGGGCCAAAGAACACCTGGTCGCCGATACCAGTCGATTTGAGGTAGCTGAGAGCCTTGGTTACGATGAAGCGAGGGTCGCGGGAGTAAGGTTCGCGCGTAACGGGGTCGATGATGTTGGCGAACACCGACAGGGTGGGCGTGTCGTAGATGGGGTCGATGATCGCGGTGCTGATGTCGGGGACGAGCATCATGTCCGACTTATCGATGGTCTGGAAACCACGAACCGAAGAGCCATCGAAACCGACGCCATCCGTGAAAAAGTCTTCGTTAAGAGCGGACTGTACCGGATAGGTCAGATGCTGCATGTCGCCGAGCAAGCCGACGAATTTGAGGTCGATGAACTCGACGCCCTCTTCCTGGGCCATTTGGATGACCGATTGAATGTCTGCCATGAGTTTGTTTGAGTCCTCTTTTTTGAGGGTTCACACTTGCGCGCAAACGCTCGCCGAAAAGTTGGATGCTTTGAATTTAACCCTGACGATGTTTCGGGTGTGTTTCGAGGGACTGGCAAACGGAATACAAACCGCACACATCAGTCATAACTCGCTGAGGAGTGCCTGAGACACCCTCCACCACTCTCTATCAAACCAACCTCCGCAATTTTGGACAGCGCTATATTACCAATTCGAGCGAAAAAACACAAAAACTTAAGCTCAATATGAGTAAATCGTACTGCTGGTTACTTAGGCCTTCCAATTACCTCGTTCCAGAGTGAATAACCGTTCGCCCTGCATAGTCACTTTCCAGCCTAAAGCATTGGCAAGTGGGGTGATGGGAATGTACAACGCGAACCAACCTCCAGTGGGAGCAGAAATAATTGGAGTTCCCAGCGCCACTGTTTTACCGTTGATAGTCAGTATATTTTCCCCCATCTTCCCATGAATATGCGTCTTTCCCACATACCAATCGAAACCTTCAAGACCTGAAATAACCAATCGCGAGCCAATTCTGGGGTTTTGTTCTGCCGCCCACTCACTAATCAAATTGCTTAGATGGGACTCACCAACATAGAATACGCCATTTAAAGTAAATCCTGCGGTTGAGTGAGGCGCGCTTGGTGCTTCTTTCAAATCTGAGGAAATTGGCCCAACTCGCACTACTTGGGCAGTGAGAGCCGCAGCGATCCGCGATTCTTTTGAGTTGTCAGTCCCGAGGCGGGTTCCTACGGTATCCTCTCGCCAGAGTGGAACGACACGCTCCAAACCAACTCGTATTCCGTTTTGGGCTTTCCGATTTTTCCATGTGTGGCGAAACCTCGCCTCTGCAGGCAAACTTTTCACCTGAAAAGCCAACGAATTGTGAGTGTCATCATTAGCAACAACGCGCCATAATCCGGGTTGTGTGACACGCAATTCTAAAGTTGATTCATCTACTGGCCCGTTCCAATTTTGGCCCATAAACCAATACGGCAAAATTCGGCTCATCCCCCAGTGAACCGATTCGCCATAAGGCGACGAATACTCATAGCGTATAGAAATTTTCTGGTGTGGGGCAAACAACAAGTTTTTCTCCCAGTACGAGTTAAAACCACTTGTATCTGCATCTTTGCGTAGAACACGTTTCGCCGTAATAGAGCGGTCATTCACGAACGCCTTAAAACTGAGGAACCCCGTTTTCGGCGGTGATAAATACGCATTCTCACCACCATAATTACCTTCAGGAAAGCTGATGGCAACCGTCTGTGTCTGGCCAGTTGTATTAGAAAGCACGAAATCGGCACGTGCCGAGTAATCTTTAGAGTTAGCCGTCAGCACAACAAATTCGCGCACCAGACGGATTGCCTTATTTTCCCCTAACGTTGGACTTATCGAACCCCCGACTCCCGGCATCGCGTGATAATCGGCCAGTTTGGAGTAGTCAGCGTGTGCAGCCCAAGGGAATAAAACTAGGGAAGAGATGAATACAAAGTATTTCATTGCCCTTATTTTTACTGAAAACACGAATTCACACACCGTTTTCTGCCTTTTCACCCAGTCATAAAAATAGGAGTGAACGGGGTAAGAAACTACAAAGCACAAAACCCACCATCTGATTTGGATGGTGGGTTTGTGCTTTTCGCTTTAGAAACTAAGTCCGCCGAATTATTCGGTGGGAACCAACGAGATGGTCTTCAGGATGCGCGAAGCGATCTGGTATGGGTCGCCCTGCGAGTTGGGGCGGCGGTCTTCGAGATAGCCCTTGTAGTCGTTCTGGACGAACGAGTGAGGGATACGGATGGAAGCGCCACGGTCAGCAACGCCATAGGAGAACTTGTCGATAGCGGCAGTCTCGTGCAGACCGGTCAAACGCAGGTGGTTGTCGGGGCCGTAAACCGCGATGTGTTCGAGTTTTTCGGCTTCGAAGGCGGACATCAATTTCTCGAAGTACTCTTTGCCACCGATTTCACGCATGTACTCGGTCGAGAAGTTGGCGTGCATTCCTGAACCGTTCCAGTCGCCCTTGATGGGTTTGCAGTGAATCTCGACGTCCACTTCATATTTCTCGCACAACCTGTAAAGCAGGTAACGAGCCAACCACACTTCGTCGGCGGCGCGCTTGGAGCCTTTGCCGAAGATTTGGAATTCCCACTGGCCTTTGGCGACTTCGGCGTTGATACCTTCGTGGTTGATGCCAGCAGCCAGGCACAAATCGAGGTGTTCATCTACGATGCCACGCGCGAGGTGGCCAACGTTCTGGTAGCCAACGCTGGTGTAGTAGGTGCCTTGTGGTGCGGGGAAGCCCTGCTCAGGGAAGCCCAAAGGACGGCCATCCTGGTACAGGAAGTACTCTTGCTCGAAACCGAACCAGGCGCCGGGATCATCCAGAATGGTCGCGCGAGCGTTCGAGGGATGTGGAGTCACTTTGTCTGGCATCATGACTTCGCACATGACCAACACGCCGTTGGTGCGGGCGGGGTCGGGGTAAACCGCGACGGGTTTCAAGGCGCAGTCCGACGAGTGACCTTCGGCCTGTTGCGTCGAGGAGCCGTCGAAGCCCCAGTAAGGCAGTTCTTCGAGTGTTGGGAAGTCGGAGAACTCTTTGATGAGGGTTTTGCCGCGCAGGTTGGGCACGGGCTTGTATCCATCGAGCCAGATGTATTCGAGTTTGTACTTTTGTGGCATGAGCAGTAGCTTAAAGAGACTGTTTATTAACTCTCTAGAAACAAACGAAAATTTTTCGAAATGTTTAAGAAATTGCCCTGAAATGGGAGTTCAAGGCGATTTTTGGTACAGAAAAACACCCTCTCCGAAGATAGGGCGTTTTTGCTGGTTGGAATGCTTAAAGAGCGTCTTCGTCGCGGTCGCCAGTGCGAACGCGGTAGACCTGTTCTACGGGTCGAACGAAGATTTTTCCGTCGCCGATTTCGCCGGTACGGGCAGCCGAAGCAATGGTTTCCACGACTTCGTCAACCTGCGAATCTTTGACAGCGACTTCGATTTTGACTTTGCTGAGCAAGTCGACGGTGTACTCCGAACCGCGATAGCGCTCGACATGGCCTTTTTGACGGCCACATCCACGTACATCGGTGACGGTCATGCCGACGATACCAATATCGGCCAAGGCGCTTTTGACATCTTGCAGTTTGTGGGGCCGCACAACGGCTTCTACGAGTTTCATATTGCGAAAAAACCTCTAAAAAAGAGAAGAGGACGTTTCAAAAACGCCAGCCCAAACTCCTGAGGGAAGTTTTGGCTTTTCTCCCATTGGCGCGCAGTTTATTCGGAAGACTTCTTTGCACGTCAATGGGCGTCTCAAGCGCCAATCATCTTAAGGGGCGTATGTTTCACTTTTGTTTCACATTAGTAAAAATCGCTTGTACACCACATTGCCAAGGTGAGTAAGACATACGCCCTCATATTATTAACGCCTCGGAAGGCGAAAAGTTGGCGAGTTTTTGCCTACTCTTGCGTCACGTAGCCCATCACTTTATAAATCAGGCGGGCCACAGCAAAAGCACTGGCGGGATGTCCGCCGATTAGTTCGACGCAATCGAAGGCGCGCACATTCACGTCGGGCTTGTTGCACAGAGCACGAAACAGATCGCGCACCTGATAAAACGAAAATCCACCCGGTTCAGGCGTTCCAGTGGCTGGTATCCACGATGGGTCGCAACCATCGACATCGAATGTCAGATAGACATCGCCCTGAATATAGGACAGGATATTCGGCAAATTCGCCTTGAAATCGGCCAGAATATCGTCGGCCCAGAACTGAGTCACGTTTTCCGGTTTTAGCTCCCACTCTTCGCGCGAAGTAGAACGAAGGCCAATTTGCACGATGTCCACATTTTCCAATTCGGAGCAGCGGCGCATAACGCAACCATGCCCAAAGGGAGTCCCGCAGTATTCGAAGCGCAAATCGGTGTGGGCATCGATTTGAACAACGGTGACATGTTCGCTACGACTCGCGAGTGCCCGCACTCCACCTAAAGTTAGCGAATGTTCGCCCCCCAACATCACTGGGAATTTGCCCAGATCAAGTACCTCACCCACAACATCCTCGATACGACGCGCCATATCGCGCGGGCTACTCATGACCGGTTCAATATCGTTGGTGGTGTGAATACCGACCTCGCACACTTCGCGTTCAAGCTCGCGGTCAAACAACTCCATGTTTATTGAAGCATCGAGAATGGCTCCGGCACCATCACGCGTGCCCCCCTGCCATGTCGTCGTGGAGTCGTAGGGAACGGGTAGAACAACAATCTGCGCGGTCTCCAACGCGCCGAGTTCTCCGTCAAGCGCACAAAAATTGTGCGGCGGCCAAAAATGTTTCGGATTCAACTGCATAAAAGAGCGGGCCAAAGTCTAAGGGCGCCATGTTATGTACTCTGCAATCGAAATCATGAATATTGCGAGAATCCTCCCACAGATTAGGATTCACGGAACTTATCTCAGTTGAGCCAGAGCGACTACGCACCGGAAAAATTGAGGTAACCCCCAACCTCACGCCAGCACAAAACCGACGAGATAACTCGCCAACGCAGGATTTGATTATGCCAGGAAGGGAGTTTTATTCATCTTGCAGAGTTTTAGTGCGATAGGAAAAAGGACTTCCAATTAACTCGCGGCGCGCACAGCTGCATGGAGACGGCCAATTTTCCATAGCCCCTCGCGGTTATCAAAGAACTCACCGTTGATGTACACCGTGGGAGTACCATGAACACCGCTGGCGGTGGCGTCGTGGACGCTGTGGGCGATTTGTGCGTCGTACTTGTCGGAGCGGAAATCGGCTTCGAATTGGGCGACATCAAGGCCCAGGTCGCGGGCGTACATCTTCAGGAAAGTGGCTCCAAGGGCGTTCTGGTTTTCGAAAAGTGCGTCGTACATCGGCCAGAAGTGGCCTTGTTCATTGGCGGCGTAGGCCGCGCGGGCGGCGATGTGGGCGTGGGGGTGAATGTCAGAAAGCGGGAATGGGCGGAAGACGTACAGCAGGTTGGCGCCTTCCTCTTGCTGTAACTGTTTGAGAGTCCCGAAGAGCGCGCCAGAGTAAGGGCACTCGAAGTCGCCGAATTGCACAAGTTGGATGGGGGCACTCAAGTCGCCTTGATGAAAGTCGTGTTTTGAAATGGGTGTGTGAAGTTTGGGCATGGGACATCGCTTCGGCGAATTGAGTAGCAGTATGGGCACACTCTAAACTCTCCTAAAATGGCCGCTTCCGTTTCTTCTGCGCCTCAATTGCCGTCTTATGTGGCGTCGTCCGATTTTATCGAATCGGGCAAACAAAAGGGCGGTTTCGACTGGGTACTGGCGGCACTCGTCGTCGTTATCTCGCTGTGGGGTGTGGTGAGCGTCTATTCCGCGACTCGTGGCGAAACAGCAGCGGCGGGAGACGCCGTCAAACAGGCCGGATTCGTCGCGTTGGGAATTATCGCTATGCTCGCCATAGCGATGGCTCGTTACCGCTCGCTCGTCCATGCCCAAGCCGCGCTCTACATCGGGACTCTCCTCACTTTGGCGCTAGTGCTTGTGTTACCGCGCTCCGTTGCCCCCATCATCAACGGCGCCAAATCGTGGATTAAGCTAGGCCCGATCTCGTTGCAAGTCTCGGAGTTCGCGAAGTTCGCGCTATTGGTGTGCCTGGCCGCGTTCTGGGCGCGACGTCAGAAAGAAGCCCAGAACGGGCGGAATTTGCTGCTATCGTTTTTGTACTTATTGCCGCCGCTGCTTCTAGTTCTCAAACAACCCGACTTCGGAACTGCCATCGCCATCGTTAGCATCTGGCTGGGCGTCGCGTTCTTTGCCGGGGCGCGCGCAACTCACCTATTGGCAGCTATCTTTATAGGCGTCTCGCTGTTCGTGGGCGCTTGGAATGGTGGCGTACTCAAACAGCACCAGAAAGAGCGTCTGGCCGTGTTCTTGAACCCTGATACCAACCTGCGCGGCGAGGGCTACCAGTTGAATCAGGCTCAAATCGCCATCGGGGGCGGGCAAATCACCGGACAGGGCTTCGGACAGGGGCTTCAAAATCGTGCCCACTACGTTCCCGAAAACCACACCGACTTCGTGTTCACTGTCGTCGCCGAAGAATGGGGGTTTGTTGGCGGTTCGTTTCTACTACTGCTCTATTTGCTGCTGTTGTGGCGTACCGCACGTCTGGCGGGCGAAGGCGATTCCTATTTCGGAACCCTGCTATGCGGCGGCTTTTCGGCGCTTCTTGCCTTCCACTGCATCATCAACATCGGCATGACGATGCGCCTCATGCCGGTAACGGGTGTTCCCCTGCCCTTCTTCTCCTATGGCGGTTCGAGTTTTCTCGCCTTTTCGCTCGGTGCAGGCACCTGCCTCAGCGTCAGTGCACGGCGCCGCTAATCAAAAGAGGGGGGGAGATAAGTGGCCTGCTTTAGAAGGCGGTCATTTCTTGAACGTACTTATAGCGGCGTTCGACTTCTGCCATGTCCAATTTGGCCAGCGCGCCCAGCGAGAAGTCCTGAACAGTCGTGGAAGCGACGCAAGCCCCATAAACAACGGCGCGACGCATATTCTCCAGCGAGATGTCGCCGGTTTGCGCCAGAAAGCCAGTGAAAGCGCCCGCAAACGAGTCGCCCGCCCCAGTTGGATCCACGACTTCTTCGATGGGATAGGTAGGCGCAGCAAAAATATCATCGCCCGAAAACATCAGGGCGCCATGCTCGCCTTTTTTGATGATGCCAACGCGGGGGCCAAGTTTCAGCAGTTCGCGTCCGGCATTAATGACGTTGTCTTGTTCAAACAACAGCTTAGCCTCACCATCGTTCATGACGGCGACATCGGCACGCGACAGCACTTCGAGAACGGTTTCGCGCGCGAGGTTGATCCACAGGTTCATGGTGTCGCACACAACCAACTTGGGTGATTGCACCGCTTCCAAGACCTTTAATTGCAATCCAGGATTGATGTTCGCCAAAAAGACGAACGGTGTGTCGGCATACTCACCGGGCAGATGTGGCTCGAACGACTCGAACACGCCGAGTTGCGTCTGGTGGGTTTCGGCTTGATTGAGGTCGCGCAGATAGTCGCCTTTCCAGCGGAAGGTTTTGCCACCTTCGATACGCTGCAAACCGCCCAGATCGACGCCACGCCCTTCCAGAAATTGCGTGTGTTCAACGGGGAAGTCGTCACCGACGACGCCAACCAAACGAACAGGGGCAAACAAAGAAGTGGCAGTGGCAGCATAGGTAGCGGCGCCACCGAGCGCGTTTTCGACGTGACCGGACGGAGTTTCGACCGAATCAAGAGCAACTGAGCCGACGATAAGAACCGGCGAAGCGGATGGATTCATGAACCCCATTAGGCTACACAACCCGCTACCCTTTTAGCCCGCGACCCGGTTAGCCTCACGCTCAGCGCGCGTAATGCGAATCAAAACGCGCACTAATGCATAACCGCCCGCGACTAATAAAATCCCCGCCAACCCCACGAACAACTGCAACACACGCCGGTAAAGGGCGGTCGATTTAGCGTCGTCCTCGAAAGAAGCGTACTCAGTGGGATTTAGTCGCGCCGCCTCATGAGCATCGTCGAGTAACCCATCGTAGTCGCCTAACCCTTTGCGCGCCATAGCGCGCGACGAGAATGCATCAGCGTTTTTGGGGTCGAGTTCAATGGCGCGCGTCAAGTCGTCCTTGGCTCCGCTCCATTTGTGTAGTTGCAAACGCGCGACACCGCGACCATAAAACCCGATGGACTCAGCATCGGCATTGCCCTTGGAAGCACGCAATGCGCGGTCGAAGTGTGTTTCAGCGCTTTTGTAGTCTTCGCGCTCCCAGGCGGCTTCGGCCTGTGCAAAATCCTTCGCAACAGATTGAGCCAGTCCCGGTAGCGCGAAAATAACCAGAAGGAGGAGGGAGAAAATAATACGGGCCATAAAGCGCCCGCTAGTTTGACGTTCGGCCTACCTTGGAGGGCAACGACGCGGCGCCTAATTGCAACTTGTTCGCAATGCTTATCTGAACGCGCGGCCCAGCATTTTTGAAGTTATCAACAACGCCGCCTTTGACTTCCAAATGCGCTTTCATCAGCCCTGCATTACCAACAGCTTCGATACGTACCGGGATAGCGATAGGCTTTTTATCGACCAAAATACGCGGCCCAGTACAAATGATGCTCGATTGATTGGTGAGGCGAACGCCTCCCACCGAAATGCCCAGCGCGCCCGCGAATCGTAGGTCATTGACGAGTGTGAGCACGTCGAAGTCGTGAACCAACCCCGGCAGAACCGATGAGAAATTTTTGGAAGCGGGCAGGCTGCGATCACTGAGCGTGATGGCTATTCCCTCGCCCGCGAGCGGCGCATAGCCCGCCAGAGCGAGCACAGAAACAGGCTTTTCCAGTGGGTCGGAAGCGGGCGCGGCGAACGTCGGCAGGGGCATGGCTACAGTAGCCAAAAGAGCGAAACGCGATATGTTATTCATGAGATCCCCTCAGGGACAATTCCCATTATAACACTGTTGATTTAGGCCGCAACGAGAGATTTTTCGCTCTTTGCTAACACACGATTTTTGGGGAGCGACAGACGCACGCACAACCCGCCTTCAGGGCGGTTCGAAGCCGAAATCGTGCCGCCGTGAGCGGCGATAGCACGCTGCGCAATGGCGAGTCCAAGGCCAGTGCCAGTGCCACCATCGGGACGGTCACGGGCGCCTTCAACACGATAAAACGGACGGAAGATGGATTCCAGTTCGTCGGGCGGAACACCGGGGCCACCATCGGAAACGGTGATGACAATCTCTTGTCCATCGGTGTTTAATTCGAGGGCGACAGTCGAATCATCGTTGGTATGTCGCAGGGCGTTGCGTGTCACATTCTCGACGGCACGATGCAAAAGTTCGGGGTCGCCGCGCAAAATAACTCCCTGATCTGGTCCTTCATACGTCACCTTCAAACCGCGTCCTGCGTTCTGGGCTTCGAACTCGGCGTCGGCCTCGACTCCGCCTACAACAGCAGCCATATCAACAGTGTTGTTCAGCGTTTCGGCACGGAGGCCATTTTCGAGGCGCGACAGCGTCAGAAGTTCGCCAATCAGCGAGTCGAGTCGCATTGATTCGCGCGAGATGCGCTCGATGGCATTTTGCTTCTTCGCCTCGTCGCCGCGCCGCGCCAATTCCAAAGCGAGGCTCATGCGCGCCAGCGGCGAGCGAAGTTCGTGCGAGACATCGCTCAACAGGCGGTTTTGAGCAGTTACAAGGCTTTGCATCCGGTCGGCCATCAAGTCGAAATCGTGCGCCAGATGGGCGATTTCATCATAGCCGCGCGGCACGTGGTTGGGTTCGACACGCGCGCTCAAATCGCCCGAAGATAGGCGCTGCGTCGCTTGCCGAATGCGCCCGACAGGTGCGGCCAGATAGCGAGCCAAGCCATAGCAGAACAACCCAGAAGTCAGGAACACGAACGCCAGCGACAACAGCTTAGTGCGCGTGTTGATGGAACGAAACGCCAACAATGAACGCGATACCGAACCCGTCACAACGAAAGTGCCCAGATTGGTCACAATGGGCTGAGAGGCCGACAATCGCAACGGCGAAATTTGCAACTGCGAACCGCCCGCCTCAGCAGTGCGCATCGAGTCGATGGTATTCTGCGCCAATGCCTGAAGGTCATCAGGAGCTTGAGTGCCCTCTTTCAAGCCACGCGCGCGACACTCAGGGTCGAACAGATACACCTTCACGCCCGTTTGCTTTTCGGTATTTTGCAGAAAGAGACGCAATCCACCATCACCACCCGATAAAAAAGTGGTTACAGCAGGATAACCGTAACGATAGAGAATCGAGGAGATAGTCGTCGAGCGCGGCGGCGCTTCATCGGGGAGGGTGCCCAGAATGAGGATGAGCGACAGTATCAGCACCGTCATGGCGCCCCAAAACCAGAGGAAGACCTTTAGGAATAATGACATCGCGCGTTTCTCTTGAAGAGGGAAAGAGGATTACTTTCGAGTGAACTTACAAACGGAAATCTGTGTTCAAACGAACACAGATGTATAAATCATTGAGTCTCGGCGGCTGTCCAACCACAGCCACCTGTTCTCTATTTACTCTTCTGGAAGGGTGTAGCCATAGCCGACGCCGCGCAGGTTTTTGAAGCGGTCACTGCCATCGGGGTGCGAACCCAATTTGCGGCGAAGGTTGGAAACGTGCGTGTCAATCGAGCGATCTCCTGGTAGCAATTTGCGGCCAAACACGTCGCGGAAAATCTGTTCGCGAGGAACGACTCGTCCGGCTTCGCGCAAGAAGGCGGTCATCAAGTCGAACTCCAATCCCGTCAACTCGACTTTCTCGCCGCCACGTCGCAGCGTGCGGGCGGCCAGGTTGAGTTCGACATCGCCGACTTCAAACTTCTCACGCGGTGCTGCTTCGTTCGAGCCGCCATGAGCGCGGCGCAAAACGGCGCGCAGACGGGCGGCCAGTTCGCGGGGGTTGAAAGGTTTGGGCAGATAATCGTCGGCGCCTGTTTCGAGACCGAGGATACGGTCGGAATCGTCACCACGCGCGGTCAGCATCAGCACTGGCACGCTCGATTGAGCGCGCAAACGGCGCAGTACCTCAAAACCGCCCAGTCCGGGGAGCATTACGTCGAGGATGATGACATCGAAGCCGCCCGTGAGCGCGCGTTCGAGTCCGGCATCGCCACGCTTGGCGACTTCTACATCAAAACCTTCGAGGGTCAAAAATTCGTTTGCCAATTCGGCAAGTTCTACATCATCATCAATTAATAAAGCGCGAGGCATTTCTTGTTCCTTCGATTTAAGAACCTGTTCGGTTGCGTGCAAAAGCATACCGTTCGAGACGAAAGCGTTCCGAAGAAGTCGCGGCGTGTCCACAATTCGCCACCTTCCTTCTCAATTGGGGGCAGCTTTGTCTCAATGTTCAAAGACTATTGTGCAAATTTGGGCGCATTTTGACAAAAACGCGCGGCTCTTCTATTTCGAGAAGAACCGCGCGTAGTGTCATAGCCGACTCCTTAAGATGAAGGAGCCGACACTGAACGCCTGGTAGAATTGGCTACGGCAGCCACTTTCCATGTCGTCTTCAGCACATACCCCGTCTGCCCGGCGGGCGAGGCGGGATCAGTCGCGCCGAGTTTGTCCTGAGCGCGGCCCCATACATTGAGCGTCTTCGCCATGTTAGCGGCAAAGGTAAGCGGCATGTGCAGCTTAAGATGCCCATCAACTGTGGTTTCGACGAACACGCCATTCAAACGAACACTTACATGCCCATTGGAAAGCGTCCCCGTCTGCGCACCATTGATATTTACAGCGGGCAAGAAGCCACTATCGCCGCGTAATACCAAGCTGCCTTTAGTCGGGTCTTGCGCCGATGGCGTGTAAATCAAGGTCGCCCCCTGATCCCAGTTCAAGACCTGTCCGGCCAGAAGCCACGCACTGGCGATGTCTGCGGCACCATCGGCATCGCGCACATCCAACACGGCTTCACGCTCGACGCCAACCTTCCAGTTGCCGCCGCCGACGTTCGAGGAATTAGGTGTGATGCTCTCGACGGTAGGCGCGCTGTTTTGCGCGTTCAGACCACCAACAGTCCACGTGCCCTGCGACACGAAGCCCTGGTCGTCGCCGCGCGAGTCAACAGCCCCAGCCTGATCGGCAATACGCCCCCAGAATCCGGGTTGGCCTCGCAATGAGTTCTTGATCTGCATCGCGATGGGAACCGAAACGGAGTTGGCCGTTCGCGTTTCCGTCGCGCTGCTGACATCGACGCGCACCGAACTGTTCTCCAATATCGCCCCGGCGGTTCCTATTGCGACAGGCCCCAACCAAGCATCGCCCGCATCGGTGCGTAACCACAACACATGGTAGCGCGGCTGGTAGCATAGGGTGCCCGAATTAGACCAGTTCCGCTGTGGGCCAACGATGAGCCACAGGTCTTGTACGTCGTTGACGCCGTTGCTATCAGAACCCCCCAAAGTAACGGTGCGAACCTGCGAGTAACCCGTTGAGTCCACGGACCATGTCGTTCCAGCAGGAGGCGTCACAGCGTTCAAAACGGGTCGCGCATTAGTAGCAGGGTCAACGGTCACTGTCCAAGTCGCTTTAGCGACATAGCCAAAACTTCCGGCGGGCGCACTTAAGTCGGTTTGCACCTGAGGGTCTTGCACACGCACCCAAACAGGATTGACACCAGAAAGTAGCCCCGCCGCAACAGGCAGCTGCACTGTGAAACCAGTGCCGTCGCTATCGAGCGACACAGTAACCAGAGCGGCATTCACACTGCCACCATCGCTTTGAACAGTGGTACCACCAGTACCGATGTTGCTCTGAGTCCACTGTCCATTCAGGCGTCCCCACAGAACACCCTTCGTCACGTCGGTATTAGAAGGACGATACACGAAGGTCGCGCCGCCATCCCAGTTCAGATTGCTATTCGCCAGGAACCATACTTCGTTAATGGCGGGGTTGCCTGAATTGAGACCACTGGTTCCAAACCCGTTGGTGTCTTTCACTTGCAACGCGAAAGTTTGGGTCGCACCGCGCGCTGTTGTGGCAGTGGTGGGCGTTACTCCAACTATATAAGGAGCCAACGGAACGCGCGCTGTCAGCAACGGCCAAATTTTATCGGCCAATTTCTGATGCCCAGCGTTGTTGGGATGAAAACCATCTGCCGACAGGTTGGTAGGGTCGGTCGCGTCAGGGTCGGAGTTGAGGTCGAGAACAGGAACCGAGACGGGCGAACAAACACTGGTGATGCCAGTGTTAAGCGTCTGCGCGATGGTGTTGATACCTGCACGCTGCGAGGGCGTATAAGCCCGAGAAGCGGGCAAATCACCGACTTTAGGCACATTGCAAACCACCAGAGTCGAGCCTGTGTTTTTGATAGCCGTCACAATTTGCGACAGCGCCGTATTGAAGTTAGCAGCAGTCTCACTGGGGGTTATAAAGCCAGCGATGTGCAAAACATCGTTAGGCCCAACAAACAGCGTATAAGCCGAAGCACCATCGCCGACAGCCAGACTCAGCGCCGATTTTCCTCCCACCACACGCACAATGTCGGGGGCGGTAAAGCCATTGACACAGCGATTGGATAACGCCCATTTACCAGACGGACCTTCGGAGGGCTTGAACTTGGCTTCGAGTAACGCCGTGTAACCATGAGGTGCCGTAATACTGGGCACGTAATCAGCGGCGCCCACACCATTGCCGGTGTCATCGCCAAGCGCGGTGTAAATGCGAGTACCAGCAACCGGGGCAGTTGCAACTGTCACCGCGTAAGTGACGTTGGCACTCGCAGTGCCATCCGACACCTTCACGATGAAGCTATCGCCTCCGGTGTAAGCGGCTGTCGGCGTGTAAAGGAACAAGCCATCGCTCGGATCGACTGTCAGGGTGCCATGCGAAGGACCGGTTTGCGTGCTCCATGTGAGCGTGTCGCCATCGGCATCGGTGGCGCGGTCAGGACGATTGATGATGTCCCGTCCGGCCCAGGTCGCCAACGAATAGTTCGCCAACGCCGGAACGGGAGCAGCATTAGCACGCCTTTCGTAGGCGCCTATGTCCACATGAGTTCCGCTCAGGCGTGTAAAGCCAGTGCCGCGCGCATCAGTAGTCAGGGTAGAAAAAACCGAATCGTCGCCCGCTTCGAGAGCGGGGCTTGTGGCCGCAAGCGCCAGCGTTTGAACCAAGCCACCGTTATTAGCGATTGAGCCAGTGAACAACGCGCCGCTGGATTGATTGGAAAGGTCACTACCGACTTTTTGAGTCGGCGAGTCGGTGAACAGATTGTGGCCGCTCGAAGTAAAGCCCGCTCCCAATGTGGCATCGAAACTCGCCCCTGATACCATCGAGAAAATCGTGTTGCGCGCGGAGAATGTGGGAGCAGTCGAAAACCGCGCCAAACCGAAGTTGCCGCCGCTTCCGCTGTTACCACTGAGCGTACAGTTGGTGAGTTGAACTGCGCCACCGAAACCGCCGACGACTCCTGAACTGGGAGCGCTCGAAGCGGAGTTACTGGCGAGCGTAGCATTGCTGGCTCCCAACGTTGCCGACGTACCAGTGACGTAAATAGCACCACCATGCGAACCGCTGGCGGTATTAGCCGAAAAGGTGCAGCGATTGAGAGTAGCGGTGACACCCACCAACGAAAGGGCACTACCATTAAGTCCGCTGTTCGAGTCGAAAGTACAGTCAGTAGCAGTTAATGAACCAGTCACTGCGGGAGAAAATAGCGCGGCACTGGCAACAGCTCCGCCCGTCGCCGGGGAAGCGTTGTTGCGGAACGTACAATGAGCCAACGTGAGTTGAACGCCCTTGGCGTCGATGGCTCCGCCAGTTGCAATGGCCCCAGAGGGATTGCCCCCCGAAAAGGTCAAGTCGCTAATCGAAACCGCAATCGCCGAAGAAGCGCCCAGAATTGCTAATATGCGGTTGGCTCCGCCAGCCGCGATAGTCGAGTTATTGCCCTGAATCGTCGCGGCGCTCGAAAGCGGAAGCGCACCATTCCCAAGCGTGTAGGAGATACCACTGCCAAGCACAATGGTATCGGCATCTGGATTGGAGTTGGCTTGCACGAGAGCGCCACGCAATGAACAATCGTTCGCCGTTCCCGTACAAGCCGACAGCGTGGGATCATCAGTCGTGGTATCGACCGTGAAAGTCGCCGCACGCGCGGTGCTGCCCCCCAACAGCACTGAAGACGAAAAAGCGCCCCAGAACAACAGGCGCCTCAAAAAGGATTTCATGGAATTAAAAAAATGGCGCGCTCCTCAGATGGTAGCGCGCCAAAAAGCGGAACTAGTTGCGCGACGGAAAGATTCCCTCAAGGCAGATGACATAGTTCAACCCCAAGTAAGGTTGTTGAACACTGATTGGTTGACTGCCGCCAGCGGTTCCCACCGAACCGGAAGCAAGCGTGGCGTCAAGCGTAGCGCCCGACTTATAAGATGCGGTAACTCCAGCCGCTTCCTGAGCGATGGCTGCACCATTGGGGCTACGAGTGTCACCTGCAGCCTGAGTCCCTAAAAGCGAGTGGGTGTGAGCAGGCAATTGATTCGCTGTCAGTGTTACCGTGGAGCTTCCTGCGAGTTCACCTTGAACAACGTTAGGCAGCCCCGGCCCCTGTCCAGTTCCTACAGCAACACGTCCTCGAAGGTCGGGCAAACCAAAGGTGGTTTGTCCATTACCGCCATAAGCGGTGCCAAGCAAAGAAAACAGGGCTGTATTTTGGGCGATGGGCAAAATTTGCCCCTGGCAGAATGCCCAACCACGCGGGGCAAAATTGCCACCAAAGAGAATAATTTGAGCGATATAGCCTTCCATGATGGTTCGGAAATTAGTCGATTAGTTGGCTGAACGAGACATGGTAACGAATCCCATTCTCATCCTGTGTAAAGGGAGAAATAAATAGCGCAATATCGCCCATTGTGGCATGGCGTAAAAGGTGTGTATCGGGTTCAAGAACGGGTTCGAGCGGCCCAACCATAATGAGCTGAAATGAACGAACGTTGTCGCCACGTGATGTATCGCGCACCTTGATTAATTCGAGCGAAATATTCGCGTCGGGCACAAGGAACGATGTATTTAATTGGTTGCTAAAAGCATCCGGGGATAGGTGATCGAGCATGGTGAAAATCCCGCGTTCCCCCGCAACTGCGTTGGGCGAGGGCGAAGCCAGGGTAGCCCCCATTGCCTCGGAAGATTCAACGGGCAAAGTGGTGGTACGCGGAGCAGCACTTGCAACCCCACCTACGACGGAAGAGGCGCCAGCAGCGACCAAAGCGCCGCCCAGCAACCCCAAAAATCCACGACGGCTTGGACCAGAACAGGTGGAGTCCATCGGTTCGGAAGAAAAAGGTTTCATGACGGTTTCAGCAAAAACCAATCGTTATTTTACACAAGCGAAACATTTATAGGTTCGCGAATTTTCACAGAAAGACAAACACGAAACTTAAGCGCTTGAAGCACTCAATTGTTCCCATAACCAGTCCGAAGAAGCACAATCGAGGACGAGGTGAACGCGGGGAATATCGGAACCATTAAAGACCGAATGCATCCGACTCAAGTCCAAAAACCAACACTCGCCATCCTTCAAAACTATACGCTCGCCTTCGAGAAAGAACTCGACGTTCTCGTTGGTTTGAACGGGGATATGTATCCGCACTTCGGCCATTCCCAGTCCCTGGTCTTGGTGCGGCAAAATGCGCGAACCACTATCAAGGCGAAGCAATCGAGCCGCCCCCACCGCCAGTGGGAACGAATTCAGAACTTCGGCGAAGTAAGGACAGCGCGCCAACAAAGGTGTCGGCTGGTAGAGTGGAAGCGCCATTGGTAAAGCGCGCAAATTCCCGGTTTGCCCGCCGAGCGCCTGCAAAGCCACGCCGCTCCAACCGCCCTCGAAATCGCGCGTTTCATAATGAGTTACCCACTCATCATCACCCACACACGCTAAATCGGCGTGCAGACGCGACACATCGAATTGAAACGGTAAACGCATTGAATAAGGTAAAGAGGAAGATTGAGTTGTCATGTCAAAAATGCTTGAATCTGAGCGATGTGAGGCATGGCCCAACGCGCGCAAGCGTCGCGTTGTTCGGGGGTGGCTTCGGCTTGTTTACGCTCTGAGTCGGGCACAAATGTCTGGCTCGGCGCCTTAGCATGGACGCGCGTGGCCGTTTCCATGTAATCGCGTTCCTGCTCATCCAACACTACACCAAAATGCGACTCTATAACTTCAAAACCACTGGATGGTAGCGAAGCATAATCCACCGGGCGCCCCCCTGGCCACTCATTCAGCGCCTCGGCGGCGCATTGAGCGATACGCCCCAGTACCTGCGCGCGATAGTCCGTCACATCCTCGCTTTCACTTTGCTCCAAACCGAATAGCGAAGGAGGCAGCACATCGGGCCGCATCTGCATTCCGGGGCGGCGCGCGTGCGACACCAAAATCTCGACGGGGTCGCGCCACACAAACACCCACGGCACATCAGGAAAAAGCGCCGCAATCCGTCGCCATTCCAACATATGCCATGCATCTAATTTCAAGAAAAAGCGCTCCTCGCTCTCACGGCGAGGCCGCCCCAAAACGCTTGCCATCCCCCCAAACAACACATCGGCCTCACGTTCAGAAAGCGCCGCGTCAAACGAGCGTGCCCGTAACGCAACATCAAGTGGTACCGCTTCGGAAACGACTAAATTTTTTTCGCTCGCTGCCAACATTTGCGAGAGCAGTGTCGAGCCGCAACGCGATAGGTGAAAAATCAGTCCCGACGGCTTAAGCCCCGGCGATTCGTTCGCCAATGACTGCAAGGCTCCTGGTCCCGTCGTTACCCCAAACAATAAATTGCACGGGTGCAATGTCCAACGTGCGACATCGTCGAGCCAAAACGGCGCGCCGAAATGCGCCTCGCGCCCCGGCAAACACCAGTTCACCTTCCAAGCGCCCGCTTCGAATGCCAAACGCGCGGGCGTCCAGTCGTTCAGCGATATGTTCACCCTACTCCCCCTCCACTCCAATGCGAAAGCCAGAATGAAAAAGCGCCTCTGGCCACGCCGCGCAACGCCTCGAAATCGGGCGCTACATTAAGCTCGCGCGCCAACACTTCCAGTCGCTGCCAAAACTCGTCCTCACTGGAAGCCTCGCGCAGATGCAAACACAGACGCGCGTCCTGAAGAACGGCGTTGGCTAAAACTCCGAAATCGTCCGCGTTCATTGCCGCGAAGTGTGACGCGCCGGGAAACACCGTGCAGCGTATATTGTCTCTATTGGTATTCCTTTTCGGGTTTGAAGATAACCTGCTCAAATTCCAACGCTCTCTATGAAACGTCTCCTGTTCGCGTCCATGTTGGTCGCGCCCTGTGGCCTAGCCTGTGCAGCAACGCCCGCCCCTTCGGCATCCCTCCCCACTTATAAAATCGAACCGCGCGTCAAGCCGCAATTGCAGCCGTTCTCGCTAACAGATGTGCGTTTGCTCGATGGCCCGTTCAAACACGCCCAGCAACTCGACATCCAGTACATGCTGTCGCTCGAACCCGACCGCTTTTTGCACAACTTCCGCAAGAATGCCGGACTTGAGCCTAAAGCCGCTATCTATGGCGGTTGGGAGTCGGCGGGAGTCGGCGGCCAAACCTTCGGTCACTACCTGTCGGCGCTCGCCATGATGTACCAGTCCACGGGTGACGCGCGCATCAAAGAAAAACTCGACTACTCCATCGCCGAACTCGCGACCTGTCAGGCACAGGCGCCCGACGGCTACACATCCGGCATCCCCGATGGCCGCGCCATGTTCAACGATGTCAAGGCAGGCAAAGGCAACGGCGTCCATCGCGGTTGGGTGCCCTGGTACACGATGCACAAGCTCTTCGCGGGCCTTCGCGATGCTTACCTGTTGACGGGCAACACACAGGCGAAAGATGTGCTGGTGAAATTGGGCGACTGGGAGCTTGACACCACCAAAAACCTCAGCGACGAGCAGTGGCAAATCATGATGACGCAGGAGCATGGCGGCATGGCCGAATCAATGGCCGATTTGTACGCGCTCACAGGCGACACCAAATATCTCACCGAGGCCAAACACTGGACTCACCACCAGCTCTTCGACCCGGCCTCTCAGGGCCGCGACGAATTGACGGGATTTCACGCTAACACCCAGATTCCCAAATTCATCGGCTACGAGCGCATCTATGAGCTGACGGGCGACACCCCTTACGGCAAAGCCGCCGATTTCTTCTGGCAAACCGTCGTCAACAATCGCAGTTACGCAATCGGTGGCAACTCCGACCACGAACACTTCTTCGACCCGAAAGATACCAAAGCCCATCTTTCGGCAGAGACTGCCGAGAACTGCAACGTCTACAACATGCTCAAGCTGACGCGGCAGTTGTATGAAGACACCCCCAGCCAGGGCAAATGGATGGACTACTACGAGCGCGCCCTCTTCAACCAGATTCTCAGCTCGCAAGACCCCATCAAAGGCGGCTTCAACTATCTCAACTCGCTTAAACCTGGCAGCTTCAAGGTCTACTCCAACCCAACCACCGCCTTCTGGTGCTGTGTCGGGACGGGCCTCGAAAACCACTCCAAATACGGCGATACCATCTACTACTACGACAAGGACTCGCTGTATGTGAACCTATTCATCGCCTCGACTGTACAGTGGCACGATAAAGGTATCACCCTCACCCAGAACACCCGCTTCCCCGACGAGAACACCACCCGTTTCACCATCAAAGCAGCTGCCCCGGTGAAATTCGCCTTGAAACTGCGCCAACCGGGCTGGGCTTCGAGCGCCAAGTTGCTGGTCAATAACCAACCTCAACAGGTCGTGAAGAGCGAAGAATACGCCACCATTGATCGCACATGGAAAGATGGCGATATAGTCACTTGGCAACTGCCGATGGGGCTTCACTCCGAACCGCTCACCAACTCACCCAAGCAGCGCGCGCTGTTATTTGGGCCAATTGTGTTGGCAGCCGACTTAGGACGCGAAGGTCTGGACAAAATTTCCGACTATGTCGATGGGCAAACAATGTACTCCAACTACCCCACGCCCGATGTCCCCGCCATTGTCTCGGATGTCGATTTCGTCCGCTCCAATAGTTGGGCCGGGGCCGTCAAACGCGCCCCCGGCAAAGACCTCGCTTTCACTTTCAGCGATTTGCCGC
Source organism: bacterium (assembly GCA_004172935.1). GTDB lineage: Bacteria > Armatimonadota > Abditibacteriia > Abditibacteriales > Abditibacteriaceae > Abditibacterium. The sequence continues at coordinate 184,693 of SDZD01000003.1, read as the reverse complement.
GTGGCACCGATGGCAAACCCGTCACCCTGAAACTCATTCCGTTCTCGCGCGCCCATCACATGCGCTACAACGTGTATTGGAACACCATGTCGCCCACTGAGTTCAGGGAACAGCAAACCAAACTCGCCGCCGAACAGGCCCGCAAGCGCGATTTGGAAGCGCGCACCCTCGACGAGTTCCGTCCCAACGAACAGCAATCTGAGAAAGACCACGCTCTCAAGAGCGAAAAATCTAATTCGGGTAACTTCGGCGACACTGCATGGCGCGATGCCCGCGATGGTGGCTTTTTCGAGTTCGACCTCAAAACCCAGCCCGATACCGCCCAGCAATTGGTCGTCACCTATTGGGGCAGCGATGGCGGCAACCGTGACTTCGATATTTTGGTGAACGGACAGAAAATCGCCACCCAATCGCTCAACAGCGACAAACCGAACGAATTTTTCGATGTCATCTACCCAATTCCAGCCGAATTGACGCAGGGAAAATCGAAAATAACCGTTCGTTTCCAGGCGCACGCCGGAGCCAGTGCCGGGGGTATTTTCGGCGCACGAACGCTAAAGCAAAAGTAATTCTTGGAAGAATATGGCTCCAGCCGCTAAATTCTGGCTGGAGCCGTCACTAAGGCGGGCGCGAGTTGTTCTAAAATAACTCCATTCCATTCTCATGACGCCTACGCCAGTAGCCGAAGCAGAAGCGCCCGACGTTCCCGTTTCCAACTCTAACTCTAACCAACCACCCTACCCGCGTCTGCGCGCCTACATCGTCGGCGTTCCTCTGCTGATGGGCGTGTGTCTGCTGTCGGTATATGCCGACATGGTTTCAATCGTGGTGCAATTTGGCGTGTTGCAATTCGCACCACCCGCCATCGCCGTCCTCTTCATCGTCGCGGGCATCAACACCCTGCTCAAGAAAAAGACGAGCCGCACTTTTCTGTCGAGTGCCGACTTGGTGGCCATTTACGCCATGATGTTGACAGGCGTGTTGGTTTCGACACGCGGTGTCGTCGAAAAACTCATCGTTCCGCTCACCTATTTGCCGTACTATGCCACGCGCGAAAACAAGTGGAATGCTTCGATGACGCAATACCTGCCCAAGTGGGCAGTCCCCTTTGCTCCCTCCGCTCAGGCAGGGCCGCCTCCAGAAGTTATTTCCGAATTTTGGCAGGGTGTTGCCCCCGGCCACCCCATCCCTTGGAGCGCCTGGGTTGGGCCTATCTGCGCATGGTTCGCTCTGGTGGGAGCCGTCATCTGGGTATTTTTATGCCTGTCAGCGCTATTGCGGCGCCAGTGGATGGACAACGAACAATTGCGTTTTCCTCTCACCACACTCCCTCTCGCTGTTATCCGCGACGAAGTCGAAGGACAACCATTTTGGTCGAACAAAACGATGTGGGCGGGCTTTGTCGTCGCGTTTCTGGTGTTCCTCGTCAATGGCATGAGCGCCAATTTCCCCGATCTGGTGCCCAAAATCGTCACGGATATGAACCTGATGCCGTACTTCAGCGAACGCCCGTGGAATCAAATGGACTACACGGCGATGTACTTCTCGCTCGCGGCAGTCGGCTTCCTTTATTTTCTGCCCGTCGAGATGCTATTCTCGCTGTGGTTTTTCTTCATCGCCGCTCGTTTGCAAGATGTGGGGGCAGTCACCTTTGGCGGCGTGCCACAGGGCATCGGCACTCATAACGCGCGCATCTTCACTGGCTATCAGGCCGCAGGCGCCTATTTCGTCCTCATTGGCGCCCAAATCCGCATCGGCTGGCCTTTCTTCGTGGCAGCATGGCGCACAGCCTTTGGCCCCAAAGACCGCCGCCCTCTCGACGATTCCGGCGAAATTCTCTCCTATCGCACAGCCTTCATTGGCCTGTTCGTGGGCTTTTCCTTCATCATCGGCTGGTTGACATTTGCGGGCATGAATCCGTGGCTGGCTATTATGCAGATGGGGTTGTACATCTTCTTCATCGCCATCATCATGTCGCGAGGCGTCGCCGAAGCTGGATTCTTGATGACGGAAACGAGCTTTTTGCCTTCGCATGTCATTGCGCTTCTGACACCATTAGCCGGTTTTGGCCCCCAAAGCCTAACGATGATGGGCGCAGCAAACGCAGTGTTTTGCCGCGATCAACGTGGCGGCCTCCTGTCGTCATTCATGGATAACCAGAAAATCATGCGCGAACTCGGCATCAAACCGCGCCGCATGTTGTTGCCTTTGGGCGGCTCCGTGGTGTTCTCGATGGTGGTTTCGACCATCTTCTTTTTGTATCTGAACTACACCAAAGGCGAACTCGCGCTGTACGGCTATCCCAAGCAAAACGCGATGCAGATGTTCACCCTCGCCGACGCGCAAATCAAAGGCAGCGGCTACCAACCCGACGCAACAGCGTATGGTGGCATGGTCGTCGGCGTAGTTACAACCTTGGTTCTGACATGGGCACGCGCCCAGTTCTCGTGGTTTCCTCTGCATCCCCTCGCCTATGCACTGGCCCCCACATGGGCCATGATAGCACTGTGGTTCCCCTGCCTCGTCGCGTGGGCGGTCAAATCTATCACTTTACGCTTTGGCGGCGTCGAAACCTATCGCAAAATCGCGCCATTTATGCTGGGACTTATCGGCGGCGAATTCTGCTCGGCGGTCTTCTGGGCGCTTGGCAACATGACTCGCGGCTGGTCGACTCCCAACTTCCCCTGGCCATGAGTTACAACTTTGGCGCTCTGGACGAGCGCGTTCAAAAACTACTCACCCAATTCGGCGCCGCAGCTTGCGGCGCCGAACTCGTTTGTACCGGCGATTTATGCGGCCATATCACCGCCGCCGCCCGCATCTACACTCCCGACCATGCCCGCACCCTATGGGTATGGAGCGCCAAAAACCAGCGCTGGCAACTCCCCGGCGCCCACGGCGACAACGACCTCAATCTCGCCAAAGTAGCCCACCGCGAAGCCCTGCGCGCTCTGGGACTTCCCCCTGAAACCAAACTCATCGGCGGCCAAGCAGTGGGAGTGGAGGCCGAAGAAGTTCCCGAATACTGGAACACCCCAGCCCACACACATCTGGCAGTTATCTTCGAGTTTCAGATACACGAAAGGGCGTCGCTGCCACGCGGCGCCCAATGGTTTGACTCACCTTCGGACTATGAAATCACTGTAGGCAACGAGCAATAAATCTGCTTTTCCGTTACCTCAGGAATGATTATGCGCCCATCATGCGCAAGATATTCTTGGTATGAACAACGTGTTCTTTGAACGCGCCGAGGGTGAGTATGGCGAGGTGGCGTCCATGCATTTCCGCCATGCTGGTGTGTCCGGCAGAGTTCTTCAAATAAATTTCGGCCAAATCACGCAAGAACTCATGGTTGGCGAGTTGTGCAGTGATATAGGCTTTGTCGAAGGCCGCTCCTTTAGGAGTCGATTTGATTTTTTGGAGAGTGGCGCGGGCCACAGCATCCATAGGTGGCACAGGGGTCTTCATGCTTTTGAGAACTGTCGTGACACCAATAGCCTCACGTAGTTCGAAGTTGGCGAACTCTAAAACCTGCGCGTTGGTCGCTTTATCAACGGCAATCTCGCTTGTCAACAAAGAGAGTGTGGCTGGCCCAATAACCCCCTTACGGAATTGAGCCTCAGTTCCTGCTGTAGGGCGGGGCATCGGGTAGTCATGACCGCTATCGGCTTCGGGCTGTTTAGGCTGAGTGGCAGCTTCGGCTTTCATGGAGGGGACTAATCCCAATGCAGCAACGCCGAATCCGGCGACCGCCATGCGCGTCAAAAAGGCGCGACGACCATCTGCAGTGTGGATGAGTTCTTCCGACTCGTTCGTGTTTTCAATATCTGTCATATAATCCGTTGGATGAAACACCAAGTCTCATTAAACGCGAGGACAGGCAAATCATAATCCAACCAGGCGTTTATTAATAGATAAAGGGTTTTTACAGACATCGACTAGGGTTTTACAGCAACGTATATCCATGAAAACTTCTCAATATATGTTTTATAATTCTCGCCAATATCTATTTAGACGCGAATTGTCTTTCTAAAGCAATATTAGGCCCCTATGATTTGCGTACCATGTTGCCATCTCGTTTCAGTCGCGAAAACTTTGTGATTAAAAGCCGAATGACGCTTTTTGAATGGTTTAACTTGAGTTGGCTCAGTTCACAGAACGACCAATTACCATGCAAAAAGTGCTTTCTCTCGTGGCTTTACTCGTCCTGCTTGGATTGGGGATAAGCGCACTCACAGAGCATCAACAAGCAGCGGCATCCGATAAAACCCCGCGCCCACGCACCAAACTCGTGGATTCAAATACCGCCCCATAAGAACTTGAATGCCCATAAGAAAGGCGCCGTTGATGCGGCGCCTTTTGCATATTCACCCATCCAATCGTTGCTCGCTTTCCACCGAAAACGAACCGAGCCACTGCACGGCTTCACTCAAAGGAACGGTGAAACGTCCATATTTGGTGACGTAGCCATATTTCAATCCCGGCTCACCTTTGGGTTTATAGCCATTGCCGAACGGATTCCAAAACGTCACGGTGTCGGCTTTGGGGTCGTACCCCAACACACCATAAGAATGCAGGTAATAAATCCCCGGCACAGTGACGGCGTTTTGTTCGCCTATGGCCCCATTACCCGCGACCATCATGCGGCCTGCCTCTTGATTCCTGATGAGGATGGCGCGCAGTTCGGCAAGTTTGGCCTCGCGGGTCGCGGCATCAAGACCGGGTTTGCGAATATTTTCGCAACCGACGCGAACAACCTTGTGCCCTGTGATGAGTTGCAACACGGTATGAGGCGAACCACCGACGCCGATGATGCCATACGGCGCCACATGCCGCTCGGTTTTCTGACCTTCCAGAAAAACCTGACCGACCGATTTTTCGAACATGTTCGCCCAAGTCCCTTGATTACGAGTCAACGCGCCGATGACAACCTCGCCATCAGTTGGCGTGGGCAACACCACACACTTACCAGTGCCAAATGTCACTGCGACCTGCCCGTCGGGTTGCACATCCATCATCTTCTTCAAGCCTTCGGGGTCGTGGTTGATGTAGGTGCCAAGCGCCGCCAGCAAAAAGCAGTCGCCCAACCGCCCCTGCCCCAACCCATCGAGTTGTGGGGTTTCGGTTACAAACAGTTCGCGTTTGACAGAGTTGATCTTCTGCAACGCTACCTCGTACATCGAATCGTACTGCGGAGGCGCGGGCTTCTTCTTCGCGTCGAAGGGCACGCTGTCATTCAGTTCTTCAAGCGTCGCCGACTTGATGCCTTTAGCGCGCATTCCACGGCGCAGCGCAGCAATAGCCGCCGCTTCTTCGCCTTTGATACCGGGGTTAGTAAGCGCCAACTCAACTTCATTCACCGAAAGCGTGTTGTCGCGGTTCGTATCCCAGGCGGCATAGTGCGCTCGAACCTGTCCTATGAACCCGTTTTTAGCTGTTTCGCCGCGCGCCGCCCACAAAAGAGCCGCGCCACTGATACAGATAATAAACGCCTGAGCAGACAACTTGAACTTCACATGCAGAGGGTATAGCGGCGCTACATTTCGTTTAAGTTAAATCAACACTACTTCCTACTAAGTTCTACTTAAGACAAATCAGATGAATAATTTAAGTAATAAAATCAATTTTCTGCTCGCCAGCGCGCTTTCGATGTGTGCTTTTCCTGCATACGCTCAGGATTTACCCCGCCCTTCTATCGCCAGTCTGGGCATAGTCGGCGACCCAAACGACGTAAAAACTCCCGTCAAAGGCGGCGTGGTTTTGATGGGAGGCGGCAAGAATGTCAACGCCTCCTTACGTTGGATGATGGAGCGCAGTGGGGGCGGCGATGTTGTCATTCTCTCTTCATCTTTAACCGAACCCAATCAAGCAATGTTTCGCCTCGGTAGAGTGGACTCCGTCGAAACCCTCAACATCGACTCGCGCGCAAAAGCCGACGATGAAAAAGTCGCCCAGACCATTCGCAACGCCGAAATGGTCTTCATTGGTGGTGGCAAACAGTCGGAGTATCTGCGCTTCTGGAAGAACACGAAAACTATGGAGGCACTCAACTACCTACTCACCGAAAAGCACGCCCCAGTTGGTGGCAGTAGCGCGGGATGCGCCATCCTCAGCAACCTCTACTTCTCCGGTGGCACAGGCAGCGCCGTTTCGGATGAGTCGCTGAAAAACCCCTACAACCAACACGTTTCTCTAGGGCACGGCGATTTTCTGCACGCGCCTTTCTTGTCCGATGTCATCACCGACACCCACTACCTGGCCCGTAAACGACAGGGTCGTCACATGGCATTCCTGGCACGCATCATTCAAGATTGGCACGTCTTCCCCAGAGGTATCGCAGTCGATGAAGGCACAGCCGTCTGCATCGACGAAAAAGGCCACGCCATCGTTCAGGGAGCCAGCAAAGCCTACTTCCTGCTCACCGATGAAGCCAAAGCCCCCGAACAATGCAAACCCGACCAACCATTAATATGGAATCGCGGCCAACAAGCAGTGCGCGCCTACGAACTAGCCCAATCTCCCACATCCAGCTTCGACCTCGCGAATTGGAAGCCCGAACTGGCAAGCGGCGGCAAATGGTTTTGGTGGTGGGCCGAAAAAGAAACCTTCTACCAAGCCGAACCCACTCCCTAAAACACAACGTCCCTATCGAACTTGAATTTTCTGTTTGACCGAAGGCCTGATAACTACGGGCTTCGTTACTTTGGAAACCGGGCCGGGGCCGGGAATGCGTCCGGGCAGGTCAGGCTTCTTAATCACAGGCCCAACCTGTGGAGCATTGGACTTGTACATGTAGCCAACTCGCTTCAGCGTCAGGTGCAGTTTTGAACCCAGTCGATCTCCATTGCTCCAAACCCACACGAAATCGCCCTTTTTCTCCAGATTCAGACTGAGGTCAAAATGCCCCATGAGTGGCGGATTGGCGTAATTACGATTGTTTTGCTCGGCCAGTTCTTTGACTCGCTCCGGTGGCGCATTATTTCCGGCAGAGCCATCGACCATCAAATTGCGCAAATCAAGCAGCAACTTGAAATTGCTCATTTCCTCGTAGGTCACACTGATTTCGAAATTGCGTCCATTGGTGTGAGCCGTATCTTCGCTGATTTTGATACGTTCGCCAGCGTTATGCACAAGGTTACCGCCCGCCACCCAACTGGCAGCATATTCGCGTGGCGGTTTGGGATAATTCCAGTAAGTATCTCCGCCCAATGTTAACGTCCCGAACGGCTTATAGGGCGAAGTATCGTTCATCATGTTGCTGTATTTGGGCTTAGGCAAGCCCTCGGCCCAGATGGTGAATTTAATTACCTCGCCGACCTTTCTCACAACCGACGCGGTTGTTTGGTTTTTGAGCGGAACGGTTTTAATCTTCCCGACATCAATTTTTGTATTGGCCTTTTTCTGAGCCTGAACCGGAAAAAGCGGCACAACTCCCAGACTAAAAATCAACAGCGATAGATGAATTTTCATAGCCGTTGCTCCTCTAGAACTCGCCCTCGTCGGTGACCCGGATATATAAGTCGGCGCTCTCACTATCGCGGTCGCCTTTGATGAGATATTCCTTGTTGCTCTCAAGGATTTTCAACAGGTCGATTCGATGGCTTCCACTCCACAACGTATCACTGGACGATGCCTTGTCAGCATCATAAATCCTGCCTGACACCGGAAAGAAGAAGCGGTTGGGGTCGTCGTAGCGAATCTCAACGATATTCATCGCCTTCGCCTTGATTTCGCTGCCCTCGGTAGCCGACCTATTCTTCAGCGAGAAGGCCGTTTGCTCGCCGAACTTGATGCTGCCATACAGTTCGACCTGCATATCCTTCGAACCCCAAATACCGCCGATACCGTCATCCGAGTTCGTAACAACCAGTCGCCCGCTCACCTTCACTCGGCGTCCGACCGGCTTCAACTTGATTGGTTTGGTGATGATAATCATAGGCTTGGGCGTCGGGGTGGGTTTGAGCCTGATCGGTTTGGTGATAATCACCATTGGTTTCGGAGTCGGAGTGGGCTTCAGTTTGATAACGCGAATTGGCACAGCTTGAAGAAGAGAACTGCCGTAGCTAAAGGTCACCGTAACGAGTCGAGTTGCTCCATTCCAATTCACCTTGCCCGATAGGGCATCGCTGGTGCCCTGCATATCGAAGGCTTTCATTGCAGCCCCATTCAGAGGCTTGGCGTTTAACAGCCACTGTAAACCGATGCGCCCCTGACGGGTTACATTGAATCGCAGTTCGTGCTTGCCCGTTTTGACTTTGTTCGCCTCGTTAAAAGTCATCGGCAAAGTACCTTCCAGAAGGTCGCCTTCGATGCGAACCTTGCCCTGTGCAGCGATGACGCTGGGTTGGGTCGGCACTTTATCCAACAAAGTGAGAGTCACAGTGGCCTGCACCGATTTTCCAAGCAACGGTCTGGAAGCCTGACTGTAGACTTCCACAACGAGCGGCACATTATCCGCCGCCATCGAAAGCGGAACGAGGTTAGTGAGGGCAAAGCCCAGCAATAAAGCGCTGACGCCCGCCCTCATCCAACGCAAAGAGGTTGCACGCTTGAAGGCGCGCGGCTGTTGTGTTTGCATAATGTCTTCTCCTTGAATTTTTGGGAGGCAGCGTTAGCGGCGACCTTTGATAACCGGGCCGGGGCCGGGTATTTTGCCGGGAAATTTTTTGTCGATAACGGGAGGCTGTTCGTAGCTCGGCTTTTTACCAGAGTCGTAAATCGTCCCGGCGTGTTCGACGAAGAGATACAGGTTGGTGCCGACAGCATTGCCACTTTCGTCCTTGCCTTTCCAGAACCAGTAGTAACGCCCATCGCCCTTGCCCAACTTCGATATATCGAGGTTGATTTTGTAGTCGCCAATAACATCGTCGTTGCGATCCGGTGGCGTGTTGTATGGCCCATCGTCGTAGAAGCCGGGGTTATCGCGGTCGTACAGCTTCAGTGAAATGTTCACCTTATGGGTGTTGGGTTGCGCGCTGTAGATGCTGAACTCGAAAGGCTCCCCCTTGGAACCGGAAGTTTTCCAGGGACGATTGAGACGATAGCCCTGATTGCGCGGATTGACACTGGACGAGTCGGGCAAATCGCGATGGCTGATTTTTGCGAATCCGTTGTTCGCCCACTCTTTGGGAATGCTCCAGTAAGTCGTGCCGTTGATGAGGAGTTGCCCATAGCACTCGAATGTTTTGTCGTCATACGGATTGGACTTGCCGGGGTACATCGGGTCGTTGCAATCGGTGGGATTAATCGACATCCACAGCTTGTAGCGTTCGCCGACTGCGGTACGCTGCGAAGCGATTTTAATGTCGCCTACGGGCACCTTGATTTTGCTTTTCGCCGACTCATTGAGTTCTCTGGAAAGCTTAGGCGCAGCATAAGCACCTGCAAGCAGAGTCAAAGGGGCGCCCAACAGCAACACATGCGCCCAAATTGGATTGTATTTCATGGAGATTCTCCTGTTATTACTGGGGGTGATGCCCACCGGGCGGGTGAAAGCGCGGTGTGGCGGTGGGAAGGGGACGCTGAATACGCGGCCCATAAATGTAACCAGTGCGCTCAACCGCCACATATAGCGCAACTTCGCCCTTGCCAGCGGTGCATTTGTAGGTTTTACCGCTCTGTTGCAGCAAGTCGATGGTGTCGCGATAGGCGGCGCGCAACACGGGTTGCCCGTTATCAAGCGAAGAAAGATCGAACTTCAATTTGACCTTTCGGTGATTGCTGTAGAACGTCGAGAAGGTGAATGCGCCGCCCTGCCTGTTGCTCGCGTCATCGCTGATTTCCAATGTTTCCCCGGCGCTGCGCCGATAGTTGGCGGCTTGCGATTGGGAAATGCTCCAGCGCAGTGGGTCATCAAGATTGAGAGTCCCTAACCAATCTCGCGGGGGCATTCCCGGCAGGACGACCGCCCAGATACGCAAATTGAAGCGCTCACCCATACGCGGCCCCGGTGGAATATCTTTGATGAAAGGTGTCGGAGTGACACGAGGGAATTTGCCTTTAACGGGAGTGGGAGCAGGAGTGGCGCGAGGGAATTTAATTTTTCCCGGCTTCGTGATGGGCGCGATTTTTACGTTCTGAGCCATCACGACAGACATAGCACTTCCTAGAAGCACCCCCGCAACCACCAGCCTGAGTTGATTTTTCATGGTTTATCTCCTGTTGATTTCTCGAATCTAACCTATGATCTCAGGGGGTATAAAAGGCATCGAAAAAGGATTGGAGCCAGAGAGAACGCACATATTCCCCGACTGACGATTTCCTATTTTGTTGTATCGCAGTGGTGGATGCCTCAGAAGAAATTTCCATAATCCTCAATAAAACAAGGATGTCCATAATGTAGACAAAGTCATGATCAATTGGGAACAACTTCTTATTTTCCACTAATCAAATTTGCCTCAGCTCCTTGCGCTTTGACATTGCACTAATGCAGGAAAGTCTTCTTCCGTTCCGCCCCACTAAGGTTCGTTATCTCACACTGCGAATATGGCCTCTTAGAAGGTGGCAATAAAAAATAGTTCTAAATTCATATCGCCTCTATGAAATGATTCCGTTTCATCAAATCCATATCAATGTGGACTATTAAAATAATCGGAGTGCAGAATTTTCTATTCTGCGTACAAGGGTAAAGCAAAGCCGTCACAGCAGCGTCACCACACTCTCATTCTTCACTCACACTAACAGTTGGAGAGAAGTTAATGATGCAAGAGTGCCGAATCCGACTGCTGGGCAGACTTCAATTCGAGCGCGGTAACCAATCCCACACTCGTTTTCGCACACAGAAAACGGCGTCTTTGCTCGCGTATCTGGCACTACATCCGGGGCAACAGCCACGCGAACTTTTGGCGGGACTAATTTGGCCCGATGATGCCCCCGAAGCTGGGCGCCATAGCTTGCGAACAGCCTTTTCGTCCTTACGACAACAACTGGAAACTCCTCAATCGGCTTCGGACGGCGGTAGCGACGACCTCTTTGAGTCGAACCGATTTGCCCTTGGCCTGAAAAGCGGCACGTTTTCCACCGATGTCGGCGACTTTGATGCGGCGATTCGTGGAGTGCATCGCGCCTCCAACGACGATGAGCGCGCCCAGTGGTACAGCAAGGCAGTCGCGCTGTATGAGGGGCCATTCCTGCCTGGTTTCTACGACGATTGGTGCCTGTCCAATGCAACGCGCCTCCAAGGGGCATTCGAGGAAGCGCTCGTGTTTTTGGCGACATGGCACCATGAGCGCGGTGAAAGCGAGTTGGCACGCGACTATGAGCGCCGTGCCGTGGCCGCTGGCATCTCCCTTCCTGTAACCGAGATCACACACAAACCCGTCGAAAAAGCCTCTCCAAAAATCAATCGCAGCAAAGAATCGGAAATTTTAGCCGCTGCACAAATCGAATTACCTTCCACCTCCGAGAAGACTCTCATTCCAGCACTTGCGACGTTGTTGGCGTTCGATGGAATGGAGCTGACATCAGAGTTACATAAGGTGCTGCTGACCAACAATGGCCAGCAACTTCCCGAACTCAATTCGGAAACCTCAGCGCAGTGGGCTTTTTCTGGAGCGACCGGAGCACTACAAAGCGCCGCGATTCTGCATCAGCACAACGGCCAATCGCTACGTATCGCGTTGTGCACGGGCGAAACGCAACTCGCCGCAACAGAGCGCCCCACACCCACGCAAAAGCGGGCGGGGCTGCGGGAACGAGCGATGGGAATGCTCGAAAGCGCCCAACCGGGCCAAACCCTGTGCTGCGAATCGACGATGCTGTTGCTCCGCGACCAACCAACCATCGAAAGCCAGGATATGGGCCTGTTCCATTTGCCGGGATTGCGCCCCGGCATCACGCCAGAGCGCATTTTCCAGCTTAAGTGGCGCGATGAGGCGCCGCGTGACTTTGCACCGCTGCGCGCGGTGAAATCGCATGGTGCGCTTATTCCCCAGCCGCTCACTCGCTTTTTCGGGCGAGATGATGAGCTAACAACACTGCGCGACCTGTTGAGCCGTGAACGGCTGGTCACGCTATCGGGCACAGCGGGGTCGGGCAAAACGCGCCTCGCGCTTCAAATCGCCCATGCACTGGATTCCTCTTCAGAGAAAACGGTGTTCTGGGTTCCACTGGCCGATGTGACACGCTCAGGCGCCATCGCTGACACCATTCTGGATTCGCTGCGAGTCAAACGCCACAACGCGCTTTCGACCTTCGAGAGCATTGTGCAGGAGTTGAACCGTGATTCCTCCCAGTCGGTTCTGCTGCTGCTCGATAACTTCGAGCATCTGGTCGAAGGCGGCGTGGAACTACTCGAAAGCTTGTTGGCAAAAGCCCCGCGCCTTCAAGCACTAGTCACTTCGCGCCGCGTTCTGGGCATTCCCGGTGAAGTCGAGTTACCACTGGCGCCACTGAGCATTCCGGCGAATGGCTCGACGCCCATCACTCCGCAATCATTGGAGAACCAGCCGAGCGTTCGTCTGTTTTGCGACCGTGCCCGTTTGGTGCGCCCCGACTTCGCCTTGACTGCTCAAAACGCCGCCTCTATCGCTGAGCTATGCCGCCAACTCGAAGGCATTCCGTTGGCACTCGAATTAGCGGCAGCGCGCGCCGGAAGCTTATCGCCCGCGCGCATTCTGGAACGTTTGCAGGCTCAGCGTGGCACCACCCCTGAAGAGGGTGGTTTCGAGCGCTTCGACTTTTTACAAACGGCCTCTCGTACGACCCCGGCGCGCCATCGCACCCTGCGGGCGGCGCTCGATTGGAGTTTCGAGGCGCTCGAACCCGAACTGCAAAGCGTCTTTAGTCGGCTGTGGGTTTTTCGCGGTGGCTTCACCATGGAAGCGGCAGGCGAAGTGGGCGATACAGCGAACGCACTTGACGCTCTCGAAGAATTGCGCGTGCGTTCACTGCTGTTTTTCCGTATCAACGAGGAAGAGCCACGCTTTCGGATGCTGGAGACAGTGCGCCAGTACGCTATGGAGCGCGCACACCAGCGCGGCGAGGTAGACGAGACGCGCCGCCGCCACGCCACTTATTTCCTGAAATGGGCACAGGCCGAAGCGCCCCATGCCATCGGCCCCGACGCAACGGCCCGCCTGAACAGCTGGAACCGGGTACGGGATGAAGCGGCGAACCTGCGCATAGCGCTGGTGTGGGCCACAGAACATGCCCCAGAAATTGCCCTTCAATTGGCGATAGCGTGCCACAACTTTACCGGAGTCCATCTCTCGGAGCGCGAGATGAACGTTGAGCGCGCGCTGCAAAGCGTCGAACACCAAAAGAACAATGAAGTTCCTCTCGCACTTTTGGTGAGCGGGTTGGGGTTAGCTGCCACGCACGCCTCGAACCGGGGCGATGTGCCGAAACAAACCGAATTTTCGAGGCGGCGCTTAGAACTGATGCGCGATGCCCCCAAACCCGAAAGCCGAGCGTGGGCGATGTTTGACTGGGGCTGCGCGCGGCGCAACAGTGGACACTTCGCCGAGTCGCGCGAGTCGCTGGAATATAGCCGGAGCATTTTTGAACAGGCCGTACCACCACGCCGTTTCCAATTGCTCGGCTGGACTCTTATCGAATTGGGCCTGACCGAGTTTTATGCCGGGGAAATGGAAGCCGCCAAACGCGCCTTCAGGGGCTGTGAAATGGCTTTTCAACAAAGCGGCGACCGCGACGGCGAAGCCTCGGCAAAAGCCCTGTTCGCCGATATATTGTTCCATCAAGGCCAACTAGCCGAGGCGCAGCAGATATGGCCCGAAGTGTTGCGCATCGAGCGCGAGTTAGGCGATGAGCGCGAACACCCGTGGCGCCGCCATCAGGAAGGCAATTTGGCCGTGGCGCAGGGAGATTTGGGGCGCGGCCACGATTTGCTGCGCCGAGGTTTGCGCGCCTTTTGGATGGATGGACACAGAGTGGGCGCCGTCCGTTCGCTGATGGGATTGGCTGGCTTCTGGCTGGCCTCCAAACAGCCAGAGCGCGCTTTGCACCTGTTGCGCGTCGAGAACGCCGAGCGTATAAGCGCGGGGTGGCCTAGCCACGAAGGTTGGCAACCGCTTCGCAACTCTATCCGCCGGGCTGCCTGCGAGGCGAAAGTGAAGCCGACCACGGAAGCGGAGGCGGAATTGAGCGCCGAGCAGTTCGAATTGGCGGCAGTTATCGAAAGCGAACTACGCGGATTTGAATGAAGGAGCTAACTCTTCGACACTATACAACTTGCTCGTCATGACATCACACATGCCCATCATCGCCGCCCTGCAACCCGTCATCTTGGATGCCCTCGCCCGCACCGAGCCGCATTGTGGCTATAGCACTGGCAGCGGCTTGATCTTCACTGGCAACTACGACTGGCATTCGAGCGTTCACGCGCACTGGGCGCTGCTTTCGATGGCGCGCGTGGGTAACGATGTCCTGCTCGAAGAGGCGATGCAGACGCGGCTTTCGCCGGAGAACTTGCGGCTTGAGCGCGAATTTTTATTCGATGCTCCCAATCTCGCGTTTGAGCTGCCTTATGGGCGGGCCTGGCTGGCCCTGATGTTGGCAGAACTGGGTGAACGCGAAGAGCGCGCGGAGGAAATCGCACCGTTTCACGCCCAAGTAGAAGAGCAATTGCTTGACTGGCTCGAAACCCACTCGTTCGATTCGCCCCAATTTCAGCGGGCCGCTGCCAGCCACAATAGTTGGCTGTTCGCGCTATTTTTGTTGCAATTGGCGGGTTCACCGGGTAGCCGCCCCCGCCTTGAAGCGTTGCAGGAGCGCGTTGAGGAATTCAAAACCCTAGTCGAAAATCGCCCTTCCGATGGTTACGATTTTCTGCATCTGCCTTCCCTGCTCGCCCTCGTCGAAGGGGCGCAGTGCGAATTCTGCTCGCCTTCGATGGGAGCGGTGGAAATGCAGAATTGCCATAATGCGGGCGCCGCTGTCACCCAACTGTGGCCGCTTGCGCTTTCCCATCCGGTTCAATTTGAGCAAGAACTGGAACTTATCATGGCGAGGCCAGAACTGTGGCGCGACGACTTCCACATGGTTTCGCACTGGGTGCCACAATTCCTGTGGATGGGCCTTTGGCTGCAACGACGCGCGGCTCGTTAATGAGAATTGAATAGTAGTTTTTAGTTGTTGGTTTTCAGTGGTTAGTTTTGAACCATAGAAGGGGAGTTTTGAGCGTGGAATCATGGGTTTCCGAAGGGGATCGCATCTGGTCATTGAGAATTGATTTTTGGGGATAATCAATCGATTACGATTGATTAATGGGTAGATTTACACAGGTTTAAGCTGCTAAAAATATACAAGATTGATTAATCAATTTTTATTCAATCTTTTGGGAGCTTATTGAGAATTTAAGCGGCGCGCCATTCTCTTCCTCTTCAGTGAGACGAGATTATACATAATTAGGTTCAAATTTTATTGAGCCAGATTCGGTGGCGCACACCTAAAAGGTAGTCTGGACATATAAATAGGAGTTACGCAGTGGTCGTGGTAGGGACTCGCATGTCATTCGTAAACCGACTGTGGCAACCACTTAAACGTTCTTCATGTTGGCTCTGAAATCTTAAGTGCGGCTTTTCCTTCGTCACTCCTAGGTAACCGAGAATTTCATTACGTCTTCAGCAGGTAAAAAGACGGCATCTCAAAGTTCCCACAACTTCCGGTTTAGTGCCCCATCACAGGACAACACCATGCGAAAAGCATTTACTCTTATAGAACTTCTTGTAGTCATTGCGATTATCGCGATTCTAGCCGCCATCTTGTTTCCTGCCTTCGCCCGCGCACGCGAAAACGCGCGGCGTTCCTCGTGCGCAAGCAACATGCGCCAGCTAGGACTGGGTGTTATGCAATACACGCAGGATTACGACGAGCGCCTTCCAGGCATCATTGGCGGCACAGCGGGCAATGCCCAACTCGGCGGCTGGACTTACTACACCACCTTCGGTGCCACGACGGCGGATAACTACGATGTCTCCAAAGGCAATCTGTATCCCTACGTGAAAAGCAAGCAGATTTATGTTTGTCCCTCGGATACCGAGGGGCAGATAACGGGCGATTCTTACGCGATGAATTCTTGCCTGACCTCATCGAATGATCCGGGAGGCACCTCAAAAAGTCTGGCCTCTTTCGATGAAACCTCGAAGTGGATGATGATGTGCGAGGAGTCGGCGACTTCGGGCACCGTCGACCAAACGACGGGGTCGAGCAACGACGGTTTCTTTTATGAGTCGGGCGAAGATAACCTGTCGTTTCGGCACCTTGACGGCTCCAACATCTCCTTCATCGACGGGCATGTCAAATGGTATCGCCCTGAATCGGTGCGCGCTAACGGCTTTGCCATTGGTGGAGTCAGCGCCGCGCCACGCGGGACGGCTTGCCCCTAATGCATCCAATCGTTTGGCATGACTATTTCCACTTACGGGAGTGCTTACGCACGAGGCGGGCAAAGTCCCAAGGGGCGACCGATTCCGAATCGACACCGGGGAAGAGTTTCTCCCCTGCGGCTTCGTAAGCCTGAGCGACAAATTCACCGCACGAAACACGGGCTTTTTGGCGCCAGATAATATCGACGGGACCGAAAATACGGTCGACGATGCGGTCGGTTATGAGGGCGAAAATGCTGAAGTAGGCGTAGCGTTCCCCGATATGCTTCTCGGCCCATTCCAGTGCAGCGCGACCTACTTCGGGGCCACCGGGGGCGTGAATGACGCGGAAACGCAGTTGCAAACGCGAATCGCTCAAATCGCGTTTGCTGACGCCTTTAACGCGCGATTCGATAACCTCCGTACCTCCGGCATAAAGGCCCACATGATAGTAGCGCGAGCCGGAGAACATCGTGATAACGCGATTCATTCCTCGCGCATGGGTGAAAAGCAGAATATCGCCGGGGGAAGCATTTTCGAGGGCATGTTTACGAGCGCGGGACTTTTTCATCTATTTGAAGCCAACCAATAGCATATTCCCTGCCCCATCATTTCCACCACTCGCGGCCCAACATGGCGAAAACAAACTCGCTGCACCACTCGCCTTTGAACCAGTAATGCTCGATAAGGTGAGCCTCCTTGCGGAATCCCACACGCTCCATGAGACGCGCGGAGGCGTGGTTGTTAGCATCAACGATGGCAGTCGCCCTGTGCTTATTCAACTGACCAAAGACATACCACAGCACGCTATACAAAGCCTCGGTTGCCAGACCTCGGCCCTGATAATCGGGCGACAGGGTAATTCCCAACTCGACCTGCCGCGTTTCTTCGCTGAGGAAGTGGATGCCACAATCGCCGATGAGTTTGCTGGACTCGTATTCGACTATCGCCAGTTGAAGCCACGAGTCCGGCGTATTAGGAACAACGCTTAATTGATTAGCGACCAGTTTCTCGGCATCTTCCATCGTGAACGACTCCCAGCCTTGATAGCGCTCGACTTCGGGCAACGAGCGGTAGGCAAAAATTGGCGCTGCATCACCTGATTGGAGGGGGCGCAAACGCAGCCGCTCCGACAGCAAATCACTCCACTGGTTCTCGGTCGTTTCTCTCTCGTTCATAAGGTCAACTACAAAAAGAAAGAGCGAAGAGTTTGTGGCTCTTCGCTCTCATTTTCAGTTACTCGCTTTCTTTTTCAAAGCACGAGTAGTAGTACGGCGTCGCGGCTTCGAACTCGCCCGCGCAGGTATCCACCATCTTGTAGGCGGGCACAATGCCGAACGACTTACGGCGCGCGCGGATTTCGAGTTCGTCCAGTCCCGTCAGTTCACCGATATGGGCATCATGGAAACCGAATTTACGAGCCTCGTTGAATAGCTCTGGTGTCAGGGCTTCGAGATTCTTGCCCTTCAGGCGGGCTTCCATTTCGACGATAGCGGAGATTTTGCGCAGGAACCAACGGTCGATACGGGTGATCTGGTGGATCTCTTCGACCATCAAGCCGCGTCGGAACGCCTCGAACACAACGAAGATACGCTCATCGGTGGGCACACGCAGTTTGCCTTCGAGGTCCATTTCAGACAGTTCGCTCATTCCCTTGGATTTAAGTCCAATGACGCCGATTTCCAGTGAGCGCAAAGCTTTCATGAAGGAGCCTTCGAAGGAGCGGTCAATCGCCATGACTTCGCCAGTAGCCTTCATCTGTGTGGTGATGCGACGGTCGGAGGTGCCGAACTTATCGAAGGGCCAGCGTGGGATTTTGCACACGATGTAGTCCAAAGCAGGCTCGAAGCAAGCCAACGTCTTCTTGGTGACAGCGTTCTGGATTTCGTCGAGGTGGAAACCGATGGCGATTTTAGCCGACACACGCGCGATGGGATAGCCCGTCGCTTTGGAAGCCAATGCCGACGAACGCGACACACGTGGGTTAACCTCGATGACGAAGTAGCGGCTGGAGTTGGGGTCGAGCGACAGCTGCACGTTGCAACCACCTTCGATGCCAAGGGCACGGATGATGTTGAGCGATGCGGTGCGGAGCATCTGGTACTCTTTGTCCGATAGCGTCTGCGATGGCGCAACCACGATGGAGTCGCCAGTGTGGACGCCCATCGGGTCGATGTTTTCCATGTTACAAATGGTGATGGCGGTGTCGTTGCCATCGCGCATCACTTCGTACTCGACCTCTTTCCAGCCATTCAGATAACGCTCCAACAGAATCTGGTGAATCAGCGAACGCTCCAAACCGGTGTGGACGAACTGCTCCAACTGCTCATCGTTCCACGCGATGCCGCCGCCTGTTCCACCGAGGGTGTAGGCGGGGCGAATGATGAGCGGATAGCCGATCTGGTCGCGGAAAGCGCGCGCTTCCTCGGCGGTGTCGCAAACAGCCGATTCGGGCACAGGCTGGCCGATGGAGCGCATCGTCTCTTTGAACAAGTCGCGGTCTTCGGCTTTTTTGATGGATTCGAGCGGCGTGCCGAGCAATTTCACATCGTACTTGTCCAGAATGCCCGCTTCGGCCAATTGATAGGCGAGGTTGAGTCCGGTTTGTCCACCAAGCGAAGGCAGCAAACCATCGGGACGCTCTTTGGCGATGACCTGCTCCAAGAAGGGCAGAGTCAGCGGCTCGATATAAACCGCATCAGCGGTTTCGGGGTCGGTCATAATCGTCGCTGGGTTGGAGTTGACGAGAACAACCGAAACGCCCTCTTCGCGGAGCGAGGCGCAAGCCTGCGTTCCAGCGTAATCGAACTCGGCGGCCTGGCCGATAACAATCGGGCCAGAGCCGATGACCATAACTTTTTTAATATCAGGATTTTTAGGCATTTTAAATAAGAAATTGACGAACGCGCTTAAGCGTCATATAAAGGTGTAGTTGGTCGTCTAGCAAAAACTCGAAACCAAATCGGTCGTAATATTTACGGGCGGCATCATCAATAGCCCATAATTCTAAAGCTGCAACTCCAATCAATTCCTCGACTTGAGTTGTTGTTTCCATTGCGGCACGCAAGAGGGAGAGTCCAAGCCCTTGTCCCTGAAACTCACGAGCCACAGCCAATCGCCCAAGATGAATTGTGGGAACTAAACGCGGGTGACCTTTACGCTCCTGTTCGGGGAAGTCAGTTAAAGCAACTGCCCCTGCAGAAAGCGTGAAATAGCCACAAACGCGCGTCTCTGTTGGCAAAACAGCGACGAAAGTGCGCGATGAACCGTTTGCTGTGTTCTGACGGGCATAACGCTTCAGGTAATCGTTCAACCAATCATTTCCGCAATCGAAATCGCTTCTTTCATGGTGGTTTTTAAGCGGTTCAACCCAGAAACCAAGTTCGCTCATGGTCTGCGTCCGATAATCAAACGGTTATACGACTCCTTTGCCTTGCGCCATCGAGCTTTCACTTCCTCGCTTGGTTCAGAGTCATCGGTAAGAATATCGAGCAAACGTTTTGAATCACGCTCGCTCAACTTGGTGATGTGAAACCCATCCTCCTCTGGTTTTGAGGCTTCGAGGTTTTCAATCATCTCGTCCGTTGGGTTTTCGATGTCGAACTTTTTCTTGGTTGCCATTACTGTATTCCTTGCTTTAAGTTTGCAAGAAGTAATTTCTTCGTGAGCTTTCGTGTGAACTCTTTCCCGTCGCGTGTCCACCACAACGGCACGCTGAATTCTATATCCCCCTGCGCTTTTTTCAGAGAGTCGAGGCTGTAGAAATCCTCGACTCGACTGATTGATTTGCCATTGCCGGAAATGCTGTGCGTTACGCTCGAAAGTGAAGGCACAAAAAAACGGCGCTTAAGCTCGATACATGAAGTGCCATTCAAAGCAGCACGACTATCGCTTGGTCCCCAGAACCAGTTTTCTAACCAAGAAGCCTGACGCGATTCAACCTCAGCAATATAAAGCACGCACGTCTCCGGTGTGAGCTTGTCGAGTTTTGCTCGCTCTCTTTGTTCCTCTGTCAGAGAATCAAAGCCCACTACAAGTTGGTGCTTAGTTAGCGTGTAGGGCGCCCCCAAGTCGCGCTTCATGCCGCGCAGCGATAGGAGCAAGGCGAAGCCGACCAATGCCAGCACTGGAAGCACTAGCAAAATCGCCGTTTTCGCCTCGAACTTTTTCATCCGGCTTTAACTAACTCCGCGAAGCGGTCGAACAGGTAAGCGTTGTCACGCGGACCGGGGCTGGCTTCGGGGTGGTATTGCACCGAGAAGACCGGCTTTTCTTTATGACGCAAGCCCTCAACCGTCTGGTCGTTCAGGTTAACGTGCGTGATTTCGACATCGGCGGGCAGGCTGTCCGTTTCCAGAGCGTAGCCGTGGTTCTGGCTGGTGATGTGGACTTTTCCGGTCGTCAAATCTTTGACGGGGTGGTTGGCACCGCGATGGCCGAATTTGAGTTTGTAGGTTTCGCCGCCGAGCGCACGGCCCAGAAGCTGGTGGCCGAGGCAGATGCCGAAGATGGGTTTTTCGGGTTCATCGTTGAGGATGCCACGAATAACATCGACTTCGGCTTCGAGCGAGCGGGGGTCACCGGGACCATTCGCCAACATCAAACCAGCGGGATTGAGCGCCATGATGTCTTCTTTAGAAGCGCCGCATGGCAAAACAACAACTTCCAGACCGCGATCTTCGAGTTCGCGCAGGATGTTGTATTTGGTGCCGTAATCCATAACGACCACGCGCGGCTTGTCGCTGGGCGCCGGGATTTCGTCGTGGCGCTCGCCGTTTTGCCAAAGGTAAGCATCTTTGGTCGAAACTTCGCGGGCATAAGTTCCGGCGTCGTATTCGGGCAAATTGCGCAGGATTTCCAAGCCTTCTTCGGCGGAGTGTTCGGTGGTAATCATGCCAAGCATAACACCCGCGTTGCGTAGCTTGAGCACCAATGCGCGCACGTCCACACCTTCGATGCCAACGATACCATTTTGAATCAGGTACTCATCGCCCGAATCCTGCGCCGCGTAGTTGGAGGGGATTTCGCACATCTCGCGCACGATGAAACCCGCCACTTTGGGGCTGTTCGATTCGATGTCGCGCGTCGTCACGCCGTAGTTACCAATCAGTGGGTAGGTCAGCGCCACAAGTTGTCCGGCGTAAGAGGGGTCGGTCAGGATTTCCTGATAGCCCGTCATCGAGGTGTTGAAAACCACCTCTCCAGTCGAAGTGCCTTTCGCTCCGACGCTTTTTCCTTCATAAACCGTCCCGTCAATCAAAATTAATCGTGTTTCCATAAAACCAAAGAAGTTCAACTTCTGCTAATGCCTAATCGGTCAATCCTACTATCGTCGTTTCGCGCGGCGTCTCGACGCCGAAATCGAAACGAATGATTCGTTTTTCGTTGGGGGCCAAAACCTGTTCCCAGTTCAGCAAGCCCAGTTCACCCGTCGTCGCTTCGGGATTGGAACCCCGCAGCTTGACCTTGATGTTCTCGGAGCGCGAAACCGGAATTTGATCTTGCACCACTACCTTGACGCTTCGCGCCTTGAGATTTTGCAACTCAATTGAATAAGCGAAATGAACACGCTTTTGTGAACCGAGCAAGTTTTTGTCGGTTTCGCGCAGCGTCATTTCGCGTTTGGCGCGAACCTGTTCATCTGGCCCCAGAAACAGTGTGAATTCTGCGTTGGGAGCCGTGTTTTTGAGGTTGGCTTTGCCGACGAAGACGCCATCTCGGAAAATCGAGACGTTGCCCTGCAACAGCGAAAGCCCCGATGTGTTGGTCGCCGTCGTGCGCAAATAGGCCACCTCGACGCGCTTGGGAACCGCGAAATAATCGAATTTCGTCGGAAACTCGCGCGTGGCGATAGCTACGCGATGTGTCTGCCCATCGCTGGGCACTCCCAAACGGTGAGGCAACGCAAATTCGACGGTCGAGCCGTCGCTTTCCACACTTGCCTCGACTTGAACCGCTTCGATGGGTTCAGGCGCAGACTGAGGCGCCGCATAGGCGCCACCAAACGCCACTGCTTCATCAGAGGAAGAACGTTTCGCCCTCGAAGCCATTGGCATGGGTGGTGAGGGCATCGCCATCGCGGGCGGTGCCGATGCATACACCGGACGTGGCACATCAATCCACGCGGGGTCGAGTTTCGGGGGTAACGTTCCTAGCCCCGGTCGCGCCGTTGAAAGCGTTAGAGCAACATCCTTCCAATCCTCGCCGCTGGCCTGAGTCACCAGAGCATTGAGGCCCAACTCGAAACGCTCTTTCTCGGCGTTAGTTGAAACGCGCGCATCGTACAGCGGCGTCCACGAGGCGTTCGACACAACGTATTCGAGTTCGAGTTCCCACTTGCCCTCACCGTTGGCCTCGACCAGCACGGCAACGCCGCGCTGTTGTGGGCGGCGCCCGTACTGGAACTGCGCTAAGCGCTCGGAAAGCGCGTTTTGCAATGCCGCGTTGTCGCGCTTTTTCGCTTCGAGAGAGGTTTTATCGGCGTCGAGTTGTCTCGTTTGATTAGAAACGTAATCGAGAAGCGCCGTCACATTATCGAGCGAAGACTCGCCTTTGGAAAGCGATTCCGCGAACCAACGCGCAGCGTCGCTCGATAATTTTTGCAGCGTTTGAGAGCGATTTTCCAGCGAGGTGCTTTCGGAGTCGAGAGCACTGCCCGCATCGCGCGCCGCATTAAATTCGCGCTCGACTTCGCGGGCGCTTTCGTTGCTCGCTTCGGTGAGAGGAAGCAAACGAGCCTCGACACCGATGATTCGCACGCCGACTTCGCCACGCCCACTGGCGCGCAGCGAATCGGTGTCCAAATTGGCGGGTAATCCGGCCAATAGCACTTCGCTGGCGCCAGTGGATAGCTGTGCTTCGCCCCGCCGCGTGATGAGGGCGCGGTCGGTATAAACGGTGACGGATTCGATGCGTGTTTCGATTGGATTCAACTCAAAACTCCTTCGGCCAGTTGGCCGCTTCGCCTTCGACTCGACTCAAAAAGCTTCTGTTCCCGTAGTGCTTATAACACCCGTTTGCCATCGACCCATGTCGCTTTGGCGCGGCCTGTCATGGTTTTACCAAGCCAAGGTGTGTTCTTCGACTTCGAGCGCAGTTCTTCCTCCGAAACGGTCCAACGCTCGTTCGGGTCGAAAGCGCAGATGTCGGCACGGGCGCCGACTTGCAGCGTTCCGGCATCAATTTCCAGCACTTGCGCGGGGCGGGTACTCATCAGAAAGACCAGCGATGGCAAATCGAGCGGCCCCTGTTCGACAAGCACTTGCAGCGAAACGGGAAGGCAAGTTTCGATACCAATGATGCCGAATGGCGCGGCGTCGAACTCACGGTCTTTTTCGCGTGCGGCGTGCGGGGCGTGGTCGGTGGCGATACAGTCGATGGTGCCATCCTCGAAGCCCGCGATAATGGCCTCGCAATCTTCTTTGGTACGAAGCGGCGGGTTCATCTTGGCGTTGGTGTTGTAGCCACGCACCGCCTCATCGGTAAGTCCGAAGTGGTGCGGGCCAGCTTCTGCCGTAACTGGAGCACCCGCCGCTTTGAAGGCTCGTACAACGTCGACGCCGCCTTTGGTCGAGACGTGCAAAATATGCACGCGCGCGCCTTCGTCTCGGGCCAGAGCGCAGGCTTTATAGACCGCCAATTCCTCGGAGACGCGCGGCATTCCGCGCAATCCCATCTCCATCGAAACCTGGCCTTCGTTCATCACGCCGCCGCCCTTGCCAACGCCCGCGTGTCCGCCGCCGGTGAGGGCGATGTCTTCGCAGTGCAGCATGGTCACGAGGCCAAGCGTTTTGGCATAGCGGAAGGTGCGGCGCAAAAAGTCGGCATCCTGCACTGGGAAAGCGTCATCGGAAACGGCCACGGCACCCGAATCTTTCAACTCGCCGAACTCGGTGAGTTGCTCATTTTTGGCGGCGACCGAAACCGAGGCGATGGGCAAAATTCGCACGCCGTTTCCTTCGGTGCGGGCGCGGCTCAAGATGTCCTCGACAACCGAGCGGCAGTCGATGGTGGGGATGGTGTTGGGCATGACACACACCGTCGAGAAGCCGCCCGCCGCTGCTGCAGCGGTGAGAGTGGTGGTGTCTTCTTTGTACTCCTGACCCGGCGTTCTGCCATGAACGTGGATGTCGACAAATCCCGGCGCCACGACCATACCAGTGGCATCGAACACCTCGTCGGCTTCGCCTAAGTCGAAGCCAACAGCCTTAATTTTTCCATCGCTAATCAGCACGTCCGCGACGGCGTCGAATGGTTGCGACGGGTCGATAACGCGCCCGTTTTTAATCAGTAAGTTCATAAATTCAAAATCCGTTCGAGCCGCAAACAACGCCGAGGGCGCACGCGCTCCGTCTCAAAAATCTTTCCTGTCCCGACATGCACTCGCTTTAATCGAAAGGCCCATTGGTGGTTGACCACGGCGAACCGGTTTCCGAAGCCTTCTCCTGTGCGGGAGTGCGGGGCATCGGTTTGCTCTGGTTCATCGTCGGCGAGCCAATGGGAGAGGGGGCTGGAGCCGACTGTGGCGGACGCAACGTGGCGTTGCTTTTCTTGCGTTTGCGATTGATGGCAACGCCAGCGCGCACCAAAAACACAATGCCGAAGATGATCCACTTAATGAGATGCGGGTCGAATCCTTTCATGGTTTTGTTTTAGCTCAAAGGCTTCACTAAACGAACATTAGCGATGGGAAAATAGAGCACTTCGCCAGCGCCCTTATCCAACTTAATCCAGCGCTCGTCATAGTCCACAAGTCGCCCCTCATCGCGAAAGCCTCCATCGCCCGCACGCGAACGGACTTCGACATGTTTACCGACCAAATCTTTTAAAATGTCATTCATTTTCTTCGCTGCCTCCCAGCAGGTGGTACAGCACAGCCATACGAATGGCGACGCCGTTTGTGACTTGATTCAAGATGACGCTTTGCGGGCCATCGGCAACATCATCGGCAATTTCGACGCCTCGGTTGATGGGGCCGGGGTGCATCAGAATCGCGTCGGGCTTCGCCAGCTTCAGGCGCTTGGCATTGATGCCATACAGACGCGCGAACTCGCGAACCGAAGGCAAGTAAGCGCCGTTCATGCGCTCGTTCTGTAAGCGTAGAGTCATGACGACATCAGCCCCCTCGACAGCTTCATCGGCGTTGGTCGTCATTTTGACGTTCATGTTGCTGAACTCCTGCGGCAACAGCGTGTGAGGAGCGCACAGCGTCACGTTGGCGCCCATCGTCAACAATCCGAAGACGTTGGAGCGGGCAACGCGCGAGTGCAGCAAATCGCCGATAATCGACACGTTCAGTCCCTCGATTTCGCCCTTGTGCTCGCGCATCGTCATCATGTCAAGCAAGCCCTGTGTCGGGTGCTCATGCTGACCGTCGCCCGCGTTGACAATCGAAAATTCGTAGCCGAACTTGCCCGAATAGCTGGCCGCCAGTTCGGGAGCACCCGAAGAGGAGTGGCGAATGACGAAGCACTTGGCGCCCATCGCCGCCAGAGTGAGCAGGGTGTCTTTGAGCGTTTCGCCCTTGGAAACACTGGAAGCTGCCACCGTTAACGAACTGGTGTCGGCGGACATGGTTTTCGCCGCCATCTCGAACGAAGCGCGTGTGCGCGTCGAGGCCTCGAAGAACAGCGTGCAGACGCTTTGGCCGCGCAGTGCGGGCGTTTTCTTGATAGGGCGCGCCAACACTTCGCGCATGGCGTCGGCGGTTTCGAGCCACTGCACTATCTCTTCGCGCGTGGCATCTTGCAATCCCAAAAGGTGTTTTCGTTTCATGGTCGTTCAGCCACCAATAATCACTTGCCGTCTGCGGCCAGAAGCAAAACTTCGTCGTCGCCATCGCTCTCATCAAGGCGCACATGAACGCGCTCATCGCGAGAGGTCGGTGTATTCTTACCGACAAAATCGGCGCGAATCGGCAGTTCGCGGTGTCCCCGGTCGATGAGAACAGCCAGTTGCACGGCACGAGGACGCCCATAATCGTTGAGGGCATCGAGCGCGGCGCGAATGGTACGCCCGGTGAATAACACATCGTCCACCAACACCACCGTCTTACCCGAAATATCGAAGCGAATCTGCGACGTTTTGGGCGCACTGGAGCGCAAATGAAAATCGTCGCGGTGCAAAGCGATGTCGAGCGTGCCCACAGGCACCTCCACATCTTCGATGTCGCTCAAATGCTCGGCGATGCGCTGCGCGAGGGGCACGCCGCGCGTGCGGATGCCGACCAATACCACGTTTTCGAGTCCGCGATTACGCTCGATAATCTCGTGCGCGACCCGTTTCAGAGCGCGGGTAATATCGCCCGCTTCAAGCAGGGTTTTCGGTTCATTCATGGCAAACGCCCCCTGACACAAAAAAACGGCCCGCCTCGCCACTGGATGAGAGGGCGAAACGAGCCGTTAGGACGCGCGACTGCGCGGTAATAGGTTGATTATGCATAGCCTTTATTCGCCTCACGGGACGAACTTAAAAGACGGTCTGGGAAATTATAAGGCCCTTTCACCCTTTAGTCAATTCAACGAGACAATTCACACAAATTAATCACGGAACATAAATACACACCCTTTAGTCGAACGCGAATGATGAAACCTCTGCTCCATCTCACGGCCTTTACGCTGCTGTTGGGCACCTTCGCGCAAGCGCAGGTAGCGCGTCCCACTGGGCGGCGCCCAGTTTTTCCGTCACCTCCGGGAAAGCCATCACGCCCATCTATTGCGACACCGCCACTGGGCCTTTCCATCCTGAACGATAAGGGCGAAGTCCAGAGCATCTGTCCACTGGAAAACACCGAGGTTCGCTCCGACATCGCCGGACAGATGGCGCGAGTCGTGGTGACGCAGAACTTCTCCAATCCCTCGAAGACACCAATCGAAGCGCTCTACACCTTCCCGCTCCCCCATGATGCTGCCGTCGATGGCATGACCTTCAAAATCGGGGCACGCCGGATTGTAGGGCAAATCAAAAAGCGCGAAGAGGCGGCGCAGATTTACCAACAGGCCAAAGCCAACGGCCAGAATGCCGCCCTGCTTGACCAGGAGCGCCCGAATATTTTCACTCAGCGCGTCGCCAACATCATTCCCGGCCAGAAAATCAGCGTCGAGATTTCATTTACTCAGCCCATCGTTTACCGCGCGGGCAAATACGAATGGGAGTTCCCCACCGTCGTCGGCCCCCGTTTCGTGACGCCCGCCACACCCGACGCCGAAAAAATTACCCCACCCATCACCCCGAAAGGCACTAAGGCCGGACACGACCTGACGATGCAGGTGCATCTGCAAAGCGCGGTTCCCCTCGGTGACATCACTTCGGCACTTCACCCCATCGTCGTCAACAAACAGGGCGACAGCGAAGCACAAATTTCGCTCAAAGATGGCGCCACCTTGCCCAACAAAGATTTCATCTTGCGCTACGCCCCACGCGATAACAAGCTACAAACCGGACTCGTCGTTCGTAGCGATGGCAAAGGCGGCGGCTGGTTTCAACTCGTGGTACAACCACCGATGGATGCTCCCAAAGCGCAAATCGCCCCCAAAGAGATGGTCTTCGTCATCGACCAGACTGGCTCACAAAGCGGCGCCCCCATCGAGAAGGCCAAAGAAACGATGCGTTATTGCATTGGCAACCTCAACCCCGGCGATACCTTCCAGCTTCTCGGCTTCACGACCACTGTTTTCCCCTGCTTCCCCAAACCCGTCGAGGCCACACCCGCGAACATTCAAAAAGCGCTCAACTATCTCAAACCACTTCAAGGCGCCGGGGGGACCGATATTCTGAAAGCGACTGACTTCGCCCTCAAAATCCCCGACGATGTCAACCGTCCTCGCATCGTGTGTTTCATGACAGACGGCTATGTTGGCGACGAAGCGGACATCTTGAGCTATATTCGCCAGCACCGCAAAAGCGTGCGTATGTTTCCCTTTGGCGTTGGCAACAGCGTCAATCGCCACCTCATAGATGGCATGGCACGCGAAGGGCGCGGCGTTCCCGAATATGCCCTACTTAACGAGGACGGACAAAAACTGGCGGCGCGTTTTTATGACCGTGTCGCCAACCCGGTGCTACTCGACGTAAAAACCGACTGGCAGGGTTTGCCCACCGCCGAGGTCTTCCCCAAAGTTGTGCCCGATGTCTTTGAAAGTACCCCTGTGGTTCTAACAGGTCGCTTCACTCGTCCCGTCGCGGGCGATCTCATCGTCAGCGGTCGCTCGGCAGGCAAACCGTGGAGCCAGCGTGTTTACGTCGATTTCTCCAAGGCCGATTCCAAAGACGGCGAAGGCCTGCCCAGCGCATGGGCACGCCAGAAAATCGAAGACCTGTCCAACACCTCACCCAACCAACAAATTTCGGGCGAAACCTCCAAAGAACTGAAAGAGCAAATCACCAAAGTCGCTCTCGACTACAACTTGATGAGTCCTTACACCAGTTTCGTAGCCGTCGAACCCACCATCGTTAATGTCGGAGGCCAACAGAAAACCGTCGAAGTCCCCGTCGAAATGGCCGACGGCGTCAGCTACGAAGGCATCTTCGGCGCCGAAAAAGCTAAATTGGGCCTTCCTGGAGGTACCACGCTTTACATGGCAAGGAGGAGTATCGCGCTCCCCAGCCCCGCGCTACGCGCCCAATCTCAGGCAATGAGAGATGCGGATGACTCGGAATCAGGAGTGCGGCGTCCATCTGCTCCCCCCACTCCTGAAAGTCTGGCGGCGATGAAGCCCGAAGACCGTATCAAGGCCATCCGCAACGCCAAGATGAGCGATACAGTCGCCAAACTCGCGGCCAAAACGACCGCCGAAAAAGTGACGGTTCAAATCTGGCTATCGCCTCTCGCCACCGAAGCAGCCAAAGCCGCATTCGCCGCCAAACTCAAAACCCTCGGCTGGACGCAAAGCGCGGTTCTGACTCCCGGCAAACTGGTGATGGGAACAATTTCGAGTGACAAACTCGATGAACTCGCCGCCCTTGAAGGTGTGGGACTGGTAGACACACCAAAGTTCAAATAACCTTGGGGGGGAGTGCGAAATTTCGCACTCCCCTCTTCCATGTCCCGCCGCTCATTTTTGCGCGAAATAACTCTGCTCTGCCTCCCCATCGCCCTCATTGGCGGCATATTCGGTTGGGGCCAATGGCAAAAGCGTCTTTACACCCCCAATATCGAACTCACAGTGGATATGGATTTCGACGGCAAGCTACCTACCCTTGCCAAACCATTCGGTTTTAGCCCCGACGAAAAGCTGAGTTTCGGGTGGGTTGCCAACCTCAAAGGCGGCCCCGAACCAAGCTACCGCTTCGGCTGGAACGAACGCATCATCGCCAAAACACGCAGCGGCTCGGTTGTTGTCTGGAAGCAAAACACAGCCCCCAAAGCATGGCAACTCGACGCAATCTCAGGTTTCTATTTCACCACTCCAGTCAACTGTACTTTTTCGTCGTCGCAGAACTTAAACCGCTCCACCCATTCCCACCGCTACGAAGTCGATGAGCTGGCTCTCCCGCTCGACACACAGAACCTCGAATGGCAAGGCGAAATAGTCGCCATCCCCTCCAACAACGCCGACATCTGGCAATCGCCGCTGCCTTCTACGACATTAGAGAACTGGGCACAAATAGATGGCGCAGTCAAATGGCAACGCAACGTTGCGCTGCCCTATAACCCCAAAAATCCCGTCATCATTCGCAGCCAAAAATCGCCTCACCTCGGCAGCAATAATAACGAGATTAAAGTCGAGGTTCTATCGCGCCGCCTCAATCGCCGCGCGTTCCGCAGTCTAAGCACCTTCGATGGCAAAACCAAACGAGTGCTGTGGACTGACGCCGATAGCATTAACACCTACTGTCAAAGCATCGGCAACGGCGGCTACTCGGCACGAGATGGCGAATCGCTCACTTTCGACTTAAACCGCGTCCCGGCCTCATGGGGCGAAGTAACTTTTCTGTGCGACACCGTGTTCGACATCAATAAACGCGCTGGCATTGTCCCTCCCTCTGCCGCCAAATGGACGCAAAAACAACTTGATGCCTTCGAGAAAAAAGTAGGTGGCTATCGAGTGTCGCGAAGCTTAGTGCTACGCCCTGCCTCCCCTGCCAAATAATCCCCATTCCCCTCTCCATGCCAAGCCGTTCCCTTGCACGCGAACTCACCCTGCTCTGTCTTCCTGTCGTCCTCATCGGGGGTCTGTTTGGCTGGGATCGGTGGCAAAAGCGCTTTCGTACTCCCACCATCGCGCTTTCGGTGCAACTCGATAAGGTGTGGCCGCCAAAAAATCATGTTCCAACTCCCATAAAAGGCTATGGTATGTCCGAAAACGAGCGAATTGGGTTTGGCTGGACGGCGAAATTAAGCGGCGGCCCTAAAGCTGGCTATCGCCTCGGCTGGAACGAAAGCATCATTGCCCACACTCCTCGCGGGCCAATTGTGGCGTGGCAGCAGGACACCACCTCAAAAATCTGGAATTCCAATCTCATCGAAGGAGAAGTCAGCACTGGGACTACGAAAAGCCGAGTCGCCACCTTTCAGGGAAATAATAAGGCCACCCACTCGCATCGCTATGCAATCGACCAGACCACTTTTCCTGTCGATACACAAAGCCTCGAATGGCAAAGTGAAACAGTGGTCATTCCGATTGACGATTACGGATTATATCCCCGTCCTTTACCTCGCGGAGAATTAGAAGGTTGGGCGCAGATGGATGGTGCCGCGACATGGAAACGCACTATTCCCTTGCCCTACAACGCCCAACAATACGGCCCGGTGATGCTGCAATTACAACCACCGATTTGGGGCAGCGACAAAACTCTTATTCAAGTGAGAGTGATGTCACGCCTGGAAAATCGGCGCGAATGTATGCGCGTTGTGGCTATGCAAGGCTCTCAGCAACGCACGCTCTGGACTTACTCGCCTATAGAATTTGGAATTTGCCGTTCCATCTCCCATTCATTGGGTTATGGCGGTGCGAAATCGCTGTTCACCTTCGACATCCGAAAGGTCCCTACTGAATGGGGCCAAATCGTTTTCCTGTGCGACACAGTTTTCGATACCTCCAATCGAGCCTCTAAGGTCAATCTACCCAGCAAGGCATTTTTAAGCGAACCTGCCCTCGCTGCCTTCGAGAAAAAAGTGACTGGCTATCGAGTGTCGCGGAGTCTGGTGCTGCGCCCCGCATCTGCGGTGAAACGGGGCCTATAGTTCTAAAAGAATGAAGCCATCGCACTCTGCACAAAGTAAGCGATGGCTTCTTACAACCGGGTTACCGTTTCAATGAGGGGTCCACTTTGCCCTCATCGACATCCTTCTTCATCTTGGCGGCAAAATCTTTGAGTTCTTGCGAATCGGGCGCAACATGATCTTTCATGGGTCCGGGAGCCATCGGTGTCATTTCAGCCGACGACGCATAGTTCTCCGGCTGCAACACCCTCCAAATACCGAAACCGAGCAGAATTGCGACGAGGACTCCGGCAAGCGCTATCTGCCATCCCTTGAGTGATTGCTGCATATCGTTTTCCTTCAATTAATGGCCTCAGGCCAATACGATAATTAGTTCAAGTCCCAAAGTTGGTCGTGGGAGGCACGCTTCTGGTCGAGCGTTGCACTTGCGTCTGGCTCAGGGCCACGCAACGCGGGAAGACGCATCGCTTTGACGTGCCCATCAACGAAGGCAATAGCGACCGTACCACCGACATAACGCGGCGAGACTTTCCCGACGTTATCAGGCGAGAGTGGCTGACCGGAGCCACTCCAACCGCTCCAACTCGAAGGAGGATTGATGTAGTGAATGCCATAGGAAGTCCAATCCTGAAACGCCGATGAAGCCACCAAGATGGTTTCCGAGGGACTGTTTACCGCTGCCAAACGCTGGATTCCTGTTGTCGTGAATGGGGTTCCGGCTGCCAGATATTGCATGTTGTAGCCGTAGTCGGGCCACACCGAGAACGTATAAACCGGCAAGCTGAAATCGCCCGCTTTGCACTCGCTGTTCACACGCCCAACCGTATCGGTGTAGCTGTTAGAGTTTTGAGGCGAGAAGAAGACCGCCCCGGATTTGGTGTAAGGAACGACCTGGCATGGATAACGTGCTGATGGGGGAAAGCTGCGCGAGTTGGGCAGGCTCTCATCGTAATCCTGCGTGTACATCGTGAAGGCTAAAGCCAACTGCTTCAAGTTGCTCAAACTGGTAGCGCGGCGGGCATTGCCTCGCGCTTGAGCAAAGACGGGAAACAGAATCGAAGCCAGTATCGCGATTATAGCGATTACGACCAACAATTCTATAAGAGTGAATGCGCCTTGTTGTTTTTTCGTGGGAAGTAGGTTCTTCATGGTTCGGAATATGTGGACAATCTCAGAATGCCCTTCGTGCAGTATAGTCAGGTTAAATCCAAAATCCGATTTTATTCATCGGAATTAAAATGGACGAATTTTTTATGACTATTTGTAGCAGTTGTGCCGAAAAAATAGGGAGTTACCGACTGGCGCGGCGCCTCCAAGAAAGCATTCCTCGAATCCCCACTCCAAATAGCAGTAGACCTGCAGCCAACCACAAAATCGTCTCCTGAATTGGTGGTACAGGAAATGGGCCATTACGGAGCGAATTTATTATCAACACTGACTCTAGGGTTGCCACTCCACAACACGCCACTCCCAACACAAAGATGAATATGAAGAAGGCAATGCTCCGAGGAGGCGAAGCGGACTCAGATAACCGTGGCGGTATCGAGTCACCATGCGGTGAGGGAATCGGGGGTTGCATTGCGAGATAATCGAGACGTAAACCAACGAAAAAAGGCGCCGAATTTTCGGCGCCCATAA
Organism: bacterium; assembly: GCA_004172935.1. Taxonomy (GTDB): domain Bacteria; phylum Armatimonadota; class Abditibacteriia; order Abditibacteriales; family Abditibacteriaceae; genus Abditibacterium. The sequence goes on along the minus strand of SDZD01000003.1, from coordinate 151,567 downwards.
CACCAACCATATTCAACGATGTGTGGCGTTGTATCTCCTCTGAACAAAGCCCCAAATCCCAATACCCGTCAGAAAAAATCCTGTTGCGAATGTCAGTAGAGCATCTATACGGGGAAAAGGCTCTCGCATCGTCAAGGGCGCAGTCCACCACATAAAAATCTGAGCGATGCCACTGATCGAAAAAAGTAACCCCACTGCAATGGCCATAAGCAAGAGAAGGGGATGAGAAAGTGGCGGCGCACTCTGTACTTTAGTACCACCATGTGGTGAGGGAATCGGGGGTTCCATTGCGAGATAATCAAGACGCAAACCAATGAAAAAAGGCGCCGAATTTTCGGCGCCTTTTAGCTTTTACTGGTCGAAGTTCCCGTTCCCTTCGTTCGGGATCATTCCTGGATTCAAGCCCGGATTGTTGGGGTCTTCGCCACCGCCGGGATTCTCGTTGAACTGCGAATCGGCCATCGCCATGTCGAGTGCTTCCATCATGTCGTTGCTCCATGCTTTGCTGTCCTGTGGATGCGAGTTGAACAGCGCGACCCAGGCGCGGCCATTGGAATCGCGTGCAGCGAACACACTGGAGCCGGGCATTGAACCCTCGTGCCACCAACTGCCATAAACCTCTGGCTTGTGGGTGTTAGGGAATTTGGGGTCGTAGGCGCGCGTAGGGCGCACCATCCATCCCAACCCCCAGTAGGTTTCGTCCTTCAAACCATAGTCGGGACGGCGTGCCACTTCAACCAGAGTGTTATAGGACAACACATCGGTCACAGTTTCAACAGCATCGACAACGCTGAGGAAGCGCAGGTAATCGGAAGCATTGGCAATCCAACCACTGCTGCCGCCGCGCACTTCCATTCCTACGCTGCCATCGGGGCGCGGAGCCATCGCCGGGGCGTCGAACAATGAGGTCGCTGAAGGAGCGCCCTTGTAGTCATAGTATTTGACTTCGTTCAAGTCGCGCTCTTGCTTGCGCGTAGCTCCCAGACGGAAGCTTTGTGTGCCCATTTTGTCGAACAGCTTGGAGTTCAGGTAGTCCTCATACCCTAAGCCACTCACCTTTTCGACGACTTTACCCAACAGCAAATAACCGAAGTTGGAATAAGCCGATTTGGTGCCGGGGTCGAACTGCAAAGGCTGGCCCATCATATATCGGATGATGGTGTTGATGTCAGGGGGCGAAGCAACCTTAGCGGTCGTGGCAATCTGACCGAGCCTATCGAACGGATTGAACGTCGCGGCCTCGTCCCAGCCACCGGAATGTTGCAACAACTGACGGATGGTGATTTTGCTCAAGCGCGGATCGGGCGTTGCTCCATCAAGCGGAGTCAATTCTGGAAGAAGTGGCAACACCGGAGCTTCCAGTTTCAATTTGCCCTCTTCGGCCAGCATCAAAATGGCTGTTGCCGTGACCGTCTGCGACAAATCCGCGATGCGGAACACCGAGTCGGGCGAAATAGGAACACGAGCCTCTTTGTCGGCCCAGCCATAACCACGCACCATCACAATACTATCGTTGTCCATAACCGCGATGACGCAGCCGGGGATGTCGTACTTTTGTAGCAGTGGCGAAATTTTGGCGTCGAAGGGTTCCAACCCAGCCGCCAGCTGGCCAGTGAGGGGGCGTCCCGACTTATCGACGGTTGCTTGGCCTTGACCGCCCATCATACCGGGCTGACCGCCAATCGCACCCCGAACAGGAGCTTGAGCAAAACACACCGGAGAATATATGCACAGGGCGGCAAGAACCAAACCGCGCGACAACGAAGAAATACGCATGGAAACAGAAAAGGCGCTTCAGTTTGGAACCGAAACCCCTGGGAATGTTGCACTACTCACCTAACGGCAGAAATAAGGCGGATGCCGGACTATTCAGTCCCGACCACATCCACAATCTCCGCACCATATTTTTCTATTTTTTTGATGCCGACGCCATTAATACCAGCCAATTCATCTTCATCAATTGGTTTTTGGCGCGCAATTTCGCGCAAAACCTTATCCGAGAATACGCAATAGGGCGGCACGCGCTCTTCTTCGGCGCGTTCGCGGCGCCAGGCACGCAGACGCTCGAATAGCGGCCCATCCTCTTCGTCGCTGAAATCGGCTTCATCATCGCCCGTCTGAACGCGCGCCGAACGCTTCGTGCCCGATGAAGATGAACCCGAACGCGCCCGTCCCGGCAATTCGATGTCAACGCCCGTTCGACCTTGCCAAGCGTCGCGGCCTACTTGCGTGACGCGCATCACAAAAAACTCCTCTTCGTCGCCCTGAAACACGAGGCCGCGCCCAATCAGTTCATCGAGAAAATCGCCCAGTCGGTTGACCTGAACGCTGGCGCAGACGCCAAAAATCGGATTGCTGGCATAGCGCTCGGCGTCGCGGGCACGTGAGCCGCGCAAAATGCGCGTCAAGCGCGATTTGCCGACCTGGGGCCACAGCGCGTCCAAACCTTGCAACAAATCGTAGATGTCGGCGACCTGCGTGGGATTTGGCACCTTGCCACTCGCCAGAGTCGGAGCAACGACTTCCATCAAATCACTGCCGTTGCGACGGGCGTCGCATACGTCGCAGCAGTTGGCGTGCGCTTCCTCATCGTTATCTAGTTCGGTATCGCCGAAGTAATCGAGCAAAATGCGGCGGCGGCAACGCTTGGCCTTGGTGTAAGCCGACATCTCATCGAGTCGGGCGAAGCGTTCGATGCGTTCCCGGTCGAGAGCTTTCTCTAGCTCGCGGCCCTTAGCCGCCGACAGTGTGCGCTCCAATGTGCGAATCAATATCCCATCTTGCGATTCGTTGATGCGCTCGATGAGGCCGGCGCGCTCTAATTTCCCCAACACCACACGCGGTTTTGGTTCGCGCCAACCGAACTCGCCATCCCACCAACCGCGCGGCACGCGCAGTGCCTCACCTTTCGATTGAGCCGCCAAGCGATTATAGGCCTCGCGCACATCATCCCCCGTCACGGCATCGTTGTCGATGAAGAACTCGCGTAGTTTGCGGTCGGCGACGGTGCAGGCCAAAATCGTGGCGCGCGCGCGGCGCCCATCACGCCCGGCGCGTCCGGCCTCTTGATAGTAGGATTCGGGGCTTTCGGGAAATCCCCAGTGAATGACGAAGCGCACGTCGGATTTATCGACGCCCATACCGAAGGCATTCGTCGCTACCAGAAGCGGCACCTGTCCGGTAATCCAGGCGTTCTGCACCGCATTGCGTGCGCCATTATCCATACCCGCGTGATAAACGCCGACTTTGATGCCATGTTGGCCCAGCGACTGTGCCGCCAAATCGGCCACCGTTTCGCACTGTTTGCGCGTCGAGGCATAAATAAGCCCACTACCACCACGGCTAAGCAACTTAGGAAGAGCGGCGAACAACTTATTCGAGCGTTCGAGGTCGTTTTTGCAGCGTACCACGCCAAAATGCAGATTCGGACGGTTGAAACCGCCGACGATAATCTGCGGGTCGCGCATCACGAGGTTGTGGGCGATGGATTCCTGCACGCGCGTCGTGGCTGTGGCCGTAACCGCCATCACGGGTGGGCGCCCGATGGCATCCAGCACCGAGCCAATCGCCAAATAGTCGGGGCGAAAATCGTGGCCCCACTCCGAAATGCAGTGAGCTTCGTCCACAACCAGTCGCTCGACCTTGATGGAGCGCAGCACATCCACAAAACCACTCGAACGCAAGCGCTCTGGCGCGACGTAGAGTAGTTTCAATTTGCCCGCGCGAAGCAACGACAGCACAGTGCTTTGCTCCGATGAATCCTGCGATGAGTTGAGGAACGCCACACCCAGTTGATCGAACGATGTGCGGTCGAGAAGCGCGTAAACCTGATCGCGCATCAAGGCAATCAACGGAGAAATAACGATGCTAGTGCCCTCACCGATGGCAGCGGGCAACTGGAAGGTCAGCGATTTGCCCGCCCCGGTGGGCATCACGACCAAAACGTCGCGACCTTCGAGCGCGGCCCGAACCGCTTCTTCCTGATGCGGGCGAAACTCGTTGTAGCCGAACACACGCTCAAGTTGCTCGTGCAATTCGCTTTGGGCCGGGACATTCATTGGTGTTAAGTGTGACGTGGCTCGACCTGCGTTTCATCCACACTAATGAAATGAAGGCCAAACTACCGACATGACCCACCTCGAATGGTTCCAATTCGCGACCCATCGTTTACAAACAACACTTCCCGATTCTGGTGAAGCGCGCCTCCTCGCGCGTCGTTTGCTCGACGATGCGACAAAGCAAAACCACGCCCATCTGCTTTCTCCCGACTCGCTTCTGAGCGAAAACGACGAAGCCAATCTCGGCACTTCTCTAACCCGCCTGGAAGCGGGCGAACCGTTGCCCTACGTGCTGGGCTTTGCGCCGTTCTGGAATCGCGACTGGCAAGTGGCACAGGGCGTCCTTATCCCACGCCCCGAAACCGAACTACTCGTAGAAGGGGTGCTAGATAACTTGAAAGCCAAGCACGCGCGCGTCGCCGAACTCGGCACCGGAAGCGGAATCATCGCCGGAACTCTGGCCTTGGAGCGCCCCGAATGGGAGGTGTTAGCCACCGATGTCTCGCCCGAAGCGCGCATAGTCGCCGCCGATAACTTCCATAACTTCAAAGCGCGCGTCCAACTCATCGAAGGCGCCTTCGACGACTGGCTCGGCCCCATCGAGCCGTTTGCCCATTTCGATTGCATCGCCTCCAATCCGCCTTACATACCCTCCGCCGAAATCGAGCGTCTTCAAACTTCGGTGCGCGAGTTTGAACCTCGTTTAGCACTTGATGGCGGCGAAGATGGCCTCAATCCCTACCGTCAAATCGCCGCAAGGGGTCGCGAACTTCTCAACGAAGGCGGATTTGTCGCCCTCGAAGTCGGCTGGGACCAAAGGCCAGCCATCGAAGAATTATTCCGCGACTGGCGCCGCCTCGAATGGAAATTCGACTTCCAAAACATAGCCCGCACCTGCTTGGTCTGGAAGTAACAAATAATACAGTGTTATTTTTACCTTTTCAATCGCATACTTGAGTCTCGATGAGCCTTCGGGTTGTGGTGCTGTCGCAGGAAACTCCCTATGGGATGCGTTTGCTGCGCGCGCTGAAAGAGCGCGGTATCGTGCCCGATGCTCTGGTGGTGTATGCGGGCCTCGACATCAACGACTGCTTCCATTCCCCTAAAGGCCGCAAACGACTGCGCGAAGCCCCTCGCGCTCTGGTACGTTGGCAGTGGCGCCGCCTTCGCTTTCGCCTCAAACGAAAGCCGATTTATACCCCCTACGCTCGACAGATCATCCCCAGTGGCTCACTGGGCAGCGCACGCATAGTGCGCGACTTGCAGCGCCTGCAACCTGATATTTTAGTGCTGGGCGCAAGCCACATCATCAGTCAGGACATCATCGACACTGCCCGCCTCGGCGTCCTCAACTCGCATCCCGGTGTGTTGCCGTGGGTGCGTGGCTTGGGCAGCGCGGGGCGCTCCCTGATGGCGGGCGTGCCAATTGGCGCTAGTTGTCATCTTGTCGATAGTCGTATTGACACTGGAGCCGTTATCGAACGGCGCCTGTTGCCCATCGAAGTGCCGACATTATTAGGTCAACTCGAAAAGGAAAACAGCCAGCTAACCGCGAACCTATTAGCCGATGTTGTAGCACGCACAGTCGCCCTTGGTGCCCTACCCGAAAGTACGCGCCAAGAGACGCGCTTTCCGCTAGGGCACCGCGAAACGCCCGAAGAACGACAGGCATTTTCGCAGTTGGCCCAAACCGGACGCCCGCGCGAACTATTCGAGTTATGGAACCCATTGTGCCTTAATCACGACACGTGGGCGCTTCCTTCCCAATCCTTCACTCCGCCGCAGCCTCCCAATCTGACACCACTCGATGTAACGTGGTAAAAACCACTCTCCACGAAAAAGAGGCAACGCTTCGTCAATTTGGCGCCCAAATCGCCCTCACGTGGACACGAGGAGACTCAAACTAACTAATATGGCCAAGCAATATCCAAAAGCGCCTTCGATGGAAATCGACGTTGCCAAATCCTACACCGCCACTATCCAGACAACGGCGGGCACCATGGTTGCCGAACTGTTCGCTTCCGAATCGCCGCTCACCGTTAACAACTTCGTGTTCTTGTCGCGCGAAGGCTTCTATGACGACGTAATTTTCCACCGCGTCATCTCCGGCTTCATGATTCAGGGCGGCGACCCAACCGGAACCGGACGCGGCGGCCCCGGCTACCAATTCAACAACGAGAACAGCAATCGTCGTTATCTGCGCGGCACCCTCGCAATGGCGAACGCGGGCCGCAACACCAATGGCAGCCAGTTCTTCGTGATGCACGCCGATTATCCCTTGCCTCCCGACTACACCATCTTCGGCAAGCTGATTTCGGGCGAAGAAGTGATCGACAAAATCGCTAACGCCCGTAAAGGCGCACAGGATCGTCCCATCGAACCAGTCGCCATTCAAAGCGTTACCATCGAAGAGAAATAAAGTCATTCGCTTCTTTGGGAGCGGGATAGTTGCGAACTCCCTGTGGAGATAACGCAAAACTAGCCCCTCCCATGGAAACGGAACACGAACGGTGGAGCCGGATTTTTTCTGGCTCCACATTTTTTTATGGTCAGGAACCCGGCTCGGTCGCTCGCCGCGCCGTTAAATATGCGCGCTCCCTTAAAGCAACGGGCGGCAACGCCCTCGATGCGGGATGCGGCGAAGGGCAAGACCTGTTGTATCTGGCTCAAAACGGCTATGACTGCCTGGGCCTCGATTTCACAAGTGAGGGCATCGCCAAATCGGGCCTACTGCTAGAGCATAACGGACAAAAATCGCGGCTCGAAGTGGCCGATTTGACGCAGTGGAATACGAACGAACAGTTCGACTTAGTTCTATGCATCAACTCACTTCAATTTCTGGGTGCGGACGCGCCGCAGGTGTTGAACAAACTCAAGAACCTCGTGGCTCCCGGCGGCGTCTTCGGTTTTTCGGCGTTCGCCCGCGAGTATCGTGATGAAAACCCAATCGAAGGCTCCATTTATCGCTTCCACCTCGACGAACTTCTGTTGAACTTTGCCGACTGGCAGCCGTTTGAAGCGGCGCGCTTATGGCAATGGGGCAAGAGCGGAAGCGCTCCACAACCATTTGCCACACTGGTCGCCAGCAAAATATAACTTTCATGAAACGGTACTTCGTCCTTGCCCCACTCGCGCTGTCGCTGGCTCTTCCCGTTCAAGCGGCCCCTCGCCGCGCCCCCAAGGGCTGGAAAACCTACGATGGCCCCTGGTTCTCGGTATTCTATCCAGCGACATGGAAAGCGACGCCTGGAAAAGCTCCCGCCGCAACGGGCGGAAAATCCGACTCGGCCTTCTTTACCTCGCCCGACGGTAGCGCCCAATTCGCCATCTATTCGCCGATGTGGAACGGCACACCCGCCGATTTGAATATCGACATGAAGAAGGAAAAACAGGTATCACTGTTAGCGACCAACTCGACCGCCAAAGACGGTGTGAAAAGCCAAATCACAACGAAGTGGCAAACTTTTAGTGCCAACAACAAAAGTTACACACGTTCGATTGTCGATGTGGAAAACAAAACTCTGAATACGCGGCGAGTATTTGGCTTTCGCTATAAAAACGCGGCGACTTACCGCAAATTTTCACCACAGTTCCAAAAATTCAAAGCATCGTTGGAACAATACTTGGACTGACGCGCTCAGTGATTAGCGCGAAACGGCACCTTTAGAAACGATGGCATTTATTCTCTGCGTTGACGACGACCCCTCGATCTCAGGATTGGTGCGCCAAATCCTGAAGATGGCTGGCCATGAGGTCGAGGTCGTCGATAACGGGCCGGACGCTCTGAACTTTGTTCAAGAGCGCGAACCCGACCTCATCGTTCTCGACCGCTCGATGCCGGGGATGGACGGCCTCGAAGTGTGCCGCCACCTCAAAAACAACCCCTTCCTGTCGCGCATCCCGGTGCTGATGCTGACCGCCCTCTCGTCGATTGACTTCAAAATCGAGGGCTTCGATGCCGGAGCCGACGACTATCTGGGCAAACCCTTCGAGCCGCGCGAACTAACGGCGCGTATCTCGGCCCTTATGCGTCTGGTGGCGCGCGAAAGCGACCGTAACCCTTCCAGCGGACTGCCTGGTGGCGCAGCCATCGAGCGCGATTTGGAACGGCGCGTTTCGCGCGGCGAAGAATTCTCCGTTGTCTACTTCGACTTCGACCATTTCAAACCCTTCGCCGATACATTCGGCTTCACCCTCGCCGACCGAGTGGTACGCTCGACGGGCGAAATCATGGGCGAACTGGCCTCGCGTGACGGCGATTTCGTCGCCCACATCGGCGGTGACGACTTCTTTCTCGCCTGTGCCATGTCACGCGCAAAAGCGCTGGCTCAGGAAGGCTTTACACGCTTCAACGCGCTCATCGCCGATTTGGTCGGCCCGCAAACCGCCGCCAAAGGCTCGTTCATTGGCCTGACCCGCGACGGCGACTCGCGCGAGTTCCCACTCACCTCGCTCACAGCCGTCATAGTGCCGATCACGCCCGATAACTGGCAGGGCGCGGTCCACCTCGGCGAACTCGCCGCGACCTGGAAAAAAGCCGCCAAAGCCGCTGGCGGCGCCCAAATCGTCGAAGCCCAACTTTAGCGTGCCGCGATGGCCTGTAACGCCCGCTCCACCGATTTCAACCGACTCCCGCGCAAATCCCTCTTCAATTCGAGCAGTCGCTTCTCTGCAGCCGCATTATTCAGCTTGCTCAGTGACCAGACACAGGCATTGAACAAATTGAGCGACAAGGCCTTGTTCTCGGAGATTTTCGGCTGTGAGCAAGCCAGAACAATATCCGCAAGCGACGACGCCACGGAATCAGTGGGCCTCAACGAAGCAACCCAAACCAGCCCCTTGAACACCGCCGGATTGAGTTCGTAAACCGAATCCGACTTCCCATAATGCCCACTCCAAGCCACAAAACATTCTCCGAAAGTCGAAGCACCAATCTCATCAACATGCCCCTGAGCGACATTCAACCACTTCGCCGACGGTTTAGCCTTCTCCGAGTCGATACAATGCAGCAATAGCAAACGCCACTGCTCCCCCGCCTCTTCACTCTGCCCCTCGATGAACCCAATAGCCTCATCGGCCCATTTCTCGCCGCGATGCAGCACCAAAGGCTCACCCAGTACAGCCCCCAAACTCAACCAATGCTCCAATCGGTGCAAACGAGCATTCCACTCCCTCACCACTTCAACGCTGCCTCGCATCGACTCGGTAAGCAAATGCTTCCGCAAATACTCCTCGACGATAGGAGTAATCAACTCGGACTTCTGAAAACAATAAGGAAAAGGAAGCCCAACTAACTCTTCGATTTCCTCCGCCACCCACTGCCGCTCTACAGTCAAAATCAACGCACACAGGCTATTCAAAGCCCACTCATAGGCCATTTGTACTTCGGTTTCTGGTTTATAACTCGACCATCCCCATTCAAATCGCGACCAATCCGAAAAACGTGCACAGGCGCGAATGCATCCTAACTGCTCGGCGACGGGCATCTCTAAAATGGGCGCTGCCGCTTCTAGGCACCATGCGTGGTTCTGCACCCAGTCGGCACCATAAGCATGATCGACGAATCCCTCGTCCGGTATGCGCAGCAAATAATCGTTGATAAGACGATGATAACGCGCCAATGGGTCATTCTTATCGAGGGGATAAGTCGTGGGCTTGAGGGTTTCGGTAGCCATGTGTTCTCTGAGGCGCCAGTTTGACAAAGCCCAAATCTCTTTTAACTTCTCCGGCGTTGGCCCCATTATTGAGGCTAAAATGGACTTCCATGTCCACCAACCCAACCATGCGCGGCGTCGTGCTTCCCGGCAATCGTCAACTCGAATTTCGTGACTACCCCATCCCCACCCCATCACACGGTCAGGTCGTCCTCGAAATGAAGGCTTCCAGCCTATGCGGCTCCGACCTGCGCGCCATCTATCGCCCCATCGAACAGGGTCACGGTCCCGAAGCCTATCAAGGCGTTATCGCCGGACACGAGCCGTGCGGCATCGTTCATTCAGTCGGCGAAGGCGTCTCCCGATTCAAAGCGGGCGACCGAGTCGTGGCCTACCACATCGCGGGCTGTGGCGTGTGCGAAGAGTGCCGCAAAGGTTGGATGATCAACTGCTATGACCCGCAGCGCCGCAAAGCCTACGGCTGGCAACGCGATGGCGGCCACGCCCCCTTCATGCTCGCCGAAGAGCGAACCCTCGTCCACCTTCCCGATGAACTGACCTATCTGGACGGCGCTATGGTCGCCTGTGGCCTCGGCACTGCCTATGCCGCCACCAAGCGCGCTCATGTTTCGGGCGACGACCGAGTCCTCATCACGGGTCTTGGCCCAGTCGGCCTGGGCGCTGCCCTGCTCTGCCGTGCTCTGGGCGCACAGGTGGTGGGAGTCGAAGCCATGCCCGAACGCGCCCAATTCGCCGCCAAACTCGGCTTCAAAGATGTCGTTTCCCCCGGCGACGGCGCCCTCGAAGCTCTCATGCAACTCTCCAACAACAAAGGCTTCGAAGTTACCATCGACTGTAGCGGCAACGCCGGAGCACGCCACCTCTGCCTCGAAGCCGCCCGCGACTGGGGCCGCGTCGTGTATATTGGCGAAGGCGGCACTGTCTCCTTCGAACCCTCGCCGCTGTTACTCCACAAGCAACTCACCCTGCACGGCTCCTGGGTCTGTTCCATCGGCCAAATGGAAGAACTAGTCGAACACCTAGTCCGCTGGAATCTCCACCCCGAACAGCTAGTCACCAACACCTTCTCGCTCGACGAAGCCAAAGAAGCCTACGAAACCTTCGACGCAGGCTCCCCCGGCAAAGTAGCCATCGTGTTTTAGTTCTCGTAGAGACGTACCTCCATTCGAGGTGAACACGATTTTGCTATCCATCGAATCGTGTATTCACCCCGTAGAGACGTGCCTTGGCGCGTCTAAAACCAAGCATCGCTCACTCACTTGCAGTAAAGTGACGACAGGAACGAAGCAAGACGCGCCAAGGCACGTCTCTACGGGGGGTTATGGCGCTCTGGAAGGATAAATATCGCATAGAAACAACACGCAAAACCGGACGTGATTATTCCGAGGCGGGCTGGTATTTTGTCACTATCTGCGAGAGAGATAAATCTCCTGTCTTCGGCACTCTAGTAGAAGGCACGGTAGAACTATCGCCTTTAGGTGAACTTGTAGCCCGTTGTTGGCAACAAGTCCCAAGCGATTTTGACGACGTAGTGCTAGATGAGTGGATTATAATGCCAGACCACTTTCATGCCCTAATTTGGCTAGACGGCAGTTCTTTAAGTCAAATTATCAACGGCTTCAAAGGGCGCGTCACCCGCCTCAATAGACAAGAGGATCTGGGGGATTTCACATGGCAGTCCCGCTTTCATGACCGCATTATCAGAACACAAAAAGAGTTGGACGCAGCACGCCACTACATCATCACCAACCCCGAACGCCTGAAAGACACCCCGTAGAGACGTGCCTTGGCGCGTCTAAAAACCGCGCATTAAACCTTTCCACCGCAAACCGCAAAAACATCATTCACTTTGTTTAAAATTTCGTAGTGCGTCGGCCCGTCATACTTTTTCCTAACTCATGAGTCTTCAATGTGGCATCGTAGGGCTTCCCAATGTCGGCAAGTCCACGCTTTTTAATGCGCTCACCAAAGCGGGCATCGCAGCCGAGAACTATCCGTTTTGTACCATCGAACCCAACGTCGGCATCGTTGAAGTTCCCGACCCTCGTCTGGGGCAGCTCGCCAAAATCGTCAGCCCGCAACGCATCCTCAACGCGACGACCGAATTCGTTGACATCGCGGGCCTTGTGGCGGGCGCGTCTAAGGGCGAAGGTTTGGGCAACCAGTTCCTCGCCAACATCCGCTCCTGCGACGCCATCGCACACGTCGTGCGCTGCTTCCACGACGACGATGTGGTTCACGTCGCGGGCAAAGTCGATCCGCTGTCCGACATCGAAATCATCGACACCGAACTCGCTCTGGCCGACCTCAACACCGTAGAGAAGAGCCTGGACCGACTGAAAAAGCAGGTCAAAACCGGCGACAAAGCCGCTGCGCAAGTCGCACCTCTCTTGGAGCGCGCCCGCGAAACACTGGATGCCGGTAACTCGCTGCGCTCGCTCGGCTTCACCGACGAAGAGAAGCTGTTGCTCAAATCGTTCTCGTTCCTGACGCTCAAGCCAACCATGTATGTGGCGAACGTCTCCGATGCGCAGAACCTGAACGACAACGAATTTCTGCCCCTCGTGCGCAAAAAAGCCGAAGCCGAAGGTGCCATCGTCGTTCCCATCTGCGCTTCGCTCGAAGCTGAAATCGTCGAAATGAGCGACGAGGAAAAACTCGAATTCCTCGCCGACATCGGCCTCGACGAACCCGGCCTCAACCGCGTCATCCGCGCGGGCTACCAGTTGCTCGGTTTGCAGACCTACTTCACTGCTGGCGAAAAAGAAGTCCGCGCCTGGGAAGTGCCCATCGGTGCCACAGCACCTCAAGCAGCGGGCGTTATCCACACGGATTTCGAGCGTGGCTTCATCCGCGCCGAAGTCATCGCCTTCGACGAATACATCAACCTCAACGGTGAAAAAGGCGCCAAAGCCGCTGGCAAAATGCGCTTAGAAGGCAAAGAGTACATCGTCAAAGACGGCGATGTCATGCACTTCCGCTTCAACGTGTAGTCCAAGTAGTTAGTTTTTAGTTGCTAGTGGTTAGTTTGGTGGGTCAGAGTTTAGAACTGGCTCACTTCCATCGAAGTAGAAACGTATGCGCACGATTTCTCTAACTAACCACTAGACAACTAACTACTCCCTCCCATGTCTCAAATCAAAATCTACGGCCTAAAGGAACACCTCGACCCGATTAAGGCCCGGCTTTCGGACGTTATTCACGACTGCATCGTGGAGGCTATTGGTCTGCCGCGCGACAAGCGGGCACACCGCTTTTTTGGCTTGGAGCCGGACGATTTCTACCGCCCCGCTACGGCGTCGCCGCGCTACATCATCCTCGAAATCAACATGATTACGGGTCGCACCTCCGAAACCAAGGCAGCACTCATTCACGCGCTGTACAGGCGCACTGGCGAAGAATTGGGCCTCGCGCCCACCGACCTCGAAATCCAGATCATAGAATCTCCCAAAGCCAACTGGGGCTTTCGCGGCATGACAGGCGAAGAAATCGCCCTCTCCTACAAAATCGAAGTTTAGAATTGTCTTAGAAAAATTGAGTGGGCGCGACCTCCCCCACTAAAATTCATTCTATGCCCAAGAAACCCAATCTGTTGTACGTGTTCGCCGACCAACTGCGCTATCAGTCCGTCGGCTACGCGGGCGACACCAAAGCGCGCACCCCCAACATCGACGCTTTCGCCGCGCAAAGCTGCAACTTTTGGAATGCGGTATCCAACCATCCAGTCTGCGCTCCCTACCGCGCTTCGCTCTTCACCGGAAAGCACACCTCCTCAACGGGCATGGTCATCAATGAACTGCGCCTCAAACCCAATCAGCGCTGTTTGGGCCATGTGTTAACCGAAGCGGGCTACAGCACCAGTTACATAGGCAAGTGGCACCTGTACGCCGATGAGTTCGGTAACCACGATGACCCGAAAAACGGCTTCGTACCGCGCGGCCCTCACCGTCTCGGCTTCGACGGCGAGTGGAAAGCCTTTGGCTTCAACCACAACCATTTCAACGGCTACTACTACGAAGAAAGCCCCGAAAAGAAAGTCTTCCCCGCTGGCACCTACGAACCCGACGGCCAAACCGACCTCGCCATCGACTTCCTCAAGCGCGCGGCCCAAACGCCCGATACCCCCTTCGCGATGATGCTTTCGTGGGGGCCACCTCATGACCCGTGGAACGCCGAAGATGTCCCGGCGCGCTTTCTTGAACTATTCAAGGACGAACAGTTCCCCAACCCTCCCAACTACAAAGCCACTAACGACAACCCATACACCGACGAGTGGGGCAGTCTGAAGGAAGAAGAGCGCGCCCAGCTCGAAGAGTGGCGCCGCGTCTACTATGCCCAAACCGCGTGCGTCGATTGGAACTTTGGGCGCTTGTTGCAAGCCCTCGAAGAACTCGGTCTCAGCGACGATACCATCGTCATCTTCACTTCCGACCACGGCGAGATGATGGGCGCACAAGGTCGCCGCGCCAAAGGCATTTTCTATGAAGAAGCCTGCCGCATCCCCTTCCTGTTGCGCTGGCCGGGGCGCGTCCCAGTTCACGCCACCGATGCCCTGCTCTCTACCGTCGATATTCTCCCGACTCTGTGTGGTCTACTCGACCTGGAAACTCCGGCAACCGCTGAAGGCATCGACCTGAGCGCTATCGCCAAAGGCGACGACGGCCCCCAACCCGAAGCCGTTCTTCTGCAAGGTACCGGAGCCATCGCGATTTGGGAGGACGGCCACGAATGGCGTGCCCTACGCAACAAGCAATACACCTACGCCCGCTACCTCGTCGATGGTCACGAATTGCTCTTCGACCACCAAAACGATCCTTTCGAGCTGCACAATCTGGCGACCGAACCCGCCCACGCCGCCACGCTCGAACGCTTACGTACCCAAATGGCCGACAAAATGGCGAGCATCAACGACACCTACGAACCCAGCACCTTCTACCGCGACCACTGGGTAAATAGCGAACGCCACATCATTGCCTCTGCCAAAGGCCCCTTCATTTCCAACTAACGGTCACTCAACACGTGGCGGGAAGCCCACTACTTCCCGCCATGCCACTGGTAGATTTGCGCGTTCGACTGACGCGCTGCCGCGACTAATTCGGGATATGGCGTGTCGGTCGCGTTCACAAAACCGATGTTGTAATTCTCCCCATCATAGGGGCGTCCCGTTAGCGCTTCATCGACGTACTGGAACCAATGGGCGCCGACAAAGTTCGGGCGCCGCGCGGCACTTTGCAGATAGTCGGCGAACATCTGCGCCCGCTGTTTCTGGTCGTTGGACTTCACCAAACCGGGGTGAAACATGCCCCTATCCAATGCCCCCATATGGAACTCACCGATCAAAATCGGCTTATCCAGCGCGTTGGTGAAATCCCAGTCCTTGTCCTCGATACGCGGCGCATAAATATTGAAAGTCACCACATCGCACCACATCGCCGCGCTCTTAATCGCCTCTGGGTTACGCCATGCGAAACGGCATCCCAGATACAAGTGGTTGCCATCAGTCTTCTTCAAAGCCTGCTTCACCGTCCGAAAATACTGATCGGCGAAATGCGTAAGATACGTCGAAAAGTCGCCCTTCTGCGCCTCATTCGGCTCTTCTGTTATTTTGAAAGGAGCGACCAGCGCATCCCATGAGGCGAATTGTGTCTTCCATGCCCCATTCAATACCTCAATATTGGCATATTTGGCCTTCAAATCGGCAACGAACACAGATTTTGCGGGCGAAGCGCCTCCTAAATTGAGCGCGCCTATCGCCAAACCGTAGCGAGTGCGCCAGTTTTTATCATCGAAGCCGCCCCATGACAGTTCGTTATCGACGAAATACCCGATGCAATAAGGGTCGCCTATAGCGCTTTTCGTTCCCTCTCCAACCCGCGCCTCAACGTCGCGCGCGAACTGTGGGTCGAACGGGTCGTGCATCGGCCCCCAGTAGGCTTCCTCTGAGGGCACATTCTTATGCGAACCCCATAACCCGATGTTCACTGTGTACGGCACGCGCGCCTCACCGAACCGAGCGTCGAACAGCCCGCCATGCGACCAGTTGCCAATGGTGTTGAATCCCCACGAACGAAGCCTCTGTAAAGCCGTCCGCTTCCAACTCTCGTCCCAGTTGTCACCATATTTGCGCCATAGATTCGCCCTGTAAAAATCGAACGTCGCGGGCTTATTGCCCTTCTGCGGCCCCATCAACACGTTATCAGCGACACCACGAAACGCCGCCAACAGTTCGCCATCGCGCGGCAACTCCGTGAACATCGCTTCCCGTCCCGTCGTAATCGTCGGCTCCCCGTTTTGTACCACATCGACACCCGCCGACCAAAAGGGATAGCCTTTGGGAGTCACCAACCACCACTTGCCCCCCTCTTTCTGCGTCCGAAAAAAGCCAGTCGCCTCCAAACGCGGCCCCGCGCTGTTGCCTCCAAATCGGTCACGATTGGCGAGGTTGGGCCGCGCCGCCAATTCACGCTCTTCGGTTCCCTGAGCGTTTTTCAGGTCGGTAAGTGAACCGATTTTGCCCGCCCATGTCGCGCCCGCATACTGCCCGAACCCATCCACGATGCCCGTCATTTTCGCTTCGGGCGAAGCCGCCAGCTCAATGTTGCCCACCTCAAGCGAAGTCTTCTCTTTTGGATGCGACAAAAACACCTGCCACGCCATGATGTGCTGCGGGTTCAGCGGTGCTGCTCCCTCAGCCATCACCACCGCCGCCCCGTTCTGTGGGCGTACCTGAGGCACCCCACGCATTCCGTAACTCATCGGGTCGGTGGTGCCCAGCGTAATCAACCATTTCTGTGTTGCCCCCGGCGCCGCTGTCATCTTCGCAGTGCGGCAACCGCGCCATCCATCTGAATTGACATCATCGTCGATGCGCACAAAAAATTCGATAGGTTGCGCCGAAGGATTGAAGGTGTTCAGCTCCAATCCACGCCCTGTCCAATCGCGCGGAGCGGGTGAAATAAAGCGCACATTCGGCCAATCCGTAGGCTCGAAAGTTAGTCGCGTTCGCCCCTGCGCCCCGACAGTTCTCGTCACGTTTCCCATCGCCCATTTCGTCACATCAAAATCACCGGATGACTCCTGAGCGGCAGCAACGGCGCATAGTAGCGGTAGAGTCAACAGTGGCAAAAAACGGATGGGCTTCATAGGAAATGTAACGCCCAGTGTGCCCACAGCGGCCCTCACCCAAACATACCCACACAGCTAAGAATCGCAGGTGAACTTTAACCCACTAAAGCTCACTTCATTAAAAACTTTAAAGCTAAAACATTTCGCCATCTCTCACCTAAAGGCCAATTTGTGGCAAATAGTAAGGCTACACCGACCATGTTCAATCGTCTTGCAGTTCCCGTTGCGGCTGTGCTTGGTATTTCGGCCTTGAGCCTCCCTCAAGCAAAGGCGCAGATAAAAATCATTCTACCGCCCATTGCCAAAACACCTGTCTATACCCCCGTCACCTCGACGGCAATTCCTTCTCCTCTAGCTCCCACCACACCTTCCGCAACCCCACTGGCAATCCCGCCCATAGTCAACACGGCCACCCTCAAAGTCACTGGCCCCAAGGCCAAATTTGAACCCGAAGGCAATGCCGTCTATCACGGCGCCAGCCTGCCCGACACATGGAGTGAAAACGGTTTGGGACGCCAAATCAAGCAATACAACGATGCGGCGGGCAAACGCATCTCGGTCGTGACATGGTTCGCTTCGGCCTACGAAAAAGGCAGCCTGACCAGTTGGCGCCAGAACTACTCCAGCTCCCTCGCTCGCGTCCAGCGCTTGGGTGCATTATCGCTCATCAAGTTCTCCACACAGGATTATGCCTTTGACAGCACCCACAAGATGCTCGACCTGAAGGACATTGCGGCGGGCACATGGGACGATTATTTCATCGAAGCAGCGCGCACAGTTCGCGATTTCGAGTTGCCAGTCTTCATCTCGATTGACCACGAAATGAACGGCACCTGGTATCCCTATTCGCAGGCTTACCCCGGCTCGAAAACCACCGCCGCCGACTATGTCGCCGCCTGGAAACACATCGTCGATGTGTTCCGTAAGCAAGGCGCCAGCAACGCAGCTTTCGTGTGGGCGCCCAACGTACCCGATGTCGGCGGTATTCCCTACACCTCGTACTATCCCGGCGACGATTACGTCGATTGGGTCGGCATCTCGTTCTATTCCGGCAACACCATGAGCGCAATGGACGAAATCTACCGCCAACTCGCGCCCCGCAAGCCGTTCTTCATCACCGAATGGGCGACCGCCACCGAGAAAAACAAATTCAACTCGCTGTTCCCCGGCGAAGTTGAATGGGTCGAGCAGTTCTTTGCCGCCCTCGAAACCCGCTATCCCCGTGTCAAAGCCATCTCATGGTTCAACTGGCAAAACGGCGATGGCGACTACCGCCTCACCCGCGTCCCGGCACAGGCACAGGCTTACGCCAAGGACATCGCCGAAAGCCGCTACATGTCCTCGCCCGGCGATAAAGTCACGCGCGTCAACGCCATCGAAACCCCGCGTCTCGATGTAGTCCCCAACGAAATCGTCAAGCGTGAAAAGCCCGCCGCCCCGCCGCCACCAGTCATCATTCCGCGCATAGTGCTACCCCCCATCGAACAAATCATGAGCGAGCGTATCGGTAAAGAAACCGTGCCAGTCGTGCGCTAAAAGCAAAGAGCAGGACAATATATCGTCCTGCTCTTTGTCTTTACCTACGAACGCTGTTCTTTACCAATAACCCGCTTCATAAACGGATACTGTTGTCGTAGATTTGCAACTGCGCCAGTTGGTATTTTAGATGTTCAATCACAACCTATTGCCCCGTATTCCACTTCTGACTTGTGCCTTGCTGGCAACCGCCGCGTTGCCGACCTTCGCCCAGCAACCTCAACTCGAAACCGCGAAAATCCAACGGGTCGCACTCGAAGCCCCCACCACTCAAGCACCAGATCGTATTGATGCCCCCTTCGAGCTACGCAACAACCTCATCTACATCACAGCCGAACTCAACGGCAAACAGAAAACCTTCCTTATCGACAGTGGCGCCCCGGCCCTGGTCCTCAATGCCGACCAACTGGACGCGGCCCAACTCAAAGACAGCACGGTTTCGGCGGCGGGCGTGGGTGGCACTGTCCGCGCCAGATCATTTCACGTCGATTCCTTCAACTGGAAAGGTTTGCAGTGGACCAACTTCGATACGCTGGCCTTTCCCTCTCCCCAGCGCGTCAATAAAGACGAAGCCTCGGCCGGAGCAATCGGCTACCAACTGCTCAAGGATTACGAGATAACTTTCGATTATGGGCGCAAAATCATCACCCTCATTCGCATCAACGAACAGGGCAATCCAGTACAAAAGCTCTCGCCCAAAACCGATGGCATTAAAGTTGTCCCCATCACCATGTACCGCCATGTTCCCGCCCTTCCCATGGAAATCGGCGGCAAGACCTATCGAATGGGACTCGATTCGGGCGCAGGCGGCAACATGCTAGACAAACAGTTCGCTCCCGACTTGCAGAAATATGTGCTTCTCGATGAATTGAAGCGCCCTATGAAAGCCGTACTCGGTGGTATCGGCAACGACGTTTTAACCTCCGAAGTGGCTGTTGTCGATAAGGCCACTGTGGGTGAGGCTCCCTACTCCAAGATGGCCTTTGTCTTCACCGATGGCACACTGGCCCAACTCAATCAAGGCCGAAGAGTCCCCCTCGATGGCTTGATAGGCTACGAGTTCTTGAAACAGTACGTCACCTCTCTCAACTACAAGAAGGGCACGCTGTCCATCTACACCAAGGGCACCTAATCACTTAAAACAGCGGGGTTAAATGGCGACGCTTCCACGAACTCCCAGCGGAGCGCCGTCGCCCGCTGCCTTTCCAGCACGCGCTCAACTCGCAGTTCCACACCGCGCTCGGCGCCGCGAATCTCATCGTCCCACAACACGCGCGCTCGGCCCGCCACCTGTAAAGTTGCCCCGCTACGCCAATCAATGAAGAGCAAGCCCGCCCGACTATCACTCTGTAAATTCCCCAGTGTGTTGAACATCGCGTTGCCTACATAATCAGGGAATTGCAGCAAGTCGGGACCAAGCACACGCACAAAACCGGGAGTTCCGCCGCGATGCGAAGCGTCCGCCCCCTCTTCAGCGCGCGAGGCGATAAAAAATGTGTCTGCCCCTGCAATCCAAGCCATCTGCCGCTCTTCCAGCAATGCCCCACTGCGAGCGCTCTCTCGCTTGAGGTCTTCTTCCGCCTCGCGATGCCATTCGCGTTTCTGGATGTATTTCGGGCAGTTAGAATACACCTGTTGGGCTTTAAACACGATTCCGCCATCCTGCGAACGCGCCCACCCATTCAAGCGCATCCGCCGCCGCGTGGCGGGTTCCAGCGCAATCATCCCAATGGCAGCCCCGGCTTTAAGCGACTCGTATAATGGGTCGTCTTCCGGCAAAACGGCATCGAGTTGAATCGTGCCCTCATCCACTGCCTGCGCAAACCCCGGCTCACCGCTCAATAGCGTAGCCCAAACTCGACCATCCCCCCCTTCGCCACCTATCACCACGAACGGTTGAGCGCGCAAAAATTGCTGCGCGGCGGGCGGCATCGTCGAACGAATAATACCCCCGACCCGCTCGGCCATCGCGCGCACTCCGACGCGCTCCTGCACCTCAACTTCCCCTGCATGAAATAGCGTCATTTTCTCTCCTCATAGCTCTCGCCCACTTACTACATGCACGAGAGACTGTTGAATTTCGGTGAGTAGTTCCTCTCCGTATAGTGGGGAGGTTAGGAGGGGCAAAACGAGAGATTCCCTCTATATGCCCCCCTATAAAAACAACAGGTTAACTCATCAAAAGAACCCGCACGTCGGCGCTTCTCCACTCGGCGCGTCCGACTCATCGGCCCCCGAAGGCGTGTAAATTTCCAGCCGAATGCCGTCTGGATCGCGGAAAAAGATGCCGCCACTCTGCGCGCCTTCAGCGTGTGAAACCACGCCATCGTAAAGGAACTCAGCGCCAAGTTCACGCACTCGCGCCTCGGCTTCTTTCACCTGCTCCAAACTCTCGACTTGAAATGATAGGTGATGCAGTCCCGGCACGCTGGCGTCGAAACGCCCGGCGCTTTGCTGCCACAGCGTCACATACAGGGTGCCATTCTCGCCCAAAAATGCGAACTGCTTGCCCTCTTCCTGCGACTCGTTCATGACGTCCAGCCCAAAGGCCCGCGTATAAAACGCCTTCGAGCGCTCGATGTCGCTCACGTTGATTCCAATATGTCCTGTTTGCATAGTTGTTCTCCTTGCTTGATAGATTCAATTGAAGTTCAATAAAATCTAATAGAAAAGTAGGTTCTATTAACCCTTTTCTCCTAGAGGTACCCAGTTGACCATCATTTCGGTTGCTCATTTGTAGCATCAGTACGATGTACGGGCAATTGTTATGATGGGCAACCACGTGGGTTGCCCCTACAGAAAATTCACTCTCATCGCTGAGGTTTCGGCGCGTCCCACCAGCTCTCGTCCCAGTTGCTCACGGTCTCATCATCCAATAACAGACGCTCGCTTTCTTCGATGTCCGTATCGTTGATGCTCGCTTCGCGGCGACGCATAAGCCCTGCCTCATCGAACTCCCATAGCTCGTTGCCATGCGAGCGATGCCAGTTGCCCTCAGCGTCGCGCCATTCATAGAAAAAACGCACCGCAATGCGGTTGTTCCTGAAACCCCACAACTGCTTAATCAGCCGATAGTCAAGTTCCTTTTCCCATTTGCCCTTTAAAAAGGCGATGATTGCTTCGCGTCCCTGCAAGAACACATCGCGATTGCGCCACTGCGAATCTGGCGTGTAAGCCAACGCCACCCGCTCAGGGTTGCGCGTATTCCAGCCATCTTGCGCCATACGCACCTTTTGTCGCGCCGTCTCTTCAGTGAACGGTGGAAACGGCGGACGAGATTCATTCGTCATTGTTACCTCCAAAACCTCTTTTCACAGGTTAGAAGCATTCTTCACACCTGTCAAGTGCATTTTTGGTGGTTATATGAGCGATTTTTACTGGATTGGCGAGCGATTATGGCTGGACGCGGTGAACAGCGAGTTCATAAGCGATGGCGAACGCACCGATGGATGGTGCGACTCGGTGGCACTACAGGGTTGGCTACACGAGGCAGCAACTCGCCATCAAGAGGCCGAATCGCTGCGCGACTTTTCTCTTTCAGACAACGGCGAAGCCCTACTAACCGCCGCGAAGCAGTTGCGCGCCGCCTTGCGCCTAACCTGCGAGTCGGCCAACAAAGGCAAAATTTCTAATCAGGCGATAGAAGCCATCAATGCCGCCCTTAAACATCACGGACCGATAATCCGTGTAGAAAACCACGAAGACCATTGGCACGAACACGAGGTCTGGAATGGCGAAACCGAAATGCTGCTGTGGCTCTTGGCCCGCTCTGCTGCCCATTCGCTCTCGCGCGGCGAATTAGGGCGCCTCAAACCCTGCGCCAGCCCCGACTGCATTCTGTGGTTCCTCGACACGAGCAAAAATGGCACACGCCGCTGGTGTTCGATGGATGCCTGTGGCAACCGCCATAAAGTCGCCGCCCACCACAAACGCCGCAAACAAGGCCAAAGCAACGAGAGCTAATAAAAATTTCTTACGCGCCCAAAATACTCGTAACCTTTTTTCCATAGAAAGGCACTTAATTTGTGTGACGACGAGCGAGAAGCGAACGACAGGTGAGCAGATCGAGGATTTAGTGCGAATCGCCTCTAACAACGAAGCGACTGCCGAAGTTCGCCGAGCGGCCTTTGCCCCGCTGATGGAGCGCCACCAGAACATGGTTTACGGCTATGCGCTTGGAATATTGCGCGACCCCTCATTGGCCGAAGACGCCACGCAGGAAGCCTTCATCGCCGCGTGGCAAAATTTGGCGAGGCTTCGCGAACCAGCAGCCTTCCCCGGCTGGCTGCGGCGTATCGTGCAGTGGCAATGCTATCGACTCAAGCGTTCGCAGCGGTTGAAGACTGTCTCACTCGAAGAAAGTGAAGAGGTGGTTTTCGTTCAGGATGGCACTCAACCCCATCTACAGGCCGAACGCAGCGAATTGAACGATTTCTTGAATCGGGCCATCGCGGCACTGCCCGAATCGGGGCGTTTGGCGGTGCTGCTTTTTTATATTGGTGGCCACTCGCACGCTGAAATCGCCCAATTTCTCGAAGTGTCGCCGGGGACAGTCAAAAAGCGGATTTTCGATGCGCGCCACAAGTTGAAGTCTTATCTACTGCGTCGCCTCAGCGACGACATGCCCGCACTCGCCCCTTCACACAACGAGCAATTCCAAGGACGAACTATGAAATGGATTCAGCCCGATAATTTGACTTCGGAGTACGACGTTTTTCTCGAAGGCTTCGGCCCTCTCATCTGGGATATGTTGCTGGCCTGTGCCGAAGGCGACTTGAAGAAAGTCAAATCGCTGCTCAAGCAAGAACCGACTCTCGCCAAACGCGAGTTCGCCTATTTCACCCCACTCCATTTCGCGGCGCGCGAAGGCCACGACAAAATCGTGAAGTTGCTTCTCGAACACGGAGCCGATGCGACCTATAAATCGGGATTGGGCTGGCAGGAAACACCCATTAATCTGGCGCGCGAACGAGGCCAAACCAAAATCGCCGACATGATGGAGAAGCACACGCGCACGCTCTACTCCATTTCACCCGCCGGACAAGAAATCTGTGCAGCAGTACGCGATGGCGACCGAGCTAAAGTAGAGGCACTGCTCAGCCAAAATCCAAACCTGATTCATGAAGCCGATGAACGGGGCAACACCCCATTGCACTGGGCCGTGATGACGCGCCGCCTCGATATGATCGACTCCCTCATCACGCATGGTGCCAACACCGAAGCAGTTAGAGCCGATGGAGCTAAACCCGTTCACGTCTGCATCCACGGCGACTACTGGCATCGCCGCAAAATCTGCGTCGTGCAAGATGATGCCGTGGTGTTGGGCTTCCTACTCGCCAAAGGAGCCGTGATAGATACAGGCATCGCGGCCCACATCGGCGACATCGAGCGCGTACGGCAATTCATCGAAACCGACCCGTCTTCCGCAAGCGCCGCCAATAGTTTTGGCAAACGCCCCCTCTCTTACGCCGCGCGCCGTGGCTACACCGAAATCGTCAAATTACTGCTGGATGCCGGAGCCACACCGAACGCTCCAGAACGCGATGCGGTGCGTGGTCTGGCGTTTTATGAAGCGGTTTCTAATAATCACGTCGAGAGTGCCAAGCTTCTACTCGAAGCCGGAGCCGACCCCGATGCCCCCGTCGAGTCGAGTGGTAATCCGCTCATGCGCGCCCTGTCGAACAACAATCAGCAACTCATCGACCTGCTCTACTCGCGCGGCTCCACAAGCGAGATGTACTACTATCTCAGCCAAAATCGCTTCGATGTGGTCAGCGAAGTTTTAAAGGCCAATCCCAATATCGCCAATAGCGGCGGCGACTATGGCTTTCTCTGTATGGCGGCAGGCTTCGCTTCGGTCGCGATGGTGCAACTGGTGTTGCGCTATAAACCCGATTTGAATCGCCCCTGGTACGCCAATAAATACATCGGCTACACACTGGGCCGACAAACAGCCGAGGGAGTGGAGATATTAAAACTCTTCATCGAAGCCGGGGCCGACCTCAATCTCGCCAACTGGGTGGGGGTCACTTATCTTCATAAGGTCGCGCTTTCTGGAACATTGGAAATGGCGGCATTACTCATCGACAACGGCGCCCACCTCGAAGCCCGCGACGACGAATTCAACTCTACCCCGCTCGGCTGGGCCGCACGCTGGGGCAACAAAGAAATGGTCGAGTTCCTGCTAAATCGCGGTGCCAAAACCAGCGATGCCGATTTCCTCGAATGGACTACCCCACTCAGTTGGGCCAAGCTCAAAGGGCACAGCGAAATCACCGAATTGCTTGAACAATACTAACGCTCAAAGTGCGGCCCTAACTGTCGCTATCCGTCGGCCAAGGCCGCCGACTCCGGTGGCTGCGGTTTTACACCGCTCAAAAAAACAAAACAGCCGCGCCCAAATGGGCACGGCTGTTTTTAGCATCTGGATGATGCTTATTTCATCAAAATGTCCGCCATCTTCAACGCTTCGGGCGTGCAGTTGCGGGTGATGCTCTTGCCGCTGTCGTCGGTGAGTTCTTCGAGAGGGAATGGCACGATGTCCTGTCCCTTGAGCGAAGCCATCACACCGAAGCGACCTTCGGCCACGTAGTCCGCAGCGGCGATGCCCAGACGGGCGCCCAGAATGCGGTCTTCGAGGGTGGGAGCGCCACCGCGCATCAAGTGGGCCATAACCGAAGTGCGGGTATCCCAGCCCAATTCTTTCTTGATCTGGTAAGCGGCCCAGTCGCCAACGCGACGCTCTTTCAGGATGGGGTGACCGAACGAGTCGATTTCAACGCTCGATTCGCCCAGACGGGTGCCGTTCAAGCCACGAGCGATTTCATCGGCCCAATCATCCAAATCGGGGTGGTCGGCGCCTTCGGCAACAACAACGAGAGCGTAATCGCGGCGCTTTTTCACTTCGCGCAATTTGGCGAACATGCCCTGCAAATCGGCGGGGTTGCGTTCGGGAATCAGCACGTAGTCGGCGTCGGCAGCGACAGCCGTGTACAAAGCCGTCCAGCCCGCTTTACGTCCGAAAACTTCCAACACGATAACGCGGTTATGCGAATCGGCGGTATCGCGCAGGCGCTCGATGGCCTCGACGGCCAACGTCACCGATGTATCGAAGCCAAAGCACTGGTCGGTACCATGAACATCGTTGTCCATCGTTTTGGGCACGCCGACGCAGGGGACTGGCTTTTCGAGACGCTCGCCTTTGGTCAAACGCGAAGCCACCGAAAGCGTGTCGTCGCCACCGATGGCAACGAGAGCATCCAGCCCCAGACGCTCAACGTTTTTCAACAGGTTGGGCAACTGCTCTGGGTTTTTCGGGTTATAGGCGTTGGTGCGCGAGGTGTGCAGGAAGGTGCCGCCCTGTTTGATGATGGGACGAACGTCGTCCACGGTCAAGGAGCGCGACAACGGCTCATCGCCCACGAGCGACTTCCAGCCGTTGAGGAGACCAACGCATTCGATGCCATGATCGGCAGCGCGCGTCACTACGCCCTTGATGGTTGGGTTGAGGCCGGGACAGTCGCCTCCGCCGGTAAGAATTCCGATTCGTTTGACTGACATAGGATTATTGGAACGGGGAAAAGGTTATCAAATGCAGCGGACATTTCCCCAATAAATCCCTAATACCTGCGCCTAAACGCCGATAAACAGTTTTATGGCACCATGCTTGCGAACCAAAAGGGCATCGAGTGCGGATTTTGCCGTCACCTTCTCTAGTTGCTTTGATGACTGCGTCACCCCACCTTGTGCCTTTACCCGGAGAAACCATCGCTATTTTGGCGGCGACTTCACGCGATGCGGCTCTGGCGCGCGACACACTGAACACAGCTGGATGGGAAGGGGAAATCGTCTCTAATCCGAGCGACCTCTTCGAAACCCTCAATGGCAATTGCGGCGCTCTTCTCTTAGCCGAAGAAGCCTGTTCTCGTCGTGTATTGGAAGACCTCAGCAAATTTCTACAGGAACAACCTGTGTGGAGCGACTTGCCCATCCTGTTCCTGTTACCCGCAGTAAATACGGCACAAGACGAGAATAATAAAGGCAACACCGGTTTCGAACGTATCGCCCGCTGGATTCCACGCGGCAACATCTCCTTTCTAGAACGCCCCCTGCGCCGCTCGACTCTCATTGCGGCGATGGATTTCGCCCTCCGTGCCCGCGCCCGCCAATACGCCCAGCGTGATTTAATCGAAGAAAAAGAGCGCGAGGTTATTCGTCGCGACGAATTTCTGGCAATGCTCGGCCACGAACTGCGTAATCCTCTGGCCGCGATCCGCTACGCGGTAGAACTGCTCGACATGCTCGACACTGCCGACGAAACCCGCTCCCCCCGCGAAGTCATCGAGCGTCAAACCCGCACACTGGGGCGTTTAGTCGATGACCTGCTCGACGTAGCCCGCGTCACGCGCGGCAAAATCGCCCTCGACTTGCAGCCGCTCGACCTCAACGAAATCGCACGAAAAACACTGGCAGCGCTCGAATCTGCCCATAAATCAGCCGGACATCGCATGGAGTTCGTGCCCGACGCCCACGCGATTCCCATTATGGGCGACCCTGTTCGCCTGGAGCAAATTTTTTCTAATCTGCTCTATAACGCCATCAAATACACCCCTCGCGGCGGGCACATCAAGATTCAGTTGCACGCCAACGACGACGAAGCCATCGCCACTATCAGCGATGATGGCATTGGTATGGACGCCCAACTGCTGCCGCGTATCTTCGAACTATTCTCACAATCGCGTCAGGCCATCGACCGCTCACGCGGCGGATTGGGTATCGGCCTGACTTTGGTTCGCGGACTCGTCGAACTTCACGGCGGCACCATAACCGCCGACTCACCAGGAGTCGGGCAAGGCTCGAAATTCGAGGTAGCTCTTCCCCTCATCCAAAGAAAAGCTCCCTCCGTAAGCGCCCCCACCAAGACAGACGCCATCCAACCGCGCCGAGTCGTCGTCATAGAAGACAACGACGATGCCCGCGAATTGGTTTGTTTGCTCCTCAAGCGCGACGGCCATCAGGTCGAATGGGCAAGCGACGGGCACAGCGGCCTCGAACTGCTCACTAAATCGCGTCCCGACATCGCCTTCGTGGATATTGGACTGCCCGAAATGGACGGCTACGAAGTCGCCCAACACGTCCGCGAAGCTCTTGGCTCTGCCATCCGTTTGGTCGCCGTCACAGGTTATGGCCAACCCGAAGATGCTGAAAATGCCATTCAAGCCGGCTTCAACGCCCACCTCACCAAACCCATCTCACTCAGCGCGCTCCGCAATGCCGTCATTCTGGCACCGACTAAATTTCAATAGAACCAATTACAACGGAATCCGCTTCAAGGTGTCTCACACCAAGCCTTCCATCAGAGCCAGCACGCGCGCGCAATTGGTGTTCGCATCGCACATTCCCTGCGCGCGTTTAAAAACGTTGCGCCCCAATTGCACGCGAAAATCGGCATCGCGTCCCAGCGAAGCGAGCGACCGCCCCATGCTGGCACAATCGCCCCACGGCGCCACCACTCCGCCATTATCACCGACCAGTTCACTGGCTCCGCCTGCCCCTTCAAAACACGCGAGGGGCACCCCCTGAGCCGCCGCCTCAACCGCTACCAGCGGAAAAGGGTCTTCGCGCGAGGCCACACAAAAAGCATCCAGCCCCGCGAAAAACTGCTTCGGCTCTCCCGAAGCGGGCAGAAAATGCACTCGCTCTTCGATGCCGTATCCACGTGCATCGCGCTTAACCGAGCGCGCGAAAGCGTTATCTCCCCCACCTAACCACACGAAATAAAGCGGTTTAGGAACTTTGCGCGCGTTTGGCTCCGTCCCCAACGCATAAAACGCGCTCTGAACCCACCAATCCGTGCCTTTACGCGGCTCGATAGTACCGCATCCGCCGATAAGAACTGCCTCATCCGGCGCCCCGATGCGCTTCCGCAGCGCTTCACGCGCTTCATCCTTATCAGTCTGCAGTTCCTCGAAGTTCAGCCACTCGGCCACCACCACCACACGCTTTGCCTCGATGCCCTGATTATTCACCAGTTCATCGCGCACCGCCCCCGAAGCTGCGATGAACAAATCCCCACGCGCTCTTAAAAAGCTCCAGCCAGGCTCGTTCTGCGAGAGCGCGAACGCCATCTCGTGAACGTGAACCACCAGTTTCGCACCGCACCACAGTACCGATTCCAGCAACCGCACCGCCTCGCCCGATGCCGCCGAGTTGGCATAAACCACATCGAAATGCTTCTGCCCACGTGCAACTCGCCGCGCTCTGCGCGCGTTCACCCGAATTGCCCCGGCCAACAGTCGCTCAAAGCTCTGTTGGCGCGGCAACTCCATTTCGCTCAGTCGTCGCTTGGCCCCTGCTAGTTGCGCCGCCAATCGGAACGACCTCGCCCCCGCGAACGGCTTCGCGATGCGCGCGAACTGTGGTTCGAGCGGGCCACCGCGCACCGTCAAAATTGTGCTGGAATGTGCAGTCTCGCGCGCAACAAAGCGCATCAGTTCAAGCAGGACGCCCGCCGCCCCTCCCCGTGAGGCAGCGTGCGCGACGAAAAGAATGTTCACCGTTGAATAATTCTCCCTTTAGCCCATTTAGCCAACAACGCCACCCACTGCGGCGCAAATAGAGAAAGAGGATGGGCGCGCAGCGCTTTGCGAATTGCTCCACAATCCCCGCGCGAAAAGGCTTGATACGCCGGAATCGAAACCCGAAAAGCCCCACTCCACACCAGCCACCACAACAGCAACGGGCGGCGCGCCAATTCGAGCGGATACTTGGCCAGCGTGCGCCGCACCGCGCGGAACATACGCGCCTCGTCCAATCGCTGCTGGTTATCGTGCAGGTTGTAGTTGGTCGTCGGGTCGTCGCAAAACACGAACGTAGTTACCTGCGCTAACCGTAACCACAAATCCCAATCGTCGGCGGGCACAGTGCGCGGATTGAAGCCGCCCACGCGCTCCAACTCCGAGCGCCGTACCAACGGCACACTCATCGAAACAATCGGGTTGCTCCAGCCAAACAACCAGCCGAAAGCGTTACGCGGATGTATGACGGGGCTAACGCGCACGATTTTCCCGTTCACCATCTCGCGCCAGCGCGACATGACGACACCAGCCTCGCCTTCGATGAAGGGCTTCAAAACTTCGAGTTTGTCCTCGCGAAACTCGTCGTCGTGGTCCAGAAAGGCGATCCACTCGCCCCCGGCCTCGCGCCATCCGCGATTGCGCGCGCGCGCCACGCCGCCATTCTTCTGGCGAATGACCCGAACCGAGTCGCCATAATTCGCCTCAATCCAATCGGCACTGCCGTCAGTAGAGCCATCGTCCACGACGATAATTTCAAAAGCTTCCCACGTCTGGTTCAACACAGAGTCGAGAGTGGAGGCAATAGCCTCACCGCGATTATAAACAGGGATAACAACGGAAATGGTCATTGCAAGTCCGCCTTAATCACCAAGTCCTATGCCCTGCGGCATATTCATAGGAAAAAGCAGTGTGGTACTGGGCGCCAGAATCGACTTCATTGTTCACAAATTAAAAAGGCCGTGCATCGCGTGTAACGAAACGCTTCAGCACATAAAGCCACTGCGGCACCCCAATCATCATCGGACGATAGAGGAAACACAGGATGAGTTGCTTTCGTACTTGCCCCCAATCACCCTGTCCAACAGCAGCACGCGCCGCATGATACCAGGGATCAAGCGTCCGCAAAAAAATAGTATGGGCTAGGATACGCCATAAGGTCTTCGGTTGCCTCCACACAGCACGACGATGTTTATTAAGTGCCCGCCCTTCGGCTCGCCACATCCGATTAACATTCGCCGACTGCTGCTCATTATGATGGACATAACACACGAGGTTTTCTTCCACACGCGCAAACTCACAGCGCCGAGCCAGACGCAGCCAGACATCCCAATCATCGCACGGCTGAGTCGCCGGGTCGAACCCACCAATGTCCCGCAAAAGCTGAGTCCGAATAAGCGGCACGCTGGCCGACACAATGAAGTTGCCCCTCACTAAAATATCGAACACACGCCCAGTCGGAAAACCGAACTTAGGTTTCAATCGGCGCAAATCATCCTCAGCCAGAGGCTTGCCCATCTCATCGACATCCTGCCACCCACTGTAAACCACCCCAACCTCTGGTGCCCGCTCCAACAAAGCGACCTGCCTTTCCAGTTTTTCTGGCAACCAAATATCGTCGTGATCTAAAAATGCGATAAATTCGCCCTGCGCTTCTCTTAGCCCAAAATTACGCGCTTTCGCCACTCCCCCATTGGGCAGCGAAAATAAACGAACGCGCGCATCGTCCCCATACAACTGCTGTAAAACCGACTCCGTATCATCCGTCGAGCCATCGTTTACAATGATGATTTCAAAGCTGTCCGCAGCAAGCCTTTGCCCAAGAACCGAATCGACAGTCGGCTTAATTTTCGTGCTACGGTTGTAGGTGGGGATGACAACAGAAATTTTCATGATTCAACAGCCAGCACTTCCTCAACCAGAAGGCAATTCACCCTTTCCATAGCGCAGCAAAATATACAGATTGTAGGCCCTTCGCGTTATCGGGTTCGAATTAATCAACTCGTACACACGCACGCTTTTCAAATTCCTGAACTGCGCCGCCTCGTTGGGCGCAATTGGCCGCAAAGCCGCCACGAACTCTGCAACCACACCCGGCTCAACGCGGCGATTATGCTTGGTCGCTACCACAAGCGCATTCGAATACCAGTTCTTGCACAGCGTCAGAAAGTAACCGGGCGCATAGCCGTCGAGAACCTTAGTCACCTCGGTCCCCCACGGCCCAGCCTGTTTCATAAACGGAATGAACTCCTCTATGGCCTTCAAGTGGTCGCGCCACTGTGCCGATGCCGAAGTGCTGGCCGCATGAAGGCGATACGAAAAGCACTCCTCCGGTGCCGTCACCACAAACGAGTCGCCGACTAGTTTCAACCACAGAGCATGGTCGGCATAAAGCATGTTGTGAAAGGGCGGAAAACCGCCAACCCGATCAAATTCGCTCGAACGCACAACATAGCCAGTGCCATTGGCATCTCGCTCGAACTGCAAGAATGCCTTGCAAAATTGGGCCGCAGTTTCATGCGCGGGCATTGGGCGGCACGAACGCATCGTTTGCCCAGCATCGTCGATGAACCGAAAGTGCGCATGATACAAACCCGCACCGGGATTCGCGGCAATCAAAGCTCTCATCGTTTCCAAATAATTGGGGTCGAGCATATCGTCATGCCCCATAAAGGTCACGAACTCGTTCTTGGGGACGCCAACTGAGCGCGCCCAGTTATCTCTCATCGACAGCGGCTCGGAGGCCGCATAGACACGCACACGCGGGTCGCGCACCTCATCCAACCACTCCCGGCTTCCATCGCTGCTACAATTTTCCAAAACAGCGAGTTCAAAGTTTCCTAACGTTTGCGCCAGCACGCTATTCACGCAATCCTTAAGCTGACTCCCGCCATTGCGCACCGGAAGCACGATTGTAAAAAGCGGCTTGCTCACGATTTTGATTTCCCCCACGTCTGCTCTCTCATCTGTTGCCTCTCCATATCCGTTGCCTCCAAGTAATGTTGCGTGCGATTGTCGCCAACCAGCAAATTCTCCTGAGACCCGCTCCGAAAAGTACGACTCACAGGCCAATCTCCCTTCTTATACCCGTTGCCATCGCGCCCTACCACCAAAGCCTCAAGTCCCTGCTCATATATCTGCCGCGTCAGCCCATTCTTACCGCTCTCAAACCTCTCCGCATCTATCTTCTCGTTGAATTCGCCTCGCTTTAAGGAAAGCATCGTAGTCCGCGAAAGCATAAAGGCATTGGTACGAATATGGTAATTGGGAAAAGGTGCGAAGTGTTGCTCAATGCCGCGCAAAGTTTGTTGCCGTCGATAGTCTCCCACCCAACGCCGCAAAGGATTCGACGAGCGCACATTCTTCGCCTTTTCGATATGACTCAAGAAATTGGCATAATGGCTCTCATAGGAGGCCGTCGCCCCCACGAGTCCGGCCTGTGGTTTGAGCATGTTCTGATGCAGTTTCTCCAACCAACCCTCACTCAAAATCAGGCTAAACGAGTTCAGGAAGCAGACGAATTGATGCTCCATCCTCTCACTGGCCTCGAAATACGAACCGATGTCGAACCCCCGATCGGACAAGAAAATCGGGCGGTACTCCACAGGCTCTAGAATCTCTCTATATTCTGCCGGAATCACCTCATTCGCGAACCCTTTAAAGACAACGACAAGTTCATGCTCAACACCACAGGGGTTGCTCACATACGACTCGATAAATTTTTTAACTGGCTCAGTCCCATTAACTTCCCTGACCAGATGGCACACCCCAATAGATTCCATAAACAACGCCGTCCCCAAATTCATTCAGCGGGTTATTGGAGGTTATCTTGCCAATCTCCAATAACCCTGCGCACCACATTTCTCTCAAGTCTGTGCTGGCAAATCCTCGAACACTTCCAACATGTTCTGATAGCGCCCGACAGTCAATTCCGGCGCCCATTTGCTGCCAGCCGGAAACTGCTCCAGCCATTTTTCTCGTAATCGGTTGACAGTAGTCGCGTGCCAGCGAGCGGGGAGCAGCTTTTTTAGCCCTACCAACAAAGCGAAGCAAAAGCCATATTGAATTTTTTCGTCCAACCGCAATTTCCGCATCAACTCTCTGTACTCGCAGTAAGAAACCGTATTATGGGTGCGAT
The DNA here is from genome assembly GCA_004172935.1 of bacterium. Taxonomy (GTDB): domain Bacteria; phylum Armatimonadota; class Abditibacteriia; order Abditibacteriales; family Abditibacteriaceae; genus Abditibacterium. The sequence continues at coordinate 118,461 of SDZD01000003.1, read as the reverse complement.
ACCCGTGATACACATGCAGCGTCTGTGACATACGATAACGCCAGTAACCCACCTTCAAGCCAAATTCCGGGTAATTGAAACGGATTGTCTCAACAGCAGCCAACCAGCCGTTATTGATGTGAGTTCCTGGTAGTTGAAACCTCTTCAGCCGCTGCGCTATCTTTTTGGACGATTCACCCTTCAAGAAACTGACTCCCTCCTTCTCACGCCCATTGAGGAAGTAAAACCCGTACGATTTCGGCGTCACGCCAATCATCACCATAGGCCGCGCATCAGCCAGAATGCGCTTCGCCTTCAGGAACATCACGTTCATCGCATAGTAATCAGGAAATGGCGATTGGAAGAACGGGCCTTTATCGCTCAGCGATTGAACGAACTTTCGACTGATCAGGGCGAACTGCATGTTGTAGCCGTACTGCGCTCGAAAATCCATCGATTCCTCCACCAACTCAAGCGCCTGTTGCTTCTCGATCCAGATCGGCTTTTTCAACGGGCCAGATGAGTCATTCAAAAAGTTCGCATACCCATAGGGCATCAAATAGCCGTCGGGATGGGCGGGAGTCACACCTGGATAGGAAAACATCAAAGCGCCCGTATAAATGAAATCTGGAGCCTCATATTCATCAATGAGTCGCTTCATCGCCGTGAAATATCCCGGCACTAGACCATCGTCATCCCCCAACATGATGACGTAATCGCCCTCGCTGTTTTCCAACGCATTATTCCAGTTCTCCGTGACCGGAATAAAATCCTGCGTCCGAACATAACGGATTCGTGGCTCCTTGAGTTCGGCTACATATCCGGCAATATCGTCTTCCGAGCAATTGTCGGAGATAACGATCTCCCAATCCTCGTACTCCTGTCGGCGCACCGACTCGACCGCGTAGCGCAAATAGTTCAGACGATTTCGCGTCGGCAACAGAACTGAAAATTTCATGATGCAGGCCCTTTCTTCAATACAATGGTGTAAGTGCTGCCTCGAAGCCCCTTGCGCTCGACGCCTTGTAGCAGAAAGGTGAGGGCACTCCCCAAGCGAAACAACGCCCCTCTCACCCGTCCAACCGCCGGAGAAAAACTGCCAAAACTATACCGCCATCCAAAAGCGTTCCAGCCCAAACTCCCGACATCGGAAGTCGTCACAAGGACAGGCCTTAAGCCCAATTTTCGGGTATGGCGCGTCAGAAGCTTAATGGGAATCAAACACACATGACGCGGAGCATCCACATGCGTCCAATAGCCTTTCAAAAGCCGGAATTGCAACGACGAGGGGTTAGGAGCCGCTAGAACCAGAATGCCGCCTTCTGCTAATCGGCTGGTAGCAGCTTCTATTGTCTTCCAGAAATCCGGCAAGTGTTCTATCACTTGCCACAAAGCAATCACATCGTAAGAAACATCGGGGGCCATCTCAGCAATGGCCCCCACTGCATCATCGCTATGAATAGCTCCGACTCCCACAACATCGCGCAGGAATCCACAACAGCGCTCATCCATCTCGATGGTTTCCACTTCAAATCCTGCCTGACTGGCGTGGTAAACGAAGTCGCCACTGGCAGGCCCAATTTCTAACAACCGCCCAGATTTAACGAACTTCTGAACGATGTCGAGTTTGTAGCGCTGCGCCTCAACGAGACTTCCAAGTTCTTCAACGGATTGAGGAATGTGATAGTAGTCGGACGGATAATATTTCGCGAGATCGTCTGGAATGGGGGTCAAGAAGACGAGTCGACACGAGCGACAGCGATAATAGGAAAAAATGTCCTCAGACAAATGCCGATTGCGGTCTGTAGTCTGGAAAAACAGGGGCGCTTCTCGTTTGCAGTACGGACACCGAGACGTTTTTTTAGGGCGAAACATTTCAATTCGACATCACGTTAGACGCGAACGAAGGGCATTCACCTCTCGTTACGGTTTTGCGCTATCGCGGCTCGCCCCCAGTCTATAGCCGTTTCTAATCCGCTTTGTAGGTCGTAATGCGGCTCCCAGCCAACTTCATCCCGCAACCGCCTCACATCGGCCACTAAAAACGGTGGCTCATCGGCATTGGTGGGCAATGCGCCCAACTCAATCAACTCACTGCGCTGCAAAAGTTCACCAATGCAGTTCGCCACTTTTTTCACTGCCACAGCCTGCCCCGAAGCGATATTCACCGCTCCCGTCACCTCGCTTTGCAACAGCGCTACGAACGCTGCCGCCGCGTCCTGAATCGCCATAAAATCGCGAACCTGAACTCCCGAAGAACAGCGCGCTGGGGAGTTGCTCAATAGTGCGCGAATCGTGGCGGGGACCAGCCGGTCGGGATGCTCATGGGGGCCATACAAAAAGAACACTCGCCCCCACGCCGCACTAATCCCCGTTTGCTTCGCCCACGCTTCCACCATCAAATGTAGCGCGTGTTTGCAGGTCCCATATAAAGTGGCGGGCCGAAGCGGCATCCCATATTCCTCGCACAAATCGCTCGTCCCCACAGCAGTCCAGTCGTATTCGGCGCATGTTCCCGCCAGCACCGCGCGTTTGCCCCCCTGCTCGGCGAACGCTTGCATCAACTCCAGCGAAACCTGCACCCAACGGAAGTTTTGCGGCGTACTCCAAAAACCACCGGGCGCCGTCGAATGCCAAGCCAGATGCAACAGTGCCTCCGGCTGCACAGAGGCCATTACAGCCTGTACCTGTCCGGCATCGAACAAATCGACTTGATGCCAGACAGCGCCGCTTTCCGACTGATTCATGCTTTCCGGCGATCGCGACGACAGCGCATGAACTTCCCATCCATACGCCAACAACAGCGGCAAACAATGCCGGCCAATAAAACCGGTCGCACCAGTGAGCAGAACTTTGGGCATAGCGAACTTATGGCGTGTAATCGGCCACTTCGCGGTCGGCGCGCGAAATAATGCGCTCCTGCGCATCGGGCCATTCGATGCCAAACGCCGGGTCATCCCAGCGCACACTACGCGCGCTGGCAGGATGGTACGCCTGCGACATCTGATAGAACACTTCGCTGTTGTCCTCCAAAGTCTGAAAGCCATGAGCCAAGCCCCCCGGAATGTAAAGCATCCGGTGGTTATCGGCGCTTAGTTCAACGGCGAACCACTGCTTCCACGTCGGCGAAGAGGGGCGCAAATCTACGATCACGTCGTAAATCGCGCCACGCGTACAACGCACCAACTTAATCTCTTCATGCGGCGCACTCTGGAGGTGCATTCCGCGCAACGTGTTCTTATGCCGATTGAACGAGATGTTGCACTGCTCCAAGTGGCTGTCCAGCCCATGCTGTTCCCACTGCTCGCGGCACCAGGAGCGCGCAAAAAAACCGCGCTCATCTTCAATCGGCTCGATGTCGATAACGAACGCGCCTTTCAGCGGCGTCTCGACGAACTTCACTCGATCACTTCCAAGCGCGGAATAGGCACAACGAATTTCCCACCCCATGCGCGTATGCCGCTCATCTGCGCGATAATTTCGTCCTTTAAGTTCCACGCCAACAGCAACACGTAGTCAGGCTTCGTCTTCTCGATATGTTCGGGAGCGAAAATCGGGATGTGCGTCCCCGGCAGGAACAGTCCCTGTTTGTGCGGACTCAAATCGACGGTATAAGGCAACAAATCGCCGCGCACACCGCACGAGTTCAGCAGCGTGTTCCCCTTGGCCGGAGCGCCATAACCAACCACAACTTTGCCCTCGCGGCGCGCATTGATGAGAAATTCGAGCAGGCCATAGCGCACCTGATGCGCCCGTTCGCTGAACGCCGCATACGTCTCCATGTATTTCAGGTCGGCCTCCGCTTCGCGCACGATGTCCACATTAGGGCCAACGCTCAGTTCGGTGTTCTCCGCGCGGCAAGCATAAACCCGCAACGACCCGCCATGCGTCGTAAGCTCATCGACATCGAAAACTCGTAGTCCATGATGTTCGAACATCTTCTCGATGGTAAGCAACGACAAATATGAGAAATGTTCGTGGTAAATGGTGTCGAACTGGCTGTTCTCCATCAGGCGCAGCACATGCTGGAACTCCACCGTCAATACGCCAGTAGGAGACAACAACAATTGCAACCCACCAATAAAGTCATTCAAATCGGGGACATGCCCCATCACGTTATTAGCGACCAATAAATCGGCGCGATAACCACTTTCCACCAGTTCGTTAGCCGTCTCGACGCCAAAGAACTTCACGATGGTTGGGATGCCCACACCTTGAGCGACCTCGGCCACGTTAGCGGCTGGCTCCACTCCCAGCACAGGCAACCCCTTCTGCTGAAAGAAGCGCAACAAATAGCCGTCGTTACTGGCGACCTCAATAATTTGGCTGCTTTTATCCAGCCCAAAACGCGCCGTCACCTTCTCGGCATACAGCCGCGAGTGTTCGAGCCACGAGCTGGAATACGAAGAGAAATAAGCGTAGTCGCGGAAGATATGTTCCGGCGTTTGAAGTTCCGGCAACTGCACCAGAAAACACTTGTCGCAAACGCGCACATGCAGGGGATAAAACGCTTCCATCAGGTCCAACTCTGCCACAGGCACGTAAGAATTGGACAACGGAGACATCCCTAAATCAACAAGGGAATAATGAAGCGGTGTAGCGCAGAAGCGACACGTGAGCTGGGACATGAAATAGAGCTGTTGGTTTACCAGACTTTCGTGCTTCTCCCCAATTCCCACCCATTCAATCGTCCGCCTCTCATCTTGGTAATAATGCCCAAAGCCGGGTAGGACAGACGATAGAATTAGATGAAACCATAGCGGGGGTAAGGATGCGTCAGCGGCGTCATCCTGTGCCCGCCAACATATACAATCCAATTGGGAACACATCACCTCAATTGGTGAATACCCACAAATTGGCGATGGGTAACTTTCTCACCATCCCGTTTTCCAAATCTCACCCAATGAAATTTGCTTTCTTCTCCCTACTCGCCCTCGGCGCAGCTCTGGCACAGCCTGCCCTCTCTTCTCCGGTTCCCGCCGCCAGATCCGACGATTTCGTCGACTCCATCGGCGTCTGCACCCACTGGAGTTACAACGACACCCCCTACGCTAACTTCGACCGCGCCTCCGCGTTGCTGTCCCAACTCGGCGTGCGCCATATCCGCGATGGTTTGCACCCACGCGACCGCGAACTCTTCGATAAGTACGGCATCAAAACCACCGCCATCTTCGGCCCCGGCGACATCAAAGCCCAACTCCAATCCATCGTGGAGTCCCGCGATTTCCTCGACGCCATCGAAGGGCCAAACGAGGTTGACATCTTCGCTAGTAACTCCAACTATGAGGGCAAAACCTTTCCCGAAGGCACCAGGCTCTATCAAGATGCCCTCTACAACGCCGTAAAATCCGACCCAGCCACCAAATCGCTGAGCGTCATCGCCCCCTCCACCGCCCAACCCGACTCGAACGCGAAATTAGCCCCGCTCAACTCCTTCGACTTCCGCGTTATGCACCCTTACGCGGGCGGCAACAAACCCTCCGAGTCGCTCGAAAGCGACATCAACAATAACATCCGTAACTCAGCGCGCCTTCAAGGGCCAAACGCCGTTCTCAAGCCCATCATCGTCACCGAATCGGGCTACCACAACGCCCTCAGCGCCAACATGACGCTCGGCGGCGTGCAACCCGGCATCCCCGAAGCCACAGGCGCCAAATACTTCCCGCGTCACTTCGCCGTCTATTTCAATGCGGGCATACGCCGCACCTTCACCTATGAGTTCTTGAATGAATTCCCTAACGAACAAGCCAACGCCGAAGCCAATTTCGGCCTTGTGCATCGCGATTTCACCCCCAAACCCGCCTACACAGCCCTCAAAAACCTCATTTCGCTCCTCGGTGAGTCCAAATGGAACCCCGCCACCAAAACCTGGGATAAGCCCAACTCCAACTTTTCTCCCCGCGCCCTCGATTTCGACCTCGAAGGCGACACCAAAGACCTCCGCTCAACCCTGCTCCAAAAATCCAACGGCGACTACTATCTCCTGCTGTGGCGCGAAGTTCAGAGCTTCGACATCAAAACACAGAAACCCATCGAAACTCCGCCCGCCAGCGTCGTGGTAACCCTCCCTGCCCCCGCGCAAGTAACTGCAGTTCGCGTCAGCGACAATAAACCCGTCCCTACCTCCCCTGTTCTGAGCCGAATTTTCCGACCAGGGCACCTCAAACTGCGCCTCGACATCCCCGACGAAATAGTCGCGCTCAAAATCTCAACCCCTCCGCCAACGCGAACCAATTTAGTGGTCCCTGCTCCCACCGAACTATCGGCGGAAACAACGGGTAGCACGGTCAAAATCTCGTGGAAGCCAGCTCCCAGCAGAGGTGTCATGGGCTATTTCGTATCACGCCTTGGCCAGCAACTGGGTCGCACGACCGGAATAACCTTCAGCGAAGACAAACTCGCCCCACAGATCGGCTACACCTACGAGGTACGGGCCTACGACGTTGCGGGCAACATCTCGAAACCCACCACCATCGTCGCGCTGACCAAGAATGAAAGCCCCGATTTGGTCATTACCCGTGTCGGTCTGGTCGCGGGCGAGGACGCTCTTGGCTCCGACGCCCATTTCGAAGCCACCATCGAAAATCGCGGCAATGCCCCAACTCCGGCGGGCCTCGCGCACGGCGTCGCCTTCTCGCTCGACAGCGAGTTCATGGCGTGGTCAGATACCTTTCAGGGAGCACTCGTCCCCGGCGCCTCGGTCACAGTGCGCTCTAATAACGGCCCGAATGGAAAATCCACGTGGCGCGTCTCACCGGGGCACCACCGCATTCAAGCCTTTGTAGATGACGTGAACCGCATCAGCGAATCCGACGAAACCAATAACATCATCAGCGCCACTATCGACAAATAATTGGATTAGGAACTTATCTCAAGGGATGTGGAGAGTTTTCGTTGGCTCATCGACGAAAAACCAAAGTTTCCGCCGCGAATCAGAGCGCCACGCGCCGCCAGCGCGATTTGTGCTTTTTGCGAAATGGAGAGTTGCGATTCCAGTAGCCGCAAGACCATATTTGCCACGTCTTCGGGGCGTGGGCATTCTTGTATTACTTGCCAAAGAGCTGCAATGGAGTAATTGGGGGAATCCATGTGCCTAGTTTGCTCGTCTACGCCATCTTGTTTGTGACTAAACATCACAAAAAGGTCAGGCAGTATTTGCGCGCGAGGGTATAAATCACGCAAACTATTTGGCCCGAAGTTGGAAAGCTTGTTCTGACACACAGCGGCTCTTACGGGCCGAAGGAAAGATAGATATGAAAAAAGGAATTCATCCTGAACTGAAACCCGTCGTTCTCGTTGACCTGTCAACTGGCACGCGCTTTGAAACCGTCTCGACAGCGAGCACGCGCGAGATGACCACTCTTGAAAATGGCACCGAAGCCGGTTTGATGAAACTCGACATCACCAGCGCTTCCCACCCATTCTACACCGGCAAAAAGACCATCCTGGACGTTGCTGGCCGCGTAGACCGCTTCAACTCGCGCCGCGTCGATGGCGGTACTCCCGCTGCTAAAAGCGGACGCCGCTAAAAACCCAAACAGCAAAACGCCCCTGCGTGAACACGCGGGGGCGTTTTGTCGTCTATAGACAGCTAAATTCGCTGTTGTACAAGTGTTAGAGGGAAAAGTCCTCATATGGTAGCTAGAAACGAATAGCAACGTATGGAGTAGACATGCTAAAAAAGGAGTCGCTGTGCAGCTATCCTTTCTTTTGAAGCGATAGGGAATCAGCCTCTACTCACTCTACTCTACTTTTTCTTTTCCATCAGGCTAATCATGCGTTGGTTCTGCTCGATCAGTTGCTGATTCTGCACTGCCAGAAGAGCGAGAAACACCGCGTAATTTCCTTTGCGAGCATCGTTCCAAGCGATCTGCACAGCTTTTTTGATATTCGAATCCCCAGTTGCAACTTTAGAATAAGAGCCAAATATCGGCTCAAAGAGTTCAGAATCAATGGTGGTTTTCTGAGCTAAACCAGCTGACTCAATTTCACCCTGAACATCCACCTTATTTTGCCGTCCGTAGACATAGGCGAAACAGCCAACGGTGCAGGCAAGGCCAACGAAGACGACGATTTTTTGCTTCATATACGCCATTATACCCGAAAGGACATGAGGCACACCAACACAAAAATTTCACATTCAAACGCCATATAAAATCGCGTATAAGTGCCACAAATCGGACTTTAACCAATCCAACTCAGAGGGCATAAATGAAAAAGTTGAGAAAAATGGCACTTCCACGCTCAATCCGTAAAAGCCTTCCACTGCCATCAACAAATTGAATTGGCTTCTGTCCCAAAAGAAGTGAAAACCCCCGAAAAATTTAATTTCGGGGGTTGTTTATTCGAAGGTTTAGCCGTTAGCCAAACGCGCGCTATATTGGCGGTTGTAGTAGTCACGATAGTCTTCGCCATCGCGGATGGGACGCCACCAATCCTGTCGCTCCTGGTACCAACGCACAGTCGCTTCCAGTGCCGACTCAAAATCAAAGCGCGGCGCATAGCCCAGCGATTTAATTTTGTCGAAGTTGAGCGCGTAACGGCGGTCATGTCCGGCACGGTCTTCGACGTGGCGAATCAGCGATTCAGGTTTGTCTAGCAAGCGCAAGATCTCAAAGACCACATCTTTGTTGAAGCGCTCGTTGCCGCCACCAACGTTATAAGCTTCGCCAGGAGTGCCTTTCTCACCCGCGATGAGGATGCCCAACGCATGGTCGAGCGCATAAATCCAGTCGCGGCGCTGCAAACCGTCGCCATAGATGGGAAGCGCGCCATCATCAATAGCATTGGTCGCCATCAGAGGAATCAGCTTTTCGGGGAATTGGTAAGGGCCGAAGGTGTTCGAGCCGCGCGTGGTAATCACTGGCAAGCCGTGCGAAATGCCATAGGAGCGCGCGATAAGCTCGCCGCCCGCTTTGCTGGCCGCATAGGGCGAACGTGGCTCCAATGGGTCGCTTTCGACCGAGTAACCATCATGAACATCGCCATACACCTCGTCGGTGGAAACTTGAATGAAGCGCTCGACGCCAGCGCGCTTGGCGGCCTCGCACAGCACATACACGCCGTAGACATCTGTTTGCACAAAGGCGCCCGCCAAGTTGGGGTCGCCCATTAACGAGCGGTCAACGTGCGACTCGGCAGCGAAGTTGAAGACCATGTCGCAGCCTTCCATTGCCTGAGACACGATGGCTGGATCGCAAATATCGCCCTCAACGAACTCGGCGCGCGTGTGTTCCAGATTCTCGCGGCGTCCGGCATAAGTCAATTTGTCGATTACAACGACTTGCCAGTCGGGTTTTTCAGATTCGACCAGACGGACGAAGTTGGAACCGATAAAACCGGCTCCGCCGGTAACGAGAATTTTCATCGCTTAAAAATCTACCCTAAAGGTCTCCTGGTCGCTCTTATCAAGGTGAGAATGTGTTATAAACGACACGCCCGACGCCTCGATTTCGAGGTGGCGCGAGAACACGCCCTGATACATCTGCGGAACACGGTGTTCGCGCAGCAAGCGCCCATAGGAACGCGAATCGGGACAATGAATCTGCCACACGTTGCCACCTGCGCGATAAGGCGCGAAAAGATAGTGTGAAGGATGCAAGTGAATGTGGCCCGACATCCAGAAAGTGGGCGTTTCACGCTTCAATAAAGCGCTCTTCAGCGCACCGACTGGCTCGATGGAAGCAGAGCGCTCCTCGTCGTAATAAACGAGGTCGAGGCGCGTATCCAACACCAAAGGCGCGTGACACCAGATGAATAGTGGCTTGTCGGTGTCCAATTGTTGCTCTAGAAACGCGAGTTGAGGATCGGACAACACTTCCTGCTTCTGCGTTTCAATCGAATCGAGGCTCAGGAACACGAAGCGGCCCAGCGGCGACTCGGAAACCCTCCATAGCGATTCGAGTCGCCAAAAGCGAAGGAACATATCCAACTTGTCGCGCTGTTCCTCGTTATCGGCCTGATTCCATATCTCGCCATAGAAGGGCGTATCTTCCTCGAAAGTCTGAAAATAGAACTCGTGGTTGCCCGCGACGGCGGTGAAAGGGCGCTCTAAACGTTCCACGAAATCGCGCACCGCGTCGTATTCGCGCAAGGTGGCGTAGCAACGCACCATGTCGCCCATGAACACCACAAAATCGGCGCGATTGAGGTAATCGCGATTAGAAAGGATGATGCGCGCCTGTGGTTTGGGCAGGTGTAAATCGGAAAATGGCAACACCGTCAACTTATCGGCGTTTTGAGGGATGGAGGAAGGTGCAACGGTAACAGGACGAATCATAAAGTCGTAGGGTCGGTGGCAGTATCACCACGCGATGTTAATTCTTGAATACGACGCGCGCGATCCACCAATTTTTCACACGAGGGCGTCAGATGCGTCATCAAATTTCCGTCCACTCGCCCCAGGCGCAGCATCACCCCAGTAGAAATCATGTTCAACACCAGTTTTTGGGCAGTGCCAGCTTTCATACGGCTTGAACCTGTCAGCGCTTCAGGGCCGACGAAGGGCGCGATGTAAATATCGCAGCGATTCTTCATTTCCGATTCGGGATTAACCGATATGCCCGCACAGAAGGCTCCAATAGAGCGTGCATGGTCGAGGGCGCCCAAAACGTAAGGGGTACGTCCTGAAGCAGCGAGGCCAACCAAACAGTCGTTTGAGTTAAATCCGGCGTTTTGGAGGTCACGCACGCCATTTTCGTAGCTATCTTCGGCGCCCTCTTGCGAACGGAAGACGGCTTCGCGTCCTCCCGCAATCAGTCCTTGCACCAAATCGTGGGGAACACCGAAAGTTGGCGGGCATTCACTGGCGTCTACGACGCCGAGGCGCCCCGATGTTCCGGCGCCGATATAAAACAGGTGCCCACCGCCTTGGAGTTTGGGAGCGATGGCATCAACGGTGGCAGCAACCTGCGGCAAAACGGCGCGCACGGCCAGAGCCACTTTCTGATCTTCGTCGTTAATGAGTTGAAGCGCTTCGAGAGTTGGTAGGCGCGATAGTTCGCGCGTCAGTGGGTTAATTTGCTCTGAAGGCAGTTGCGACAAATCGGGCATCACCCTTCAGTGTGGCGCTTACAGGACGGGCCACAGCGTTTTGTTGTCGCCAATGGCACCGCGCAACTGGGAGGCATCGCAGCCACGAGCGCCGCGTAAATCGGCGCCGCACAAATTGGCACCATCCAGGTTGGCAAGATTTAAGTTGGCACCACGGAGCCACGCTCCGCTCAAATCGGCGTTCACCAATAGCGCACCGCGCAAGTCGGCCCCATTGAGGTGAGCGCCATTTAAACGCGCGAAGGGCCACTCAACGCCAGCAAGACGCACGTTCGATAAATCGAGCGGACGGCTCTGAAACAGTACAGGACGGCGCCCTAAAGCCGACAGAGCAACCGCGACATCGGTGGGCAAGCGTGATTCGTCTATAGTGCGATGTTGCGTACGGCGGCGAACGAACGCGGACAGCATTTCTTCGACAGCTTCACCAAAAGACAGGTCTTCGTTCCACAGAGCCGAACTTAAAGACACACCTGCCAGACGCTCTTCGAGTTGAGCTGAGGCCAGCAAATGCGCGGCGTGTTCAAAACGCCGCGCAGCGGAGTGAGCGCCAGCGCGCGTTTGCAGGTTTTGGAGTTCGAAGTTCAGGGCTTTCATTGGTTACTCCGAAGTCCACGCTCAGGTCGCGTGGCGAAGCGAAGGCAATTTGAGTTCGTCGGCGCTGGGGGTATGTGTTGATGCGATGGGCTTAGATGCCGCTTCGCCAGGTTGGCTCCAATCAAAGTGGGTACGCATGTATTCGGGCAACTTGGTAGTTGCGTCGAGGTGGGCGGTTTTGAGCTGATCCAACGTCAAGCCCGATACTCCAGTCAGGTCGGCGCCCTCAAGATTGGCTCCATCCAATACGGCGCCCGCCAAACGGGCTTTCCACAGCCATGCCCCACGCATGTCGGTGTTTTGGAGGATGGCGCCTTCGAGGTTGGTTTCGTACAGAAAAGCGCTCGCGAAATTGGAGAAGGGTAGATAAGCGCGCGCCATAGCGGTGCCGTGCAAATCGACGTGCCCCTGATCAGGATCAAATTCTACGACACGGCGCCCCAGAACGCTTAATACGGCCTGTACGTCGGCGCTGGGACGAGCGGGAGCGATGTCGCCTTCGCCCCAATGGGCACGGGTGCGTACAAAGGCCGCCAGAACTTCCATGACGGGACCGTGATCTTGTTTGGATTCGCGCGCCAGACGCTCAAGCGCATAGATACCACCAAGTCGCACTTCGAGGGTTTCATGGCCTAAAAGGGCCATTGCATGGGCATAACGGGCGGTTTCGCCCGCCTGAGCCGCAAAGTAGGCCGAACGCTCGGAAGCGGCCTGTGTTGCCACGCTCTGCTCCAGAACGCGACTCATTGCTTTAAAGTTGAGGCTTAACTGGACACCGCACCAAGCAAACACCCCCGCCAACAAAGCCCCAATGAGGGCGAGACGCCCCTGTGCCTCAAGCGCGGCTTTGGTTGTAGCTGATGTTTCGAGACCACGAAGCATCCATGCGGGGCCGCCGATGACGACGACAAGCGCCAAAAAGACTAGCGCCGCTCCCATCACAAGAGAAACAGCCCAGCGATCTGAATTGGCAGTCTCGGTGGCAGGTGAGCCACTGGAGGAATTAGGTGAGATGGCCATGAAACCAAACGACGCTCCTGCCAATTCGCCGTTACGCGAATGTGCTGACGAGGGATGTCAGGTTATGTAGAACCTCTTCAAATCCACATAAATGCAGATTTTTGGCTCACATACACAGCAAGAGAACAAAACTTCTTGTTTAAATAAGGGACACTGTTTTCGCCTTTATCTTATAGGTACTGACAGAAAAGACAAAAGCGCAGCTAAAGCATGGAATCGGTTTCCCATATCGCTTCCAACTGTGTCAAACTTTTCGGTGTTCGCGTTTCAAGATTTTGCTCGATTCTTCCATTATGAACCGTTTCCTCTTCGCTACCGCACTTGGTTTGTGCGCTCTGGCTCCCTCGGCTGCGAATGCAGCCGTTTCGCTGTCGATAGGTGATGGACGCTTAGTAGAGCCGCCATCCGGCCAAAAGTCGATGGTCTTCCCGGTAACTCTGTCCAGCGCATGGCCCGAAATTGTGCGCGTGCGCTATGCGACTGGGGTGGGGCCAAACGCGAACACCGCTGATGCATTGACGCTCGCTCAACCCGGTCTTGATTTTTCTTCTCGTCAGGGTCAACTAGTCATTCCGGCCAGAAGCAAGACGGGCTATATAGAAGTCCCCATCTTAGCCGACACAGAACCTGAAAAGGATGAATCCTTCATGGTTACTTTGAGCGATGTAGAGGGTTACAACGACACGGATACCACCGATGATGATGTAGTCCTAAAGCGTTCGGTGGCTAGAGGCACTATCGTCGAACCTGTGAAAGCTGTCACGTTGGGTGGTACGGTTGCCGCCTATGTCATTAACCCTTCGGCTTTTACTAACATCGATCCGACAACAGGCCAATCGACCGATGGCTTCGATAAGCCCGCACAACAGGCGATGCAAAGCGGCATATTGGTGAATATCACGGGGCAAAACTTCGAGCGTACAGTTACCACCAACACGCTGGGGCAATTCAGCGCACTGGTTTTGCCTGGCTCCTACACAGTAAAAGTTCTGGACTTCTCACGCCAAGTTTTCAGCGCCGATTTCCAAACATTCACGCAGCCCGCGCGCACTGTCACCGTGCCGCGTGATGTGCGCAACATCAACTTCTACTACTATGGTGTGGCAGGAACCGTTGGTTATGTGGATGCAGGCTCGTCGTTCATCAACCCGGCTGTCATTCGCGTGGAGGCCCGTCCGTTTGGCGCGTCGCCAACGTCGACTCCTATCGCCTCGGATATTTCCGATAACACCGATCCGGTTCAGGTTTCGCGCGGTTATCGCTTCTTCATCCCAGCATTGCCAGAAGGAAAATACACAATCTCGGTTTCGACATTGACCGAGTACGAGTTCTATACGAACAACTACAACTTCCCTTCGTATACGATCACTGTGCCTGCTTCAGGTGGCCCCAACCGTCCGATTGCCCGCGTTGCCATTGTTGGACGCCCGAAAACGTCCAGCAGCTCAAGTTCAACACGCTCGACCAAATCGTCCAGCGTATCGGGTTCGTAAAAAACGCCCCATCTACACAACCGCCCGCTTCGCCTCGAAGCGGGCGGTTGTGTTTTATTGAGAATTGAATTTTAGTTTTTAGTTGTTGGTTATTAGTGGTTAGTTTTGAACCACAGATGGGGAGTTTTAAGCGTGGGATCATGGTTTTTTGGGGGGGGAATCGCAGCCGATATTTCGGGATTGATCAATCAATTTTTATTCAATCTTTTCGGGGCTTATTGAGAATAATGAGGTGCGCGGCGTGGCTGAATTTGGCTTATTGCCATAGGCCCCTATGAGGAATTTAGGACGAGATAGCAATGAGAGTTGCCTAATGAAGTTTGGCTTTCAGGGAGCTGAGATAGACGCAAACAAGCCTTCTCTTTTTTCAGTGAGACGAATAATAGCGAAGGGGCGTTCAATTTTTTCTTCTCGCGAAATCTTTAGATTGATTTACCGTTAAACGCAAAACGCCCGCTTCGAGGCGAAGCGGGCAGTTATATTCTAGTAAATGGATTTAGTAAATGGGCAAACGGGCAGGTTAGTCCACAACTTTGAAGCCCAGGCCACGATCCGTTACGATGAAACGGGGAGCTGATGGGTTCAATTCGACTTTCTCGCGCAAACGGTGAATGTAAGCGCCCAAGTTCGATGGGTTGATTTTGGTGCCTTCACCAAAAGCCTCGTCAACCAATTGCTGGCGGCTCATCATGACATTTTTGCGGGCCATCAGGGCGCGCAACAAAGCAAATTCACGCTTGGTCAAGGAAATCGGACGGATTTCGCCATTGTCGAGACGCATGTAGACCTCGCGGCGGTCGACGTTCAAGAAAATGGGGCCAACGCGCAGGGCGACTGCACGCGAAGGTGCTTCGGAAGCCTTGCCCTTGAGCATAGCGATTTGCAAACGGGCGCCCAATTCAGATGAGCGAACGGGTTTCACAAGGAAGTCATCGGCACCAACTTCGATGGCGGCAACGGCCTCGCCTTCGTCTCCACGCTGCGTAAGTACGATAACGGGGGCACTCGTGGCATAATCGCCCTCGGCGCGCAATGTGCGCAGCAAATCTTCGCCTACTCCTTCGCCGTTGATGTTCATCAGGATCGCGTCAGGACGCGCTTCGCGCAATTTATCCAGGGCGCTTTGTTGTGTCGTGGCCAGAGACGATTCAAAACCGACTTCTTTGAGTTGGCCAGCAATACCCTGGAGGGCGGTTTTGTCGTTACCCACGAGTAATACGTGCTTAGTCTTCATAATGGGATCTTCTTATACATTTGTGATGGTGCAGCCCTAACAGAATGCAACTACGACAAACGCATACGTACGCAACAGCGATTCTCTTACTCCCTTCCAGCAATGTCAGGGCCAAGAGCATCTGATATTATGGGGCATAGTTCTAACGAACTCATAACTCCAACGTTGCTTCGTAGTTACTTCCAAGTGTCAAGGCTGTACGCTCAGAATGACACTCATGTAAACGCACGGACTCTGGGAAAAGTCGCAAATTTTACTTTTCTTTTAACTCGTGTTGGCTTATTGAAGCCAACTTTAAGGTTAATTTACCTATAAAGTTGATTTTTTCCCAGATTTCACGACAAAAACGAAACACCGCCAAATTTCTTTGGCGGTGTTTCTTTGATAGGAGAGTTTTAAATTTTCGAAGAATAGGGCATCGGATTTAATTCGGAGGCGGCTAAATCTCCGTCTTTGAGTCCGGGAAGCCAGCGTTCAAGGTCATCCTGCTGCGATTTGTTCTTCGGCTCGAAGACGCGCGTACCATCAGCGTAGTAGATGATAGTCATGACTTCACGCACGTTGGGCGTGGGGTTGCCAGGGGCGCCATGCAATGTCCAACCCGCATGGAAGGTGGCATCACCTGCGCACATACCGCCATAAGTGCGCGTTTTAAAGCCGTTGGTTTCGATGAGGTCGGCGATCATCTTCTCGGAGTTATCGGAGATGGGTAGGTCGCCGAGGTAGCCAACTTTCTGGGAGGTGTCGGCAAAGGTCATGGAGCCGACTTCGGCGGGAATATCAACGAGGGGCATCCACATGGTAATGGTGTTGTCGGTGTCGATGGGCCAGTAGTGCTGGTCTTGATGCCAGGGGGTGGGGCCGCCGCCGGGTTCTTTGAAGAGAGCCTGATCATGGTAAATGCGAACACCTTCGACTCCCATCAATTCGGCGGCAATGCGGGCGAAGCGCTGAGCCAGCGTGAAGCGGGCGACGGCTTCGTCACGCGCCCACAAGTTCATGATTTGCAAAAACGCCTTGCCGTAGGTGTCGCGCTCTTCCAATGGCCGTGTTTCGGTATTGAATCGGTCGGCAGCATCATTGATGACTGGACGATAAACCGCTAGTTCGGCGGGGGACAGAACTGATGGCAGATAGATGTGGCCGTTTTCGGTGTAGAAGGCCAACTGCTGGTCGGATAGTGGATAGGGCGCGTCGAGAGATGGCAGAACAGCTGGGTCGGTTTGCGTGGTCATGGTCGATAAGCAAAAACAGTTAGAGTATGCAGGTGAAGCGATTCGCTATAAATACCGACTTTATATCTGAAAATTGCAAATGGGGAATTGCAAGGGATGAGGCGCGCCGAGGCACGAGTGAATCCCTTGCAGTGTTTGGGTTCGCTAAGTGTTGGTGAAAGGAGTTAGGCCGGGGTTGGGGACTCTCTCTAAACTTCAATTGTTTTGGCCAACTCCCAAAAGTCGTTGTCGTCTCGGCGCGACGAGATTTTCCGTCCCCTCGAAAAACCAGTCTTTTTCCTGAATGGTGAGCGCTGGCCCAATTTTTATGCTCTTCTGGAAGTCTCGCGTATGGCAACCGAGGAAGAGATTAACGAAGCCATTGTGGAAGTGAGTTCGCAGCTTCTCGCTGTCAACTTCGCGCGTGGTATGACGACACGTTTGCGGTTGGTCGAGCAATTCATGGGCGATTTTCGTCTGGTTCTTCTCGATGCCAAGCGGCGCGCGCGCTATGATGCGCTGTTAGAGCGTCACCAAAGGAATGATTCCAAAGCGATACCTTACGCCGAATTTTATGCAGGGGAATGGGGCGAGAATTTAGTTCAGCGCGCGAAACGGCGCGCTCGGAGCGTGGGCGAACGCTTGCTGACTACGTGGCGGGATTCACCTTATATTTGAGTCAGGACCATAAACGCCCCGGCAGGCGGGCCTACGGCCAGACGCCCTCGCGAGTTTGGGAGATGAACGCCCGTGCAGATATTTGCGAGTTGAGGAAAACGCGCACAAGAGACTCCGATCTGAGGCTACTTTTCAGGACATCTCTGAATTTTGGATTTAATTCGTTCGCGTTGAATTTCCATTCTAATTTTTCTCGTTCTTTTTTCTGTTAGTTACGTCTTGACTCATGTCTGCCTCCATAGGGGGCTTACATTCAGAACAGATGCCCAATCCGCTTCGCGATTTTTTCTTTGGCACCCTCACCGGCCAAACCGCCCCGAAAAAAGAACTCACCGACGCTCTCACCCCGCGTCGTTCGTTTGCTGATGTCATTTTGCCCGCGAACACGCGCCAGCAATTGGAATACGCCCTCGTGCAAATCAAGAAGTCCGACCTCATTTTTGGGACATGGGGGTTGGGTGAGCGTCACGCGACGGGCCTTGGACTGGCCTTTAACTTCGCGGGACCACCAGGAACGGGCAAAACCATTTGCGCCGAAGCCGTAGCGTATGAAATTGGCAAACGCTTGCTTATTGTGCGTTATGCCGAAATGGAAAGCCTGTGGGCGGGCGAAACCAGCAAGAACGTATCGGCTGTATTCCGACTGGCGGCTGAAACCGACGCGGTGCTGTTTTTTGACGAGGCCGACGCCATCGCCACACGACGCTTTGGCAGCGTGACGCAGGGCTATCAGCGCGAAGCGAACGCGGTTGTTAACGTGTTGCTCAAAGAGTTGGAAGAGTTCGATGGCGTAGTGATTTTCGCGACCAACTTAGCCTCGAACTTCGACCCGGCGTTCGAGCGGCGCATCCGCACACACATTTTGTTCGAAATGCCGGACGCTCCGGCGCGCGAGAATATTTGGAAGGTGCAGTTGCACGCCCGCAAAACACCACTGGGCGAAGACGTGAATTTCGCTGAGCTTGCGGAGCGCTATGTAGTTGCGGGTGGCGATATTAAGAACGCAGTGCTGAAAGCGGCTCAGATCGCTTCGGCTGAACCGATGCCGGACGCTCAGAAACAGATTCATCAGCGCCACTTCATCGCGGGCATCGAAGAAGTAATGAGGTCGAAATCGGTGATGGAACAAAGCATCGTGGACGGCGATGGTTCGCATAAGGCGACGATGGACGCGAACACGATGGGGCAGATTTCGGCGGCTTTCGGGCAACTCGCTCAGAACCAGAGCGCAATGGGCGAAGATTTGCGTGCCGTGACCGAGCGGAGCGAGTCAATCGAAGTCCAGTTGGCGGCATTGCCCGAACTGTTTCAAAATTGGGAAGCCGCGAACATCGCCGCACGCACACAGATGCGCGACGAGATGTTAGGCCAACTCGAAAAAAGCACGAACCACGCGATGGAGTTGCGAACTGACGTGGCGCGGGCGGACGAACGCATTAACAATGCTCTGGCACAGACAAAAATCGCGTTTATAGTGGCGGTTGTGGGCATTCTGGTGGGCATAGGCGGCATCATCACGGCGTTTGTGCGTTAAGAGTTCCCATCTCTCCCCTGCTTTGAAGTTTTTAGCTTGAAGTGGAACTGACTTCGATGCGAATTCCCCTTTTCGTGGTGGCGGCAGTGCTGGCGATTATCGCCGCCCAATGCACTCTGGGCGTGATGGGACGTGCGGATGATGCCGATGAGTTGGCTATCATGCGGGTCAATGCGGTGTTGCTTACGCTGCTATGGCCCTCTGCGTTCGTGTTGCTAGGATTGGCGTTGGGTATGGAATGGCGGCGCGTTGTGACGTGGGCAGCCTTGGTGCTTTTTCTGGCTTGGGTTGTGGGAGCGGGGACGATGCAAGGGCAATACAGTCGAGGGGGCGACTTTCGAGGGGTAGTTGGCTTTTGAATGGCCGCGAGAGGCATGATAAAGTGGTGCTATGCGTCCCCTACTCGTTTCGACTTTTTCGCTTTCGGCAGCATTGATGATGGCGCAGTGTGTTTGGAGCAAGCCACAGAATTTCGCCCGTGAGATTTCGTTTCAGAAGTTAAAAGCTCCACTCGCTTCCGGTTCGGCGGTGGTTTCGCCCGATGGGCGCTCGGTGGCCTTCGTTAATGGAAATAGCAAGGCACGCGGCACTGTGCTTTACGATTGCCGAAGTGGGAGTTCGTGGATGGACTCGAAAGGTGGTACTCCTGCGGCGTGGAGCGAGGACAGCCGCGTTTGTTTGTCGCGGACGGAGAAGGAATGGCGCCTGCTACAGCCGGAAAGGCGGGAAAACCACGCGATTTTGAACCAATCGACCATAGATGTGCCTGGGTATATTGACTATCAACCCGATGGAGTGGCGGCTTGGGCGCCGCAAACACAACGATTGGCAGTTGTCGATAGCATAGAGAGTCTGCGTTTTTGGGACGGAAAATATTGGACACCCAGCATAAATTGGGGGCGGATTTTGAAGTTTCCCGACTGGTATCGCGGCGAGGTGCAACCGTTCGATTTAACGTGGAGTCGCGATGATCGTTTGCTCACGATTCGCTTTTACGGGCGGGCAGAACGCGCTCCTGGTTCGGCGTTGCATACGGTGGTTTTCTCGGTCAGTGGGCGACGAATCAAGGACATTTGGGGAGGAGATACGGGCGAAGTGGCGTGGCTGGATGGGCGTCGGATGATGTTTAAGGACGACGATGATGGTTCGGGACTGGCAACAGACCTTGTGGTGGTGGAGCCGCGCAGCAAGCGACGACGAGTGTGGAAATCGGACGTGATGGCGTGGGCACTATCGCCGCGCCGCGATTTCGTGTGCGCGTTGCTGGGCAACGGCGATTTGGTGCGCAGTTCGACGCAGAAACCGCGATGGGAGGTAATGCAGAAAAAAGCGCTGTCGCAGCGAGTGGTGAAGTCGAGCGAGATTTCGGTGTGGTTGCGATTAGATATATCGCCGCGCGGCGATATGGTCGCCGTTTCTCGTGTCGAGGGTGGAAGGGGAATATGGTTATTCTCGGCGCTGCCTAAAAAGCCTTGGACTATTTATTGGAAGGCGCCAACAGCGGAGGCGAACCTTGTGGGATGGGCGCAGGGGCGCTCGTTGCCGATGGTGGCACTGAAAATGAAAGAGGATGAACCAAGCCAACTGGCGCAGCTTAGGAAATTCGAGCCGCGCGCCTGAGAATACCCACTGTCGGATTATGAGGTGATGGCAGGAGTTAGTTCTTGGGTAATAGCTTTGAGGTTAGTGAGAGGTGGCGGCGGTGGAATGAGTCCCAGCTCAATGCCGAAGCGGGCTTCTACATCGGCGGCAGTCAGAGGACGAGCGAAGAAGTAGCCCTGCCCCATGTCGCAGCCGAGGGCTTTGAGATGAAGGGCTTCGGCGGGGTCTTCGACGCCTTCGGCGATGACTTTGAGTTTGAGGGCGTGGGCCAGCGAAATCATGCTCGATACGATGACAGAGTTGCCGCCAGGCTCGTCGATTTTAGTGACGAACTGGCGGTCTATTTTCAGGTAATCGAATGGGAAGTCGCGCAGGTAAGCGAGAGCCGAATAGCCAGTGCCGAAATCGTCGATGGCGAGGGAAACGCCTAAGTCTTTGAGAGCATTGAGGGTTTCCAGAGTTTCGCCTGTGCGCTCGACGATGGCCGACTCGGTGATTTCCAGAATCAGGTTTTCGGGGGGAAACGAGGTTTCTTCAAGCACACGCGAGACGGCAGAGACGACATCGTTCATACGCAGTTGATGGGGCGAGACGTTAACGGCCATCGTGAGTGGGAGTCCATGTGTGCCGCTCCATTTGCGGGCCTGGAAACAGGCGTCGCGTAGCACCAGAAAGCCAAGCGGGGCGATGAGTCCGGTTTCTTCGGCGATGGGGATGAAATCGCCGGGGGGGACAAGGCCGCGTTCGGGGTGCTCCCAGCGCACAAGCGCTTCGAAGCCGAAAAGTTGGTTGCGGGTAAGGTCCCACTTGGGTTGGAAGCGGAGCGAAAACTCCTTCTTTTGTAGGGCGCGGCGCAGGTCGTTTTCGGTTTCGAGACGCTTAAGAGCGCCTTCGCCGAGGTGCGACTGGTAGACCTCGTAGCGAGCCTTGCCACGCCGTTTGGCTTCGTAGAGAGCAGCGTCGGCTTGACGCAGCAGTTCGTCGGGGTGGTTGTAACCCGGCCCTGAGAAGGTGATGCCAATCGAGGGCGTGGTGAACACTTCGCGTCCGCCGATGGAGAACGGCTCACGGAGGGCTTCGAGCAGTCGTTCGGCGACGGTGATGGCGTAATACGGCCCGTTCATTTGTTCGAGCAGAATGACGAACTCGTCGCCACCAAAACGGGCGGCGGTATCGCCCGCACGGAGCGAACTGGTGAGGCGGCGCGCAATGCCGAGCAGCATCTCGTCGCCTGCCGCGTGGCCGAGGGAGTCGTTGATGTATTTGAAGTTGTCGAGGTCGACGAACAAGACGCCGACGGCGCCTTCTTCGCGCCCGCGCTGGATGAGGGCATGTTCCAAACGCTCTTTGAGGCGGGTTCGGTTGGCGAGGCCAGTCAAACCGTCACGGAAGGCGTGGTAGTAGAGGCGCTCTTCCATAGCGCGGCGCTCGGTGACATCAGACACCGAAGCGACCATACCGGCGAAGTGGCCGCGACCATCGACGAGGGGAGCAGCGTTCACCGATACGACGAGGCGGCGCCCATCGGCGCGCTCAATGGCGTATTGAACTTCGTAGACGGGGATACCGAGTAGCTTGACGCGGGAAAAGGGCGAATCGTCGAGCGGAAAAGGAGTGCCGTCGATGGAGGTCATTTTCCACTCGGCATCATCAAAGGTACGGGAGCAAATTTCTTCGCGGGTGAGTCCGAAAACAGTTTCTGCCGCAAGGTTAGCGAAGGAAATTTGCCCATCGGCTTCGGCAATAACGATGGCGTCGGCGGCGGTTTCGACGATGCGTTCCAAACGCTCCTGAGAGGCGCGCAGACGTTCTTCGGCGACTTTGCGCTCGGAGATGTCTATGCAGACGCCGACCATCTTGAGCGATTCGCCATCGGGGCGCAGAAATGAGTCGTCGCTGCCGGATTCGAATTGGGGGCTGCCTTTGGGGAGCAGGGCTTTGCCACGCAGCATCCAGTAACGACGGGTGCCATCGCAGCGGATGACGCGAAATTCAGCGGTGATGACCTCGCGGCGGGCAAAAGCGCGCGAACAGGCGGATGAGACGCGGCCCTTATCAATCAAGAAGATGTGTTCGAGCCATGCCGACCATGTGCGCGGCAAACCGCCCGGTTCGTAGCCGAGCAACGAGTCGATGTCACCGTGCCATTCGAGTTCGTCTGAGTTTTGGCTTAGCACGAAAAAGGCGTCGCCCGCGCCCAAACCTGTCTGGGCCATTTCGCGGAACAGGTGTTCGGAGTGGCGCAAACGATTGGTGAAGGTTTGCAGCGTAGCGAAGGTGGAGTTGATGTTGGTGGCGAGATGGGAGATTTCGTCATCGCCTTCCACGGGCACGCGGCGCGACAGGTCGCCCGAACTGCGCACACCTTCGATGAAGTTGTTGAGGCCTGCAAGCGGTGAGAGAACCAACTTTTCGAGAGGCAGCATTGCCGCCATGAGGGAGAACAGGCCACAACCGAGTAGCACCAAGCCGAAAGCGTTGAGAGCGATTTCGCCGCGTGCCGAGGCCACGTTAGGCGAGTTCATTTCGAGAAACGCGACGGGCTTCCCGTAAAAATCGAGCAAGCGCGACCGAACGACGGTGGTATCACCGTTTTGCGATATGGTGCCGTCGGCGATATTGAGTTCATTGGCACTCAGTTGGTCGAGGGGAAGTACACGAACCGACTGACCCAGAGCGGCAAATTCTGATTCGAGAGCGGTAACGCTCATCTTTTTACCCAAAACGATGGTGCCGCGCGGGGAGCCGGAACCATCGTCGGCGGTGACGGGCAAAACCGAGAACCATAACAAACCTTCGGATGTATGCAGGAATCCGCTGCGTGTCGGAGAATCGGACGAAGCAAGCAAGGGGTCGCTGATACGGAGATGGCTTCGCAATTCGGGGGGAATAGGTGAGGTATTGCCTTTGGCGTCGTAGGAGGCTTCCAGAAGCGGCTGGCCGCGCAAATCGACGACGGTAAATAAATTGAGGTCGTTGAGTTTGAGGACAGAGGAGCGGAAATTATGCTCGGCCCATTCGGGTTCGCGCGTTTGCATCCAACTGTAAAGCCCATCCCAAGCGCTCCACGCTTGCATGGCCATAGCCTGTTTCTGGCCGGCACGGGCGATGACGGTTTGGGCGCGCATCATCTGCCTTTGGGCCTCGGCTTGCTCGACACGCGCAAATTCGCGCATGACAAGCGGACGGAGCGCAGCATAAACCACGAATAGCAACGCCGCCAGCACCCCCGAAATGAGGAGCAGGGTTTTGATGCGAAGCGTCATGGCAGGCATATGCAATACGATAAGTAAGTTTCCCTTGCTTACAGGCAAGCGCGCTAATAAATCATTCGAGGGTGTTTCCCCTCTCTACACTATGGCACGAAGCATGATGCCAGCAACAGAAAACAACCCTTTCCACTTTTTCGCCATTTCTGCCGAAGAAAGTGTCACGGGCACATCACCCGCTAAAACCACGCCCAAACGCAGCGAAGTTCCCGTCGAAATGACATGGGATTTAACGCTGGTTTACCCTTCGATTGAAGAGTGGGAAGAAGACTTCGCGCGCCAGGAAACTCAACTGCCCGCGTTCGCGGCTTTTTCTGGTCATCTCGATCATGCGGCGACGCTGCTCGAATGCTTGAAAATGCGTGACGAGACAGGCGCCCAGATCGGCAAATTGTATTCGTGGGCGTCATTGTCCAAATCGGGCGACAACGCCGACCCCGAAGCGCAGGGACGCTATGACCGCATTATCGGCTTGTATAGCCGATGCGCCGCGATGACTGCATTCATCGAACCCCAAATCCTGGCCATCCCAACTGACACGCTCAGTGCTCTTGTGGACGCCGAAGAGGGTTTAAAGGTTTACGAATATTATTTTCAGACCCTCGAACGCCAGCGCGCCCACACGCGCAGTGCCGAAGTCGAGGAAGTTTTGGCGCAGATGAGCGAGAGTTTGGGCGCGGCTCAAACCGCGTTTCGCCAGTTCAACAACGCCGACCTCAAGTTCCCGTCCATCATTGGTGAAGATGGCGAAGAGCAAGAATTGACTCACGGCAAGTTCATCTCCTTCCTTCAAAGCGAAGACCGCGATGTGCGTGAACGGGCGTTCAAGACGGTACACGGCGAGTTCTTCAAGTGGCGCAACACACTGGCAGCGACGTTGGGCGGCACAGTGAAAAGCCATGTCGCACTGTCGCGTTTGCGTGGATACGCTTCGGTATTAGATATGGAACTGGGGCCGGATGCGATTCCAACCAGCGTTTATACCAACCTGATCGCGACTGTCCACGAGCGTTTGCCAGTGCTGCATCGTTATTTGCGACTGCGCAAAAAGCGGTTGGGCCTCGATACGCTGAAAATGTGGGACTTGTATGTGCCCATCGTGCAGAACGTCGAACGCGCAATTGCATACGAAGAGGGCAAAAAGCTGGTTCTGGAGTCGATTAAGCCGTTGGGCGCCGAACCTTCGGAGATCATCGCGCGCGGCTTCGAGGAGCGCTGGGTGGACGTGTTGGAAAACGAGGGCAAAACATCGGGCGCGTTCTCGAATGGTTCGTACCTGACGCCGCCCTACATGTTGCTGAACTATCAGGAGAAGTTGGAATCGGTGTTCACCCTCGCTCATGAGTGGGGACATTCGTTGCACTCCTATCTGGCGCGCGAAGCTCAGCCCTATATTTATTCGGGCTACACCATTTTCGTTGCGGAAGTGGCCTCGACGCTGTTGGAGGCGTTGCTGTCGCACTACATGCTGGAAGACGCCAAAGCGAAGGGCGACCGCGAGCTGCAGATGTATTTGCTGAACCAGGTGGCCGAGCGTTTCCGCGCGACGCTATTCCGCCAGACACTGTTCGCCGAGTTCGAGCTGAAAATCCACGAGGCAGTGGAGCGCAACGAACCGCTGACAGCGCAGGGCATGACGGAAATTTACCTGGAAATCAACCGCGCATACTACGGCGCCGAGGTCGAGGTTGACGAAATCGCGGCCATCGAATGGGCGCGCATCCCCCACTTCTATTACGGCTATTATGTGTATCAGTACGCAACGGGCATTTCGGCTGCACAGAGCCTTGCTCGTCAGATTCTGGCCGAAGGCGATGTGGCAGTGGAGCGTTATCTGAACTTCTTGCGCGGTGGCGGCTCGAAAACCTCGATTGACTTATTGAAGGGCGCGGGTGTGGATATGACCTCGCCAGCTCCTATTCACGCGGCTCTCGATGCATTCGAGGACGCCGTGGCACAGATGGAAGAATTGGCTTAACGTCAGTCATTTTCTCTGCGCAAGGAAATGAATCGTAGGGGCAACCCACATGGTTGCCCCTACGATTCAATCGGATACAATTCGAAGCGATTGATAAGATGCGTCAGGTTCAGGAGAACCTGACGGCGTTTGGCGTCTGCCTACTTCTCTCACAACTCAAGCGCGGCAACCGCGCGGGCTGCGCCTCGTCTTGAATACACCGGAAACGTTGAAAACGGTTCTGGGGCTTTCCCTCCTCCAATCTCATCAATGAAGGACATAATATGGAATCAATAACCGAACCCACCATCACACAAGCTTACTCTGCGCCTGTGGCAGAGACAGAACATATGAACGGAGTTGACAGCGACGAAACGGAACTAACCACGGAACAGGAAGAATTTTCGCCAGCACTACTTTTTTTGGAGGATTTCGTAGTCACATCGCTTTTGAGCGCAGGGCGTCCGCTCCGTAACGGAGAACTCGCTCAAAAGGCCGAGGCTCAAGGCTGGGTATTGAACCGCCCAGCTCTACGCGAAGCGCTGGCCTCCTCGAAAAGATTGAAGAATGCCGAACGCGAATGGGAAGGGACGTGGCGCCTGTCGCGCCGCCATCTGCCGCGCGAAGAGCGCTTGCGCGTGCCTGTTGAGGCTTTGGTACGCGAATTTCTGGAGCTTGTTGGTAAGCCACTGCCCGTTCCAGTCATCGCCCGCGAAGTGGCGGCGATGCGGAACGCCCCTGACTCGAACATTAAAGAAGCCGTTGGCACGATCTTGCGAATGGCACGCTATGCCCTGGAAGTAACTCCGGGCGTTTATTTACACGAAGATTTTGCGCTGGTTACTGGTGCCCCTCGCGAAGATGTATTGATTCGTGAGAACCAACTGCATCGCGACCCGGACTTCGAGGGATTGGTTGAGTTCGCTCAAATCGAATCGAAAGACCCGGCGAACATCGCGCGCGAACTGATGGAATTCACGGGCGGGCCGCTTTCGCAGAAAGTGATTGGCTTTTTCGTGGCGCGCGTACAGGGCGCGGCCTTCTCCAGCACGAAATTGGCGGGCGTGCTCAACGACCGCACGCAGTTCCAACCTTTATTGAACGGCTTCGTAATTCTTCAAGAGTCGCTGCCATCACTTAAGGATTCCGCACAGGAGTTTTTGGTGGAAGTGGGCGGCAAAGCCGAAATCGTTGACCCCGAAGCGTTGTTGCGCCAGCGTGTGCCGGCCAAAGATGTGATTTTGCCATCGGATGAAGCTCTCGAAGCGCTACGCGCTCTGGGCCGCAACGGCGAAGGCGAGCCAATTCACACTGCGAAAATCGTGCTGAATGCGTGGGACATTGAGCCAGACGACCCGACGCTGATCGCGCAGATTCAGGGATTGAATGAGGCACTGCGCCGCGACACCACCAACTGGATGCCTTTTGGCATGGGGCGCTTCCTGTTGCTCGAATCGGTTCCTGCCGATGTGCGTGAAATTCCGGCTTCGCTTAAGCCCGCGACGGCGACAGTTCGCAACCGCACCACGGGCGAGAACTTCGATTTGGAGATGGACGACGAAGGTTTTGAAGCCGATGGCGCCGCCTTCGTGCATTCGCCCGAATGGGACGACATTGGCGAAGAGAACGAAGCCGTGGATGGACGGGCCAACAGCAACTTCACCAAAGTCCCAGTGCTGAACCACCACTACGAAACCGGAACGCTTCGGATTCGGCGCATGGACGAAGGCGTGTGGGATTTGAAGTCGCCATTTTCGCATTTGACGCTGCATCCGCGCGGCGATGATGAGGAGCCTTTCGAGGTGTGGGCGGCACGCGAGAACGGTTTGGTTTCGGGCGAAGCCTTGAAACAGTGGTTCAACGAGAACCTTGGGCCTTCGGGCGGCGTGGCTAAAATCGAGCGCGAGGGCGACAAACTGTTCATCTCACGCGAACCATTCGATTCGCGCGTGTTTTTGACTGAACGCCGCGTCGAAGACCTCGAAGGTTTGCGCGCGAGTGCGGCCTTTCTGTCGCTGTTCGAGTTGCTGGTCAAGATTCTGGGCGACTCGAAAGCTGGACTGGAATTGCCCCTGTTGTGGGCGAACGTCAACGTGGTGCGGCGCACCTCGAAGCGTCTACTGGCTTCGGTGTTGAGCCTGTATCCGGCCTTCCAAGTGAAGCAACGCGGCCAGAACTCGTGGGTTTGGACTCTCGAAAACGGCAAAGACGACGACTTCAAGAAGGGTAAACGGCGCTCGGTGCGCGAATAGAATAATCGAGAGAGCGAGGGAAAATCCCCTCGCTCTTTTTGTTTTTTCTCGCGAGGGTTATTAACGTGCGTAACACCCTCGCGCGCTTACGCGACCTTAGCGAAATACCCTCGCGCGGACACGGCGGGCCGTGTCCCTACGGGGTTCACCTAATTCAAGGAATCTTTTGTTTTGGTCCCCTCCTAACCTCCTCACTGCGTGGAGAGGGACCACTCATGGAACTCACACGGGGGTTGGCATAAATGTAGGAGTCGTATTCTTCTCGTGCCAGAAGGAGATTTAAATTCGTGGTGACTTGGGGTGCAGGGCGGCGTCTACTGGGGTATGAAACGCTTGCTGTTTTTGCCTGTAATGTTGGTGGCGGGATGTGCGGCGCAAACGACGACTTCTCCCACGGCCTCGAATACGCCTCGTCCGGTGATGGCGAGTGAGCCGGATTCTCCCGCGACGGCTTCGGATTCGCCAGACGCAGTTGGGCGATTGGTGGGGGTACAGGATGGGCAAACTAATGCATTGGGGTTGACGCTTCCGGCTGGCTTTCGGGTGAATGTGTTCGCGCAGGGGCTGGACCGACCGCGAAGGATTGCGGTCGTGCCCAATGTGAAGAACAAAACGGGGTATGATGTGGCGGTTTCGCAGTCGTATGCCAGCAACGTCGTTTTGTTGCGCGATGCCAATGGCGACGGAATTTCCGATTCGCAGACGACTTTGGCATCGCAGATTAATAAGCCCTATGGTATCGAGTTCGGGGGCAACTACATCTTCATCGCGGCGACGGATGCGGTTTGGCGCTATCCCTTTGTGCCGGGGCAAACACAGCTTGGGGGAGCGGGGCAAAAAATCGCGACTTTGACGCAGGGTGGCTATAACAACCACTGGACTCGCAACCTGTTGTTCGATTCATCTAAGCGCAACCTGTATGTCACGGTGGGAAGTTCATGCAATACGTGCGAAGAAAGCGACCCGCAGCGGGCGGCGATTTCGGTGATGGGACCAGATGGCAGCAACAAGCGGCTATTAGCGAGCGGACTTCGTAATCCGACGGGCATCACATGGAATCCGGCGACCAAAACGCTGTGGACGGTGGTGAATGAGCGCGATAATCTGGGCGATGATGTGCCGCCCGATTACTTGACTCAGGTGGGCAAAAATCGCTTTTATGGCTGGCCTTATGCCTACACCACCATCGACAAAAAAGTAATGGCCGACCCAACGTTTGGTTCGCGTAGTCCACAGAAAGTGGCGGCGACCATCGCGCCCGATGTACCCGTTCAAGCGCACTCGGCGGCTTTAGGAGTGGCGTTTTATCCGCTGACTGCGACTAAATTCCCGGCGGAGTTTCGCGGCGATGCTTTTCTGGCGTTTCATGGTTCATGGAATCGCTCGCAAAAGACGGGATATAAAATCGTGCGCGTCAACTTTGAGAATGGCAAAGCGACTGCAATTTCGGATTTCGTGACTGGTTTTCTCAAGACGGATGGCTCGAACTGGGGGCGCCCAGTGGATATTCAGAGCGCGCCGGATGGGTCTTTGCTATTTTCGGACGACCAGGGTGGCAAGATTTGGCGTGTTTCTTATGTTGGCAGTGGGGCAACCAAGTCAGCAGACCCCAGCGCTAAAAACTCGTAGGCTCGGCGAGAAAACGCTCACACTGGGAAATATGAAAGACCGCGACCTGATTGCACGCGCCATTTTGATTAAAGATGGCGCTTTGCTTGTGAATGGCAACAGCAACAAGAAAACCGGAGAGCGTTATGTGGCCCTGCCCGGCGGGCATGTCGATCCGGGCGAAAGCTGCATTGATGCGTTGAAACGCGAAATCGAGGAAGAACTCGCGGCAACCTGCGAAGTGGGCGAGTTGGCGTTCGTCACCGAAGATATTTATCCTGGACGCGAGAAGGATGAGAAAGCCCGCCACGAACTGACGCTGTTCTATCAGGCCACGATTTCTGGGGAGAAAACTCGCGCAGATGGCACAATCGAAAGCCCCGAAAGCTGGAAGAACTTTCACTGGTTGCCATTGGGCGACATCGCAGAGGCGAATTTGCTGCCTCGGTCGGCGAAAAAGCGCTTGCTGGATGCGGAGTTACCGCTGTATCAGTTCACGGATTCACGCTGAAGCATTAGGAACGTTGATTTTTAATTATGGCGCTCATTGAGTTGAACACGGTTGAGAAGTCGTATGAGGTGGAGGAACGCCGCGTCCATGCGCTACAGGGAGTGAACCTGAGCGTGGGGCGCGGTGAGTTTCTGGCGATTCTGGGGCGCTCTGGGTGTGGAAAATCGACGCTACTGAACCTGCTGGGCGGCATGGATCGGCCAACCAATGGTGAGGTGTGGGTCGATGGTAAGAATGTGGCTTCGCTCGATGAGAAGGGGCTGACCCAATATCGGCGTCATACAGTGGGCATCGTGTTCCAGTTCTTCAATCTGATGCCGTTGCTATCGGCGACGGAGAACGCGGCTTTGCCCGCGCTGTTGTGTGGCAAACCCAAACGCGACAGCATGGAGCGTGCTCGTGCGCTGCTGGAAACGGTGGGACTAGGACACCGACTGGACCAGAGCGCGAGCTTACTTTCGGGCGGCGAAATGCAGCGTGTGGCTGTGGCGCGCGCGCTTATTAACGACCCGCAATTGATTTTGGCCGACGAGCCGACGGGCAACCTCGACTCGGCTTCGGCGCGCGCGGTGTTGGACGCGCTTTCCACACTAGCTCGTCAGAACGGCAAAACGGTCGTGATGGTAACGCACTCGCGCGAGGCGGCTCAGGTGGCGGATGTCACACGCGAGATGAGCGATGGGCGGTTTATTTCTTGATAGCTCACCAAAGGGGAATTTTTAAACACAGAGAACACAGAGGAGCATAAGAGGCACAGAGGGATTTTAGAGAGGAGATGTGGTTCTAGAGGGAGTTGGTTTAGTTTTTGGAGGGGCAGAGGGGGAGGAATGTGTGGGCTTAGTTGGCCTCTTTGATGGCCAGGGCGCCGCAGGTGCAAATGGCTCCGCTGGTTTGGAAGAAGGAGGTCTGGCCGCAGCGTCCGCAGTCAAAGCGCCAACCTTTGGGGCGCTTGATGGGTTTGGCGCTGGGGATGGCGTTATGAACTCGATGTAGGCGGGCCATCAGGTCGTCGTCGGGGGTCATTAACTCGCGGCGGGCTTGACGTTCAGCGCGGTTGAGACGCTTTTTGGGGGTGTCTTCTTCGCTGGGGATTTCGACGCCGTTTTCTACGCGCTTAGAGAGGTTCTGGCCGTATTGCTCGGCGAGGTTAACCGGTACGCGCGGGCGGCGGGCTTTTTTGACTCCGGCTGCCGCTTTTTTCGGGGCGGTTTTTTCGACGATGGCGGCGACGGCTTCAACAGGGGCGGACTCGATAGGAGTGGCGACGATGATAGGTTCTGGAGCTATCGTGGGCGCGGGGGCTTTGCTTTTGGCGGTTCGCGGTGTTTTCTTTGGAGCGGGCGATGTGGACGGCATGATAGTTTCGATTTTAGGTGCAGATACTGGCTGAGATACAATGGGCGCGGCAGAAACGGGTTTCGCTTTCGATTTGGGTTTGGACGAGCCTTGAGCCATGATTTCGCGGGCCTGAGCGGCGCTGATTTCGGGCACTGGAAGCGGGGCGGGGAAAAGGGCGCTTAAGCTGGGCTGAGTTTGGGATTGAGTCGCAGCACGCGACCTGGAGGCTTTGATGGCGTGCTGACGCGCCCTCGACTTTGATTGAGGCGAAGCTTGTGCGGGGCGGGGTAAAGCAAAGGGCGTTGTTTTAATCATGGTGGCATGGCGGCTACGACTCCGCCAATGATTTCATTGATTCGAGTGACTCGAAGTATAGCGGCGCGTTCCCGATTGAAAAGAGATTTTGTCAGAAGAAAATTGGGGAAACAGTTGTTGATTCGGGCACCGGACAGAGTAGTCTCATCTCGTCACCTCAGCAGTTGTTTGTATTTTGCTGTAACGCTTTCGCCATGATGTCGAAGACGCTGGGGCGCTTACGCGCCTTCCATGCAGCAATTATTTGATGGGCATTATAATCTGGCTCACGAGTCGAGTCAATTTCCATATCGTAGGAACTGAAGGTGTGAACGGTTTCATAATCGCGCTTGGCATCGCCTGTTCCTCGATCTCCGCGCAGTTGTTCGCGGCGTTCCAGTTCAGGAAGGGGGCAACGAACGCCAACAAAAAAGACATCGTAGGCTTCTAGTTTTTGCACCAGAGAGTGCAGCTGTTGTTGCGTCTCGATGATATAGTCAATGACCAAATTATTGCCAGCCGTGGCTAAAGCGGGCAGGCAGTTATAGTAGCCCTCGAATAAGTGGGGACGGATATTTGACCACGCGAATGGGCCACTGCGCTCGCGGCGCGGCGGGAGGACTTTACCGCCGAACATAAAGAAGTCGAGCGAGAATTGGAGGAAGGGTTCATCCAGATGTGTTTGCAGAGATTGGCAGAGCGTGGATTTTCCTGCGCTGGATGCGCCGTTCAGCAAAATGATTTTACCGGGGGACGAATTTGGCATCGAAGGAGTATGGGATGAAGAATAAAAGCGTTTTCTATTGTGGTGCTGGCGAGGTTTTATTGGGGTGTTCTTTGCGGAGTGGAGGGGGGCGCGGTGTATGCTTTGCGAGGTTTTCTTTTTATGTCTCTTTTTGAAGATATTATGTCTCTTGCGGTTCAGTTACCGCGCGATGAGCGAGAGCGGTTGGGCAAGGCTTTAGGGCTGAAGATTGAAGCTCCTAAAAACTTGTTTCCGATGGCGAAGGCGCCTGACCTTTCGGTGACTGACCCCGCCGCCTGGAAAGCGCGCGAACGTGGACATGCCGTGCTGAATACCCCGCATGTTCAAGGAGCAACTGGGGCCGATGCCATTCGCGGCATGTGGTCGCACATCGAATTGCCTGACACTGCCGCTGATTCGGAGTGGGCCGAAACGGTGTCGCAATTGCTTCCAGGCACACCCGTCGTTGTTCATAGCAGCGTGGCGCTCGATTTGGCGTTGGGTGGCGAGGCAACTCGAACCTTCTGGGCGACGCTCCCCGTCGAGGTGCGATTGGCGACACCAACTTATTTGTCGCTTTTGGAAGGCTGCGAGGATGAGGGGCAGAGGCAGCGAGTCCACGAGTTTGTAGCGCCATTTGCAGTGCTTTCACTGGGACCGATGGCATCGAACCGCGCAGTGCAATTAATGCTCACTGGCGATGGCGAACTTTCGGCTTTGGATGCGCTGATTGCGGCAACAGCTCTGGCACACGAAATCCCGTTAGTGACACTGACACCGGAAATCTTCCAGAACGTCGCGGGGCTTGAGGTCGTAGTTCTGGCATGATGCTCGTTGGCTCGAACCCCGATCTTGAAGCCAACTTCGATGGGGTGCGAACCACATTCGCTTCGGTAGTCGAAGGACTGCCGAAGCGAGTGAGCGCCGTTTTCGATGTCGATGCTGATGGTCTGGCAGCAGCTGGGGTTTTCGAGCGCGTTTTGGAGCGCGCGGGGCATCCGATTCAGACCGTACTTCCTGACCGGGAACGCAATGTCTGGACGCCCGAAAATAGAAGGCGCTTAGCGGCGACAAGTCCTGAATTCAGCTTTATTCTCGATTTGGGCAGTCGGAGCGAAAAGGTCTTGGACGGTGTGCCCGCGTGCTTTATCGACCATCATCGGCCAGAAGGAAGCCCCGAAGGCGACACACTGATTTCAGGCTACGATTGGGAGCCGATACCCAATACCTCATGGATGGTGTTTGAGTTAGGAAGCGCGGTAGCGAAAGTCGAGGATTTGGATTGGATTGCGGTGATTGGGGCGCTGTCGGATTTGGGCGAAAAAGCGCCGTGGCCGCTTATCGACATTTGCAAGAAGAAGTACACAGCGAAATGGCTCAAAGAAGCGACGGCATTAGTGAATGCACCGCGCCGTTCTTCGGATTTTCGGCCTGAAATCGCGTTACAAGCGCTGCGTGAGCATTCCAGTCCCAAAGAGTTATGCGAGTCGGATTCGGAGTCGTCTCAGGGGCTGCGGAAAGCGCGGCAGGAAGTAAAGCGCGCGATGGATGAAGGCAAAAAATCGGCACCTAAATTCGCGGGCGAGGTGGCGCTGATTCAGGTTAATTCGCCGTGCCAGATTCATCCTCTTATCGCGCAGATATGGCGGGGACGATTGCCCAAGTTCCATGTGGTTGTCGCTAATACGGGTTACATGCCGAACCGAATCAATTTCTCAGCGCGTTCGGCGAAAGGAAAGAGCGTATTGGACTTTTTAAAATCACTTGATGCAGGAGAAGGCGAGGGATATTTCGGGCATGGCCACGATCAGGCATCGGGTGGTAGTTTGCCTCCTGAGCGATGGGAGAAATTGAAACGGGCGATGGGATTTGGGTAACGCGGAAACTGGCTTCCGCGTTTGCTTCAGTCGCCGTCCATGGCGCGAAGTAAGCTGAGCATGAGGCC
This sequence comes from bacterium, assembly GCA_004172935.1. Taxonomy (GTDB): domain Bacteria; phylum Armatimonadota; class Abditibacteriia; order Abditibacteriales; family Abditibacteriaceae; genus Abditibacterium. Next base: position 84,139 of record SDZD01000003.1, on the reverse strand, counting down.
GGAGGCTTCGGTGTCGCCGTTGTGGTGGTAGGCGACAGAGAGGTTGCGCAGCACGCGGGCGATGATTTCGCGGGCGGTGGCGGCGGACCTCATTTCACCGGGGGCGGCTTTTTCGAGGATGGCGACTTCGCGGGCACTGAGCATTTGCCCACGATTGTAGGGATCGAAGACACGCTGGAGACGGCTATCGCGGGTCAGAAAATGGCCGGGAAAATTGCAGCCTTCGATGCGCAGCCCTACTCTGGCGCCGACCAAAATGAAGATGCAGCAAAGAGAAATGGGGAGGCCACTGCCTTCTTCCAACACAAAGAGCAAGTTGGAATTGCGAGGTTCATAAAACTCGGTAGGCGGGGCACCGCGCAGACCACAGAAATCGAAGAGGAACTGGGCGAGAGCGAGGGCATCGCGGGCATCGCCGAAGGCGCGAAACTCGGTCGCTAAACGGTCGAGCAAATGAGCGCCGCGCTCCGAAACGTCGGCGCCGCTTTGCCAACTGGCGAGAGCGAACAAGCCGCGTTCGAGATAAGCAATTTCGCCGGGGGTGGCGCCCAGTTCGCCCCACTCCTGCCACAAACGGTCGGTTGAGTTCTCGTCGTAAGTGGGTGCGGGGAATACGAACAAAGTTTCGAGGGCCATTCGCTGCGAGTCGGACAGCGGCACCTGCTGTTCTTCGATTTCGCGCCATACCTGCGGGCCATAGGCGAGCAGACGCTCGGCGACCTTGGAGGCGACGCGAGGCGAAGGGTCGTCAACCAGACGCAGCAGGAACGGCAGATCAGTCATAACGCAGACTTTAGTTGTGAACTTTAGTTCAGGAGTGCCGGGAGCAGCAGCACAAACGGCGCGATAGTGGCCTCGAAGCGAGTGCCATCACTTCGCATCATGCCATAAGAGCCGCGCATAAAACCAAAGTCTGTGCTCAAGGGGCAAAAACTTTCGTATTTAAACTCCTGCCCTGGCGACAGCACTGGTTGTTGGCCGATAACACCTTCTCCACGTACCTCCTCGACTTCACCGCCAGCATTGGTAACTACCCAATGGCGGTCAACGAGCTGAACCGTATCGTCGCTTTCGTTGACGATTGTGATTTGATAAGACCAAACCCAGCGCTCCTGATCGGGTGTGGACTGTTCGACGAGATAGGAAGGGCGTGCCGTAACTTTCACGCCTTGCGTTTCGCAGGTGGACATGAGCAAGAAAATCGGGAACCGATTAAGTCGAGTTTAAAATATTTCCAGAACAAAAAACCGATAATTCCCGATTCCTTTCAATAGCGAGGGAAGTTAGAGGGATAACCTTGGGCACGCGAGTCGGCGCGTTGCCGGACTTGCGGATTACGGAATATCCAAACCAGAATGAGACCCGCCACAGCGCCTCCCACGTGCGCCCAGTAAGCCACGCCACCGCCCGAAGAGCGTGTCTGCTCGGTGATGAATTCGCGCGATACACCCGAAAATAGTTGCAAAGCGATCCAACCACCAATGACGATAAAGGCTGGAACAGAGATGAGGCCAAACCAACCAACCAGCACATGAACGTTCTTGCGTGGGAAAAGCACAAGATAGGCGCCCAGCACGCCCGCGATGGCACCAGAGGCCCCCAACGAAGGAATGTAGACATCGACTCCACCAGCCGCATTAGCTGCGAAGACATGGGCCAGCGTCGCGATCAGACCGCACAACAGATAGAAAATCAAGAATTTGACATGGCCCATTGCGTCTTCGACGTTATCGCCGAAAATCCACAAATAGAGCATGTTGCCGCCGAGGTGCGCCCAACCTCCATGCATGAACATCGCCGACAAAATAGTGAGATAAATGGGCGAAGGGCCGGGAGCCTGTGGAATGGCGCCCCTCAACTCAGGAATGTATTTTGGTTTGACCAAATCTACTCCCGTCAGAATTTCTTTGGGCACAACCGAGTAGGCGTAGGTGAAGTAATCGCTGGGGAGTTGCAACAACACGAAAACGAGAATGTTGATGGCGATAAGCGCGTAGGTAATGTAAGGCTGAATAACTCTGTCGGAATTGTCATCGCCAATAGGAAGAAGCGCGGTCAGCATGAAATTTTGCAGAGAAAAGCGGCAAATCGAACGCCGCTGAGTGGGCAGAAAACCCTGAAAAAAGGTTGTTACAAAAATCAGTGAACAATGCGTTTTGTCTGGCGTCGGGAATTGCGTTTTAGAGAAGGAAGAACCCGATGAATCACTCCCGATTTCTGCTGCCCATTGCGGGCGTTGTCTGCCTGGCCACCGTTTGCTCCGCGCCAGTGCGTGCCCAGGAGCTACGCTCGATGCGCCAGAGCTTTCAAACCTCCGGGCAGGTATCGTGGGGTGACCAGAAACAGAGCGTGCAGCGAGTGCGCATCGAACTCGATGAGAACGGCGACGCACGCCTCAAATTCGACGGCCAAACCCGCGACACCAACTGGGGTTGGCGCGAGGGCGACTGGCAGAACTGGAACGCCAATCAGGAAGTTGATGGCGTTTGGGTCAGCGATCAAGATGGCGTCACCATTGGCCTTCGCAAGGGATTTGGCAATCAGACCTTAGTTGGCATCGCGCACATTTCGCTTCAAGGCACTGTTGCGGCTCCCCGTCCCGTCGAAATCACTTTGGATGGCGTGGTAACAAGATCGCCGTGGGAAACCAAAACAATCACGGGACGCCTGCTCTTTGATGGAGCCGACCCCAACGGCAACCAGAATGGCGGAATTGTCCCGAACCCGGTTCAGAACAATCGGTTGACCGAATACACGACGGTAAAAAGTGGCACTGGCGAATTTACAGATAATGGACAGGCCATCCAGCTTTCCAGCGCCAATGTGCAGTTGAATCGCGATGGCACAGCCAAAATCGTGTTGGCTGGCCCCCGCAACTATATCTTCGGTGGGCAGTGGCGTCAGACGGAGGCCAATCGCCTCGAACTTCGCCTCGACTCCTTCGCCACACAAGCTGACCGCCGCGTTTTCGATGTGCCACGCCCTGACCCGAATGCCGAGCCACTGGGCGGCGGCGAAATTCGGCTGGATGGCACACGAATGCTATTGCTGCGTTTGGGCGGACAGCAAGGCACTCGTGAATTTGACGCCTATTTCGAACCAGAAGGCGCTAATGGGGCAGGATGGGACAACACCGATGATGGCTGGAATGGCGGCATTGACGGTGGCTGGGTAGACCGTGGCAATACCGACGACGGAACATGGGATGGCGGAACGAATCCTCCCATTTATAACCCTCCCATCTATAACCCTCCGGTTTACGTGCCCCCTGTCTACGTACCTCCGGTGTATGTGCCCCCTGTTTACGTCCCCCCCACAAGGCCCGGTGGCTGGAATGGAGGTTGGCATGGCGGTGGTGGAGGCCGGCCGGGTGGCTGGAATGGTGGCGGTGGCCGCCCCGGCGGTTGGAATGGCAATGGTAACGGCGGCGGCACCCGACCAGGCACTCCACGCGGTTCATGGAGCGGTTGGACAGGCGAAGGCGTCCCCGGCTCGATAGGCCCAAAAGGCAATTTGCCTCCTGTGCCGCCTAAGACACCAATCAAAGACCCGAATAAGGAGTACGACAAAAAATGGGGATGGGTCGCGCCGTCACTACGCCCGCCACGCCCAACGGCCCCTACGGCTCCACAGCCGCCCAGAAATAACCCGCAGCCCAATCAGCCGACACAGACATCCCCACAGCCACAACCGGAACGACCCAGCGCGCCGACAAATACGAATACTGGCGGCACCACATGGGAGAAGCCACGCGAAGAGTCGCCACGCCCGCGTGTAGAGCCACCGCGCGAAGAGTCACCTAAGCCGCGTGTAGACCCACCACGCGAAGAGTCGCCCAGGCCACGTGTGGAGCGCCCTCGCGAGGAGTCGCCTAAACCTCGTGTTGACCCGCCTCGTGAAGAGTCGCCTAAACCTCGTGTAGACCCGCCGCGCGAGGAGAAGCCAAAACCTCGTGAAGAGGCTCCCAAGCCACGCGAGGAAAAACCAAAGGAAGAAAAGCCCAAAGAGGAACCTCGCAAAGACCCGTCTGTTGACCGTGACACCAGAGAGCGCCCTCGCGGCCCCGGCGTCACAGTACGACGCGGAGGCTAAGCAAAGCAAAAGTCCGACCTGCATATACAGGTCGGACTTTTGCTTTGGGTGGTTTTATGCCGCGCCGCCGGAAGGGCGGGGGGTCTTGACAGGTTTGGGAGTGTGGGTTGGCTCTGGCCGTTCCGTTGGTTCCGGGGTTTCGGTTGGCTCCGGCTTTTCAGTGGGTTCTGGAGTTTCGGTCGGTTCCGGCTTCCTCGTTGGCTTCACAGTTGGTTTAGGACTGGGTTTAACAGTCGGCTTAACGGTTGGTTTGACCGTGGGCCTAGGTTTCTCGGTCGGTTTCGGGGTCTTGGTTGGCTTGGCTGTTTTGGTAGGTTTTGGGGTCTTGGTGGCATGTTCTCCCTCACCGTGACCGGAAACATCATCCTTGGCTTGACCAAATCCCGATAAAACGGCGACTCCCGCGAGCAACACAATCACTGAGAATGTGGATGTTAAATTTTTCTTCATGGACTTCATAGCCTCGTGCTCATGGGGGCCTGATGAGCAGCTATTCGCGGCATCATAGCACACATATTGCCACAAAAAACTTATCTCATGTTATGAATTTTCTCACAGCTTCTGAATGTTTTCAGCTTGTCGAAGAATAAGGTTCAACATGCACTAGCACGCGCGCGATGCGAATGGTTTTGATGGAAGTGCGCAGTTCATCCTGAACGTCGTGGGCGATTTCGTGGCCTCGTTGCACAGTCAATTGAGGGTCGACGCGAATATCCAATTCGACGAAGTAGTCGAAGCCCATTTTGCGAATCTGGCATTTATCCAGAGCCAACACGCCTTGCACCTGCATGGCCTGACTTCTGATTTCTACTTCCAGAGCTTCGTTAGGTTTGGCATCGGTGAGTTCGTAGATGGATGTACGCAGAATGAGAAAGCCGTTGTAAGCAATGACGAGGGTTGCCACGAGCGCAGCCCAGTCGTCGGCCCCTTCCCAGCCTTTGCCGCCGACGAGGGCGATGCAAATGCCAATGAATGCCGCCGCTGAAGTGAGGGCATCACTGCGATGGTGCCATGCATCACCTTTAACAGCAGAACTACTAACCTCATCGCCCACTTTGAAGACAAAGCGGAAGAGTCCTTCTTTGATGAGTACAACACCGAGCAATACGGCAAGCGTCCACGCAGCGGGAAGATTGTGGGGAGTGCGGATTTGCTTGATGCTTTCGAAAGCGATCATCGCGGCGGCGCCAAAAAGCGCGACTCCCACAACCAATGCGGCCAGCGGCTCGGCTTTACCATGTCCGTAGGGGTGATTATCGTCAGCGGGCCGAGCCGCGACCTTGAGGCCGAAGAACACCGCGAGCGAAGACAATACATCGGTGCCGCTTTCGATGGCATCGGCGATGAGGGCGTAGGAATGGCCGAAAATTCCAGCCAGCGCTTTTCCGGTCGCTAATAACAAATTGATGCCGATTCCGATGAGAGTCGAGCGCATTCCTGCCTCTGCGGGATGGGGCGCAGCAGGAATATTGGTCGCTGGTTGAAGGCTCATGAAGGTGTCTCCAGACGAAGTTCTGAGCGGTAATTCTGCCAACTTCTCGATTTAGTTCTATTTGAAGAGGTGGGCAGTCGCTCTTTCTTCACTCCGCCGGGGTGTAGCGCACTTGTCGCGAGGTTGTCAATCGTTCTGACTGAGATGTGTATGGCGACGGTTTTACCCCCTTCTGGCAGCGTTCCCGAACTTCCCCCCGGTTGGGAAGTGGAAAAGCCCAACTTTTTGAAGCGGAGGACGCAGTTTTGGACGTTGGGTTTGGTGGTGTGCTTTGGCGCGATGGCGGCCAAGTTGTATTCGTTACAGGTGGTGCAGGGCGCGACCTATGTAGCTCAGGCCAAGCGTAACCGCCTCGCGCGCGTTTCCATCCGCGCGCCGCGCGGCGTCATTCTGGGGCGTAACGGCGAAATTCTGGCGACTACTCAGGCTCTACATGCGGTTTCGGTAGTGCCTGCTCTACTGCCTTCGCCAAAATCACAAAAAGAAGAGCGCGCCAAATTGCTGGGGACGCTGGCGTATTTGATTCATTCGACGCCGCAAACAATTGAGGACACCATCCAGGCGGCGCGCGAGAAGAAAGGGGCGCGCTACTTCGATCCGATTCAAATCGCGACCAACCTCGACATGCAAACGGTGGCGAAGTTGACGGAGAATCGCCCACGACTGGATAACGCCATTCTGCTGACCGACGATTTGCGGCGCATTTACCCCAGAGGCGACATGGCGGGACACGTGCTGGGATTCACCCAGATCGCGGATGAGAAGGACATCGAGCGCGCCCAGAGCCACAACACGTTTCTTCATTCGGACGACCGGGTGGGCAAAAGCGGCATTGAGCGCTATTACGACCACGACTTGCAGGGGGCACGCGGCGAGCAGTTATTTGAAGTCGATGCCCAAAGCCGTCCGGTGGCGCTACGCGGCAAGAAAGCCGAAGAAGCGGGCGCGTCGGTGCAACTTTCGCTCGACCCGAAATTGCAACGCGCCGCCGAGAACGCTCTATCGGCAGCGCGGAACACAGGCGCCATCGCTGCTGTAGACCCGCGCAATGGCGAAGTGTTGGCGCTGGCTTCGCGCCCCGGTTACGACCCGAACATATTCTCGATGACGGGCAAGCAGTTCCAAAATGCCTACCTGAAAATCGCGCGTAACCCGTTGCATCCGATGCTGAATCGCGCGGTAACTTCGCGCTTCCCACCCGGCTCGACATTCAAGCCGATTGTGGCGGCGGCGGGACTGGAGCATGGCGCAGTTACGCCGCACTCGGCGGTTTCCTGCCCCGGCTACTTCACTCTGGGGCGCCGTTTCGGTTGCTGGGCGGTACATGGCGGCGGTGTCAACCTTCAGAGAGCGTTGGCAATGTCGTGCGACGTGTACTTCTATCAGTTGAGCCTGAAGTTAGGCAATCCAGAAACGACGGGGCCAACCTATCTGGCGCAGGTGGCACGGCGCTTTGGACTGGGCGAGAAAACCGGACTCGACCTTTCGAGCGATGAGGGCGGCTTAATGCCCGACCCAGCGTGGCGAAAGCGCTTCAACGCCAAACGCCCCAGCTTGCAGCGCTGGTATCCAGGCAACACGCTGAACATGAGCATCGGTCAGGGCGACGTACTGGCAACCCCGCTTCAAATGGCGGTGGCCACTGCCGCAATTGCTAACGGCGGCACGAAGTGGACACCGCATCTGGTGACTGAAATTCGTAATGCGAGTGGGAAACTGGTGCGGAAAGCAAAACCCAGTGGGCAGAGCGTGGGCATTGAGCCGCGCTATTTGAGCATCATACGCAACGGGATGCGCTACACCGTGACAAACGGAACCGGCAAGCCGTGTAACCTGCCTCAAGTGACGGTAGCGGGAAAAACCGGCTCGGCGGAAGACGTTCACAGCGTTTTGCCGCACTCGTGGTGGGTGTGCTATGCGCCCGCTGATAAACCGCGCATCGCTATCGCCGTTATCGTGGAAAACGCGGGCCACGGCAGCGAAAACGCTTTGCCGATTGCGCGCGCGGTACTGAACGCGGCGTTTCCGGTGGCTCCAGCTCCGACGCCTAAGCCGAATTAACTCTCCACAACAAATGAGGGAATTTAAGGGGCGCAGCGCGGCAAGATAAAGGGCTTACGCGGTGGGGGGCAGCGTTTCTTCGGATGTGGGGATGGGGCCGCCAGATTTGAAAGCAGCATTCATCTGGCGTTTGGCCTTGGAGCGCGCGTAACCGACGATGAGCGACATCAGACCCCACAAGAAGAGAGAAAAGACGATCAGACCTTTGAGAAATATGATGAACGCGCCAGACCATGCCCACAGCGCGATGGCTCCCAGAACAATAAGTATCAACCCGACAATCAAAGACATAACAAAAAAAGTGCGCTGACAACTAACGCAGTTCGCCCCTACTCTTCGAGGTCGCGCGGATGGGCGAATGCATAGACCGCCTTGAGATGAGCGGTCGAAACACGAGTGTAAATCTGTGTGGCCGCCAGCGAGCGATGGCCCAAGAGTTCTTGAACCACGCGCAAATCGGCGCCGCCTTCCAGCAGATGAGTCGCGAACGAATGACGCAGTGTATGAGGCGAGACAATCTTCTGTATGCCCGCTTCGCGCGCATAGTCGCGGATGAGAATGTATATCGCGTGTTCCGACAGGCGCTCGCCGCGTGAGTTGAGCCACACGGCGCGTTGCTGGCCCGATGAAAGCGCCGCCCGTTTCAAGAGTTCGGAGCGCCAATCCTCGACATAGGACTTGAGCGCCGCCAGTGCGGGCGCGCCGATCATAACCTGACGGTCTTTTTGGCCTTTGCCACGCACGATGCGCGCCTCGCCTTTTTTCCAGTCGATGTGTTCGAGGTCGAGCGAGCCGGTTTCGGAAACGCGCGCGCCGCTCGAATAAAGCCATTCGAGCAAGGCGCGGTCGCGCTTGCCAAATGGCGTACGCAGGTTGGGCGCTTCGAGCAATAACTCGATTTCGCGTGCGTCCAGCACTTCGGGCAGTTGCTTGGGCAACTTGGGCGTCAGTACGGCGGCGGCGGGATTAGATTGGGCGCGGCCTTCGCGCTCCAACCATTTCCACAACGCTTTGAGGGTGCTGAGTTTGCGCGCCATCGAAGTTTTCTCGTAGCGCTCGCCCAGGTGCGCCAGATAGCGGCGCAGATGCAGATAGGTGATTTTATCGGGGCCAAGGCGCCCTAATTTATTGGCTTCGAGCCATGCCTGAAACTGCGCGAGGTCGGCACCGTAACCTCGAAGTGTGTGTGCCGAGGCACCGCGCACGTCGCGCAGATGAGCAAGGTAGTCGTCGATGTGTGATTGCAAGGGAGTTTTTAGTCCTTAGTTGCTAGGGGTTAGTTTTTAGTAACCGCTTCGCGGGACTCTGGTCACAGGTCGGCGACGAAGGACTCGAAGGCTTTTTGGCCGCGCTCTACGAACATCGGGGCCTTCTGGTCTTTCTTCCATTTGCGTCCATCGGGGCGAGGTTCCAAAGGTGGCAGCAGCGCCCAGTTCGAGTTCATCGGCTGGAAGTGCTTGGCGTCGGCGCTGGTGATGTAGTGTGCGAGGCTGCCCAACACGGTTTCGCGCGGCCATAGCAACGGCTCCTTATCGGTCACAACGCGCGCGGCGTTGCGGCCCGCAATCATGCCCGCAGCGGCGCTTTCGAGATAGCCTTCGACTCCGGTGAGTTGGCCCGCGAAGAAGAGGTCGTCGCGGATTTGGGTTTGGAATGTCGACCGCAGCACCGAAGGCGAGTTGAGGAAGATGTTTTTGTGGATGACACCAAAGCGCACGATTTCGACGTTTTCCAAACCGGGGATGAGGCGCAGCACACGAGTCTGTTCGCCCCATTTCAATCGGGTCTGAAAACCAACGAGGTTGAACATGGTGTTTTCGAGGTTTTCGGAGCGCAACTGAACTGCCGCGAAAGGCCAACGGTCGGTTTTCGGGTCGGTGAGTCCGGCGCCACGCAGCGGGCCGAAACGCATGGTCAGGCGCCCACGTGTGGCGAGTTCTTCGATGGGCATACAGCTCTCGAAGTAGGGCACGTCCTCGTCGTTGTGGGCTTCGGCTTTTTCGGCGGACAGCAGCGCGTCGCGCAGTTCATCGTATTTGGCTTCGCTGAGAGCCGAGTTCCAGTAGGCAGCATCGCCTTTATCGTAGCGCGAGGCGAGGAACAGCGTGTCGTAGTCGAGCGAATCGGCATCGACAACGGGCGCGACGGCATCGAAGAAATTGAGGAAGTTGGCGCCCAGCGTGCTTTGGATGGAAGCGGCAAGCGCTTCGCTGGACAGCGGGCCACTCGCCACGATGCAGGGAGTGGAGGGGATTTCGGTCATCTCCTCACGCACAATTTCGATGTTGGGGTGGTTTTCGAGTCGGGAAGTGACACCCTGCGCGAACTTTTCGCGGTCGACGGCGAGAGCGCTTCCGGCGGGCACAGAGCTTTCGTCAGCCGCTTGCAGGATGATGGAGTCGAGGCGGCGCATCTCCCATTTGAGTAAGCCTGTCGCTTTATCGAGAGTGTTCGACTTGAGGGAGTTCGAGCAGACCAGTTCGGCCAGATTACCGGTTTGATGCACTTTGGTCTGCTTCTGGGGGCGCATTTCATACAGCTTGACGCGCGCTCCGCCCTGAGCGGCTTGCCATGCCGCTTCGCAGCCAGCCAGCCCGCCGCCAATTATGGTTAATTCGTTCATTGGGATTTAGTTTGAGTACAGTATCGGAGTCCGCAGAAGGCGCGGGCCAATGAACTCTTTGTCGAATTGATTATGAAGCCTGCTTTTTCAAGACATGTGCTGAGAGGGGAGATGAATTTTGGAGCTTAGCGGCGGTACATCTGCTGTGAATGCTTTAGTAGTGCCCGGTACTCAGGCGTGAGGGGTTTATAGCGTTTCAGCCTGACGACAAAGTTCGCGGGTTGCCCTTTCTTCAGTTGGAACTCGGTTTCACCATTCCATGCCCGCTGGGGAGTCTGCTTTGCAGAAGAAGTGGGCGTAAGTTGTGTCACTTCACACCAAGCCTCACTCTTATACAAACCATTACTGGTAATGAATTTATCTGGAAGCCCACTCCACGTTCCAGGCCGCTCCCCTGCGGGGACTCCCATATGAAGGGCACCAGATAAAAAGAAATAGGCTTTACCAGCGTCCAGACTCAGCGTGCAGTAACCATTTTCATCAGTCGCCCCTTCGGATGTGAATCCTTTCATAGGACGATCCCCCTTGCGAGCATCCACTACCCATGCCATTGGTTGTTTGGAACTGTCCTCGACGATGAAACCACTCCACCTCAATCCTTCCAAGGGTACGCCGCTATCTTGATCTAAGGCCCGAATCCGAATCTGGGCGCTAGGCCGTAGCACTGTATCGGGTGCGCGGCGGCTTTGCCTGGCTACCGCGACGACTCTCACACTTCTTGGTGCCAGTAGCCCCACAGGAGCATGATTTCCCCACCGATCACCACTTAGGCGGATGCCATAGCGTTGGGGAAGCAGGCCAGTAAACCGATAACTCCCATCAGCGCGCGTGACCGCAGTGCCGGAAAGCAGCTTATTGATCTTGTCTGGCCAGCGATAATGATTGGCCTGATTTCTCCGGTAGCCCCATAATTCAGTCTGGCTTAACCAACGGCAATACGCATCCACCCGAATACCACTGGCGGGCTTGCCATTTTCGTACACAACTCGGCCAGTGATGGTGGCGTTGCCGCGAGCTTCTTCCAAGGTCGCTGGCAAGCCAACTTCGACTTCAGGAGTGTCATTCTGAGGGATTCGCCTGTTCGTGGTGTATTGACGTGTCGGGGACTGAGTTTGACCAATGGAGGGCTTCGTGCTTTGCGCTCGTGCCACAAACCGAAGTGGAAGCGGAGCGCCTAAAGCCAGACAAAGCGCAGCGACAAAGACAATTTGAAAGGCGCGCCGTGGACGTGTAGGAACTTGGTTTAAGCGGGAAAGGCGCTTTTTGAGCGCGAAAAAGCTATCGTTGATACCCGCAGTCAGGGGCATTGAAGGGCTATTCATGGTGTTTAACAGTAGGGAGCCGTAAGAAAGAGGGGTGGCGCGGGTCGAACTGAGAACCATCTCATCACATGCACTTTCGGTTTCCAGTGCCAGAAAGCGGCGCCCTACCCAAACGAGGGGATGAAACCACAACAGGGCTTGTACGAGCCATAAAATGGCGTTCCAGATGAGGTCGCGCCGTTTCAAATGCGCCAATTCATGGGAGATAACCGCTTCAATGTCGGAGTTCTGCGCGGCGATGAGTGAAGTTGGAAGCAGGATTACCGGATGCAAAATACCTACTAAACAGGGCGAATTCGCGTCGCTATTCAAGAGGCGGGGCAACGGTGAAACCTGCATTTTTCCCGCGATGTTCTGCAACTGAAGCCGAACTCCAGCCTCTTCGATGGACTCACATGCCCGAAGCGAAGCCCGCACTCGCACAAAACAGCAAGCCAGAACCACGAACTGTAGACCTAAACCCAGCGCGTAGACAACCAAAAGCATTGATGCTGCATCTGACACTATTGGTCGAGTTGGGGCACTAGGCGCAGGAGGAGAGGCAACTTTAATAGGTGATTCCACAACTGGTGGAACAAGGGCAGAAAGGTTGGTGGATACGCTTTGCGGAGGGGCGAAAGGGGCAACGGAGGCGGAGACTGGAAGCGCTACTTCCTTAACCAATACAGTTGACGGCAAAACCGCGAGCCGAAGTGGAGCGATGGGTGCTAATGCGAAAGCGGTTTGCAGCAATGCCACGCGCCATAACCAGACTCGCCACGCCGCAGGGACTCGTCCATCAAGAACGAGTTGCCCCAGTAGCGCCATGACTAGAGCTGCCATACCGAAGAGACTGGCGCGTTCGAGCGACATAAGCGCGGTACTCATGGGGCCTCCTCATCGCTTTGCGGCTCGTTATCCAGTCGTTCCACAAGCGCCCGTAACTGCGCTTTTTGCCCGTCACTGAGCTTTGCATCGCTCAGATAGGCCACAAATGGGTCGAGTGAACCGCCGAGCGTGCGCTCGACGAAGCGGCCAACAACTCCTCTGAGTTGTGTTCCGTGCTCTTCTCGCGGCGACCACACGAAAGAGGCCCCCTGCTTTTCTCGCTGCAGGTAGCCTTTGGCGCGTAGGCGCTCTAACATCGTGGTTACCGTCGTGCGCGCAAGGCCATTGGAAGTCCCCCAATCGGCAACTATTTGCGCCACACCCGCCGGAGCGTTGGCCGCAACCCACGCCAGAAGCGCGCTTTCCTTCTCACCCAACTTTGATTTCTGCATTTAACGACACCTGTCGTCAAATATATTAACCGAGACTACACCTGTCGTCAATAGAAAAAGATGACAGTTCTTTCATGCGAATTATGAGTTGGAATCGTGCGTTTTTCTCTTACACAAGCGCAGCCCCTTTGTTTGTGATGCGCATAAAAGACAACGGGGTGAATCTTTCGATTCACCCCGTTGAATTAGTGATGCCAATTATTTTCCGAAGACGTTCTTCACGGCTTTCAGATAGCCGAACTTGTTGATGGTGTCGGGTTCCAGGTAGCTGCCCTCTGTCCATTCGTTCCACGAGTTGATGGTGATGACGCGCGGGCCATTTGGGTCTTGCAACAGGCGGTTTTTGGTGAAGCGGAGCGCTTCTTCGAAACGCTCAGGAGTGTTGCCGCCGATGGTGTTCACTCCGAATCGGCTGTATTCCTGGTCTTGCGCCATGCGGGGGCTTTGGTCCCAGCCTATCGAAACGTTGGGGTAGTAGGGCACGCTGATGTCGTCCCTGATTTTGTCCCAGGCACCAATGTAGCGGTCGAATACATCGTTGTATGGAGTCTCAAGTGTGGGCATACCAGCGTAGTGAATCCATACATAAGATGTTGCCGAGTCGATGCCCAACACCTTCACCAACCGACTGTAACGTGCGGGTTCGCTTTCACCAGGCAGGACATAGTTACCCCACAACACGACATTGAGATCGAGGCCGGGGAAACCGGCGGCGATAGTCTTGGCGCGGAAGCGGTTGAAGGCCGCTTTGGTCGCTTCTGTCGTACCGAAGCTTTCCAGCAATTTGCCTAAATCGTAAATCGAGAAGTAAGGCTTACCATTGATCTTCCAATAATTGGGTTGCGAGAAGTAATCTTTGATAACGTGGTCGCAGATGCGGTCGAAGCTCTCGTTAGTGACTTTGCCGGGAAAAATGAGTGGTTCGGGTTCACCAGCGCGGCGCGGCATGATGTTGAGCCAATCGTGGTTGGCCCACATGAGCGCGAACTTTACCTTGTTGCGATTTTTGGCTTTCAAGAATGCCTGGTTGAGCGGCTTCTCCAGAAAGGGGCCGTCGTAGTCGTACCAGTCGAAGATAAAGGCATCGACGTTGTAATCGGCGGCAGCCTGAATCTTCTTCTCCATCGCCTTGATGTCGCTTTCATCTTCATAGCCCCAGAGTGGAACTTTGGGTTGCTGGTGGCCGGGATAGCGCGGTTTGGCGTCTTTCATCAACTGCCATTCGTTCCAGTTCGCCGGATGGTAGGTATCCATGCGCGGCTCCGAATGGTAGCCGGGAAAATAATAGGCGCCAACTTCGACTTTCTGTGATTTAGGAGCGGCCACTGCCGGACTCTGATTTGATGCTGCTGACATGGCAAGTGCTGATACCGCGACTAACGGAAGAATTGATGTTACTTTCACGATGATGAAACTCTCTGCAAATTACTCCTTGAAAAACCTCGTTTTGCGTCTCTGTAGCCGAACCGATTAAATCGGGCTAAAGGTTGCAGCGTGCCCTGAAAAATCGGCACCTTCTGCCTTGCCACCGCCCTGCGGATTGGTCGCAGCGAGCGCGGTGTTGCCCGACGACACGTTGGGCGCCTTGAGCCACTTCGCATGACCATCTGCAAACAGGTAGTTCGCCCCTTCGAGGTGGCGCCCGTTGTTCCCATCCCACTGCGTCGCATGGCCCGATGGTGCATAACCCTGATTCCAGCCATCCACGTATCCGGTGACGAACTGGGCACCGCCGACTGCCGCTGATGTACAGCACCCACCATAGCTCGAAAGGTTCGTACCATCGCCAACCGCCGAGCCGCCATTGGTAGCTCCCTGCTCGGTCGGGTTAGTAACATTGGTGTAGTTGCCGCGAATCTCGAACAGCAGGATGGTGCGGGCCACCGAGGTAAAGCGAGCAATAGCAGGGGTGTTATTCTGCTTGGTGGCGATGTTGGAATTCATCGCATACGACACCACGGTTTGACCGTTGGGGCCAGGGGTTGTGCTGTCGCTGGGGCAGGTGAACACCTGCGAGCTTTTGAGATACGGAGCTGTAGAACCCGCCCACGCAGCGCCCGTTGTGTTAACGCCGACCATGAATTGCTCGTCGTAATCCTGCGTGTACTGGAGCATCCCCAGACCGATTTGCTTCTGGTTACTCATGCACGAGGTTTTTCGCGCGTTCTCGCGTGCCCTGGCGAAAACAGGGAAGAGAATAGCCGCCAGAATCGCGATGATTGCAATAACAACCAAAAGCTCTATCAGAGTGAAGCCAGTATATTTATAGGAAGAAGCTCTCATGGAAATGGGATAAACGGGAATAAACAAGCAGAAATCGCTCGACTCCAACAATTCTACCCCGTTCCATAATAGAAAAAACAACCTTTTGGACTTTAAATCTGGCATTTTATACTGAATCTATGCCCCATCTCCTTCCCTCTTTCCGATTGGAGTCAAACGACGAGATCGACATCCTTGATGGTGAACAGAAGCCCCTTGACTCAACAGAAAAAAGTCAGAATTTTATTCTGGAACAGGTTCCCGGTTGGAGGGCGGGAGGTTATGTTGCACTCGACCAGAATCAAAGTGAGTCATTTGGCTCAAAGCCCCCTCTGGTCGTGCGCCGTGAGTCGTATCGCGGATTAGATAAGAACTCTTACCGCCATCTCGACTTCTGGGCACTGTACTTCGTGCAGCGCGGCTACGGAACTCATGTTATCAACAAGCACCCGTGGAGCATGGCGCGGGGCAATGTCTATCTTCTGCCACCCAACTTCGCTCATTTTAATCGAGGGCCGATGGATGTTGTTCTGGAGGCAATTTATTTTGGCGAAACGCTCTTTTCTCCCGATGAACAAAGCGCGTTAGGCGAACTCGCCGGTGCCGCTCCCCTCATCGCCCACCTCACCGACAATGACGAAAGCGAGGACGGTAATCATAGAACACGACTCGGTCATTTCATGCATCTATCGCCACAGCAGCAGATCGAGGTCGAAGCCACGATTTCCCACATCCGACGCGACTTATCCCAACAAGAAAGGGCTTGGCACTTGAGCGCGAAATCGCGGTTGTGGTGTTTGTTGGTGCAACTCGCGCAATGGCGCAGCGAAAAACCGAACTCGGCGCGCAGCGGTGAGAGCCGCGAACTGGCCGATGTGCTGCACTTTTGCGAAACCCATTTCAGTCACCCTCTGACGGTCGAACAGCTCGCGAACATGACGCACTTTTCGCGCACCCATTTCACACGCTTGTTTACGCTCGAAGTGGGGATGGCTCCCGCGACCTATTTGCGCCATTTGCGCCTACAACACGCCCAGAAACTGCTACGCGAAACCCGGCATAGCATCAACGACTTGGCCCACCTGTGCGGTTTTTCGGACCCAACCACCTTCACACGCGCTTTTCAAAAAAGCTTCGGCGTCTCGCCACTAACGTATCGCAGGGCCAACAAAAGCACAACTAAAAGCTAACGCCATGGCATCAGCATCCTATCGAGAAGTGGGCTGGAAGCCGAAAATATGCACCAATGGGCTCACATTATAGGCGTCACAAGGGTGTCTGTATCTATAATGCGCTGCGGCCTTTTGGCACTGTTAACCTGTCTCGAAACGTTCTTCCATGGTTATGTTGATGACCACTTCCATTCCATATTTTCCAGTTAAATCGGAGAAGTCGGCGTATAACAAAGCAGAGTAGCAATAATCAGCATCGCCCTCGCAATGATTAACCGGAACAGTAGGGCCAGGGACAGTAGGCAACCAAACCTCCCAACCCAAAATTGTGTGTCCTTCCTCTTTGCACCACAGAAAATAACGCAGCGCATCTTCTCTGGGAAGGGCGAACTCACTAATCGTAAAGTAAGCACGCTCGGACAAAAAATCCGGTAAGGGGCCGTTGTTATACGTTTGAATGCTCATGATGCTTCTTGAGTCCATACGATACGGATGCTATGCGGGTATCGCGCACTTCCTCATCATTGGGTAATTTTGTCACTTACTCGGAAGACGTCGGCGTAGTTGAACAGCGCGAAGGGCTCTAAAAAGTTCGAGGATGTTGAAATCAGCTAATAGTCAGGTAAGGCCGGACGAAGCTCTTCCCAGAGGTTTTGGTAGCTGCATGAATACTCTGGCTTGCTCCGTTGAATGTAGTCAGCTCTGGTGATGCTCCAATAGAAATCATGCAATTCCTCTTTGTCGAGATGTTGCAGCAATTCGGGGATATTGTGCAGATGGTCTGCTTCAATATGGCATTGCTCTGAGTCACCTTGAAAAGCAGCGCTCCTGATAATCAGTAGCCCTTGTGTGAGAATATCCAGATAGACCTTTTCTCTGCTTTTCATAGGCTTATCATGCTGTCGTCTCCCAATTAAACGAAATGTATTCGCTTTCAAATTCAGCTAGAGCAGAAAAAGCGTACCACTCGTTGGACATTCGTTGTCCCTGAATATATTTGCCTTTTGGAGTGACAACCAATGGATATTTCAAACCACGAGTTTGGCTGAGCATCAGCCCAAAATCCTGCTCACTAATAGGCTGGAATACGGCTAAGTATTCTTCTCGCCCGCTCCAACCTATGCCTTGCTGCGCCAACACCCAAAAATGCAAAGCACTTTCAAAGTCAGATTGGGCTCCGCGACATATTGCGATAGATTCTTCCGAAGAACTAGACGGGAAATCATCTGGAGTAAATTCGATGACTTCTATGAGCGTCTGCGCCTCATCAGCCAACAATGAAGATTTTTTGATTAATTCTTCGCGTGTGAACATCATTCCATTGTATTCCCAAGAACACCCACATCAACATAGAAGTGTATAAAAATTGTCTCGTGTACTCCCTCATCGTTGGGTGATTTTGTCACTGATCCGGAAGAAATCGAAGTCGGTGTAGCCGCCTGTTTCTTTGGTTGCGTAGTTGAACAGGCCAAAGCGGTAGCCCATGAAGTGAGGCAGGGTGTAGGCCATTTGAAGGGGCTTACCGATTGGCGTCCATGTATTTCCGTCGAGGCTGTAGGAGAAATAGGCTTTGTCGGTTTTATCCTTGAAATCGCATTCGACTTTGAGGAATACGGTGTTCTGGGTGAGTGGAACTCTCTGTAACTCGACGGGGGCATCGGATTCGGCGCTGACCATGACCAGCGACTTGGTGTTGCCATTTATCGTTACGCCGACCAAGCCGTATCTTTTCTGGAGGGCGGATAGGCCCGCGAAATCGCCGTCCTTCATGTTGCTCACGTCCACTGAAACGGTGGCTGATGATTGAGGGCCGAAGGTGCGCTGGGTGAGGGTGTTAAGTGCCGAGAGGAAATCGGGGTCTACTCGTCCGGTCGTCAGCCGCAAAAAGCCGGGGCGCTGGGTGAGCGACCAGTGGGCATTATCGGGGTTATGATTCCACTGCCACGCTAGAGGCAGCAGAGGTTGGCCGGGGCGACGGTCGAACTCGTCGGACGCGACTATTCCCGTAGGGATGCCGCTGTTGGTGGGGGTTTGCGTGGGAATATCGAGCGTTTCGGGCACTTTGCCATCTACACCCAGCACAGGCCAACCGTCTTCCCACTTCACGGGCACGAGGAAGGGGATGCGCCCCACTGCGCCGTGGTCTTGGAACATGTAGGCGTACCAATCGCCCTTCGGTGTGTCGATGAGGCTGCCCTGCGCCACTCCCTTGTCTTTGAGCACAACGCGGCCTTGGTAGGGGCCAGTGATTTTATCGGCCCGATGCACGATTTCGGTTCGCATGTCGTTTTTGGGCCAGGTGATGTTGAAGAGGTAATATTTGCCGTTCACTTTCAACATCTGCGAACCTTCGGCATTCAAACCAACATTGGGGCCAGCCACAAGACTGGCGTTGGGGACAATCACCTGATTGACGCCGCCTGGTTTGATGGCTGTCGCGTCTGCGGTGAGTTCGATTAGGCGCAAGTCGCCACCGCCATAAATCATATAGACGCGCCCATCATCGTCGAAGAACAGCGAGTGGTCGTGCAAGGCGGGCGAGAAAGTGGATTCAACCCACGGGCCTTTTTCGATGTCTTTGGTTTTATAAACGTGCGTTTTTCCAGTAGTGCTGGCGAAGGTGGTCACATAGAAAGTGCCCTCGTGGTAGCGTAGGCTACTGGCCCATGAACCAGCGCCATAAGCGCTTTTGCCGTTTTGCAGCGTCAGCATGTCGTTATCGCCGAGGGTGTCGTAGGCGTAACCGACCATCTCCCAGTTCACCAAGTCCTTCGATTTCATGATGGGCAAACCGGGACTCATGTGCATAGTCGTGCTGCTCATGTAATAGGTGTCGCCGACGCGAATCATCGCGAGGTCGGGGACATCGGCCCAAATCACGGGATTACTGGCGAGTTCGGTCGTTTTTTGAGTGGAAGTTGGAGTCATGGGCACAGCGCTCACACCTTCGGTAGTTTGGACAATGGGTTTGATAGTGCCATCGGCGTTGTAATAAAGATATTCGGCGCAAACAGAGCGGCGCCCAATTGCCCCACTTTCGCCGCCGAGCGTGAGAGTCGCGTTATGGTAGAAGAGGTACGATTGCCCCTTGAAGTCGATAATGGCGGGGTGAATGGTATAGCTATTTTGAGCGAAGCCAGTGAGGATTCCCTGATAAGTCCAAGGGCCAGCCATTGTCGGGGCAGTCGCATAGCAAATCTTCTCTGCCGTTCCCTGATGCGCAAAGGCGGCATAGGTCAGGTAATACAAGTTGCCGCGCTTATGTAGCCAGGGGCCTTCGGTGTAGTTCGGCAGGTCGATTTTTTGAATCGCCCCATCGAGTTCCAGCATGTTGGGTTTGAGCTTGACCAGATAGAGATAAGGATTGCCCCATGCCAGCCAGGGCGTGCCGTCGTCATCAACGAAAACTGTAGGGTCAATATCGTTCCACGGTTTGTCGCTGGGCGTCATATCATCGGTAATCAGCGCCGAGCCGCGCGCATCTTTGAATGGCCCAGTGGGGCTATCCGAAACCGCCACGCCAATGGCTTTGCCTCCCTTGGTGGCATCGTGTTGGACGGTAGTGTAGAAGTAGTATTTGCCGCCTTTTTTAACGACCTGAGCCGCCCAAGCATCGCCAACCGCCCACTTGAAGTCGGTCGCGCGCATAATGGGGCCATGCGCCTTCCAGTTCTTCATGTCCTTCGAGGAGTAGTACAACCACTCCCTCATGGTGAACATCTCGTCGCCCTTGGCTTCGTCGTGGCCGACATACAGATAAACCGTGTCGCCATCGACCAGCGCTGCGGGGTCGGCGGTGAAGGCATCGCGAATGATTGGATTCTCGCCTGGTAAAACGGGCGCGGCGTGCGACATGGGAGCCACCAGCCCCAGAAAAAGCGCTGTCAGGATTGCGCGCACAACCAGCGTTGAAAACTTGTTCATGGAGAAGTCCTTTATTTCCAGCGCAAAACCGAAACTGAGTTCGCCGGGAAGGTGCGTGTGAAATCGGGGGCATTCGCCGAAAACGCCTCTTCGCGTGGCGTGATGCGTGTGGGCGCATCGAACGAATTCTCGTCGCGCTCGTTGGCTGAGGTCATAACCCATGCGCGCCCGTTGATTTTTCCGGCTTTAGCTCCATTCAAATCGAGATTGATGGTACGGGGTTCGCTACTGGCGTTCACGAACTTGAGAATCGTTTCGCCCGTTTTCTGGTCGCGCCCAGCAACGGCAGCAAAGGCTGGCAACGGCGCGCGAGTCAGGCTCTGCACAAGTTGACCGTCGAGATAGAAGTTGGCATTGGTGCCCTGCAACTCGATTTTGATGTCGTACCAGCGGTTGCTTTCGATAGTGGCAGGAGTGCGTGGCCCATCCAATCCGATTGATTCGACACCGTTTTGGCTGTTACCCCACCCGCCGAGATTCCACCACGACTTCTCGCCCTCGGTGCGGGCGCCGAAGGTGATAAGAAAGCCTTCGCGACCACTCAATTTGCGCGCTTTGAGCGTGAGGGTGTAATCGCGCCAATTGGATTCGCCGACCATCGCCAATGTGCCGTTTTCGTCGCTGGTTTGCTTGAGGGCGCCATTCTCGGTCGTCCACTGGCCGCGCGCCAGTTTCCAGCCGTTCGCGTTCTGCGAAAAATCGGATTGAAACAGCGTCTGGTCGCCCTTAGTCACTTTGATGTCTTTGAATTCGGCCTGACCGCCCCATGTGCCCACGCCAATTTTGCCCTCAATCGGTAGGGCGGGCGGCGCGGCGATTTGCATCTGGACGGGCAGAATCTGGTCGGCGCGATTGGCCGCGAACATCGCCTGCACATAATAGGATGGCGTGCCGTAAACGCGGCTCTGGTCGAAGAGAAGCGCGTTAGGGTTCCAGCCACGCCATGTGGGACGGCATAGCAACGGAGCATAAGACGACATCTTCACGACATCGCCATTGCGTTCCAAACCAGTCATGAAAGCGGCCTCTCCTAGAGCAGCCTGCAAGTTACCTCCATCGGCGCCTTCAGTCACGGCGTATTCGCCGAAATACACCTTCGGACCGTTGCGATCTTGCTTATCGAAGCGTGTGGAGTCAGTCAGGAAGGCGGCATAGTTGGAGTACATGTGCGGGTCGAAAATATCGTTGGTACGACTGGGCGTGATTTCGTTCGCAATCAACTCCATGTTTGGGTATTTGGCTTTGATGGCATCATGAAAGAGGGCGTAACGCTCGTCGTATTCGCGCCCGCCGTTCTCGTTGCCAATCTCCATATATTTGAGGTTAAACGGCTTCGGATGCCCGGCCTTCGCGCGCAACGCTCCCCACTTGCTCGTCACCGGGCCGTTGGCGTACTCGATGACATCGAGCGCATCCTGCACGAATGGCCCCATTTCTCCTATCGGCACGGCATACATGCCGCCAACGTCGTGTCCCATACCGACATTGATGACGTACAGCGGTTCGGCCCCAAGGTCTTCGCACATCTGAAAATACTCGTATAGCCCTAGCCCATCGCTGGAATAGTAGCCCCAGTTGGCGTTTAAGTGACCGGGACGTTCGGCAACATCACCAATGGTCTTCTTCCACTGAACTCGGTTCTCGATTTTGAAGCCTTCGACGTAGCAGCCACCGGGGAAACGCACGAACGCCGGTTTCATGGCGGCGAGCTTGTCCAACAAATCGGGTCGCAAGCCGTTCTTGCGGCCCTTCCACGTATCGCGAGGGAACAGCGAAACCATATCCAGCCAGAACGTCGCCGCTTTGGGGCTTGAGACGACAAGGCGGGCGTTGGCATCGGTGGCGCCGGATTTCAAGGACACCGCGAACTGCTTCCAGCCATTGCCAACTCCCGTTACCTTCTGCGAAGCCAGCGTTTTACCGTCTTTGCCCTGAAGCGAAACGGTAAGTTCGACCGGAACTTGAGCGCGGGCATACAGCGACACATCGTAGGTCTTGCCCGCAGCCACGGCGATTTCCGAGGGCTGTTTGGGCAGGTAAACATCATTCCATTCGCGCATGTTCCAGCGCGGGCCGCCACCGATGAAGCCGAGGTTGGCGACACTGCCGCCCGCCTGCGCCTCGACACGCAAACTCGTTGGATTATTGGCATTGAGTGGGTTCGATTTATCGAGCGAGACGGTGGCGTTGGTAGCTAACCATGCCGCTGGCACTTCGGCACTATCCTCGAAGGAGCGGTTCTGCACCATTTCGGCGTAGATACCGCCTTCTCCGGCGCGGTTAATCTCCTCGAAGAAGATGCCGTACAGAAGCGGGCTTACTTTAGCGCCCGGTTTTTCGAGATCGATTGAAAGGCGATTAGGCTGATTTTGAGCGAAAGCGGGCACCATCAATGCGCCCGCGAGGGCGATGACAAGAATTTTGGTTGACATGTTCGGACTGAATCTGCGGTAATTGCGAATGGCATTAACGGGCCACGAATAAGGGATTTACGGAGCGGGGGGCGCCAAAGGAGGCATGTTACTCGCGACTTTCTGCACAGTGAAAAACGCGGGTTTGGGTTTGCCCTGACGGTTAAAGAGTAGCGGGTAGTCGGTACGACCACGAACAGGAAAATCGTTGAGCCACGAGTCGCCATCGTGACTGCCCCACAGGGTCACGCGGCCAATAACATCCTTATGGCGCAGGAACATCTCGAAGGCCTGGCGATAGCGCTCGGCGTGTTGCTGAGCCACCTCATCGGGCAATTTCTGGGTGTATGGATTCATGACCGCCTGTTGGTCGGGCGTCATGGTTTCCGTGGTGCTGATGTCGGCGCCTTGATATTTGGTCGGCAACACACCGATGTCGAGTTCGGTAATCATGACCTTTAATCCCAATGCGGCGAACTGGTTAATCGCCTCTTCGACTTCGGCGAAATCGGGGTTGTCCATGCGCCAGTGACACTGGATTCCCACGGCATTAATTGGAACTTTCTGGTCGATGAGCGACTTGAGTAGCTGTAGCGCCTTGGGACGCTTGTAGCCGAGTTCGATGTTGTAGTCGTTGTAAATGAGGATGGCGTCGGGATCGGCGGCATGAGCGGCGCGAAACGCCTCCGCGATGTAATCCTCGCCAATCGCTTTGAGCCAAGGGGTTGGGCGCAATACGCCGGGGCCGTCGTTAATCGCCTCGTTGACGACATCCCATTGCTTGATGCGCCCCTTATAGTGCCCGACAACAGTAGTGATGTGCTTGCGCAAACGCGCGAGGGCCAGTTCACGACTGGCCGGTTTGCCATCTGGGCCTTCAAAGAACCACTGGGGACTCTGTTGATGCCATACCAGCGTGTGCCCGATGGGAGTCGCCCCGCTTTTTTCGGCGAGTTCCACTAAGCGGTCGCCGTCTTTGAAGTTGAACTGCCCTTCTATATGCTGCACCGAATCGGGTTTCAGGCTGTTGGCAGGGGTAATGGCGTTGAATTGGGTGGTCGCTAATTCGACATCAAGCGGCGCCCTGCCCTGCAATGCTGGATAATCGAGCGTCGTTCCGATCAGGAACTGGCCTTTGAAAGCGTCCTTGAGCGGCGCCACTTTCGGCGCGTTAGCAGGTGTATTTTGAGCCATAGAACAAGAGGCAACAGCGGTCAATGCGCCCAGTTGTATTGCCAGCGCGAAGCAACGTTTCGAAGAGCCAATGCTCGCCTTGAGATTCGATGTTTTCATGAAGCGGGTTTTAAAAATCGGTGAATTAGAAGGGCGCGGGGCTAGTCGAGCCACGAGCGATAAAGCCCGTCGCGACTCGGTGAATGCTGGAATGGTTGCTGAACTCTTCACCCAAACGTTGGGCGATTTGGCGCATCGCAGTGCGCCCCAATTCATCCCACGGCGATTTGACCGTGGAGAGTGGCGGGTCGAAAAAGCGCGCAGTGCCTAAATCGGAGAAACCAACCACCGAAATATCGTCGGGAACGCGAAGCCCACGCTGGCGACAAACGCGGATGACACACATCGCCGTTTCGTCACGCCAGCAGAAGATGGCAGTGGGGCGCCCTTGTGGATGCTCCAATAGTGATTGAGTCGCCTCCACAACAGACTGGATATTTTCCTCGGCATCGGCGTGCGCCCCGAAAACCGCCATGATTTCGCGACTCACATAACCTTCGGGAACTGCCAAACCGCGCCGCATCATTTCGAGGCGAAAGAGTTCTTCGCGGTTCGAGCCGATGTCGGGGCCACCGAACAGCGAGAAACCACTGGAAATGAAGCCGATGCGTGTATGCCCCAACTGAACGAGGTGTTGGATGGCAGCGTGACAACCGGGCGCATCATCGGCCACGACATTGGTGCCAAAAGGCTGCTCGATGCCTTCATCGACGCTTACAACGGGAATTTGAGCGCGGTTGGCTTCCTCGAAGATGAGGCGTTTATCGCTGTTGACTCGCACAATAAGCCCGCCCAAACGAAGTTCGACGCATTGGCGGATGCGCTCTGCCAACGTCTCATGAGTAACCGACAATACCTTCAATGTGAAGCCCAACTCTTCGGCTTCGGCGAGGGCACCAATGATGGTGTTCCAGTACGGCTCGTAGTGCGGCTCTGTGACCAGATAACCGATCATGCGCGACTTGCCCGAAGCCACAGCACGCGCCAACTGGTTGGTTCGATAGCCGAGTTCGGCGGCGACTTCGAGAATGCGCTGACGAGTCTCGTCGGGGATGCGAATGTTGTCGTTGTGCCGACCGTTTAACACCAACGAAACCGCCGAACGAGAGACGCCGGCTTTGGTGGCGATGTCGGTCATAGTAATCATGGACATGCTGATAACGCGCGTTATCAGTATACCCAAGCGAAACCGACTTTAAACATCACCCGCAAAAATTAGGCTCTGAAAGAGTTAAAGATCGGTTTCGACATCGGCGGCTTCGCGTATGCGTTCCACATCGCGCATAGGAGGCACACCGAAGAGGCGTTTGTACTCGCGGTTGAAGTGCGAGGCATCGTCATATCCCACACGATAGCCCGCAGTAGCAGCATCCAAAGCTTCACCGACCATCAAGCGGCGCGCTTCCTGAAGGCGTAACTGCTTTTGGAACTGTAGCGGTGTGAGCGCGGTGACAGCTTTGAAATGGTGGTGGAACCCCGAAACACTCATGCCGATGTAGCGCGCCAAATCCTCGACTTGCAAAGGCTTATTGAACTCGCGGCAAATCTTCTGCACTGCCTGGCCGATACGGTGAGTGTGTCCGCCCAACACCGTCATCTGGCGCAAGCGGTGCCCCTGTTCGCCTACCAGAAGCCGATACACGATTTCGCGTGTGATGAGCGGAAGTAGAATGCGTGCTTCGGTGGGGCAGTCAAGCAAACGCACCATCCGCAGCGTCGCGTCCAGCAGGGTCGAATCCAATGGGCTAACTTCGATAGCTTTGACATCGCCGGAATTTTGAGGCGGCATCTGGCCGATTTCGACCATGACAGCGCCGACCAATGTGGGGTCGATATTCAGGCGCAGGCCAAGGTAGGGCCGATTATCGGAGGCCTGTAAAACCCGACTCACTATCGGAAGTTCGGCGGTAGCCAACAGATAACTATAGGGGTCGTACTGGTAGCGCTTTTCTCCCAGAAAGACCTCTTTACTGCCCTGAGCGATCACGCAAAAGGTCGGCTCGGAAACTCCATACACCGGCTCCATCGTTTTGCAGGAGTGGGAAAGCCGAAGCCCCGGCAAAGGTTGGTTCATGCCTTCGGAGGGCAGGGCTTTGGTCAGTCGTTCCACCAACTCCTCGCGTTGGCACTGCTCCTGCTGTAATTCTAATTCGCTCTGCTGTCGATTCATGAAATTCAGCATAGCAGCCCAAAACGCCCCATCCAATCATTCTCCAAACTTTTGGAGAATCGTTTTATTATCCTCCACAATCGTCATACCGCATATGGAATTTTATAGCTTAGAATAGTTATAGGCAGGAAGAGAAGCCTTGGGCAGTTCAAATTAGTTTGGACTTTCGTTCAAGAAACTTTAGTGCCTACAACCCACAAGACGTACTATGCCACCACACGCCAATGCTTCTCAAGTCGAACCCACACACCTGACAATACCTATCCGCTCTGAAACAGCGGAAGCCACCACACCAGCACAAGAGGAAGCCGTCAAACACGGCTGGCAAGTGCTGGCGATTTTGAGCGCGTTGATGGGCTTCGCCTCGATTTCGACCGACCTGTATTTGCCCGCAATGCCCGCGATGGGGCAGTCGCTCGGCGCGGGCAAGGGAATGATCGAGTGGACGGTTTCGGGCTATCTCATCGGGTTTAGCCTGGGTCAACTGCTGTGGGGGCCAATCTCTGACCGACTGGGACGGCGCTTACCAGTTGCGATTGGTCTTGTACTGTTTGTCTTAGGTTCGGCGGGTTGCGCTATGTCGGGCAGCATCTGGGCGATGATCGGTTGGCGCCTCGTGCAAGCGGTGGGAGCAAGCGCGGGCGTCGTATTGGCGAGAGCGATGGTTCGCGACCTGTTCGCAGGCAACCGCTCGGCGCAGATGCTCTCAACGCTGATGACGGTGATGGCGATTGCGCCGCTGTTGGGGCCAATCATCGGTGGGCAATTGCTGGCTCTCTCCGGTTGGCGTGCCATATTCTGGGCACTGGTAGTCGTCGGCTTCGCAACCCTTGGAGCGCTGTTCACCTTGCCCGAAACGCTGCCAACGGCTCGGCGTAACCGCGAGCCGTTGGTGCAGGCACTCGCCGATTACGGCGAACTGCTGCGCCACCGTCGCTTGCTGGGTTATGCGGGTTCAGGCGGTTTCTTCTATGCGGGCATGTTCGCTTACATAGCGGGAACACCTTCGGCCTACATCACCTACTACCATGTAAAACCGCAGCTTTATGGCTTGCTGTTTGGCATTGGCGTCATTGGCATCATGGGGGCCAACATCACCAACTCGCGATTGGTGAGAAGGCTCGGCGGTGATAGGTTATTGGTACGCGGCACAGGCGCAGCGGCGATTGCAGGCATTCTGCTGGCGCTTGCCGCGACGACCAACATTGGTGGACTCGCAGGATTGGCATTGCCACTTTTCCTGTACATCACAGCGACGGGCTTCATCGTTGCCAACTCAATATCAGGGGCACTGTCCGACTTTCCGCAACGCGCAGGGGCAGTATCGGCACTGGTCGGCGCCCTTCAATATGGTAGCGGCATCATCGGTTCGGCTCTGGTGGGTGCCTTTGCCGATGGAACACCGAAGGCGATGGGCTGGGTTATTGCGCTGGCCGGAATTGGCAGCCTGCTTTGCGCATGGCTACTCATTAGCCCCGGCATCAGCAAAAGTGAAGCGCTGCGTACCTCCGCACACAATAAATAGGAATTCAAAATGCAAAAACGTAAATTGGGAAATAGCGGTCTGGAAGTTTCGGCTCTGGGCCTTGGCTGCATGAGAATGAGCTTTGGCGATAAGCCTATTGGAGACAAAGAAGAGATGATCTCCTTTCTTCATACCGCTGTCGAGCGCGGCACTACCTTCTTCGATACAGCCGAGGTTTATGGGCCGTTCACCAACGAAGAACTCGTCGGCGAAGCGCTCGCCCCATTCAAGGGGCAAGTGGTCATCGCCACTAAGTTCGGTTTCAAGCACGATGGCGACAAGGGTCCAACTCCCGGCACTGGCTTCGACAGTCGGCCGGAACAAATCAAGCGTGTCGCCGAAGCCTCGCTAAAACGCCTACAGGTTGAAGTAATTGACCTGTTTTACCAGCATCGTCCCGACCCGAACGTGCCTATCGAGGATGTGGCCGGAGCGGTCAAAGAACTGATTGAAGAAGGCAAGGTCAAGCACTTCGGGCTTTCCGAATCGGGCGCCGATATTATCCGCCGCGCTCACGCCGTTCAGCCTGTCACAGCCATTCAAAGCGAGTATTCGCTGTGGTGGCGCACTCCCGAAGAGGCAGTGCTACCCACCTGCGAAGAGTTGGGAATCGGCTTCGTGCCCTATAGCCCACTGGGACGCGGCTTTTTGACGGGGAAGATCAACGAAAACACAACCTATGACAGTTCGGATATTCGCAGCCGTAACCCTCGCTTCACGCCCGAAGCTATCAAAGCCAACCAGGCCGTAATTGATTTGCTGAGCGACATTGCACAGCGCAAACAGGGCACACCAGCTCAAGTCGCGCTTGCGTGGTTATTGGCCCAAAAGCCGTGGATTGTTCCCATTCCCGGTAGCCGAAAACTGGAGCGATTGGATGAGAACAATGGCTCCGTCGACATCGAACTCAGTTCCGATGACCTGCGAGACATTCAAAGCGCCATTTCCAAAATTGAAGTGCAGGGCGATAGGTATTGAATTGGATAGTCACACGCGCCGTTTAACGAGTGGTCCTTTGCTGGCCTTTCACATCGCGTGGTAGAAACTTGGTTTTATCGGGATGGGAAAGAACAAGGTTAAAGGACACTCGCGCTCATGCATACGTTCGAGATTTTCCTTGGCCTCCTGCTGGGAGCGACGATTTTATCGGCGCTTGCGCGGCGAGTTAACATCCCCTACCCGACGCTGCTGGCAGTAGGGGGAGCAATCGTTGCGTTCCTACCGGGAACGCCGCACATCGTTTTGCCTCCGCCAGAGCTTATTCTCGCCCTTTTCGTGGCGCCTGTGCTTGTCGATGCGGCATACGATACGTCGTTGCGCGATCTGCGAGATAACTGGCGCCCGGTGCTATCGCTGGTGCTGGTCGCGGTGGGCCTGACGACGATAGTGGTGGCTTTTGCCGCTCGGCAGTTTTTGCCCGATCTGCCGTGGGCAGCGGCTATCGCTTTAGGGGCTTTGCTGGCGCCACCCGATGCCGTCGCTGCTCTGGCGGTTTTGCAACAAGTCAATCCGCCGCATCGCATCCGTAAGGTACTGGAGGGGGAAAGCCTGTTGAACGATGCTTCCGCGCTGTTGATTTACAAAATCGCGGTTGGGTCGATTGGTGCCGCTGGCTTTCAGATGGGGAAAGCATTTCCCACTTTTCTGCTCGTGGTCTTCGGCAGTGCGGCAACGGGTTGGATTTTGGCGAAGCTGGTTGGTCTGATACGAGGCAGAGTATCCGACATGCCCACCTCAGTCATCTTCCAGTTCGTAATGAGCTTCGGCGTGTGGCTCATCGCCGAGCAGTTAGGGCTTTCGGGTGTGGTGACCATCGTTGTCTTTGGCATCATGACGGGACAGGAGACGGCACTCGATATGTCGGCTCGCATGAGGGTATCGACCTTCGCGGTTTGGGAATCGGCGACCTTTGTGCTGAACGTGCTGGCGTTCACGCTTATAGGTCTTGAGATGCGCCCCATCCTCGACAAACTCAGTGGCACGGAGCGCTTCCACTATTTCGCGGCGGCGTTGGCGCTTCTGGCTGTCGTGATTGTGGTTCGCCTCTTCTGGGTGATGAGCTACACCATCTTTCATAAGAAGATGAACCCATCTGCCCCAGATGGGGGCCAAGCGCCCCGGTCTCCGCTCTCGACCAGAGGAGGAGTTGTCGTGGGATGGTGCGGTATGCGCGGCATAGTCACTCTAGCAGCGGCTATCGCGCTCCCAGAGGGTTTCCCATACAGCAACTTCATTCAATTGAGTGCCTTCGTAGTGGTGTTAGGCACCCTGGTCATTCAGGGGCTAACATTGCGCCCACTGCTGCTTTCCCTCCGTCTGCCGCCGGACGACACGGTGGAATCGGAGATTAATATCGCTCGAAGCAAAGCGCTGAAGGCCGCGATAATGGAGTTGGACGGCGACACCACACCAGTAGCGCAGCGCCTTAAAACGGAATATCAGGAAGCGCTGCGGCAGACGAGACGAGGCGAGGACATTCACGAGACGGAAAACAACGCACTACGACGACGAGTTCTAACCAAATCGCGCCAGACGCTCAACGAGCTTCGCAGCAATGGCACCATCGGCGACGACGCCTACCGCTTCGTCGAAGAAGAACTCGACTGGATAGAACTAAGCGCCACAGGCGACACAATACCATAGAGTCCGCTCTATCAAAATCAAACAAGGAATCAAGATTATGAGTAACAACATCGAAGGAAAAATTGTCGTCATCACGGGCGCCAGCAGTGGCTTAGGCGAAGCGACAGCGCGCCTTCTCGCCGACCAAGGAGCCAGCGTTGTGCTGGGTGCGCGCCGCGCTGATCGCATTCAGGCTCTCGCCGATGAAATCAACTCCAAAGGCGGCAAGGCGTTCGCCGTCACGACCGATGTTACCGACAGCGCACAGGTGAAAGCGTTGGTCGATAGCGCAGTAGAAAAGTATGGGCGAATCGACGTTATTATCAACAACGCTGGATTAATGCCCCAATCGCTGCTGGAACGCCTGAAAATTGACGAGTGGGATCGCATGATCGACGTTAATATCAAGGGTGTGCTGTATGGCATTGCCGCCGCATTGCCCTACATGACAGAGCAAAAATCGGGACACATCATCAATGTCTCATCGGTAGCCGGACACAAGGTTCGCCCCGGTAGCTCGGTGTATGCGGCGACCAAGCACGCAGTACGGGCACTTTCGGAGGGCCTGCGACAGGAAGTGAAGCCGTACAACATCCGCACCACGATTATTTCGCCGGGAGCAGTTGCCACCGAACTCCCCAACACCATCACCGATTCAGAGGTCGCGCAGAACATCAACAAGTTCTACGAGGAAGTGGCGATTCCCGCCGATTCATTCGCACGTACCGTCGTCTTCGCAATGAGCCAACCGGAGGATGTTGACATCAACGAAATCCTGTTCCGACCCACGCGACAGGAGCTGTAAGACCGCCCATTGGCCTCGATTACCAATTCAAATCTAAGAGAGAAAACACAACACAATGAATACCAACGGATACGCCGCTCAGTCGGCCACAGAAGCACTCGCACCTTTTAACTTCGAACGTCGCGAACCCCGCCCGAACGATGTTGTCATCGAAATCCTGTACTGTGGCGTGTGTCACTCGGATTTGCACCAGACCCGCAACGACTGGGGCAACTCGACATTCCCGATGGTGCCGGGTCACGAAATCATCGGACAAGTGGAAAGCGTAGGCACCGATTTCACTCGCTTCAAAGTGGGCGACAAGGTCGGCGTCGGCTGTCTGGTTGACTCTTGCCAACACTGTGCGGCCTGTGCGCAAGGTCTGGAACAATATTGCGAAGAGGGAAGCACCGTGACCTACAACGGTTTTGATCGCCATGACCATAGCCCTACCTACGGCGGCTACTCACAGAAAATCGTGGTGTCGGACAAATTCGTGGTCAACATTCCCGATGCACTCGATCTGAAAGGAGCCGCGCCGCTGTTGTGCGCTGGAATTACAACGTGGTCGCCACTGCGTCACTGGAACGTAGGCGAAGGCACAAAGGTAGCGGTTATCGGCCTCGGCGGTTTGGGCCACATGGCGCTGAAACTAGCTCACGCACTGGGAGCGGACGTGACGCTGTTCACTCGCACACCAGACAAGGAAGAGGACGCACGTCGTTTGGGCGCTGATAACGTGGTGCTTTCGACCGATGCAGAACAAATGAAGGCTGTCAAAGGCACCTTCGACCTGATTATCGACACCGTTCCTTCAGCACACGACCTGAACCCCTATTTGCCGACTCTGTCGCTAAATGGCACTCTCGTTCTGGTGGGCTATTTGGGCGCTGTGGAGTCGATGTTGACTGTACCACTGCTCATGGGGCGCAACTCGGTGGCTGGCTCCATTATTGGCGGCATCGCCGAGACACAGGAGATGCTCGATTTCTGTGGCGAACATGGCATCACTTCGGACATCGAAGTCATCAATATCAAAGACATCAACGAAGCCTACAAGCGGATGCTGAAAAGCGATGTCAAATATCGCTTCGTGATTGATATGGCTTCACTGACAGCCTGATAGGAACAAACCTACTCCAACACAAGGAACTATCATGAAAATCACAAAGAGTGGCTCACAGCCTTCGGGCCAAGGCCCCGCCGACTACTTTACTGGCACAGTCCGGCTCGACTCGCCGTTTCAGGCCGAAGAGCCGGGCCGTGTCGGTGGCGCGACTGTCACCTTCGAACCGGGTGCCCGCACAGCATGGCATACCCACCCATTGGGGCAAACGCTGATTGTGACAGCAGGAAGTGGCTGGGCACAACGCGAAGGTGGCCCAATCGAAGAGATTCGCCCCGGCGACATCGTGTGGTTCCCAGCGGGCGAAAAGCACTGGCACGGCGCCACGCCAACTACCGCGATGACACACATCGCCATCGCGGAAAAGTTGGATGGCAAGAGCGTCGAGTGGCTGGAAAAAGTCAGCGACGAACAATACGGCAAATAAATTTTTGCTTCATCGGTAGTTCCCACAAAAGCTACCGATGAGGCAGAAATCACGGACACATTGGCCGACTCCCCATTTAATCGTTCCGATTAGCCCAATATGCCGTCGTCCACCAACTTCTGGGCGGCGGCTTTGGCGTCTTCGAGGTCGGCAACTTCGCCCCCCAATTGAAGCAGATAAACACGCTCGACAACCTGGCCAAATATGGGGCCGGGTTTCCAACCCATCTCGATGAGGTGGCGGCCCTGCAAAATATAGGCGGGGGGGCCGAACTCGACATCGGCGGCGCGCAAGCCCTCCTCGAACCATGCGGCGGCTTCATCGTAGCCACGCGCTCTCGCCAGTTTGAGAGCGAGTTGTGGTGGCACACGCGCGGCGAAATAACGAAAATCGCGGGCGACGATCTGGTCGCGTTTGCGGAACCAGTCGGCAGGGGTTTTACGAGCGCTAAGCAACTTGAGGGTTAGATTCCCCACATCGACGCCTTCTTTGGCCCCCTTCAAACGGAAGAGGCCCAAATCGGCGATAAGTTGCTGGGTATCGCGCGAGCCGAGGAACGAACCGAAGATCGCCAGCATTAGCGCGACCTGTTCGGGAAGTTCAAGGTCGACGATTTCGGCAGCGGCCCGGTCGAGGGCTGCGCTCATTTCGTCTTTATGGCGAATGTAGGCGGTTTCGAGATAGGGGAACAGGCGCGCGAAAACGCCGATGGCGTGCCCAGCTTGCAACCCCACGGAGGGGCGCTTCGATTTAAGCAGCCATTTTTCCCACTCGCCCCACACACGCTCTTTGGGCAAATCATCAAGCGGGGTCCGAAGGCAAATAGCGATGGTTTCGGCCTCAATGACAAGGCCAAAGCGGGCGGCAAACTGCATGGCGCGCAGCACTCGCAACGAATCTTCGCCAAAGTGACGGGCATCAACAGCGCGCAGCAGTCCAGCGCGCAGGTCGTCTTGCCCGCCGAATGGATCGAGGATGTCGCCCGTCAGCGGGTCGCATAGGATGGCATTGAGGGTGAAGTCGCGGCGACGCGCGGCATCCTCAACCGAGGCATAGGGGTCGCCTTCAACTTCAAAGCCTTTGTGGCCAGTTCCGGTCTTGCGGTCGCGGCGTGGCAGCGAGACATCGAGTTCGAGGCGTTCGCGTTTTCCCGCCTCGTTTTTGGCGTGCCATACCAACTTCAAGACGCGAAAACTTTCGCCTACGGCATCGACGCGGCCCAGCGTTTCGAGGACGGCTTTGAGTTCGTCGGCGGGCAAACCGTAGACCTCTATATCGGCATCTTTGGGGTTTTGGCCGAGGAGGGCATCGCGCACAAAACCACCCACCAAAAGGGCGCGTCCGCCCACTGGTTGAACGGCCAGCGCGAGTTGGCGGGTTTTGAAAAGTAAAGACGAATCGGGAAGAACCATAAATTACGGCAAACTGGGGCCAATGCCTCTGATTTCCGAGCTGCTACAAGAAGTATTGGTTTGCCCCGTCTGTCATGGCGAACTTGAAAATGTTGAAAGCGACGGCGTGTTGCGCTGCAAAAACGATGGGCGCACTTTTCCGGTGCGCGATGGTATTCCCATTATGATGGTGAGCGATACCGAAGAACCGAGTAGCGAAAAGCAACCCGACCCTAGCTAAACACCGTTCCAGCTCCCCCCGAATCATACCTCTATCTTGATGAGTAGCCCACCCGACCTATCCATCGTCATTCTGAATTGGAATGCTCGCGATTATTTGCGCGCGTGCTTACGCTCGCTCGAAGAATACGCTCCGCAAATAGCATTTGAAACCATCGTAGTGGATAACAACTCCCTGCTCGATAACTCGGCGGATATGGTTGAGAGCGAATTTCCGGCAGTGACCCTCATTCGCAATCCACTCAACTCCGGTTTTTCGAGTGGCAATAATCTGGGATGGAAAAAAGCGACGGGGCGCCATGTCCTGTTCCTCAACCCCGATACCATCGTCGAAGCGGGCGCACTTGAGGCGCTAGTAGCAACGCTCGACGGCAACGCAAAAATCGGAGCGGTGGGACCACGTATGACTTACCCCGATGGCGAACTTCAGTTTTCGGCACGGGCGTTTCCCTCGTTTGGTGCCGGATTGTTCCGTAATTCGTTTTTGGGGCGCCTGTTCCCGAATAATCCCTGGTCGCGCGCCTATTTGCAAACCGACTTATCGCGTGGCTCCAATCAAGATGTCGATTGGCTCAGTGGTTCGGCGCTGTGCGGAAGCCGCGTTGCTCTCGAAAGCATCAAACAAAGGCGAATGGGCGGCCCGTGGGACGAGGATTATTTCATGTACTGCGAGGACATCGACCTGTGTTATCGGTTGATGAAGAAAAAGTGGCGCCGCGTTTATGTTCCCGGTGCGACCATCCAGCACCATATCGGCAAATCGAGCGACCTGGCGCAGGCGAAATCTATCAGGCGACATCATGCCGCCATGTGGCTGTTTTACCGCAAGCACTATATGAAGGGAACGGGCGCGTTGCTGGCCCCATTCGCAGCATCGGGAATCGGGTTAAGAGCGTTTTTCGCTGTGCTGAAGTTGTGCCGCACCTACGCGCGAATGGGTGTGCTTCGTTTGTTCCTGCGGCGTAAGGTGAGCGCGAAAAAGGCGGATTGGAGATTTCGGGGCAAGAAATAGACTAATTTCGCAATTTATTACATGTAAAGTTATACATCTTCCCATTTTCCCGTCTTGAAACAAAAATTTTTTCTGTTAATGTTTTAAGGGTATGGTCGAACGCCGCAGTCCTGGACGGCGCTTTATTGATTTGCGACCCGATGCTCCTATCCCTCTGTACCCCATCGAACTCGAACGGCGCCATCGCGTGCGCCGCACTGGGGACCGCCCTCCACCACACAATCAAAAGTGGCGTCGCCGCCCGCTGCTTTTGTTCTGTGCCACGTGGAAATGCGTGTGGTGTGGAATCGAACTGCGAACACAGCGCAACATTCCTCAAGGTGCCCGCCGCCTTATTGTCGTTGATCCCCCCGAACAGTTGCCGTGCCATTGCCACGAATCGTGCTTATTGGGAACGATGACAGAATTGCAATGGAGATTCCAAAGTGGCAATGAAGCGGAATCCTAACACACAGAACCGCGCGTAATTCGGCAAACTCAAAGGGTGTTACGGCGGCATCAGGCAGCGTTTGACGAGTTGTGCGTGGGATTGGCAGAAGGCCGCATCCAGAATGTGAGGTCGGTCATCTGTTCGATCACACCGGGAGGGGGCAAGTCGTTGCTGCCCATCATCGCTGCGAATACGTTGATTCCGCGCATCGCCGACCGTGTCGCGTGGATTGTACCGCGCCGCTCGCTACAAGAACAGGCCGAAGCCGAGTTCGCGTCGGGGCGTTCGCGCGAAATGCTGGGCAACCGCCACCTCATCCGCAAAACGACAGGTGAACTCGACCCCTGCCGTGGGCTGAGTGGTTTTTGCACCACCTATCAAGCGATTGGCGCCAACAACATCTTCCTTATCGACGAGTTCATCCGTCACCGCTATGCGCTGATTTTGGACGAGCCGCACCACGTTGAAGAAGGCGGCGCCTGGGAGCGGGCACTGGCCCCACTGGTGAAACGCGCAGCGCTGACGGTGTTCATGTCGGGAACGTTGGAGCGCGGCAACCGCAAAAAAATCGCGTTTTTGGGTTACGGAGAGTCGATGAACGGCGAAATCGTCGATTTGACTGGGCGTAGTGGCGCCGTCGTGCAGTATTCGCGCGGCGATGCCTTGTTCGACAAAGCAATTTTGCCGATTCACTTCGAGCTGATGGACGGCACAGCGAGTTGGATTGGGCGCGACGGTGCCACTTACGGCACCCGCCTGAGCGACGCCGGGAAAGACGTTAACGAAGCAATTTATACGGCGCTCAAAACCGAGTTCGGAATGCACCTGCTCGATGAGTGCGCCGCGCACTGGGTCGAATACAAAGCCAGCCATCCGCGCTCCAAGATGCTTGTCGTCACCGCCAACATCGAAGATGCCAAGCGCTATCTCGAATACGTGCAAATGAAGGGCATCAAAGCGGCGATTGCGACCAGCGACGACACGGCGCAAGCGACCAAGGCCATCCAGAAATTTAAGCTGACCGACGGGCGCTCGGCGCTGCATTGCCTTGTGACGGTCGCGATGGCTTACGAAGGGTTGGACGTGCCACCTGTAACGCATATCGCCTGTCTGACGCACATCCGCTCTAAACCGTGGATCGAGCAGATGATCGCGCGTGCCACCCGTATGGATTTCGGCGCGGGCGCGTGGGAAGAGCAAATGGCGTTCGTGTATGTGCCCGACGACCGCTTGATGTGCAACATCATCGGTCGGATGCAAGAAGAACAGATCGTCGCCGTCAAAGCGCGCCTGGAAGAGGACGAGGAGTTGGAATTGGAGGCGATGCGCGAGGCCCGCGAACCGGGCGAACGCAAAACCATCACGCCCGTTGGTTCGGGCGCGCTTACGCGCCGTTCGAGCCGCGTTGGTGCCCCGCCCAAAGGTGAACGAATAATTCCTCCCGAAGCGCAGATCATAACGCCTTCGCAGCAGGAAGCCCAGTTGCGCGAGCGCATTCAGGCCTACTGCAAAGGCGTCGATGCGCTTTTGTTCGATAGAAATTGGGGCGAAACCAACAAGCGCGTAGTAAAAACCTTCGGGCAATCGCGCCAGAACATGCACCTCGACAAACTGATGCGCGTGATGGAGTGGTTGGAAGAAATGTATCCCCTCAATTCGATGAGTCGCAGGTAATCACTTTCTTGTTAAAAGGACAGGGGGCTACAAATGTAGCTCCCTTTTTTGTTTTTTATTGTTCCCGGAAGCGCACTTAATTTGCACCAGTTTTAGAGTTAAAGAGACTAAAATCCCTGTCGTTCTTAAGCCAAATTGAGCAAGGGAAATTTGGTTTTTCTTTAAGGATTGGGGCCGATTTATGTTTGAAGGCCCAAATCTGCGCAAAAAGGAGAGATAAAAGTTAATCTTGGCAAAAAGCGTGAATTAAAGAACTCAAATTTCGAGTTCGCGGGCGAGTGTGGCACAACACACCCTAGCCCTGAACACAGGGTTCACTTTTTATGGCTTTACTTCCCGGCGGCGCCCGGCCCCGCTTCGGCGGCGCCCCTAGCCCAGCAGCTCCAGCTCAATCGAATGGAAATGGAAACGGCGCCAGCACTCCTGCTGGTGCTGGCACTTCCGCGATTCAAGACCGTATCGCTTCGGTGACGGCGCCACCTAAACCCGAAGAGAAGCCCGCAGAAGTCAAAAGTGACGGTAGCGGACTCGCGTCGTTTTTGCTGACGGAGATGGAAATGCCCATCGACACAGACGATGTGGATTTCGACGATGAAATGCTCCGTTTGTCACACAAAGTCCACCTTGTTCTGGTGGATGAATTGGGCGGCCAGCAATTCAACTCGAACGACCGTGAGCGCTTACGCCCCGTCGCACAGCAGGTCATGAGCGACGTTCTCAAAGATGAGAAGCCGCTTATGCCCAAACGGCGCGCGGTTCTGCTCGAAGAAGTGCTGAACGAAGTTCTGGGATTTGGTCCGATGCAGTACCTGTTGAACGACCCAACCATCTCGGAAATTATGGTCAACTCTCCCACGGACATCTTCATCGAACGCAAAGGCAAAATCTGCCGTAGCCGCCGTAAATTCGTGGATGATGGCCATGTAATGAACATCGTTGACCGCATCGTGCGCCCACTGGGTAAAACCGCTAACGCACGTACACCGATGGTAGACGGACGTCTTCCAGACGGAAGCCGCGTCAACATCGTTATCCCGCCCCTGGCCTTGAACGGGCCGAGCATGAGCATTCGTAAATTCTTCAAGAAGAAACTCGACTCGGAAGCTCTGGTAACTTTCGGTTCCATGACCGAGGGTATGCGCCTGTTTTTGGAAGCCGCTGTAAAAGCGCGCATGAACATCATTATCGCAGGTGGTACGGGTTCGGGAAAAACAACGACCCTCAACATCACCTCAAACTTTATCCCGCAAGGTGAGCGCGTCGTAACTATCGAAGACGCCGCCGAATTGCAGGTTTATGTTCCGAATATCGTGCGCCTCGAATCGCGCCCGAAAAACATCGAAGGCGAAGGCGAAGTCACGATCCGCGACCTAGTAAAGAACGCGCTTCGTATGCGTCCTGACCGCGTTATTGTTGGAGAATGTCGTGGTGGCGAAACGCTCGACATGCTACAAGCGATGAACACTGGCCACGAAGGTTCGCTTTCCACGGTCCACTCGAACACACCACGCGACACCATCTCTCGTTTGGAAACGCTGTGCCTGATGAGCGGACTTGACTTGCCGATTCGCGTTATCTCCAAACAGATTTCCAGCGCCGTCAACCTGATCGTCCAGCAATCGCGCCTTTCGGATGGAAGCCGCAAAATCACTCACATCACCGAAGTTCAGGGCATGGAAGGCGACACGCTTTTGCTACAGGATATTTTCCTCTTCGAGCAAAAGGGGCGCTCAGCTGAAGGCAAAGTTATTGGTAAGCACCGCGCGACGGGCTTCCGCCCCAAATGTATGCACGAAATCGAGTCGCGTGGCTATCAATTGCCACGCAACCTGTTCCAGCCCGACTGAGCAAAGAGCCTCGAAACTA
The DNA here is from genome assembly GCA_004172935.1 of bacterium. Classification (GTDB taxonomy): domain Bacteria; phylum Armatimonadota; class Abditibacteriia; order Abditibacteriales; family Abditibacteriaceae; genus Abditibacterium. The sequence continues at coordinate 45,021 of SDZD01000003.1, read as the reverse complement.
GCCGCCAAAGGCCAAAGGTAAGATGGTCGCGAAAAACGGCAACTTTGTTTCTTATCCCTATACCATCGAGCTATAAATTCGGCCTTGCGCCCCTGAACAGTCATGCAAAACCTGCTTATTATCCTCGTAGTCATCAACATCATTGGTCTGGCTGCGACAAAACTTAAAAAGAAACCAGCGGTTTCAACCGAGGGGGTTTCGGTTGATTCTCTACAAACCGCGATGGCGCGCTCGAAAAATGAGCGTTTCGCACTTATCGCGCGCTTCTTCAAAGGGCGTAAAGACGCCTCTCTTATCGAGAAGAACCTCATCACGGCGGGCATGATGATCAAGCCTTCCGAGTTCTTAGCCATAAACCTGCTATTTTTGGCCTTCATGGTCTTGATGGCAATCGCTTATTTGTCCCTCAAGTGGCCCAACGACGGGGCACTCCTTACGCTCGGCAAACGCAGCGGCTTTTTCTTATTCATGTTTTTTGTAGGCTGGCGCGGGCCACAGATGTTCCTTCAAATGAAAGCGAACTCACGCCGCTCCAAACTCGAATATCAACTCGCCGACGCGCTTACCATCATCTCTTCGAGCTTGAAGGGTGGTTACTCGTTCGTGCAAGGCCTCGATATGGCAGGCAAGCAGATGGAAGAACCCATCAAAAGCGAAATCGAGCGCGTCATGCGCCTCATTCAACTGGGCTTGGACACGCCTAAAGCTCTGTCGCAAATGTCGGAGCGCGTCAACTCGTACGACTACGACATGACGGTTTCGGCCACCAACATTCAGCTCACCGTCGGCGGCAACCTTTCGCAATTGCTGGAAGGCATCTCCAACACCATCCGTGACCGTATCCGCTTGCGCCGCGACGTGGCGGCATTGACAGCTCAGGGACGCATTTCAGGCGGTATCTTGTTCGTGCTTCCACTTGGTATCGCGTTCTTCTTGATGGGCATCAACTGGGAATACATGTCTTCGCTGTTCACAGAGAAAGGTCTGTACCTGGTGTACGCTGCCATGACGATGCAAGGCCTCGGCTTCCTTTGGATCAAGAAATTATTGGACTTCGACAACTAAATGGTTGGTTTCAGCGCGAATGGTTATTTATTTCCATTCGTAGCTGGAAATAACAAACAACGGATATTATGCAACACCTCGCCACACCGTTATTCATCGCCATCTGGCTCGGATTTCTAGCCTGCTTGGGATTATTTTTATCTGCACAGATTACACGAGCCGGCTTCCAAAAGCGTATGCAGCAAACGCTGCAACCCGAAGAAGACGACTTGGACGACCTTCTCACCGACCAAAACAAGGCCGAAATGGAGCGCTCGATTATGTCGCGCCTCATGACTCCGGTTGTGAAAAAGTTCGGCGGCTTGTTCCGTGGTTCTTCGCGAGCCGCTTCGGGCGTTCAAATTCGCGACATGCTCGAGCAAGCGGGGCACCCTCTGGGTATGCACTACCCCGAATTCCTCGGCTTGAAACTGTTCTGCATGTTGGCATTCACTGGTGGCGGAGTCCTATCTGGCGCCTTCATAGTACCAATACTGTTGAACGCTTATGGCATGGGCGGCGACGCAGCAACAACTCTAATGATGCAAGGCCTGTGGGTTTTGGTCGGAGCCTATGTAGGCTTTTCAGGCCCAACGTTCTGGCTTCGCAAAACGGTTAACAAGCGCATCAAAGCGATTCGCAAGTCGATGGCCGACGTAGTCGACCTCATCATCCTTGCTATCGAAGCCGGTCTGGGCTTCGACCAGGCCGTTGGCCAGGCTGTCGCCAAAACCGATGGCCCGCTCTCCGAAGAACTGGCCCGCGTGTTGGACGAAATCCGCGTCGGCAAGCAACAGGGCGAAGCGTTCCGCGATATGAGCAAACGCATACGAATGCAGGAACTGACGCTGTTGGTTGCTGCTATCGACCAGGCGACCCGCATGGGTACCGGACTTTCTCAAGCCTTGCGCCTGCAAGCCACCGAAATCCGCGAACGCCGCATGGCCTACATCAAAGAACAGGCGGGTAAATTGCCCGTTAAAATGATGATGCCACTGGTATTCTGCATCTTCCCAGCTTTGTTTGTAGTTATCCTTGGCCCCGCCGCCGTCAAGATGATAGAAATGTCAGCCAAAGGCGAATTCTAAACCACAGAAATCAAAGTGGCAAAAAGCACTTGCCTAATATCCAATCTAAAAAATGGGCGCCGATTTTAAATCGGCGCCCATTTTTAGTTCTTACACTGCGCTAAATATCCTCTTCGCATACCAAATATCAAGAGCAACACGCTCACTCTTGAAAAAGCTGGAGCAAATTGCGCCACAGCCACTACTCGACCGCTTCAATCAATTTATTCGTCATACAATTGTTCTGCAAAGCTATAACAATGAGCATCTAAACGAAGAAGAACGCGAGCAATTGGAAATCACACCACTAGCCTCAACGCTCGGCGGTATTCCCAATATACCAGTTGGCTTTAAATGGCCTCATTGCGAGAGCGAGCCGTTGGATTTTGTGGCCCAAATCAATCTCAACGACCTTACACCATGCGACGTAGATGGGCTGTGCTCCAGTGCGGCTAAAACAATGTTAAGGTTCTAGGAAAGTGGCTGAAAATCCTGCGTTAAACTGGGTGACGCTTCGCGCCGTTCTAGTTTTCGTAATGCACCGCTCTGCTTTTCTCGTCGCTTTCTCCCTACTCGTCTCGTCGGCATCGGCCTTCGCGCAAACACCGGTTACCATCGTCGTGGACAACTTTGAGTCCGGCGTTGAGAATTGGACCCATAATGATAAAAACCGCGTCGGCTTATCGAACATAATCCCCGACGCGCCAGGCGCGTTTGGCAAGTCGAAGGGCTGTGCGCTACTCACCTTCAAGGCGGGCAAAGCCGCGTGGGCGAGCCTATCACGCCCTGTCGATGGCGCCGCATGGAGCGATGCGGGCGCCCAGACGCTCAACTTTGCCATGAACGGTGGCGGCGAAATAACAGGCGTGCTGCTACAACTGCGAGGCAAAATCAATGGCGAGGATGTGGCGTTCACACTGCCTCGTCCAGTACGCCTCGATCAGCAAAAATGGCGTCAGGTCGCGGTTCCGCTCACCGATTTTAAAGGCCCCAAAGGCGAAGCGTTGGCCCCACGCCTTTCGAGCGTCTACATGTTGCAGTTTCAGCAATCGGGGTCATGGGAATCGCGCTTCTTCTCGATTGACGACATCACCATCAAGGGCACCGGAACCCCTCTGGTGGCGCCCACTCCCACACCTGCCCCGCGCGTTCCAACGCCAACACCATCTGCTTCGACAACACCCCCGCCAGCGAATGGCGATATCACGGTTCAGGTCGATTTCTTGAAAACGAGCGGGCAGATTCGCGCCGGAGCCAATGTCTCGCTGGGAGCGCCATTCGATGCACGCACGCAGGTCGTCCTCGAATCGAACCCGACATTTCGTGGCGCCATCGGCACTCTCACTCCGCGCTGGATTCGACTCGATGCCGGGGCATTGGTTGACATAGCCGATTCGAGCAAGCCCTCGTTCAATTTCTCGCGACTGGTAGCCTCAGCGGCCCGCGCCAAAGCCCTCAAGACGCAGGTGTTGATCTCGCTTCCCAATTCGGCGGAATGGGGACTGGATGAGCGCGGCTACGCTTCGCTGTGCGCTCAGGCGGCGCGCGCGCTTCGCGCCCAAAATGTGCGAGCCTGGGAACTGGCAACGTCAAGCAGCGATTTGAACGACGCTACAGCGCTGTCATTTTATAACGCGGGCTATGCCTCGCTTAAAGGCGTTTCGCCGACGTATCTTGTCGGCGGAACTGCGGCGGCAGCGGGAGAGGCCAACACAGTGGGAGCATTGCTACGCGGGGCACGCGGCCTCGATTTCCTCGCGGTACGCTTTTTTGGCACCCCCGATGGCGGTGGCAGCGATGCCGAGGTCATGAATGCCGCACGCACAGTAACTGGCCTGAAAACAGCGGCAGGTTTGCTGGACAAAAGCCGATTCCGTAAAGCCGCGCTGTTCATTACTGAAGCGAACATCGCGGGTGTAGGAGTAGGTGGAACCACACCGGACGACCCGCGCCTGACTCAAATGATCGCGGGCGCATGGTGGGGCCAGTTCCTCTCATCGGGTTCGCGATTGGCCGACCAGATTTTCACATCGGACGCCAGCAATCCCGAATGGGGCTTGCTTGATGCGGGATCGAAAGCCTATCCGGCCTACTATGCTTCGTGGATGTGGAACACCTTCTTCCCGTCCGGTGCGGCGCGCGTGATTACGACCAGCTCCAACGAGGCAGTGACGGCTCTGGCGGCCAACACCGCAACGGCTCACAACGTCTGGCTCATCAACACAACGAACGACCCGCAAAACGTGCAACTCGGTATTCGGGGATTTGCGGTGTTGCGTCAGGCGCGCATTCGCATTTTCGATGACCCTCGCCAAAGTGTGCGCTTCGAAGAACTGCCTAAAAGTCCGTTCCAAACCATCAAACTGGCGCCCTACGCAGTCGCGGTGCTGCAATTCATCGAACCACCGAAGAAATAGGCGTTACTGATAACGCACAAAAGCGCGCACGACATCGTGCGCGCTTTTGTGCATTTGCACCTTTCCCTTTTTGTATAGGGGAAAATGTTTAAAACAGCATGAAACGCTTGCGGGGTTTTTCCTTGGATTCGGCAGCCACAGGCAAACGGAATAACACCTGAGCCAGTTGCTTAACGGTCAGTGCTAACTCCGATTGGCCCTGCGTCAAAACGAATGGCGAGCCGAGGTTAATGGCCTGAGCAGCCACCTGAGGAGCATCGGGCAACACAGCCGCGATTTTAAAGTCCAGAGCTGCCGCAAAATCGTCGCGTGAAATCATATCGTTCGGACTGGAACGGTTGATGATAACGCGCACGCGCGGCGCGATTTCTTCGGGAATTAAATCGAGGAAGGTTTTGGTCGAGCGGAGTGCCAACAAATCGGACGACGACGATACGATCAAAATAACATCGAGCAACGGGAACATCGCCGTGGCTTCATCCGGGGTCAGAAGTGGCAAGTCAACGAACGTAACCGAGTGCGCGCGTCGGCATGTTTCCAACAGGGCGGGCATAAAATCTTCGGGCACGCCGTATTCGGGAACCTGTGTACCACTACCAGTCCACTGCGAGTAATAGACCCCGGTTTTCTGGTGCGTCACGCAGAACTGGCGAAACCAGTCGAGAGCGAAACCTGCCCCTTCGCGGCGCTCTTCCATCGAACCCGCCAAATCGAGAAGGCCCAGCTTGGGTTGCAAGCTGAGCATGACGGCCCCATCGCCTGATTCGAGGCCAAGGATACCCGCTGATTTATTGGGGGCCATCGAGCAGACCGACGCCATATTAACGGCGAGCGTGGTCTTTCCCAGTCCACCTTTGCCCGACATGACCCCGACGACAAGACCACCGTAAACCTGTCCCACTTCGCCGCCTTCTATCTCATCGCGGTCAACCACACGCAACGTGCGGTGTTTGGCGATGCCAATCAGGCTTTCCCGCAAAGCGGGGGCTTCGATGGGACGAATCAGGTATTCTTCGGCACCCGCGAGCATAGCGCGGCGTAAGCGGTCGGGCGCGTTTTCGTCCGACAGCAGCACTACCGCCATTGTAGGTCGCGCTTCGAGTGCTTGAGCCGCCACCGCGAACACGTCACCATCAGGCCAATCGGCATCAAGCAGCAGAATATCTGGCTCGGTAGTTGGCAACGCGAGGATAACGGCATTGATGTGATCGACACCGGGCATCGTCTCGAACACGTATTCCGCGTCAGACGCATCCCACCCACGCGGTAACGGCTGCGTAAGGCACGCGGGCAAAACTCGAATCAGCGAGCTTTCCATGCTCTACAAACTCCTCCCCATAGCGCGCAGGAAGGCGGAAACAACTTCGGGGTCGAGTGCTTTACCCGATGCAGCAGCCACATCTTCCATCGCGCCGCCGACAACCGACATGGGGCCTCGGTCGGCACGGCGCCCGGTCATGGCTGCAAAACGGGCGGCGACGGCCAATACACGCGCTCCCATGGGAATATCCTCGCCTTGCAAGGCATCGGGCGAACCCTGACCATCAAAACGTTCATGTTGGTGCCTTACGGCGAGAGCAATGGGGTACATTCCGTCCACGCCATCCAGTTTGCGCGCTCCCCACTCGCTAGAGGCGCGCACCTGCGCCAACTCGGACTCTGAAAGCGCCGAATCTTTGTTAAGAACGGCTTCTGACACCGAAAGGCGACCCATTGAGTGCCATAGAGCCGCAAATTCGATTTGTGCGACCTCGCCTTCGTCCAGTCCCATTTCGCGCGCGATAAGCGCCGCATAGTAGGCAACGGCGCGCGAACGACCTTCGCGGTGCGGTTCGCGTTCATCAATGGCATCGGCCACCGATTCGGCCAGGCCATGCAGCGAGGAGTTCATTCGCTCAAGACGTAGAGCGAACGACAACAGGGTTGCGCCCTGATTGGCGCACGCATTCACCAGTGGCTTCCAGCCACTGGCAAGTTCGCCGTCTTCCGACTGAATCCACAACAAAGCGAGTCCTTCTTCGCCCATCGGCACACAAAGCGAAGGCGAGGGCACTCGCTCGGAAAGCATTCCGAGTTGTAAGGCCAGATCGCGCGCCGCGCCCTCGCCATCAAGAATCCAGAAGGGGTGGCGGGGCCATGCCTGCTCGGAGGCGACAACGGCAGTTTGATGTTCGAGAGAGGAATCATCGAAAGTACCGTCGCGTCCTAAAAGTTCAAGGCGTCCATTTTCACCCACGCCTATCCAAATCGCACAGGCCGCGACTTGTATCACACCACTTGATTCAAACAGGGCGCGCCACGCACGAGCCAGATGGCCCGCGATTGAGGTCGCGTCGGTTGCTTCGGTTGCACATTCGTTCATCCACGCTTCGAGCGAACGAGGCGAAGGTGCATCCAGATCGGGGTCAAAATCGGGCGCTGGATCGCGCCACCGAGAAACGTTCATATTGTTGGCGAATAGGGTTTTAGACCTTGAGCCTGATACCCTTCTTTCTATGAATCGGCCAATTACAAATTCCGCCCTTTTGCATGGCCTGTATGTCATCACTCAGACGCCTAATCACCTGCCCATTGCCAGTGCGGCACTGCGCGGTGGTGCCCGTCTCATTCAACTACGCGACCACGAAACCCCAGCGGAAAAACGGCTCCAAATCGCGAGCGAATTACGGCGCCTTACGCGCGATTTCGGTGCCCTGTTTTTTGTGTGTGACGACGTGGAGTTGGCCGAACAAGTGAGCGCCGATGGCGTTCACCTCGAATGGTCGAGTCTTTCGCTATCCGACGCCCGCCAACGTCTGGGCGAAGGCGCGCTGCTTTCCACAGGGGCGAACTCCATCGAACGCGCTCTGGCCGCTCAAAACGCCGGGGCCGATTACGTGGGAGTTGGGCCAATCTTCCCGACACAAACAAAGCTCGATGCTGGCCCCGCCATCGGCTTCGATGGCTTACGCGCGATCTTCGAGGCTATCTCCATCCCGATAGCAGCTATTGGCGGCCTAAACGCCTCAAATATCGCCCACATCCCAACCCCAATGGCCAGCGTTGTTTCGGCACTAGCCGATTTGCCCAATGAGGAACAAATGGAAGTCATGACGCGCAGACTCATTGAGGAACTGGCTTCACGCCTATAGCGACGAAAAGCGCGCATCCCATCAGGATGCACGCTATGGAGAGGATAAATAACCTAGACAGAATGAGGCTCAATATCACGTACTAGCTCTGGAGATGATCTATGAAATCAAAATCTGAATATCATCGCCCTATTTTATTGCTATAAATCCGTTAACAATCACTTCTGGGGAAGCATCGAAGTACAACACTAATATAGCCGATGACAATTCACGACTTGTTCGAGCCGTTCGAGGATGAGTTGCAACTGCGACCTTCACCGCGCATACCGGTGGCGCCGCTTATCGAGTGGCGCGCTGTCTTTGGCGACTTCTTCTTTCGGCCCAAGGGCGCTAATCCGCAGTTGTTGTGGTGTGACCTGGGCTACACCGTCACCGACAAACGCCCACTCCCTCAGGCTCGCCAGACGACGCTCACAAAACGGGTATCGAGGGTGTTTGCCGGGCGCACGTTCTTTCGCGTCGTTCCGTTTGCCAATGGCGACGATTGGGCGCTGGTGCGCCCCAAGCGAGCGCTCATCAAATCACCACATCAGATGACAGGCGCGTGCTGGCAATGGAACGCCAATTTCAGGGCTATTGCCAAAACACAGCTTCAGTGGCTATCTCAAGATTTCAGTTGGTTCTCTTGCTGGCTTAAAGAACAGCAGCACAAAAGCGAAGGACTGCATCAAGCCCGCGACTTCGCACTCCAGAGCGATGAAGAGCGCAGCTGGACACCCATCGTCGCTCCACTCGAAATACGCGCCCACTGGCTTGAACTTGCACAAGCGCTGCAACTTCTATCAGCTCCCCCAGAAGAACCATCTCCCATATGGTGGATAACAACAAAACCAATTAAAGAAAATTTGCCGTGCCTTTTTCTGGATGCCAAAGTCCACATTCGCGACAAACTAACCGAACGCCAATTGCAAGCGGCCTTGCAACTGCGCGAGGAACTGACGACTCGCTTCGCGCTACCAGTCGATTTAATGCGCTGGCGCGGCCTCGAACCTAACGGAGAGCAGCAGTTCTATACCTTCCCCCATCTGACGCCTGATAGCGCCTCCATGCACCAAAAAATGGAAGCCGCGCTATTATGGCGCGAGTTCGTGGCCCCCAGCAACAGGCGCCACGAACTCGAAGAGGCCATCCGCGAATTAATCGACTAGCTCAGCGATTTTCAGTTGTTGAAGAGGTCGTCCAACAAGTTGATGGCCCCAATCGTTCCATCGGGGAAGACCCCGCCAAAGGTCGTGTTTTGGCCCGAAGCCAATGTGTAACCAGTGACATCGCCGGACGAGTTGAAGCTGACTGTTGGTAAGCCCTGACGCAAGTCGGAAAGCGGCGTGACGTAGAACTCAGGGATATTCACGCGCAGCGAACCATCACCTACAGGAAACGAAGCTTCCCCAGCGAGTGCAGTTTTGATTTGGGTGACGTAGGGCAAAGTCTCATTCAACTGTTGCTTCTGCGAGGCTGTGAGGCGAATGAGGGCATCGGCAGGGGCGTTGAAAGCAACCTCGGCGCGGATGGCAGCATCAGCTGTCGTTGCCGCTTCACGCAGTGAAGTCAACGCCAAAGTGAGATTCGTGGCTCCATCGGTGCGCAATTGCAGGAAGTTGGTACTGCCCGTATATTCGGCAGGAGTTAGCTTGCCGTCGTTGTTGCTATCGAGATCAGCGAACTCATCGACATTGTCGTACAACGTGCCGGGGTCGAGGTTATAGCCATTGATCGTAGCCAACAAACCAACTGCTGTTTTCGCGAACGCCTCAGCGACTTGCAAATCAGGGCCATACAGTTTCTTCTGGGTTGTGTCGTTTTTATAGACAGCAAAGCCATAAGAGGTCGTTTTATTGGTTTTGGCAAGCGCAGCCGCGATGCGTTGCATTCGTGGCAACTCGGTCGTCGCGATATAGGTCTGGATGGTGGAAATAGGGACGCCACCAATCGAAGCGCGCGTCGAGCGCGTTCTCAGTTTTGGTAAGGCACGCTTAATTACCGAAATCGGCGCCTCGCCAATGGACTTTTGCCCCTTGAGCGCGACGATGTTATCCAATCCCAACACATCGCTATCATTCAGCAAACTCCCCAGCAAGGCAACCAATGGCGAAGACGGGTCGGTAGCGGCCTGAGACAGCAATGCGCCGGCTAAACCAGCGTTAGCATCGGAAGAGTTAGGTGATGCTGTCACAGCAAGCTGAAAGAAATTGACGGCGTTTTGCAGATTGGCCCGAACAGCGGCGCTGTTGCCCCCGGCGTCGTAGCCATCGACTGCCAGAGCAAAAGCCCGTTGCCCCAACGCGATATTATCGACGGGAGATACAGTAGGAGTTGGCGTAGGAATAAGGCCACTGCCGCCACCACAACCGGGTAGCACTAAAAATGCAGCGGGGACTATAAAGAGAGGAAGGAGACGCAGCGAAGTAGAGAGTTTCTTCATGATGAAAGCGTTTCAAGCGGGAACGTTCCTATCTTCGCATTATCATCACTCATCTTCAACACATAAGCGAGGTTAATTTTGTTACAGTGGACCTATCAAACCAAAACAAAAGAGCGCAGCCGAACATTTCGGCTGCGCTCTGCATACAGGCTAGGTTTTTAGGCCCCTACAACAGCGGCCTCTGCGGTCAATTGCAACTTCTCATCCTCGTCGTCGCCTTCGGGTTCCTGGAGAATCTTGGCGACTGCGGCGACGATGTCGTCGTTGTCGAGGTTGATGAGTTTGACGCCCTGTGCGGTGCGGCCCGTTTCGCGGATGGTGTCGATCTTCTGGCGAATGACGATGCCGTTCTTGGTGATGATGAGTAACTCTTCATCGTCGCGAACGCTTTGCAGCGAGATCAGTTCGCCGGTCTTGTCGCTCACCTTGAGGGTAATAACGCCAGTTCCGCCACGCGCTTGCAAACGATAGTCGTCGATGTTGGAGCGCTTGCCGAGTCCGTGTTCGCTGACGGTGAGCATCTGCGTATCGGAATCGGCGGGCACAGCCCCCACGATGTAGTCGTTATCCGACTTGAAGCGCATACCCGTCACACCTTGCGTGTTGCGGCCAGTCGGACGCACATCGGCTTCGTTGAAGCGCACACTCATGCCCTGACGCGAGGCGAGAATGATTTCTTTCTTGCCGTTGGTCTGGAACACAAAGCGCAACTCATCGTTGCCTTCAAGGTTGATGGCGATGATGCCTTTTTGCAGCTTGGTCGCGTACTGCGACATGGATGTCTTTTTGACGGTGCCGCCCTGCGTGACCATAAACAGGTACTGGCTGTCGCCGAAGTCCGACACGTTCAGCGCTGCCGTGACGTATTCGCCGCGCTCGACCTGAAGCAGGTTCACAATCGGAGTGCCCTTGGCCTGACGCGAGGCGGTCGGAATCTCGAATGCGCGCAACTGATAGACGCGGCCTCTGTTGGTGAAGATGAGCAACGTGTGGTGCGTGGTGCAAACGAACAGATGTTCGATGGCGTCCTCTTCTTTCTTGTTGAGGCCGACCACACCGCGCCCGCCGCGTCCCTGAACACGATAAGTGTCTTTAGGCAACTTCTTGATATAGCCGTCGCGCGTGATGGTGACGACAACATCCTCTTCGGCGATGAGGTCTTCGGGGCGCAGTTCCTGCGCTTCGCGCGGGATGATCTGGGTGCGACGTGGGTCGCCGTACTCTTTCTTGATGCGCGCCATGTCCTGCTTGATGATGCCGCGCACTTTGGCAGGAGAATCTAGAATGCCGCGCAAGCGCTCGATTTCCTTCATCAAGTCGGCGTACTCGTCGTCGATCTTCATACGGTCGAGCTGAGTCAACTGGCCGAGTCGCATGTCGAGAACGGCGTTGGCCTGCACTTCCGAAAGCGTAACCATGGTGCCGCTGGGGTCGCGCTGACCATCGACATAAGCAGGAACGCCCACGTTCATCAACTTGTTGCGAGCATCTTCGCGGCTGGCCGATGAGCGGATAAGCGCGATAACGTCGTCAATCGAAGCGAGGATGGCGCGCAAACCTTCGAGGATATGGGCGCGTGCTTCGGCCTTACGAAGCTGGAACTTCGAGCGGCGAGTAATGACATCTTCGCGGTGGCGAACGAAGGCTTCGAGCGCCGTCTTCAGCGTGAGGACTTTCGGCTGTCCATCGACGATGGCGAGGGTGTTGACGCCAAAACTGGTGCGCAACGAAGTGTGCTTATACAGGAAGTTGAGAACGACGTTGGGGTTGGCATCGCGCTTGATTTCCATCACGATACGCATACCCTGGCGGTCGCTTTCGTCGCGCAGTTCCGAAATGCCCTCGACGCGCTTTTCGCGCGCCAGCATCGCGATGTTCTCGATCAAAGTCGCTTTGTTGACCTGATAGGGCAACTCGGTGACGATGATGGCGCTGCGTCCACCATCCATCGGCTCGATGGTGGCGCGGGCTTGCATGATAACCGAGCCGCGTCCGGTGTGGTACGCCGAATAGGCGCCCTTGGTGCCGAGGATAAGTCCGGCAGTAGGGAAGTCGGGGCCGGGGCAAACCGCCATCAAATCGGCGATAGAGGCATTCGGGTTATCAACCAGCACACCGACAGCGTCGCACACTTCGCCGAGGTTATGTGGCGGAATATTGGTCGCCATACCGACCGCGATACCTGAGCTTCCGTTGACCAGAAGGTTGGGGTAAACGGCGGGGAAGACGGTCGGCTCGGTGGTCGATTCGGAGAAGTTCGGCCCGAAATCGACGGTTTCCGATTCGATGTCGCGCATAAGCTCCATCGCAAGCGGGGCCAGACGCGCCTCGGTGTATCGGTAAGCAGCAGCGGCGTCGCCGTCAACCGAACCGAAGTTACCCTGACCATCGACGAGACGGTAGCGCATCGAGAAGTCCTGCGCCATACGTACGAGAGCGTCGTACACCGATTGGTCGCCGTGGGGGTGGTACTTTTTCAGAACTTCGCCAACAGCCGAAGCGCATTTTTCGCGGCGACGGTCGGGCGTCATATTCTGGTCGTACATCGCGTACAGGATGCGGCGGTGAACGGGCTTGAGTCCGTCGCGCACGTCGGGCAAAGCGCGCCCGACGATAACCGACATCGCGTAACGGGTGTAAGAGACGCGCATTTCGTCCTGAATGCGCATTGGAATGACTTCGCGAGCGAATGCGGGATTACCGTCTGCGTCCACGAGGTTGCCAGCACCGTTGAGTGTGTTGATTGCCATGATTTAAAAGGTCAAGCCGTCACGCCACATGCGTTTTGGCTGCGTATGATTCGATTTCTTTGTAACGGCGCCCAGTAATGCGCCAAAAGTTGAGGGGGTAAGCGACGCAAGACAAGCCAGAAGACGAGCTTCCAGCGATACCAGCGAAGCAGGGACGCACACCAGTAGCTTTGATGTGCGCCCCGGCGCATTACACGTCGAGGTCGGCGACGAGTTTGGCGTTCTTCTCGATGAACTCTTTGCGAGGCTCGACAGCGTCGCCCATGAGGATGGAGAAGATGGCGTCTGCCTCAGCGGCGTCTTCCATCGTGACCTTCATCAACATGCGGTTCTGCGGTAGCATGGTGGTTTCCCACAACTCTTCGGGGTTCATTTCTCCCAGACCCTTGTAGCGTCCGACTTCGGCGCGGCTACCACGCAACATCTTGTCGCGCTCGGCATCCGAGTAGGCGTATTCAACCTTCTTACCGCGACGCAGCGAATAGAGGGGCGGCCGCGCGATGTAAATGTGACCCGCTTCGACAAGCGGCTTCATATAGCGGAAGAAGAAGGTCAGCAGCAGCGTGCGGATGTGGGAGCCGTCAACGTCAGCGTCGCACATGATGATGATGCGGTCGTAGCGCAAACGGGTCAAATCGAACGCCGCGTTGACTTTGCCACCTTTGGCACGCTTGCGGGTCGCGGTGGCGGTGCCACCGTTGGTGAACTCTTCAGCTAACTCCTCATGGATGGCTTCGACTTCTTCGATGTTACCATCGGCATCGAAATCCAGAGCGCCCTGCTCGACCTGATCGGCGATGTCCGAATAGTCGATACGGTCGGCGATACCCGTTCCAAACGCCGTAATCATGGCGCGAATTTCTTCGTTGGAAAGGATTTTGTCGAGACGGTTCTTCTCGACGTTGATGATCTTACCGCGCAACGGCAAAATCGCCTGGAAACGACGGTCGCGGCCCTGTTTTGCTGAACCGCCAGCCGAATCGCCCTCGACGAGGAAGATTTCGCATTGAGCGGGGTCTTTCTCGGAGCAGTCAGCGAGTTTGCCGGGCAGGGTGTCGGCTTCGAGGGCGCTCTTGCGCTTGACGAGGTCGATAGCCTTACGAGCGGCTTCGCGGGCCTGAGCAGCAATGACCGACTTCTGCACGATGCGTTCGGCGATGCGCGGGTTCTCTTCGAGATACTCCGCCAAGCCTTCGCCCACCAGCGAGTTGACGGCGCCTTCGATGAAGGCGGGGCCAGCCAGACGCTCTTTGGCCTGTGACGAGAAGATGGGGTCGGAAACTTTGATCGACACGATAGCGGTCAAGCCTTCGCGCACGTCTTCGCCTTCGATCTTAGGGTCTTTGTCCTTGAGAAGGTTCTTCTTGCGAGCGTAGCCCGTCACAGCGCGCGTCAGGCCAGTCTTAAAGCCGGACTCGTGCAAGCCACCGTGAATGTTGTGGATCGAGTTACCAAAGGCGATGATGGTATCGTGGTAGCCGCCGTTATATTGGATGGCGACTTCGACTTCGATGGACTTTTGGCCGGTTTCGTCTTTGCGGTCGCCCTTGAAGTGGATGGCACGCGGGAACAGGGTGTCCTTGTTCTTGTTGAGGTGTTCGCAGAACGAGGCCAAACCGCCCTTGTTCTGATAGGTTTCGATTTCGACAGGTTCGACGCGATGGTTTTCCAGCGTGAACAAACAGGTCGGCACCAAATAGGACAACTCACGCAAACGCTTGCGCACCATATCCAGGTCGAGTTCGATGGAAGGGAAGATGCTCTCGTCGGCGCGATAGGTAACGGTTGTGCCTGTGCCTTCAGCGTCGCCTACGGGCACGACATCGCCCTGCGGGATGCCCTTGGAGTACTCCTGGCGCCACAACTGGCCATCGCGCTTGACTTCAACAATGGTGAGAATCGAGAGAGCGTTAACAACCGAAACACCAACGCCGTGCAAACCAGCGGCGACTTTGTAGTTGTTGGAGTCGAATTTACCGCCCGCGTGCAACTCGGTCATAACCAGTTCGAGAGCGGAGCGGCCCGTCTTGGGGTGAATACCAACGGGAATGCCACGTCCATTATCTTCGATGGAAACGGTATTATTGGGGAGTAAACGAACAACGACGTGGTCGGCAAAGCCGCCCATCGCTTCGTCGGTAGAGTTGTCGAGCACCTCGCGACAGAGAACGAAGATGCCTTTGAAGTCGGTGGAGCCAATGTACATACCGGGGCGGTGACGTACAGCTTCCAAGCCTTCCAGCCAAGTGATATTTTCAGCGCCGTAGCCGCCGGTCGTCGCAGGAGCGGTTGTATTTGTGTCTGCCATGATGGTCTTCGGATAAATGCTTAAAGGGGAAAAAGCACCTATTGAAAAGCGGACTCCTTACAGCACAGGGAGCGCGCTTTCACTGAAAGAAATTATACCACATGCATCCTTATAATGCAATGCCCATAGAAGCCGGATAGCGCCACGCTATGGAGTTTTCAAGGCGGTCGATGAATCGGGGGTCATGAGCGGCATTTTGGAGTAGGTTTTGGGCCGTTATTCGCGAAGGACTTTCACCTAAGAATGGTGCCATGCGACGCCCAATTAGAAACGGTAGGCACCTCAACCACTACGCATCGAGTGCTTTGCACCAAATCGCCCTTTTAATGTTGCCTCCTTAATGGAGGGAATTGAATAAGTCGCGAAATCAATCTTTTTCGAGGTTTATCCAATCTTAAATCAATCTTTTTGGCGCCTTTTCAATCCTTTCAATTCGACCCATCACAGGGTTTCACGCGGGGAATGCGCGTAAAAAGGCTCTATTTGTTGTTTTTGAGGGGTGAAAGATTGATTATTCAATTTTTAATCAATCTTTTGCTCTAACGTGCAGAAGGGCAATTTCTGCTGGCATACAGTATATATGATTTCATTTTTCCCAGTGAATGTTATTTCAGGGGGTGTTAAGAGCGCAGACAGGGCGTAGCACTTGCCCCCTCAGTTGGGGAGCGCTAGTTTTCCTTCCGGCGCTCCCCACAACTCTATACGCGAACTGATTACATCTCGCGTATCCACACCTGCATCGGCCCGGCTTCACGGTTTGCCCACGCATAGTAAGGAATGGCCGTGAAATCGACTTCCTCGCTTGTGATGGGGGCAGGGCGAACGTAACCGTACAGTTGGCTCGCCTCGCTATCGCTTGAATTTATGGCGCGTCCGCTTAGCACCACGACTCCACCCAGAAGATCGGGGTGAGATGTCGCCTCAATGTCAGCAGTCGGTGGAATGACGAGGTTGCGCACGTCGACAGTGGAATCGGCGGCTTCGATGGCGAACAGAATTGGGCCACGCTGCAAGGCGACGCGGTTCAAATTGTCGGCGACATACGGATGGCTGAATATGCGCCGCACGGGCATAGGGATTTGCAGCGTCACTTTGTCGCCCGTTTGCCAATCGCGCTTCAGTTGGACGTATGTGCCGGGAGCAACTGCTCCCGTGAAGGCTTCGCCATTGATGGCGATTTGGGAGCCTTCGACCGACCAACCCGGTATGCGCAGCAACAGGCCAAATTTCCCCGCGCTAAGCACTTCGATTTCGACGGTGCCATCCCACGGATAGTTGGTGGTAGTTTTGAGTTCGACGCTGTGGCCGTTAGTGAGCGTCGTCTTCAATGTGCCTTCGGCGTACAGGTGAACCCACACATCGTTTTGTGAGACGGAGTAGAAGTAACCGGGCAACTGCGCCAACAGGCGCGCCACGTTGGGCGGGCAACAGGCGCAGCCGAACCATGCGCGGCGGCGATGGGTGCCATCGTCCGACAGGGGATTCTGGTAGTAATAGTGGCGTCCATCGAGCGATAAACCGGGTAGTACCGCATTATAGAGGGTGTGTTCCAACAAGTCGGCGAAATGCTCCTCTGGCTGCAAGTTCAGCAAACGCAAATTCCACATCACGCTGGCGATGGCGGCGCAGGTTTCGGTGTAGGCGCGCTCGTTGGGCAACTCGTAGTTTTTGCCGAACGCTTCACCCTCGTAGCGGGCGCCCAGCCCTCCTGTAATATAGAGGCGCTTCGAGGTCATATTATCCCACTGCTTGTGCATCGCGTCTCGCAATCCTGCATCGCCCGTTTCCAGCACAATATCGGCGACGCCAGCGGCCAGATACAGCATTCGCACCGCATGTCCAGTGACATCCTCTAACTCGCGATAAGGAACATGATCCTGACAGTAAGCGCTTCCCGGCCCGTTAGTCGGTTTTAGGTTGGGGTAGCAAACCGACGGGTTTTGGCCACGCATATCGACGAGAAAAAGAGCCTCATCCAGATAACGCTGTTCGCCACTGGCACGATAAAGTTCTACGAGCGCCATCTCGATTTCGGGGTGTCCACAGGTGCCGAGTTTTTTGCCTTCTTCAATAGGGCCGAAGGTATCGCAGATATTGTCGGCGACTTTCTGGGCAACGGTTAGCATCCGCTTCGAGCCAGTGGCGCGGTAATGGGCGACGGCGGCCTGAATGAAGTGGCCCGCGCAGTACATCTCGTGCAAATCGCGCAGGTTCGTCCAACGCTCTTTAGCCTTATCGAACATGAAGTAGGTATTCAGGTAGCCATCGGGTTGCTGCGCGGCTTCGATAAGTTCGACGACGGTGTCCACCATCGCTTCGAGTTCGGGTGTGGGATGGGTGCCAAGCGTCGCAGAGGCCGCTTCCAGCCACTTATATACATCCGAATCCATAAAGGAGAAGCCGCCGTTGAAATCGCCATCAATGCGGCCAATGGCACGTCGGAAGTTATTCAAACAGCCGCTGTCTTCCAACTTGTGGAACTGCGAGGCGAGCGTTTCTTCGCGGTTGATGTGGCGGCGTGGCTCCCAGAAGGTATCACGCAGTTCAAAGTCGCTGGCGGGAATAGGTTGGAGCTTTGCGTGTGGGCTTTGCGACAGGTCGATGATGGGATTGAAGCGCGCAGTGGACATGGTTTTGATCGTGGTATTCAAGGCAAAGGTTACTATCCCGCCAGCGTGTGGCGGGGCTAACAAGCTCCAATATGCGGGGCTTCCCTGTAAATCTCGTTTGCTTCCAATTGAGCTTTGAGCTTTGAGCTGTTGGCTTTTAGCCGTTAGCTGCTCATGAAACTCGAAGAGCCTTCTCTATGGCCATGTCTCAAAAGTAATAGCTTTAAATTTGCTTATTTATCGGGATTTATGTCAAAGCGCGCTGGAGGTGTGGCAAAAGAAAGTTACGCCGCTTCCTGCGACGCGATTTTCAGCTTCTTTTTTGTTTTATGGGTGATCGTGCCTCCGTCCTCGCGAAACAAACGAAAAAATTGGAGCTGAATAAGCAACTTTTGGCCCCAAACCGATACAAATGGCCGGATTGATGCCATATGAGCGATGATCGTGATTTTCGCTCCTTCGCCGCTGCGCGCTACGCTGCGCCAGGAGAAGAAGCGCGGGGAGAAAAAAAGACAACTGTGATGGCACCTCATAATCCCGATATTTCCGTGAAGGAGAATTGCATGACACCAGCAGCACCTTCTTTAAGGCTTCGTCCCAACGCGAATAATCGCGTCGCACGTGCCGCCCTATATTCACGCCTGCAAATTCAAGGCGCTTCTCACCGCGCGGCCCATATCCGGGCCGGTCGCGTTCTGTTCATGGCAGGTCTGCTTGGATGCGGCCTCCACCTAACCCCCAGTGCCCAGGCGGCTCCCACCCCGCTGGCACAAGGCAAATCGGCTTCGGGCGCCAACCACTCGGCAGGAATTTCCCGTCGCCCACGCCTCAACGCCTTTGGCAAAGCCATGTTCCAGCCGCGCGCTTCGATGCCCAAGCTGAGCATTGCAGCCCTGCCAAACATGCCCAAACTGAGCCTGGGTGGCATCCAACTGGCCTCGCTGGCTATTGCGGCCCCCATCGAAGTCCCGGCAATCGTGACGCAGTCGAGCGCCAAGCAGATGCGCCTTTCGCATCGCTTCTTTGCGCAGAACACACCGCCTCGCGCCAATGTAATGCCCACAGAGGCGCCGCAATTCCCTGCAGCGCGCTTCCCAGCATTCGCCGATTCGACCTTCGCGGGCATTCAGGACTTGCCTGATTTGATTGCTCCGGCAACGATTCCTGCGGCTCCAGTGCAACACGCTTCCAAGCGCGTTCAGGTCGTTTCCAACGTCGGCGGCGGCAAAATGATCCAGTTCCAGTCGAGCGCCCAGTTGGGAACAGCGGGCACGGCCAAAAACAACGTTTCGGTTGTTGGAACAGCGACACCTCCCAGCGTCACGATGCCCGCCCCAATCCCGGCGGCTCCTTCGATGCCTACTCTCCCACTGGCAGCAGATGCCAGCGGTTTGAGCGGCGGCATGAAGAAAGTCATCAAAGTACCGGGACTGGCGTTGCCTCCATTGTCGCAACCATTGCCCGACTGGATGAAAGCCGCTTCGGTGCGCGTTGACCGTCTGGACAAGAGCAGCAAACCCATTCCCGCTCCTGCCCCGGCAACCGCCAACGGACAGCGTCTCGCTCAAAACCCAGATGGCAGCCCTGTCCGCCAGCCAGCCGCTCCCGTCACCAGCTCCGACCGCCTCAGCAACCAGATCGAGGTCGCCACTTCGACCTTCGTAGTGCTGCTGACCACGACCGACCTACAGACCGTTGCGGTTGCCGACCCCACCATCGCCGATGTTGCAGTTGTTAACTCGCGCTCGGTGCTGCTGAATGGCAAAGCCCCCGGCGTCACCAGCCTTGTTATCGTGGATGGCCAGAAGATTCGCCAATATAGCGTGCGCGTCACCCAGGCTCCCGGCTCACGTCCCATCGATGTAACAGCAGCCATCGGCATCCCCGGTGTATCGGTTCGGCCCGTTAAAGACTCTTTGGTTCTCGAAGGCGAAGTCGGCTCGGCAGACGAAGCCAAGCGCGCAGAAGAAATTGCCAGCGTGTACGCTCCCAAAGTCATCAACCAGTTGTCAGTTCGCTCCACAGGTGGCAGCCCGGCAGATGCTTCGATGGCTCAAATGAGCGAAATGTTGGCCGATTACCCCAGCGTCAAAGCACGTCTGGCAGGCGAAACAGTAATTTTGTCGGGCGAGGTTGCGGACCCACGAGACATTCAGGACGCCGAAACAATCGCATCAGCGACAGGCAAAAAGGTCGTCAACCTCATCAAGTTGCCCGTCCTCACCGTCGACCAACTACGCCAATCGCTGGGCGCAACTGACACTTTGACCACTCAGTCGATGCCCGGTCAAATCTCGACTGTCGCCCCGATTTCGGTACGAGAACTCGGTGGTCAGCTCGTTCTCGAAGGCTACTCGAACTCCCAGGCCGACATTGATCTGGCATTGGCAGCGGCTAAACGCACGGGACTGCCCATCGTTAACCATTTGGCGGTACGTCCAGCACTTTCCACCGAACAGCAGCTCACTTCAGCAGTGGCAGCAGCCATCGGACGCCCCAACATCACAGTGCGCGGTACAACCAAGCGCCTCGTACTGGAAGGTACAGTCAATGATACCAACGAAGCTGTACTCGCCGAACAGGTGGCTCGCGGCTTTGCTGGCTCGGTTGACAACCTGTTGCAGACCCCATCACCAGTTCAGGTCAGCGTCGATGTTACCATCGCCGAAATCAATTCGACTGATGCCCGCGCCCTCGGCGTTCAGTACGGCACAGCATCATTAACGAACGAAACAATCGGCACAGCTCCTGTTGTGGGAGCGGACGGAACTCCAGTTATTGGTACAGATGGTTTGCCGTTAACTCAGAAAACAGTCTCTCGCACAATCAACCCATCCTTTACTCAGGGAGTGGCACAAGCCGGTAATGGTTTCGCGGGCTTTGGAGGCTTAGGCTTCATCGACCCATTCCGGGCGCGCATCAATGCGCTCGTCAACAACAATCGCGGGCGCATCCTTTCGGCTCCCTCGACAACGGTATTGAGCGGACGCACGGCTACCTTCCAGGTTGGCGGTCAGGTTCCCATCCCAGCCGTCTCAACCATTGGCAACAATGGCAACACGACCGCTATCGTGTTCAAAAACTACGGTATTTTGCTTGACGTTGTTCCCAACGCCTTGCCGAGCGGCGTGGTCACGTTGCGAGTTCGCACCGAGGTATCACAGCCCGACTTCGCCAACGGCGTTACGCCTCCGGGCGGCGGCGGCGTGGTTCCCGGCTTCCAAACCCGCTCGACAGTAACTGAAGTCACAGTTCCGCCTTCGGGCATCCTGAGCCTATCGGGCTTGATCCGCAGCGAAGACACAAAGGCCGAAACCGGCGTACCAATTCTGTCGAAAATTCCCATCATCGGCTCTTTGTTCAAGTCGAAGGATTTCCGCCAGAACAAGACCGAACTTGTTATCTTCGTCAAACCTCGTGTGTTGGCCAACCCATTGACAGACGGCCAACTCGCTCCCGCAGGTGTTGTGGCCGTTGGCGAGAACTCCAACGCAGCGACACAACTCGGCAACTCTGGTATCTCGTCGTTCAACGGTGGATCTTCGATCAGCACTGCCCCATCAGGAGGGGGAGCAGCACAATAAGTTGAATTAGGGCGCGGTGGTCAAGAACCCACAGAACCCACCCACCGCGCAATTTAACATCAGAAAGGATTTCTCATGCAACCAAAACTTTCTCCGCTACTTCTCGCAACTGCCGGCTTAGGCGTGTTGGCAATCGGCGGTGTGGCCTTTATGTTCTTCCAGCCGAGTTCACCGGCTCCCGTACAGGGAGGCGACGGACAGCCAACAGCTCCGACACCCACCCCTGTTCCGCAGATGCGTTGGGTAGCGGCCCGCGATATTCCACCCCGCACTCGTCTGACACCAGACATGCTCGCGAAAGTGCCTTACACAGGTAAGGCCGCCGATGGCGCCATCACCGATCTCGCACAAATCAGCGATGAGATCACCAACGAGCCTATTTCACGCGGCACCGCCGTAACAATGGCTTCGTTCACTCCAGGAATCAAGCGCGTTATCCCTGCCAACATCGAAATCCCACGCGGTTTCCGCGCAGTTGCGATTTATGTCGACCCAGGTTCGACAGCGGCAGGTCTGGTCGACGTAGGCGACTATGTCGATGTCATCGCAGTTCACCGTTTGAGCCTCGAAAAACAGAAGGACCAAGTTGTTGAAGGCGCAATTCAGTTCTCGGCTGGTCGTTTAGTCGGCTCTGACTTGAAAGTGTTGGCCGTTGACAAATCGTTGGCCGCTCCACCGCCAACACCGACACCTGCACCAGCTCAAGAAGGGCAAAATGTCGAGAATGCTCCACCGCCAACCCCAACACCACCGCCACCAGCAGCAGGTGCACCCGAAGCCAAGATTCGCGTCTTGCTCGCAGCACCTGTTGATATAGCGACCCGTCTGGTGGCCGCAGGCGATCAGGGTGTCCTGCACATCACGATTCGCAACCCAAGCGATGGCGATATGACCGCTTCACCCGAAGCACGCGAATATCCTTCGCGCCTCGTGGATGCGAAAAAGGTCGCGGACCCGGCAAAAACAGATGGGGCAACTCCGAAAATGCCTCGCATTGCCGAACCTGTACCCGACTTCGGAATCATGCCAACACCTGCCCCTGCACCTGTGACTCCGATCATACCAGTAGCAGGGCCAACCGCAACTCCAGCGGGACCACCATCGACTGACGTAACCGTCATTCGCGGCACCGAGAAAATCCGCGTCGTTGTTCCCCAACGAGGCAAATAATTCTCCAAAAAGAGAAAACAACAAACCCCGCGTAGCGCTTGCTACGCGGGGTTTGTTGTTTTCTCTTACGCGATAGAGGACGGCTTTTTCATGAAGGCTCCGACTTCGGCGAACTCCCACCAGCGCTTGGCGAGGCGAGCTTCGACGCAAATGATGGTATGTCCATCATCGGTGGTGGCGAAGTCCTGTTTCAAAATGCGACCGTGACGGGCAATTTGAGAAAGCACACGCCCCGTTTGTTGGCGTTCGGCGGGCAACTCCAGCGCGATGGTTTCGGCGCTATCATCCAGCAAGCGGAAGATGCGCTCGCGCAGAATGTCCAATCCGGCGCCTGTGAGGGCGCTGGTGAACACAGCTTCGGGGTAGCGGCGCTCTAAGTCGTCGCGTCGTTCGGGCGTCAGCTTATCGGCTTGATTGAGAACAAGCAACGATGGCTTATCGCGCACGTTCAGTTCGTCGAGAACCGAGCGAACAGCACGCAGTTTGTCTTCGAGTTCGTCGTCGGCACCCGACGCGACGAACAGCAGGTAGTCGGCAAACTCCACTTCGGCCAGAGTCGAGTGGAACGATTCGACGAGATGGTGAGGCAAACGGCGCACCAAACCAACGGTGTCAGAGAGCAGCGTTTCGCGGCCTCCGCCCAGCTCGACTCGGCGGGTGGTAGCGCCCAGAGTCGCGAATAACATGTCGGCTTCCAGCACGCCGCGCCCGGTGGGGCGCGACAGGGCGTTGAGCAGCGCCGATTTGCCGACGTTGGTGTAGCCGACCAGAGCGCCGAGATCGAACTCGCGGCGTCCGGCCTGCTCGATGTTCTTTTGTTGGCGAATGGTGGACAGCTGCTTTTCGAGCAGGCTGATGCGCCCACGCGCCAACGATTTGTCGATTTCGAGCTGCGTTTCACCGGGACCGCGCAAGCCGATAGTACCGCCCTGTCGCTCTAAGTGGCTCCACATTCGCTTCAAACGCGGCAGTTGATAACGCAATTGAGCCAGCTCGACTTGCATTTTCGCCTGCTTGGTCTGGGCACGGCGGGCGAAAATATCGAGGATCAATTCGGTGCGATCAATAACACGACATTTGAACTCTTTCTCAAGGTTGCGTCCTTGTGCAGGCGTAAGATCGCAGTCAACTATGACCACTTCGATGGCCTCGTAAGACACACGCTGTTTGAGTTCTTCGACTTTGCCTTTTCCGAATAATGTGGCCGAGTCGGGGGCCGAACGCTTTTGCGTCAGCTTGTCCACGACCTGCACACCAGCGGCTTCGGCGAGCCCTTCGAGTTCTTCGAGAGAATCGAGCGAGTCAGCGTCATCGCTTTCGTCGCCATAGGCATCAGCGAGGGTGTTTTTGGACGCGGGCGTCGGCAGAATGAGTTGCGCCAACAAGGCCCGTTCGGGCGGCGGCGCAGTTGAAATGAGTCCGCGTTCGTTGCGGATTGTGACTTCTCTTTCGGGATGGTTAGACATAAATTTTTGAATTGTGAGTGATGAGTTTTAATTCGTTAATTGAGCTAATGTTGCTGAGGGAGCGCATACAATGCCAGCGTCCTTTTAACCTTATTAACGAATAAGCAAGCAAATTGGAAAACAAAAAAACCGGCGCTTCTTCGGCTCTAGGGAGAGCAGATGAAGCGCCGGTTTGTTGGCGAATCGCGGGATAGGCCGTGCAGGGTTCGAACCTGCGACCTTGGGATTAAGAGTCCCCTGCTCTACCGACTGAGCTAACGACCCGGATCAACATTGGAGTAAAAGCGCGCTCGAAAGCGCGGCTGATTTAAACGCACGTCCGCAACTCAGGTTTCAATTTTTTAAACTAAATCTTTGATGAGTTCAATTTTGGCGGTCTTATTCGACTGCGACGGCGTAATCGCCGACTCCGAGGAATCGTGGAATGAAATCGACCGCGAGCATCTGCAGCACTATGGAGTGCCCGACTATCGCGGCCAGTACAAACCACAGGTGATTGGCAAATCGTTCCTGTTGTCGGACGGATTTTACCGCGACATTTTTAAAATCGAAGCGCCAGTCGAAGAGATGATGGAGCAGCGCACGGGCGTTGCCGCCAAATTCTACAGCGAAACCATCCCGACATTCGAGGGCGTCACCGATGTACTGGTCACGCTGCGTGAACGGGGTTTAAAACTGGCTCTGGCCACCAGTTCGGTTGGGCGCCTTATTCATCCGTTTCTGGAGCGCCACGACATCGCGCAGTATTTCGACTTCATCGTGACGGGCGAACAGGTCGAGCATGGCAAACCACATCCCGACATCTATTTGAAGGCGGCGGCGGGAGTCAATACCGATCCGGGGCAGTGCATTGTCGTGGAAGACGCTTTGGCGGGGCTACAAGCGGGCCGCAGCGCGGGCTGCCGCACAGTCGCTATTCCCGACCCCCGCTGGCTCGATCCGAAGGAATTTGAAGGCAAGGCCGATTTCCATATCGAAAATATCAGCGAACTTCTGGGAATAGTAGACGGATTGCGCTAGGAGCCAAAAGAGCGCTTCGGGAGTCATGTTGTGGGAAAAACCATGAAACGGGTGTTGTGGGTGGGGTTATTAGCGCTGGCGCCGCTGTTGAATGGATGCGCCACAAACGATTCGGGACCAAGTCTTGGCAACCTGGGGCATAACTTCGCCGACGACTGGACGGGGGCGCGGTCATTCGACCGCGCCCTGGCCGATTGGGAGCAACTGCAACAACGCAAGCTGGTTGAAAACAACCGCTTCGACAAAGATTGGGCCAAACAGGTGAGCGAAGACTTGAAGCCGATAGATGAAGCCGGGCGCGCCCTCGACCAACGCATCAAAGGGGGGTCAAAGGGAAGTCTCAACGTTGCTCAGTTATGGATAACAGCACGCATGAACGATGCGGCAGTTAGCGAAGTGGGCGCACAAACCCTGCCCGCCGGACGCGACCGCGACGAGGCGCGCCTCGATTCGATTCGGGCCTACCGCGCAGCGCTGGCCTTTTTACCGAGCGAACCACAGAAATGGCGTTCGCTCGACCCGCAATCACTCAACGCTCTCGGCTACTTTCTGGCCGACCGAGGCAATGGCAAAGCCGATTTCGCGCTCGGTAGCCAATTGACGAAGCTGGCAATGGACCTCATGCCGGAGCGTAACTCCTTTGAACGTTATGTTCGCGCCTCTGGCCCCGGCGATTCTTATGCGTGGGCTTTATTTCGTCTGGGACGCACTGCCGAGGCATTGAAACAACAAGCCGAGGTCATCGCGATTCTGGGCGACGATGGCGGGCCGAACACACCACCTTCGGCGGAAATCATCTATCACTGGGGCGCCATTTGCCGTGTCGCTGGCCGCGAAAACTCGGCGCGCGACGCTTTTACCTACGCTCTGTCGCAAAATCCCTCGCCGGAACTGCGCGAGATTTTGGAAGCAAATTTGTCGGGCGCGTTGGTTTAAGCCCGTTCGTATGAGCCATTTGCCTCTGTGGGCTTGTCAAAAACAGGGGGAATTAAATTTGTCCTTATGCCAGCATCGCGTTTAGAAGATGTCATCAGCATCGCTCAACATGTCCTCGAATCGGAGGGCGCCGCTCTTTCGAGTGCCCACCACAAGTTGGGAAATGATGCCAACGCCGCGCGCAATTGGCAGCGTGCCATCGAATTAGTGCTTGGCTGTTCGGGGCGCGTGGTTGTGACGGGACTGGGTAAAAGCGGCGCGGTTGGACGCAAGATCACCTCGACACTGGCCTCAACAGGAACGCCCGCGCTGTTCTTGCACGCGGCAGAAGCTCTGCACGGCGATCTGGGCATGGTCGCTCCCGGCGACTGCCTGTTAGCCATTTCCTATTCGGGACGAACCGAAGAAATTTTGCGACTTCTGCCCACCGTCAAGGAGCAGGGTGTTCCGGTAATCGCCTTCACAGCGTCACGTCAATCACCATTGGGAGCGGGCGCAGATTGCACTATTGAAATTACAGTCGAACGCGAAGCCTGTCCGCTCAATTTGGCACCGACCAGTTCGACGACGCTTTGCATGGCACTGGGCGATGCCTTGGCCGTGTGCCTGATGGAAGCGCGCGGCTTCGGCTCGTCCGACTTTTTGCGCTTTCATCCCGGTGGTTCGCTCGGTCATGGGCTGGCACTTTCGGTGCACGAAGTGATGAGACGCGATGAACAAGTCGCGCTGTGCCGCGAGACGGCGACCATCCGCGAAGCCTTGAACGCCATCTCCAATGCGGTTGCCGGAGCGGCTATCGTTGTCGATGAAGAGGGGATATTGTGCGGTTATTTAACCGATGGTGACGTGAGGCGCGCATTGTTGCGTTGCGATGATGCGAGCGAACTACTGGAATCTCGCGTCGATTCGTTCATGATTCGTTCACCATTGCTGCTCCGAGGCGAGATGACGGCACGCGAAGCGCTACGTTTATTTGGCGAACGCCGAATAAACGATGCCCCTGTTGTGGACGACTCCGAAAGGCCAATCGGCTGGTTGGAAGAGAGTGATATTCTCAGGGCAGGGGTAATCTAGTGGCAATCTAAAAGATTCCCGTGGTTTCTTAGCTTTTGCAATATGTCTTAAGGAGAATTCAAAGTTTTCTTGCGATAACTTGAAACATTCGCTGGGTATAATCCTTTAGGTATTCGAAGCAAGTCGGAATTTGGGCGCATTATTGGGCGCCTAATCAAAGGCGCTACGAAACCCAGTCGAGATACCTACTTTATGTTGAACGCCATTTCGAGCCGCCCATCGCGGCATTCTGCCTTCACACTTATAGAACTGCTGGTTGTAATCGCAATTATTGCGATTCTGGCTGCAATTCTGTTCCCAGTTTTTGCCCGTGCTCGTGAAAATGCCCGCCGCTCGTCCTGCCAGAGCAACCTGAAGCAGATCGGTCTGGGTGTTCTTCAGTACGTACAAGACTACGACGAGCGTTTCCCAGTCGGCCCTCAGGCTGTTGCACCGGGAAGCATTGCTGGCGTACCTTACGGCTGGGCCGAAGCCATTCAGCCTTACCTGAAGAGCACACAAATCTATCAGTGCCCTTCCGAAACAACGCCTCCACCAACATTGACCACAGTCATCCCTGTGGCCAACGTCAAAGGCTACACCGACTACTGGGCCAACTCGTTGGCTTTGGGTAACAGCCAGGCTGCCATGAACAACGTCGCTTTGACCGTGTTCGCTGGCGACGGAACAAGCGTTCCTGCAGGAAGCGGCACCGGCTACTACATGTGCAACGGCACCGCCTGCACCAACGACGGCACCTTCCCAACCGCTAACCCAGTTAACGTCGCTTCGACCGTTGCTGGCACACCAGCCACCACAACCGGTGGTATGCAGCGTCACTTGGAAACAGCCAACATCTTGTTCGCTGATGGTCACGTCAAATCGTTGAAGGGTCAATCCGACTTCATCACTGGCGCTATCGTCAACAACCAGACCGGCGACAACTCCAACGGCAAAGCCACCTTCCAGCCTTCCTAATCGAAGGTTCCGATATTGCAAAACCCGCCCTTATGGGCGGGTTTTGTTCGTTTTAGGCATCCCCCCACTTAGACGACCTCTTGCGAAGTCGTCAAAATGGAAAAGACGCCTCATGAACCAACTTCAACCGCTTGCGCTACGCCCGCTTCCCCTTGGCTCCATTCGTCCACGTGGCTGGATGGAAAACCAATTACGGGTGCAGGCCGACGGCCTCACCGGGCATTTAGACGAATTTTGGCCCTCGGTCGCGCAAAGCCGCTGGATTGGTGGCCCCTCGGAAGGCTGGGAGCGCGGCCCTTACTGGCTCGACGGTATCGTGCCTCTGGCCTTCCTACTCGACTCAGCGCGCCTGAAAACCAAAGCGCAGAAATGGGTCGATGCCATTCTGGCTTCACAGCACGAAGATGGCTGGCTTGGTCCCAAAGACGACGCCCACGAAGGGTTAGGCGAAGACGACCGCGACCCCTGGCCGCTGTTCGTAGTGTTCAAAGCGCTCATTCAGTGGCAGGAAGCCACCAACGACGAGCGCATCGTGCCCGCGCTGCAACGCTGCGCGCATTCGATTGGCAAGCTGCTGCACGAAAAACCGCTCGCCGTGTGGGCCAAAGTGCGCTGGGGCGACCTTGTGTGGGGACTGCACTGGATTTACGAGCAGACCGGCGATGAGCGCCTGCTGGCAGTTGCGCGCCTCGCCCACGATCAGGGCTTCAACTGGAAAGAGCACTTCGGCGACTTTGCCCAGCGTTACAGCGGCAAAACCGACGTGAAAACATGGACGGAAGACGAGAAATTGCCCCTCCATGTAGTGAATAACTCGATGGCGATTAAAAACGACGCCGTGTGGAGTCGCCAGAGCCGCGATGGCAGCGACCAAAAATCGTCGTTCGCCATTCTGGAAAAGCTGCTGCGCTTTCATGGCCTGGCGAACGGAATGCACTCCGGCGATGAGCATCTGGCCGGAAAAAGCCCGGTTCAGGGCGTCGAAACCTGCGCTGTCGTCGAGTTTTTGTTTTCGCTCGAAGTGCTGCTTTCTATTGCGGGCGATGCCACGCTCGGAGATCGCATCGAGCGCGTCGCCTACAACGCCCTGCCCGCCGCACTAACCAAGGATATGTGGGGGCGCCAGTACGACCAACAACCCAATCAGGTGTGGTGTTCGCACGCGCGCCGCGACTGGGTATCCAACAACGCCGACTCGAACCTATTTTCGCTCGAAGGCAACTTCGGTTGCTGTACAGCTAACTTCCATCAGGGTTGGCCCAAAATCGTCACCAACGCCTGGATGCGAACCCCCGACGATGGACTGGCCTTCTGCCTGTTGCAACCATGCGCCGTCTCAACGCAGGTACGCGGCAGCGCCGTCGAAATCGAGGTCGAAACCAATTACCCGTTCGGCGAAACCCTGCTCATCCGCATCGTTTCGATTGAAGGCGATGCCAAGACCTTCCCATTGCGCGTGCGCATTCCAGCATGGGCGCGCGCAGCCAGCGCAACTATCAACGGCGAAGATGTTGACGGCACCGAAATCGGCACATGGACTCGTTGGAATCGCGAGTGGAAAAGCGGCGATATTATCGAAGTCCGCCTCCCCCAGTCGGTGCGCGTCGAGGAACGCGAAAACGAAGCGGCCACCCTGTTGTGCGGCCCATTGGTACTGGCCCTGCCAATAGCGGGCGAAACCATCGTGCTTCGCGAGAATGCCTTAGAACCACGCGCCAAAGATTTGGAAGTGCGCCCCACCGCCGACTGGAACTTCGCTCTCAATTCGCCCAAAGTGCAAAACATTGAGCTTCTGCACTCGGCCCCTGCCGCGACACCATTTTCGCCCGATTCCCCGCCAATCCGCGCCAAAGTTTCGGTGCGCTCGGTTCCCGAATGGGGCTTGCTGAACGACAGCGCGGCGCCACCCCCCAGCGCCCCCTCCTGCGAAGGCGAGGCCCGCGAAGTCGAGTTGATTCCCTACGGCTCAACCATACTGCGAATCTGCGAATTTCCAGTGTGCGAGTAAGCTAGGAATAGTCACCCATGAACCGCGAACAACATCAGGACATTCGCCTCGGCACCATCGTACAGGCGAGCGCTGGCGCGCCTTACATCGCGCAGATTCTGCCCTATGGCTTCGAGAGTTTCCAGATCAATTTCTGGGAGCGCATCGGCGATATTTCCCTCGAACAGTTGGCCAAGGAAGTCCGCGAAGCCTGCGGCGATAAGGCCACCATTTCCAGCGTTGGTATGTTCGGCAACCCGTTGCAAAGCGACGAAGTGGCGCGCGATTTCGGACGCTGCATCGAAGCGGCTCACCTATTCGGTTGCGACATCGTGGCGGGTTTCGCGGGCGCCCTCGATGGGCAAAGCGTGCCCGACGCACTCCCGAAATTTAAAGAGGTGTGGGGCGAACTGGCGAAACGTGCCGAAGACAGCGGCATTCGCATAGCATGGGAAAACTGCGATATGGGCGGCACATGGGAAAGCGCGCGCTGGAACATCGCGCATTCGCCGCGCGCCTGGGAAATGATGTTCGATGCTGTGCCCTCAGCGGCGCTCGGTTTGGAGTGGGAGCCATGCCACCAACTGAACTCATTAGTCGCCCCATTGCCGCAACTGAAAAAGTGGCTGCCCAAAATCTTCCACCTACACGGCAAAGACGCGACTGTCGACTGGAACGTGGTAAAAACCAGCGGCATTCGCGGCGGCGAACCCTACGTGTGGCACCGCACACCCGGTTTCGGTGACACCAACTGGACGGACATAATCTCGATACTGCGTCAAAACAACTGGAAAGGCGCCATCGACATCGAGGGCTGGCACGACCCCGTGTACCGCGACGAACTCGAAATGACTGGTCAGGTCTTCGGCCTCAATTATCTGAAGCGTTGTCGCGGCGGCGACTTCGTGCCCAACCCAACTTAATTTCCGTTCTCCCCCTCTCAGCCTCAATCCGTCAAAGGCAACACCAGCGTCGGCGACGGGATGGAGTGGTCTTCGGAAATCGGCATAATGGCGGTGCCGATGGCGAAATATTCGATGACATGGCTGCCCCAACCATGCGAGTTTTCGTGGACATGGGCGCCGACGATGCCCTCGGCACCTTCGCGCTCGGCTTCGGCTTGCATCCGCGATAGCGCCAATTCGCGCGAATCGTAGGTCGCCTGTGTGTAGTTGGGCATCTCGACGTTGCGGCCAATCTGACCGAGCGACTGCATCAATCCCTGATGCGCGACGTGATAAACACAGTTGCCCATCACCATCGAAAGCGGACGGTAGCCCGCGCGCAACAGCGTCCAGAAATCCTGCCCGTTTAAATCGGAGGTGAAAGGCCGATTATCGGCGCCGCGATAATGCTCGCCATTGCGGTGTTTGATGGCCGTACCAATTGCCATGAACTCGGCGAGGTGCCCGCCCCACTCCTGCCGATTGACCACCAAACGCACGCCAACGATGCCATCGGCCCCCAGTAAATCAGCCTCTTCTTCCATGCGAGTCATCGCCAGTTCGCGGGCCTCATACATCGCTTGTGTCAGCACCTCCATCTCCTGATTCTGGAAGGCGTTGGAAAACTGAAAGCCGATGTGATAGATACTCGACCCCATTACCAATCCCAACGGGTCGAAGCCCGCTTCGCGCACCAGCAGAAATTCGTTGACGCTCAAATCGGAAGTCCACAAAGGTTTTTGTGTGCCTCCGCCGCGCATAGCGCGCAGTCTGTCTTGAGCAACCGTAGGCAAACCTTGAGTGGAACCAGGTGTGTAAGGCATGATGTGAGTCCTGTTATTTTCTTCTGTCAATTAATACTTGTTGCGTAGCCGCATCATCTTCAGCGGCATCGTTCCATGCAGTGAAAGTTCGGGGGCTTTTTTGGAAGGCCGAATCGCCGTCCCCAACGCCAAAAAATTGAAGCGTAGAGCCGTGCGGATATTATTGCTACCGCCCATTTCTTGTTCGGTGGCGTCATTCTCGATTATCATCCCGACCGTGCCCGTCGCATTGAGCGCGCGCACCTCGGAAACCAAGCGGTTCTGGGCGATTTCGCGCGCTTGAAACATCGCTTGCGTAAATTCGGGCATTTCCTGATTGGTCCACGACCCCATCGTCAAAAAGCCCCCGGTCATCACCTGCTGCGAGTTCTGCGAGGGCACACACAAATAGGTGCAGTTACCCGCCACGATGCCCGCCGCTTCGAATCCGGCCCGATGCAACTTCCAGAAATCCTGCCCCGACAAGTTGCATAGCCACGGTGAAGCATCGGAGGGCGGCGTATTTTCGAGGCGAATCGCGGTGCCAAGCGCCGAAAACTCGATGAGGTCGTCGGCCCAACCCGCGTCTCGTTTTTCGACTCGTACGCCGACAACGCCATGCGCGCCCAACATCTTCGCCTCTTGCCAAAGCCTCGAAAGCGCCAGTTGGCGTGCCTGATGGAAGGCGTGTGAAACCACATCGAGTTCGTAGGAGGTGCCATTCTGCCACGCGCCGTCGCGCCACAACTGCGATCTCCACTGAAGACCGACATGATAAGTCGAAGCCCCCAGTACCTGCCCTAACGGCTCGTATCCGCAATCGTGCGTCAGAGATAACTCGTTAACGCTCAAATCGGAAGTCCACAAATGCTGCGGTGTGCCCTGCCGGTTGCGCTGCTCCTGCAATCGCTCCACGGCGTCGAGCGGCAAACCGCCCGCTTCCAGCGCGCGAATGGATTGTTCCTGCCGCTCAAGAAAAGCGGCACGCCGCGCTTCAACAGCAGGGTCTTCATGTTTAAAGAGGTCGAATAGGCCCATAATTTAGCCTCGCTTGTTACCAAACCCACTTCGAGAGAGCGGCATGAGCCATCTGGTTATTCTGCGCCTCGACTTCGAGGGCCAGCCCTACTTCTTCGAGCCATGCGGCAACGGGCAGCACTTCGGTTTTCAACGCGATGTTGCGCACAATGCGCGAGCGCTTCGCAACCAGAGCGCCGCTTCGGCGGTTGCCGCCCTCATCCTCCAACGCATAGCGCCATTCTCCCAGCGTGAAAGCGACTCCGGTCAACTCTTTTTTCGAAAAGAAGCCGCCCGTCATCTGGACTTCGACGACATCGCCCAGAGAATCTTGGAGAAGGCGTGTCAAAGGCGCTAATAGCCCTCGCCCTTCGGCGCTGTAGTAGCGCGCGAGGTTAGCCGCGACACCGATTTTTACGGCGGGATCGAGTTCGTCCATCGCCCCTCATTTTACTTGTGCGACAATATCGTTGCTTTGGTATTTTCTGGCCTTTAAATCGCGCCGTTTGGGCATGTATGCAACCCTATACACCCGAAGAAATAGACGAAGCTCTCGCCGAATTTCCTGAATGGCTTTCAACTGATTTCGCCATTCATCGCTCCTACTCGTTCCCCTCGTTTCGAGCCGCCATTGCCTTCGTGAACGCCGTCGCCGATTTGGCCGAGCAGCACAACCATCACCCCGACATCGAGATTCATTTTCGCGATGTCTCGCTGTCACTATGGACACATACCGTCAGCGGCGTAACATCGCGCGACATCGAACTGGCAAAAGCCATCGAAACCATTTGATTTCTCGCCGGGGCAATTCACGCGGATTGCCCCTATAAGTCCATCTCAACCAGGCAGCTCAATTCAAAAATTATGGCCTGATACAAAAAAACTTGCGGGCAAAAGCCGCGTGTCGCGCGGTATAGTTACCATCCTAATGACCGAAGCCACGATTACCCAATACATAGCCGACACGTTCGAAAACACCTACGTAGTCGAATCGGGAGGCAACAAATTCTTCTTCTATGCGGCACTAATAGGCGAGCAGAACAACTTCCCCTTCATCACTCTCGTAGTCAGCGACGAGTACGATCAATTCTCCGACTTGAATCGCCCAGAGGTTTTTCGGCTCAACATCGGCGTCAGCAAAGCCACCTTCAAGAGCCTGTTCGGCGATGATAGCAAAACCAAAGAATATGACTTCACCGCTCTCGACAAACTGATGCCACATCCGGTGTACGGCAACATGTACTGGCTGTGCGTCCTCAACCCCGCCGACAACACGGTGGAAATAGTGAAGACCCTATTGGCCGAGGCTTACGAAGCAGACAAGCAAAAACAGGAAACAAGAGCGGCAGCATCCAGCAAACCCTCTACCGCTTAGTCGAGCGACAGCACTTTGTTGGCAGCCAATGGCACTGCCAACAAGCTCAGAGCGACCAACCCCATCGAAAACAACAGGCTAGAGGCGTGGGCGATAAACCCGATGGTGGCAGGGCCAGTCAAAATTCCGGTGTAGCCAATGGTAGTGATGGCCGAAATAGCCAACCCGGCGGGCATGATCTTTTGGCGTCCGGCCTCAGTGAACAGCACCGGAACGATATTCGAGGCGCCTAAACCAACCATCGTAAAGCCCAACAGCGAAACCGGGGCGAACGGCACTAGCACCACAAGCCCAAACCCAATCGCAGCGCATAAACCGCCGAAGATCAAAATCTTCTTGCCCCCCAACACCTCGACAATCCTATCTCCTCCCAGACGCCCAACCGTCATGGCGATGGCGAAAGCCGCATAACCAAGCCCAGCCTGTGAGGAATCAACTCCGCGCAAAGTAGTCAGGAAAACCGCGCTCCAATCAAGCACCGAACCCTCAGCCATAAAGGTGATGAAGCACAACAGGCCAATCACAATCACCTTGCCACGAGGAAAAGCGAACAGCGGCTCGTGGCTCTCGCTTCCATAGGGCAGCAAATCTTTGGCAAAACGGGCGATAAGCAACACAATAAGCCCCGATGCGAACAGAATGGAGGCAAACGGCCCCAACTTGAGCCACAGTAACCCACTCAAAGCCGCCGAACCAATCAAACCGCCCACGCTGTAAAGCCCATGAAATCCCGACATCATCGCCCGCCCACTCGCCTTTTCAACGATGGTGGCCTGAATGTTCACCGTGACATCAGCAGTGCCCAATGCCGCGCCAAAAACAAATAGCGTCGCAGCTAATAACGGAATACTGGAAAATGTCGCCAACAGAGGCAAGCACAGCGCCAGCAGAATTGAAGCGACCGCAATAACCCCACGACACCCAAACCGCGAAGCCAACATGCCCGTGAGCGGCATGGTCAAAATCGAACCAAATCCCAAACACAGCAACAAAAAGCCCAACTGAGCCTCGTCCAATCCTGCGCGGTCTTTGACATAAGGGATAAGTGGCGCCCACGCACCAACGCTAAACCCCGCAATGAAAAACACCACGCGCGTCGAAATTTGCTGAGCTAAACCCGGAGCCAAACGCTCCTTCTGAACTGCTGCGACCATAATCTCTGCTGTGAAACCCAACAGCAGACGCCACTTATCCACCTAAGCCCCGCAAACATTGTCCATAACTGCAAGGCGGGTATCACTGGTCATTGATGCCCTTGCGAGCAATATGAGGACAACAACACTGAAATAGTCCACTTATGGTCGGCCCCGGCCAAGGGCCGCGAAGCGGGAACCACCTGCCGCAAAACCCAACCTCCGTAATAGTTCAATGAGCGGTCCCTCTCTACGTAGTGGGGAGGTTAGGAGGGGCCTAAAAACGCGAAGGTATATGAACTCGGTCACCTAATCCCTAAGCTCACCGTTAACCGCTTTTTCTTCTAAAATCAAGCCTATTACATGCGCATCACACTGAGAACAAAGTAAGGAGGCTTATTTTTTGCTCTATCCCCCCGACTCTGGTAAAATTTGTAGGTCTATCTAAAAAGTCCTTCGCCAAAGGAATTAAAAGAAAAATGTCTGTTGCAGAACGTGAAAAATCGGCGGTCATCCGCGAACATCAAAAACATGAGGGGGACACCGGTTCACCGGAAGTCCAAATTGCGCTTCTAACCACTCGCATCAACTACCTCACTGAACACTTGAAAACACACAAGAAGGACCACTCTTCGCGTTTGGGCCTTTTGAAACTCGTCGGACAGCGCCGCCGCTTGCTGCGCTATCTGCAAAATTCCGAGGTGGCTCGCTATCGTACCATCATCGGCAAACTCGGCATCCGCCGCTAAACCAATACACAATGCGCCGTCGTTCACCAACAGGCTTTGCATATAGGGAACGGCGGCGTTTTTGTTCAAGTTCTTAGCCCTTAGTTTTTAGTGGTTCGTCTCCCAAACCTCCTCGAAACTAAAAACTTTCGCCTGAGAACACCCAACTGATCCGAAATGGCAATACAACAAAACTCGGTTTCGATGGACTGGGGCGGGCGCCTGCTCACCATCGAAACAGGCGACTTCGCGAACCAGGCGAACGGCGCCGTCACGGTACGCTATGGCGATACCGTCATCCTCTGCACCGCCACGATGGCCCGTGACCCTCGTCCGGGCATGGACTTTTTCCCACTGACCGTCGATTTCGAAGAGCGCATGTACGCGGCGGGCAAAATGCCCGGCAGCCGCTTCATCCGCCGCGAAACACGTCCCGGCGAAGAAGCCATCTTGAACGGTCGTCTCATCGACCGCTCCATCCGTCCTCAGTTCCCCAAAGGCGCTCTCAACGACGTGCAGGTCGTTTTGACCACTTTGTCGTACGACGGCGAGAACGAAGTGGACATCCCCGCCCTCATCGGCGCGAGTGCTGCCCTTCACCTTTCGGACATCCCCTTTGAAGGCCCCGTCGCGGGCGTCAAAATCGGTTTGTTGGACGGCGATTTCATCATCAACCCAACCCACGAACAAATCGAAGCGGGCGGCTTGGAATTGGTTGTTTCGGCACGCGCCGAAGGCA
Source organism: bacterium (assembly GCA_004172935.1). Taxonomy (GTDB): domain Bacteria; phylum Armatimonadota; class Abditibacteriia; order Abditibacteriales; family Abditibacteriaceae; genus Abditibacterium. The sequence goes on along the minus strand of SDZD01000003.1, from coordinate 8,340 downwards.
TCTGCATGATCGAGGCGGGCGCCAAACAGGTTCCCGAAGACCAGATGACCGAAGCGCACGAAATCGCGTTCCGCGTCATGCAGCCGATTTTCGACCTGCAAAACGAACTGCGCGAGAAATTCGGCAAGCCCAAAACCGAGATGAAAATCTCGAAAATCCCGGACACCGTTTTCGCAGCAATTCAGGACAAATACGGCGACCAGTTCAAACAGGCATTGCTCACACCCGTCAAGGGCGAGCGCAACGAAGCGGTTATCGCTTTGCGCACTCAGGCCAAAGCCGAACTCGCCGAAGTCTTGGGCGACGAAATCTCCTATCTGGGCGCAGCTTTCGAGAAAATCGCCGAGAAAATCACCCGCCGCTCCATCTTGGAAGACGGTATCCGTCCCGATGGTCGCAAAATCGGCGAATTGCGTCAATTGACGGCGCGCGTTGATATTCTGCCCCGTACCCACGGCACCGGCCTCTTCTCGCGCGGCGAAACTCAGGTTTTAACCGTCGCCACCCTCGGCAGCCCCGGCGATGAGAAAATCATCGACGGTCTGGACGAAGAAGAGAAGCGTCGCTACCTGCACCACTACAACTTCCCGCCCTACTCGGTCGGCGAAGCTCGCCCGATGCGCGGCCCTGGCCGTCGCGAAATCGGCCACGGTGCATTGGCCGAGAAAGCGCTTGTTCCGGTTCTGCCGACACAAGCCGACTTCCCCTACACCCTGCGCTGCGTTTCCGAAGTTCTGTCATCCAATGGCTCCACTTCGATGGCATCGGTGTGCGGCTCCACTCTGGCTCTGATGGACGCAGGTGTGCCCATCTTGGCCCCCGTGGCTGGTATCTCCATCGGTCTCGTCAAAGACGAGGGCGACGACTACACGCTTTTGACGGACATCGCGGGCATCGAAGACTTCTATGGCGACATGGACTTCAAAGTGGCCGGAACCACCGAAGGCATCACCGCGATTCAGCTCGATACCAAGGCAAAATATCTGCCTATCGACATGATCGCCAAAGTCTTCGAGCAGGCTCGCGAAGCCCGCCTGAAGATCTTGGAAGTGCTGAAAGGCGCCATCGCTTCTCCCAAGGGCGAGCTTTCGCAGTTCGCACCACGCATTCTGACGGTACAAATCCCGCCCGAACGCATCGGTGAAGTCATCGGACCTGGCGGCAAAATGATCCGCTCCATCGTCGAACGTACTGGCGCCAAAATCGACATCGAAGACGATGGCACCGTGTTCATCACCAGCGTTCAGGCGCAGGGCGGCGAAGCAGCGGCCAAAATCATCCGCGACATGGTTCGCGAACTCGAAGTCGGCGAAGAGTTCGACGGCAAAGTCACCCGCATCATGAACTTCGGCGCCTTCGTCGAAATTCTGCCGGGCAAAGAGGGCCTCATCCGCATCTCCGACCTGTCGTGGGATTACGTCAACACCGTTGAAGACGCAGTCAAAATCGGCGACGAAGTCAAAGTCAAAGTCGCCGAAATCGACGACCAGGGCCGCGTCAACCTGTCTCGCAAAGCCCTTCTGCCCAAACCAGAAGGCTATGTCGAGCGCGAACGCGCCCCGCGCGAAGACCGTGGCCCCCGTGGAGATCGCGGCCCGCGCGATGGCGGACGTGGCGGCTTTGATCGCGGCGACCGTGGCCCCCGTGGCCCGCGCGAAGACCGTGGCCCCCGTGAGGATCGTCCTCGCGACGACCGTCCCCGTGATGATCGCGGCCCACGCGATTCCGGCGGCGACCGTGGCCCACGTGAGGGCGGCGACAACGGCGGCGAAGGTCGCCCACCCCGTCGCGATGATCGCGGCCCCCGTGGTGGAAACGGCGGCGGCAACAGTGGCGGCGGCGGACCACGCGGCGGCATGGGCAGCTTCGGCGGCCCCCGTCGCTAAAAGCGAACTAGCCAAATAGAAAAGGGTGCGTGAACTTTGAGTTCACGCACCCTTTTCATTTGGCTATTGCGGCTACATCCATTCTAATCCGACAAACAACTTACTCAGCACCCGTCTCAGCCAACATTTCGTACATTTTTTCGCCTAAAGTTTGGCTTTCTCCTTCAATTGCCCAGTAGTTAGGTCCAGCCCAACTCCCCGACCCCATATTACCGTTATTGCGACGGCAGATTTCGGCGCAAAGCGCAGATAGTGAGTAATTCTGGCCATCTTCCTCCCATAAAAATTTAATCCCACCATTATAGCGGGCGCGTTTTTGCGAATCGGGGACTATTAATTGAGGGCGTACATCCCGAACCAAATGAACTGAAGTGCCAACTTTAAGAACCTCATGACGCACTAAATAAGGCACTGCACTAGGAGCAGATTGGGTTCTTTTTGACTTTGGTGTTACTACCTCTCCAGATTGCTGACCGGGACGAATAATGTACCCATCCGAAGACTCAAGTGGGAGAATTTTATCAGAGTTAAGCAATAGCTTTTCACCAACTTGATAAGGCTTAATTTCGATGCATTGTATATCGAGGCCACGTTCATTCAACCAAAGCACTGTCGTAGTTATCTCTTTAGAAAACGAAGGAGATACGAGGATAATGCGAGGAGTTGAAGAGATCGAAACACCAATAGAGGAGGGCTTATCCAGAAACTGTAGAATTTTCGACTCTGCGCTTTCGGGCGGGGTATCTAGCGTGGGATGTGTCTCTAAATACCCACGATATGTAGCAACTATCCCCTCTAAATCCATTGACGAAATCATAGCGGCATATCGAAGGGCCTGTAGCTCCATATGTTCTCCGCCCTCAACTCTCTTGAGTTCGATTATGACGAGATTTGCATCTGCATCAATCGCCAATAAATCAATGCGCCGATTTGAATCTTTATTTTCCCACTGATTATATTCTTCGGAAATTACAAGCAACGATTCACCAGTTATTGCCTGTAATGCAGAGGCATCATCACGCAACATCGTCTGTATATGAGAACGCTCTAAAATCCCATGCTGACTAAAAGAAGAGGGCGGAACTAATTGCAAATTTTTTTTATTATTTTCAATCGTGAAAAGGGGCATAAATTTCTCAACTTCAATCGAGAAGTATGGCACCTGAAACGGGTAATTTTTTATGCTGAACTTGTTTTAAGCATGTCGTTCTCTTGGACTTCCTGCTCAATCTCACCTTTATGCGTGTTTATGTATTTCCAGCAACAAGATAAGTCGCTTGCTGTAAGTTGGGGATACATCACCAGAATATCTTCATCACTAAACCCTTCGCGGCGTGCCGCTTCGAGCATCCAAACAGCAATGCGTGTTTGACCAATACAAGCCCCACCCCCATTCACACCTTGCGTTTTTTGTATTGTGTTCATGTCTCACCTCAACCCAAAGCCCCTTTCCTCCAAAATCTGCCGCAACACATCGCGGCCAGATAGCGATTCTTTGCGGCACACCCGCTTAGCCGAAGACTGTGACCACGATTGGTGGGCGTTCATCTGTTGCGACTCATAAAATTCCGCCATCGTCTGGTTGTAGGCTTCGATTTCGGTGGGCCACTGCTCGCTCGAATAGGTTTCGTAGTGCAGCAAGCCGGATTGAGGCAAACGTGGTTTGGCAGTAGTCTTCAGGTCGTCCTGCGGATGGCCGATAGCCATGCCGAAAAGCGCGATAGAGTGAGACGGCAACTTCAGCAAGTCGGCTAATTCGCGTGGGTGGTTGCGAGCAGCGCCCGCGTAGCAGATGCCCAGTCCCAATCCTTCGGAGGCCACTGCCATATTCTGGGCGGCGAGGGCGGCATCCAAAGCAGCGACCAGGAACATCTCGAAAAATTCTAACCCTTCGGTTGGTTGCTTTTCGTGTTCGCAAATCCAGTAAAGGCGAGCTAAATCGGCGATGAAAACCATAAATAGCGGCGCATCACGGATGAACTGTTGGTTGCCGCACAGAGTTGCAGCGGCAGCTTTATGCTCCTCGTTTTGCAATGCCACCACGCTCCATGCCTGTAAATTCGAGGAAGATGCAGCGCTTTGCGCCGCAGTCGCCAACAACTCAACGGTGCCAGCGGCCAACGGCTCTTTCTTGAATTGGCGCACCGATTTATGGTCGAGTAGCGTTTCTAGTACGGGGTTTGCGGTGTCGGCGAACTCGCGCAACACCTCTGGGGTCGAGGCACCATAACGGCGCGCAATGAGTTCTGCGAATAGAGGATTAGACATGGAATTAAAGCGCGGACTATGAGCAAAAGCGCCCCAAAATCGTTGCATATTTCGTGCAATCAAACACACAGCTCGACTCTTTAGTACCGCCTAATAAAAATTTACATCTCCCCAACTCAAAGGCGAAATATGTTTGTGAAGCTAGAGGTCGCCCTCGTATTTCCCAACAAAAGGTTCGACTTCGATGCAGAGATTGAATGGTGTGGTTCTGGTGATGCTATTTCTGGCGCTGTCCGTCACAGCGGCATGGTCGCACACCCTCAACATGACCGGGGTAAAAGTGCGCTTCGATTCCAAAGGCATCGCGGTCAGCGTGGTAGCCCACGCCCATCTCCTTCAAACCTCCGACGCCAAAACCGAAATTAGCAACCGGCTCAAACTCCATATAAATGGTCAGTCCTTCTCCCCTACTCAGGTCCAATTAATACGCGACAAAGCCAACGGCATCATAATTTGGCAGGCACAATCGAAAGCGAAAGTTTCGACTGCGCCACAGGTCGCGCTCGATTCGCCTATTTTCCCCGAAGTCGCCGACCAACGCACTGTCCTCACCGTCATCAAAGACCGTCAGGTTCTCGATGAAGTCCTGCTCAACTCGGCCCATCCAAGCGCCGTTATCGGCGGCTCAAATCAGCAACTCACCAAAGCACAGGTCGCACTGCGCTTTGTAGTCGAGGGCATCGGTCACATCTTCGGCGGTATTGACCACATCCTCTTCCTCCTGAGCCTATTGCTATTGGGCGGAAATTGGCGCCAACTCCTCAAAATCGTGACGGCGTTCACCCTCGCCCACAGCATCACCCTGTCGTTGGCTGCGACGGGAACCTTCTCGCTACCACCACGCTTTGTCGAACCAGTCATAGCGCTCTCCATCGTCTTCGTCGCGCTGTCCAATTTCCTCAATCGCCACCGCGAACAAGACCCGCAGCGCATTGACTGGCGCCCCTATATGGCCTTCGGCTTCGGTCTCATCCACGGCTTCGGCTTCGCTGGCGCCCTCGCCGAAGTAGGACTCCCCCGCGAGGCATTAGCATGGGCGCTGGTGGCCTTCAACTGCGGCGTCGAAATCGGACAGGCCGTTCTCGTCCTGCTATTTTCGACCGTACTCGGCGCGCTCGTCAAACAGTGGCCCTCGCTCCAACAACCAGTCGTTCGCTATGGCTCGATGGGCGTCGCCGCTATGGGCGCCTTCTGGTTCATCCAGCGAATTTTCACCGTCTAATTTAAAGCAATTCTATGAAATCGAAAAAAGCTGTTCTTCTTATCGTCGCCATTGGCGCCTTGTCCACCATCTCGGCGGGGGGCTACGTCTATGCGCAGCAAGACCCCTTCTTCGGTGGCCCTCCCGGTGGCGGGCCGCCCCCCGGCTTCGATGAAGACGAAGGAGATACCGGGCCACTCCCCGACCCCAAAGTTACCATCGAGGACAAAAACGGCATTCGCACCATCACCTCCAATGGCATCCCGAACCACGTCACCGGGCAGTTTCCGGGACCGGGCAACCCCAACCGCATCTCGGCCCAGAACTACAAATTCCGAATGCCCGACAAGCCAGTTATGGGCGCCATAACCTCGTTTGGGCACGATGACTTCGGTGTCGCAGTCAATGGCATCCCCTTCGATCCCGGCACCAACGAATTCTGGAACGGTAACCGCACCTGGAACTATGAGGCCCTTTCAGGCAACGTTGACCTCGGCACCGACTCCAGCAACGCCCACGTCCAACCGGGCGGCGCCTACCACTACCACGGTCTCCCGGTGAAGCTCATCGAAAAAGTCGCCAAGAAAGACCAGATGGTACTCATCGGTTATGGCTCCGATGGCTTCCCTATTTATGCGACTTACGGCTACGCGGCAGCCAACAACGATAAAAGTGGCCTCAAAAAATTACGCTCCAGTTACCGCCTCAAGGAAGGCACACGCCCCGCTGGCAATACCGGCCCCGGCGGCGCCTATGACGGCACCTTCACCGCCGACTGGGAATACGTCAAAGGTGCAGGCGACCTAGACGAATGCAATGGGCGGACTGGCATCACCCCCGAATACCCTCAAGGCACCTACTACTACGTCCTCACCGACGAGTTCCCCTTCATCCCACGCTACCACCACGCCAAAGCCGATTCCAGCTTCGCCAAAGGCCCTCCCGGTGGCAGGGGTGGTCCCGGTATGGGTGGAGGCCCCGGCTTCGGAGGGCCTGGTATGGGCGGTCCCGGCTTCGGTGGCCCTGATGGTATGGACGGTCCACCACCGGGTGGCCCCGGTTTTGATGGCCCCCCGCCTCCCGGTGGCCCCGGCTTTGGTCCGCCACCGCCATTCTAAGGCGGGGCACTAACGCCCAAACTGCAAAGCAATGAATCGCTGCGTCATCGCCCTGTTCTCCCGCGCGCCCGAAGTGGGCAAGGCCAAAACCCGACTGGCTCAAACCCACGGCGATGACTTCGCGTTCGATCTCGCGACTGCAATGCTGGCCGATACGCTCGCGCTGTGCGCTTCTATCAAGGTGACAACGCACCTGTTCCTCACTCCCGATGAGTTCGACGGCCAGCAGCTATGGTCGGGAGTGACTAACGCACAGGGCGGCGGTGACCTATGGGCACGCCTGTTGCGCGCCGACGCCCATTTGCGTGCCCAAGGTTTCGAGCGCGTGGTGTTCATCGGCTCCGATTCTCCTGATTTACCGTCCCACCTGCTCGAAGCAGCCTTCGCCTCGCTCGAATCACTCCCCTTGGTGGTCGGCCCGTCGCTCGATGGTGGCTTTTATCTGCTCGGCAGCGCCCGCCATTTGCCCGCGTACTTATTCGAGGGTGTACCGATTTCAGCACGCGACACCCTGAGTCACCTCACCGAAAATTTGCACAGCCTCAGCCACGACCATGACCTCGCCTTTCGCACCCTCAGCGCATGGCGCGATGTCGATGATGAGGCCGATTTGAAACTCTTTATCGAAAGGCTCGGCGAAGCCCCCAATGCCGCACCGCGATGCCGCGTGGTACTCTCCCGATATGGAATTCTATAACTGCGAATAAGTAAGCGGGCCTCATCGCAAGAGCCAAACAATGTTCAGTTTGCAAAGACATATTTAGGTCGCGAAGTGACAGGAAAAATTGTTACAGCCCGCGATGCCAAGAACATTTAAAATCTAAGCGCCGCAATAGCGTCAAACTGAAGAGAAAGCGAAATGGGAAAACTTTTAGTGGCCGATGATGAAGATGATGTAAGGATGTCGTTGGAGCGCCGTTTGCGTCGCGACGGACACAGCGTGACAACAGCCGCCTCACAAGCCGAGGCCAGCCGTGCCATCGAAGAGGCTCCCGTCCCCTTCGACGTGGTACTCACCGATATGCTGATGGAATCGCCCTCTTCGGGCGTCGAAGTCCTCAAAAGCGCTCTCGCGCGCGACGTGTTCACCGAAGTCGTCGTCCTCACCGCCTACGGCAACGTGGCGAACGCCGTCGAGTGCATGAAAATGGGCGCCTTCGATTACGTCGAAAAGAATATTCCCGGCGTGGATGTCTACGAACTGGTTTCCATCAAAATCGAACAGGCAGTCGAACGCCGCCGTTCCAGCCTAGCAACGGTTCGCCGCCTCGAATCGTTTGCCAAAGTGCGTGAGATGAACCGCGATTAAATTAAAGGAGAGCAAACCTTGAATTCTTTTAAATTTGGTGACCGCGTCGAAATTGGTGGAAGAACAATGCTGGCCCCCGGCTTCTCGTTAGTCGGCCTCACGGGCATGGTTTTTCCGTCGGCGCCCAACGCCCCCGCCGGAACAGTATCCGTAGCCATCGACTGGCTCGCCTTCGACTACACCCCCGAAAATGGTTATGCCGAAGGCAGCTTGCCTCCTGTCGTTAATGTGCCCAGCGAACACCTCGTCCTAATCGAAGAAAATCCGACCGGGCCGGGCATCCAGGTCTCTCGTGTGTTCACGACGTATGCGGCGCCGACGATGTCTCAGCTCAACCGTGACACGGGCATCCATACCCTCGAGCAACTTGGCGAGAAGATCGCCAATCTCCAGGCGCTGCGCGAGGACCTGGGCAAGACGGGTCCTTTCGACATCGCCATCGGCCCAAAGGCCCGTTTACAGTACGGCGCGGCCGGCGGTGCCGATCGATTTCTCGAGGAGGTGCGCGGCTTGGCCGATGTGGGAGTGACCTGGGCCATGGTCGAACCGCCGCATCCG